>NZ_CP120679.1:980000-1580000 GCF_029537375.1 Bacillus sp. HSf4 | reverse complement strand
ATGGTTTTGGCCAGGAAGTAGCTCAGAACAATCGCAACCACCAAGGCTAAACCTGAGATGATGAGCACAATTTTGTTCATTTCCTGAGCGACCCAGAGCAGTTTATCGGTTTGGAACTGCGTGCCGACTTTCCAGCCTGTGCCGTCGATCGTTTGATAGGCGATGACATTGTCTTTGCCAAGCTTGATCCCGTCTTTTGCGGAAGGAATGTCTTTGTACATCTTATCTTTTGACATATCTTTGCCTTGTTTTGACGGGTGAGCCAGCATGGTTCCATTTTGGTCGATCAAAAAGGCGTAGCCGTCATAAGGGACCTTTTGATCATTGATGATTTCGTTTAATGCTTTTAGCGAAATGTCAAAGCTGATGACGCCTTTTACTTTGCCGTTGACAACGATGGCTTTTGCTGCGGCTACCGTCATGTCTCCTGATACGACATCTTGATACGGTTCAGTCCAAACGACTTGATCCGGTGTTTTTTCCGCTAATGTATACCACGGGCGGGTTGTCGGATCAAAATCTTTATCAAATGATGTTTCCGGATATATAAAGATTTCTTTTTGCTCTGTCCCGATATATGCAAAGTTGACATGCTCGTTTTTATCCTTTATCTGCTTTAATTCATCGAGAACAAGATTTTTTAATTCCTTACCGTTTACCCCGACAAATGACTGGCTCATTTGGCCGTCACTCATACGGGATAAGGCGATTTCGTAGTTCTTTAGTTGAAGCTCGATGTTTCCTTTAATCGCGTTGAGAAGACTAGAAGTGGAGTCCTTCGCTTCTTCTTGAAGCATGGATTTCAAAATGAACGTGGTTGACAATTGGAGAACGATCACCGTCACAATCAGGATGACAGCAACGAATCCAGCAATTTTAATGTGCAGTTTTTTAAACATGCGAATCCCTCCCTTACACACACTTTCATACTTTTTTTATCGGCTTGGATTATTGATTGTTTAAGACAGGGGTCAAAACGCTATATAATGAAGGAAATAAGCAAAGGAGTGATGGGGGATCCATAAACAATTTTACGTTAATAACGGTACTTCTTTTCAGCAGGTTGAAATCCGCAATTATCGGCCTGAGGATATTCCTGCGCTGATGTCTTTGCAGAGAGAATGCTTTCCCGCACCTTTTCCCGCAGACCTTTTATGGAATAAAAAACAGCTTCGCTCCCATATTGATATTTTTCCGGAAGGAGCTGTATGCGCTGTTGCAGAAGGCCGCCTTATCGGCTCCATGACAGGGCTTATCATCGACTTTGACCCGAGCCGACCGCATCACAACTGGGATGAGGTGACAGACAGCGGATACATCCGCACACACCAAAACAATGGGAACTCGCTTTATGTCGTTGATATTTCCGTCTCTCCAGATCATCGGAAGCTTGGAATCGGGAAATGGCTGATGCAGACGATGTATGAATTGACGGTTGATAAAGGGCTTGAGCGGCTGTTGGGAGGCGGACGCATACCACACTACCACAAGTCTGCCGAGCAGCTGTCTCCGGAACAATATGTGCAGGCGGTGTTGCGGGGAGAAAAACGCGATCCCGTCCTTTCATTTCTTCTTCAATGCGGCCGTTCGCCTCTTTGCGTAATCCCGGACTATCTTGAAGATGAAGAATCGCTTCATTACGGCGTGTTAATGGAGTGGAAAAATCCTTTTTTTAAATCATAAACTGGGAAACTCCTGATTTTCAGGAGTTTCCCGGTTTGATTTTCTCATTTTATGCTCTGTCATGTGAAATATTCGATTTTCGCTTCAGGAAAATGCTTGTCGATATAAGTTTCGAGCGCAGTGCGCAGTTCGGCTTCTTCATCCTGTTGATAAATATATTTTCCAATTCCATATCTTCCCCATTTATAGCGGCGTTTTTCTTCGTCAAGTTCGAGCTTTGTTTTCGGGTAATTCTTTTCAATGACACGTTTGGCCGGCTTGGTGAATCTGTGCTGAATCATTTCAAATGTGATGTCATGTCTGACATGCCGGGGCAGAGCATAATCCAGCTTTTCAAGCAAGGCTCTGTATCCTTCCTGCCAGCCGTCATGAATGTAGATGGGCGCTATGATAAATCCGAGCGGGTAGCCCGCCTCCGCCACCTTTACCGCGGCTTCGATCCGTTGATCCAAAGGAGATGTACCGGGTTCAAAGTGTTTAATCACATAGTCGGCATTGACGCTAAACCTGAACCTCGTTTTGCCATTATGTTCTGCATCAAGCAAATGGTCGACATGATGAAATTTTGTGACAAAGCGCAGTTTGCCGAGATCAGACCTCCCAAAATGTTCAATTGCATGTTTTAGTGTATGTGTCAGATGATCGATTCCGACGATATCAGATGTGCAAGAAGCTTCAAACCGAGTCTCATCCGGTGCCCGTTCCTGCATGTACTGATCAGCTTGATCAAGAATCTCTTCAACATTGACATATGTTCTGATATAAGGCTTGCTTCCCATCGTCGTCTGCAGGTAGCAGTAGTGGCAGTGACCCATGCATCCAGTCGCAAAGGGGATGGCATATTCTGCGGACGGTTTTGATGAATCGAATTTCAGCGTCTTTCTGACGCCGATGACAAGGGTTGACTTTGCGTTCCGGTATTTTTGCAGGTGGCCTTCTCCCGGGATATTCCTCACCTGATTATGGGAAGTGGTTTCTCTAATCTCCAGGCCCATATTAGCAAATTTGTCTTTCAGTTTTCGGCCGAGGGGATATTCCAACGCTCTCGGTTCAATGTAGACAAGCTGGGGGACAAACGGTTTAACCATTAAAAAGAGACACATCCTTTTTGTCGTTTCCCATACTTTTTGCATGAACGATGTACGATATACGGGGAAATGCTAGGCCTCGTCAAACAATTCACGATAAAGCCGCTCCGCCTCTTCATATGAGGAAAAAACGGCGTCATCCTCGGCGAACGCGTGGTATGTATCAAACAGAAACAGCGCCAGTTCGCCTTCATGGAGCGGATGCTCGACAACCTCCGCTTCTTTAATATGGGCAACATTTGCAGCATGCGGATTGCGATAAATGACATATACTTGATCCCCTGCCTTGACCTGTTGTTTTGACATACAAAAAGCCTCCATTTTATCAGATGTTAACTTGTAGTATCCCCGTCAAAACAAGCCTCATTCTGTGCAATACAAAAAGCCCGGACGGAATATACCGCCCGGGCTTGCAGGTTTGATTTATGAGAGAGTGAAGGTTTCTTTAACGAATTGAACAACTTCCTCTGTCGTACTCATTGACAAAATCTTCTCTTTAAATGACTCTGTCTCTTTTTTAGAAAGCTTGCTGATTTGCGTTCTCGCCGGAAGGATGGATGTTGCGCTCATTGAGAACTCATCAAGGCCAAGGCCGAGAAGGATCGGGATCGCAATTTCATCGCCGGCCATCTCACCGCACATGCCAACCCATTTGCCTTCTTTATGAGCCGCTTCAATCACAAGCGTAATCAGGCGAAGAATCGCAGGGTTGTATGGCTGATAAAGGTAAGATACCTGTTCATTCATCCGGTCTGCGGCCATTGTGTATTGAATCAGGTCGTTCGTTCCGATGCTGAAGAAGTCGACTTCTTTCGCAAATTGATCAGCGATTACCGCTGTAGCCGGAATTTCAACCATCATTCCGACTTCAATGTCGTCGGATACTTTCTGGCCTTCAGATTGCAGCTTTTCTTTTTCTTCTATTAGAATCGCTTTAGCTTGTCTAAATTCATTGACCGTCGCAATCATCGGGAACATAATTTTCAGGTTTCCATATGTACTTGCCCGAAGTAACGCGCGCAGCTGCGTTCTGAAAATCTCTTGCTCATCCAGGCAAAGACGGATGGCTCTGTATCCTAAGAAAGGATTCATTTCTTTCGGCAGTTCAAGATATGGAAGCTCTTTGTCTCCTCCGATATCAAGGGTACGGACGACAACGGATTTGCCTTCCATACGCTCAAGCACCGTTTTATAGGCGTCAAACTGCTCCTCTTCAGTTGGAAGCTGGTCTCTGCCCATGTAAAGAAACTCTGTACGGTAAAGTCCGACGGCTTCGCCTCCATTTTCAAGGACGCCTTTCACATCATCAGGTGTGCCGATATTTGCGGCAAGTTCAACATGGTGTCCGTCATTTGTGACAGTTGGTTCGTTGACAAGCTTGGCCCATTCCGCTTTTTGCTCCAAAAACTTTTGGTGCTTTTCTTCGTATTGGCTGATGACGTCTTGAGCAGGATCAACGATCACATCGCCGTTGATGCCGTCTACGATCACCGTTACGCCGTTTTGAATTTCCTTCGTCGCCGCTTTTGTTCCGACAACCGCAGGAATTTCCAATGAGCGAGCCATGATGGCTGAATGGGAAGTCCGTCCGCCGATATCCGTTGTAAACCCTTTAACAAACTGACGGTTTAACTGCGCTGTGTCAGATGGAGTCAAGTCTCCGGCAACGATAATGACTTCTTCGGAAATCAGGCTCGGGTTTGGAATGTCAACACCGAGAAGATGTCCTGTGACCCGCTTTGTGACATCGCGGATGTCTGCAGCGCGTTCTTTCATATATTCATTGTCCATTGACTCAAACATCGTGACAAACATGTCAGCCGTTTCTTTCAAAGCAAACTCCGCATTGACGGAATCTGATTTGATTTTGTCTTTGATCGGGTTTAACAATTCAGGATCGCTTAATACTAAAAGATGTGCTGAAAAGATTTCAGCTTTATCTTCGCCAAGCTCTTTCAAAGCGTGGTTTTTAATGGTTTCCAGCTCTTTTTTCGACTGCTCGACGGCTTCTTCAAAACGATTTACTTCCGCCTCAGAATCAGAGATGTTTTTCTTTTCAACCGTGAGATCAGGCTCCTCAAGCCGATATGCTTTTGCGATCGCAATACCGGCTGAAGCTCCTATTCCTTTCAATTCAAGCATTACTCGCCGAGTCCTTCGCTTTTCATTGTATCTTCCAGTGCAGAAAGAGCATCATTTTCGTCAGCGCCTGAAGCAGAAATCGTAATTTCAGCACCTTTAGCAATACCAAGTGACATAACACCCATAATAGATTTAAGGTTTACGGTTTTTCCGTTATATTCCAAATTGATATCTGCATCATATTTGCTCGCAGTTTGTACAAGAACTGTCGCTGGACGCGCGTGGATACCAGAGTCTGCAGTTACTTTAAACGTTTTTTGTGCCATTTTTATCAATCTCCTTTTAATTTAAAGCTTTAATACATTCACAATATTATATCATACAGCCGTACATGTCATCTGACAAGTACGGCCATTTTGTGAATTTATTTTTCGATGCGGACGATTTCGTCCTGCTTCAGGCTGACATTTCCTTCCGCCACTAAGCTTACAGCAGCGCCTTCTTCAAGGTTTGTGAAAACGACTGGCGTCATCAAGGAAGGCACCTGATCCTTCACTTTGTCAATATCGACTTCGAGCAGCTTCTGGCCCGGTTCAACGCGGTCTCCTTCTGAAACAAACGATGTGAACCCTTCGCCTTTCAAGCTGACGGTATCAATTCCAAAGTGGATCAGAATCTCTCTACCGCCGTCAGATTGCAGGCCGATCGCATGCTTTGTCGGGAAGACGTTGAGCACTTTTCCTCTTACAGGAGAAACGACCGTGCCTTTTGAAGGAAGAATCGCGAAGCCGTCGCCCATCATTTTTCCTGAGAATACCTGGTCAGGTACATCAGTAATCGGATGAAGCTCTCCTGCCAGCGGTGAAACAAAGACTTCCTCACCCGCTTCATTTTGAAGAGGTTCGACCATGACTTCTTCAATCTGCTGCTCGACTTCCTCAGCGGCTTCCGGAGCTTTTTCAGGGCGCGGCGTACGTCCTGACATGATATCCTGCATTTGTGATTTTAAGGTGTCTGATCTCGGTCCGAAGATCGCCTGAATGTTATTGCCGACTTCAAGTACGCCTGATGCGCCAAGTTTTTTCAAGCGCTCCTTGTCAACTTTCTTCTGGTCGTTGACTGTCACGCGAAGTCTTGTGATACATGCATCAAGGTGCTTGATGTTTTCTTGATCTCCCATGGCTTCAAGAATTTCATACGGCAGATCGCCGGCTGCTTCTTTGCCTTGTTCAGGAGCTTCTGCAGCCTCATCCTCGCGGCCCGGCGTTTTCAAATTGAATTTGCGGATCGCAAATCTGAATCCGAAGTAGTAGACCACAGCCAGCACGAGACCGACAGGGATCACAAGCCACCATGCCGTGCGGTTTGGCAGAATACCGAACAGGAAGTAGTCGATCAAACCGCCTGAGAACGTCATTCCGATCTTGACATTCAGAATGTCCATCATCATGAATGACAATCCGGCGAATACACAGTGAATCGCAAACAGGATAGGTGCAACGAACAAGAATGAGAATTCGATCGGTTCAGTAATCCCTGTTAAGAAAGATGTCAGCGCGGCTGAACCCATAATACCGGCGACAAGCTTTTTGTTTTGCGGCTTTGCTTCATGATAAATCGCCAGCGCTGCGGCAGGAAGACCGAACATCATAAACGGATATTTACCCGTCATAAATGTTCCGGCAGTCAACTGAACGCCGTCTTTAATCTGCGCCATGAAAATTCGCTGGTCACCGCGGACAAGTTCTCCAGCTTTGTTTGTGTAGCTGAAAAATTCGTACCAGAATGGCGAGTAGAAAATATGGTGCAGACCAAACGGTATCAGCGAGCGTTCGATAATACCGAAGACCAAAGCGGCCAGCGCTTCGTTGGCAGCAAGCAGGTTTGTCGAAAAGCTGTTCAACGCCCCTTGAATCGGCGGCCAGATCACCAGCATGATCAATCCGAGGATCAGGGCGCTGATGGATGTAATAATCGGAACAAACCGTTTTCCGGCAAAGAATCCTAAGTATTGCGGAAGTTCGATTTTAAAGAATCGATTGTACATGGCAGCGGCGAGGACACCGACGATAATACCGCCGAATACCCCGGTCGCCAATGTCGGAATCCCGAGCACTGTCGTATATTGCGGATGGTTCTCGGCGAAAAATTGCGCTCTTTCAACTGCATCGCTCGGAATTGAGCCGTTTTGAGTCAGCACCGCGCTCATCGTCACATTCATGACGAGGTAGCCGATGATAGCGGCGATTCCAGCGACACCGTCACCGTTGGCAAGGCCGATTGCAACACCGACTGCGAACAAGAGAGCCAGGTTGCTGAAGACAACATCCCCTGAGCTTTCCATCACTTTCGCAACCATTTGAACGCCGCCATTCGTTAGAAACGGCGCGACCTTAATCATTTGCGGGTTTTGCATGGCATTACCCAAGGCGAGCAGAATTCCTGCCGCCGGCAAGATTGCTACTGGAAGCATCAGCGCCCGTCCGATTTTCTGCAGGACGCCAAATAGCGATTTAAACATTGTTTTTACCCCCTCTAAGGATAGTTTGACCTTACAGCAAAAATTCATGACAACTTCGTTCAGGTAGGCCTCTTTTTTTCAAGATAAACCGTTTACATTTCGTTTCTAGAACGACAAAAAAGGCATGGTGAAAGCGGGTACACAAAGAAACAAAAGACAGCGTCTTCATTTCTTCCCTTTTTTCACTCATGCCTGATCGAATCAGTAACACGTTATAAAGGCGTTATGAAATTTTATTTGTTAAACGGTACAAATGCAATGTCAAATAAACAGCTTCTGCCTCATGAACAGGTTTCTTGAGCGATTGCTGCAAGATCTTGATCATCTTCCAAGCAGTATTGTAACATAGCGGATATTCGGTTTTCAACAACAACATTAATTTTTCCGGTTCTTGAATGGGTTCGTCCCGTTTGATCCTGTCAATCGTAAACCGCAGATGGCGGATCAAACGCAAGTAGTTTACGCTTTCTCTGTTCACCTTCATCTGAAACGAGTCTTCAATGACCTGGACGAGCCGGGAGATCAGCTGTGAGTGTTGATTGACTTCAGACAGCGGCCGATTCGTCATCGCGCTGTGAATATGAAGCGCGATAAAACCGATTTCACCTTCAGGAAGCTCGACGCCCAGTTGTTCGTTGATCATCTTGATGGCTTCATTGGCCACTTCGTATTCCTTCGGATAAAGCGATTCCGTCTCAAGCAGGAACGGATTTTTCATATCAAATCCCTGTTCAAGGCGCTTGACGGCAAACGCGATATGATCTGTGAGAGCGACATGGATATGCTCGTTCAGCGGCTGGCCGATTTTCTGCGCGATATGGTAGATGACGTCACTTGCGATATCAACCATTTTTTCATCGACATATGTGAGGAGCTTTTTATACTGGGATTGTTCTTTATCATTTTCCAAGACAAACATCTTTTCATAGTTCTCATGTTCGATAAGATCTCCGCGCTTTTTGCCAAATCCGATCCCTTTTCCAATCAGGACCGCCTCTCTGTAATCCTCGTGGAGTGCGATTAAAACGTTGTTGTTGAGTACCTTTTCAACGGTAAAGGATCTTTTCACGATCCTCAGCTCCTTTTTGTCATCAATCTCTCATATCGTACAAAACTCACGAAAGGGCGTCAATTTATTTTGACGTTTTTGAAAGAAAAATGTCGAAAATGATTGTCTATTTTTTATACTGTCGATCTTTCGATCAGTTTGTAGGAGATAACCTGCTTTTCAGGACCTGCTCCGCTGATTCTTTTTTGCAGGAGGCGGAAGGCGTGTCTGCCCATCTCTTTTATCTTGATTTCGATCGTTGAAATACCGAGTACTTGGCTGATCGGCTGATTATCACAGCTTAATATCGCGAGCTTTCCGGGAACATCAACACTGTGATGCCGAGCTTCAAGATAGAGGCCTGCCGACACCTGGTCATTGGCGACAAACACCGCCGTCGGTTTCTCCTTCATCCCTCTCCACCTCGAAAACAGTTTCTGCCCATCGGTGATCGTCAAGGACCGTTCAAACACCCACTCATCGCGATAGGCTTCCCCGATGGATGAGAGCGCTTCTTGATAAGCCGTCAGACGGAAGTGGCTGTTGACCCCATTTTTCCTTGCCAAGCCGATCGCAATTTTTCTGTGCCCTTTTTCAATCAGAAAATCCAAACCGCGGCGGAACGCTTCCTGATGGGGGATGCTGACCGTTGAAAAATGCTCTTCCTTTGAATCCTGGCAAAGGATGAAAGGCCCTGTCTCGCGCCAGTTCAAGAGCTCCTCATCAGACATTGCTTTTGAGCAAAAAATCAAGCCGTCCACCTGCCGCTGCTTCAGCTGCTCCAATGCAAAAATTTCTTTTTCCACTTGGTAATTTGTCTGGTACAGCGCAAAGTGGACCCCGGCTTGGGCCGCCTCTTCGGCAATTCCTTCAATTAATTCGCTGAAATACGGCAGGCTGATCGTCGGCAAGACAACCCCGATCATATTGGAAAAGCCTTTCGACAAGTGAACGGCGTGCATATTCCGCGCATATTCAAGCCGCTCAATCGTCTCAAGAACTTTTTTCCGCTTCTCTTCCTTAACATAGGGATGGCCGTTGAGAACCCTTGAAACAGTCGTGATTGACACACCCGCCGCTTTAGCTATTTCTCTGATATTCGCCATTGGTTTCCCTTCTTTCATTTCACTCTTGATATGGAAAGCGTTTCATACTTTAGAATGAAAACAACATCGGTTCTGATCACGTTTTCATTTTCGAAAGGAGAAGAAAAATGGGTATCTTGATTCTGTTCCTCTTATGTATCGTTATCATATTGTCTTCAAAAGCGGCGATGGCACCGCTCAAAGAAAAGCATAAGGTCAAACCATTCCGCAGTTTTGACGATTTTTTCTTTTCAAAGGACTGACATCATCGGCGGAACAGGCATCGATTTAAAGGAAAAGAGCCTGCAGGCTTTTTTCCTGCTGCCACCCGCCACATTCCTAACACCGTCGGCCTTCATCAACATATGTTTGATTCAAATTTTAAAGCCTTGCGATCCGTCCCAAATACCTCAAAGCCCTAATAAAGCGGACAGTTTTTTAGCTGATCGATTCGTTGACCCAACGGTTAAGTACACATTTTCAATTCCGTCTATGCTTTTCGCCTTTTCGATCGATTCAGTCAACAATGCCTTTCCAAGGCTATATCCGCGCTTTTCTTGTGTCACATCATCGCCGCGATCGTTGCTCTATGCCTCAATTTCATCTTTGTTTCTTTGACTAATGTGACAACCCCCGCAAGCCTCGATATTGTTTCGCAGATTGATGCTTCTCTTCTTGATCACTTGGTGCAAATGCTTCCGGTTTTTTTGCAGCGCTTCAAGCCGTAGATCAGCGTCCTGAGCATTAAATTGTCTGATTTCCAACGTTTTCTCCTCGCTATGTTTTTTACACCTCTTGACCTGTTTGCTGAAAAAGAGCAGGTGATGCTCCTTTGATCACCTGCTGAACAAACCACATTGAATTTACTAAACCTTAAGAAATCACGGTCAGCTGTTTCGGATAACATGTCAAAGCTTCCGCGCCGTCCTCAGTGACAAGGACATCGTCTTCAATTCGAACGCCGCCGATTTCCGGGATATAGATGCCGGGCTCAATCGTATAAACCATTCCTTTTTTCAATCGTTCATCATTGTTATGGCTCATGGACGGGTATTCGTGCGCGGAAATTCCCAGCCCGTGGCCGAGGCGGTGCGGGAAGTATTCCCCATAGCCTGCTTGTTCGATCATGCCCCGCGCTTTTAAATCAAGATCGCCGATCCTCACACCCGGTTTGCTCATTTCCAGAGCCGCCGTTTCCGCCTGGAGAACCGTGTCATATATTTCTTTCTGGCGGCTGCTTGCCTCTTTATAGACGAGCGTCCGCGTAATGTCAGAGCAGTACCCGTCCGTGATCACACCGAGATCGAAGAGGACGAAATCGCCTGCTTTCAGCGTCCTGGTTCCGGGATTTCCGTGCGGCTGCCCCGATTTTTCGCCAAACAGGACCATCGTTGAAAAAGACATGCCTTGAATCCCTTTTTTCTTCAGTTCGTATTCAATCGTGGCGACAACCTCGATTTCTGAAATGCCTTCCTGCAAAGCAGCAGCGCCCGCTTCCACTCCGTAGTCGGCAAGCTTTGCCGCTTCGCGGAGAATGCGGATTTCATGTTCATCCTTTACAACCCGAAGCTCGTTCAGCTTCTGTTCTGCAGAAACGAGCTCTGCTCCATTTGTAACAGCCTTCAGCATTTCAGCGCGGGAAAGGGAGAGCGTTTCTTTTTCAACCGCTACTTTGGATAGCTTGAGATTTCTTTTTTTGAGGGCTTCCGCGATCAGATCCCAAGGATTTTCATGGTCCTCATAACCGATGATGTCGTGCGGCCAGCCCGCCGCTTTGGCCTGATTTTTCTCCATCAGCGGGCAGACAAAAAACGGCTCCCCTGTTTGAAATGCGAAAACACCCATCAGCCGTTCGTGAGGCTCTGTGTAAAAGCGAGTCAAATAAAAAACATTTTCTTTTGAATGAATAAAAGCTGACGAAATATCATTTTCCTGCAGCCAGGCAGAAATTTGTTCAATTCTTTCCACGTTAAGTCCACTCCTAATCACAGTTTCCGTTCATATCCTATGTAAAGCACCAACTATATTGTATCAGTTTTTCCCGGCTTCTGCTAAAGCTCAAAGCGAAATCGGTTGAAGATCAAAACAAAACGGCTGCCTTTTCAGCATGACAGCCGTTTTGCCTGCTTACGATTTTAGGAGGCGGAGTCCGTTTAAGATGACGAGCAGTGTGCTGCCTTCATGCCCGATAACGCCGAGCGGCAAGTCGAGAATTTGCAGGAAGTTGCTGCAAATCAACAAACAGATCACAGCCAATGAAAAAATGACATTTTGTTTGATGATCCTGTTCATTTTCCTGGAGAGGCGAATCATGTTCGTCAAACCTGTCAAATCGTTTTTCATGAGCACGACATCAGCCGTTTCCAAGGCCACGTCTGTTCCTTCTCCCATTGCCACACCGACATCGGCGGCGGCAAGAGCCGGCGCATCATTGATCCCGTCCCCCACCATGACAACCGTTCCATACGTATGTTTAAGCTTTTGCGCTTCTTCCACTTTGCTGTCAGGCAGGCATTCAGAAACGACGAATTTGAGTCCGGCTTCCCGGGCGATCGCCGCTGCCGTTTCCGGCTGATCACCGGTCAGCATCGCGGTCTGAATACCGAGCGCGTTCAGATCGCCGATTACCGCTTTCGCTTCCGGCCTGATTTGATCCTTTAATGCAAAGCAGCCGGCCAAGCGGTCTCCTTTTTTCAAATAAACAATCGTTTTCCCCTGTTCAGCAAGCTTTTGAACCGAATCTCCAAGGCATTGGTCAGCTTCTTTGTCACCGGCAAATCCCGCTTTACCAATCAGCCATGTCTCCCCGCGGTATTGGGCCCTGACGCCAAAACCTGACGTCTCTTCTATCGATACATGTTCCGCCGCGCGAATTCCTTTAGCTTCGGCATATGCGACAATCGCTTTGGCTAGCGGATGATCCGACTGTTTTTCAATAGCGGCTGCCGCTTCGAGACACTCGCTTTCATCCATGCCTTCAACTAAAAGCATGTCTTCTACAGCGGGCTTCCCCTTTGTGATCGTTCCCGTTTTATCAAAGGCGACGATTTTGCTGTTGCCGAGCTTTTCAAGGAAAACGCCGCCTTTGACTAGCAGTCCGTTCCTTGCTCCATTTGATATCAGTGATAAAGCAGCCGGCATGATTGAAGCGACAAGAGCGCAAGGAGAAGCAACCACCATAAACACCATCGCCCTGTAAAACGTCTCGCTCCAGCCCCACCCCAGCACATAATGAGGTAGAAAAAGGAGAAGGCCGACAGCCAGCAAGACGCCTTTCACATACAGGTTTTCAAAACGGTCAATAAACGCTTGGGAAGGGGAAACACTGTTTTGCGCAGATTCAACCAGCTTGATGATTTTTTTGAAAAGCGAATCTTCATTCGCCTTGGAAACGCGAACAGTCAACGATCCGCTCAAATTAACCGTTCCGGCAAATACGGCGTCACCGGAGACTTTTTCCACGGGTATTGATTCACCGGTGAGAGCAGACTCATCAATGCTTGTTTTCCCTGATTCAATTTCACCGTCGGCGGCGATTCGTTCCCCCGGCTTGACCATGATCAAGTCGCCGGAGGCAAGCTCAGCCGCCGCCACTTTTCGGGCGCCCCCTTCTCCCAGCAAAACAGCTTCCTCAGGCTCCAATTTCATTAAAGACGTCAAGTCCCGTTTGCTTTTATTTAACGTATAAGTTTCAAGAGCGCCGCTCAACGAAAAGATAAAAATCAAAATGGCGCCTTCAGCCCAGTAGCCGATGATCGCCGATCCGATCGCAGCAAAGATCATCAGAAGCTCGACATTCAGCGTCTTCTCCAGAAGCGTTTCTTGAATTCCCTCTTTTGCTTTGGCAAAGCCCCCGATACAAAAAGCTGCCAAAAACAAGCTGACGGACAATGTCTCATTACCGGACGACAGCCAGCCGGCTATGATCAGCACGCCTGCCAACAGCGCAGCGGCCAGTTCGCCATGCTGTCTCCAATTGTCTAAATGTAACATATGATATTTTGGCTGTGATTGATTGCGGATATCTAATTGCATCTTCAAATCCCCCTAATTGAGAATGTAATTCATCGTCAATTTCCTTTTAAAACAGAAATTGCTGCCATACGGCAGCAAGATCATCAGTGTTTTTCGCTTATATAAAAGATTTTTCGGTCTTCTTAGGTTCATTATAGCACGGCAGCACCACTTTTCAAGTAATAATTATTATAATTTTCTTTTGATATTAATTATCATTTACATTCATCCATAAAAAAAGCTGAAAAATTCGATTTCAGCTTTTTTTCCTTGCCCATTTCTTCATTTGTTCAACCGTAATCGGCCCGACGATCGATTTTTCCAGCTCTCCTTTTTCATTGATGAAAAACGTCGATGGAATCGTCATCACATTGTAGGCTTTCATCATCTCGCCTTTCGCGTCAAATATAATCGGAAATGAAAGCTTATTCGCTTTGATAAATCGCTTGACCGTCTGCTCGTTTTTTTCTGCATTCAGCAAATTAACGGTGATCAATTTCACATCAGGCTGTTTTTCTTCATAATAGGACTGAAAACGGGGAAGCTCCTCCCGGCACGGAGGGCACCAGGTCGTCCAAAAATGAATGATCGTCTTCTGGCCTTCAGCAGGGATGATCACACGCTGGCCTTCCATCGTTTTCATATGCATCACCGCAGGTGCAGCGTTTTGCGCGTAAGCAGTCGGCGGCAACAGACCTGTCCAGAGCAAAAAAATCAATGACATGCAAAAGGCGGCTATTCTTTTCATTTTATCCCCCCTTCTTTTTGATTTTAGCTTCCCCGAAAGAGCGGAAACTATGAAGGGGATCAGCGGCTTTCAATTCTCGGCGATCCCGTTTTCGTCGTTAATAACAAGGTGACACCGAGCTCTTTGCATATCGTCACATAATGCAGAGATGTCAGCAAAATCATGCCTGTGTTCATCGCCAGAATGATGCCCGTCATCTGCAAACTCTCCATTGAACCGAGCATATACATCATCAAAAACGATATTGCACTGGCCCAAACATTATGATAAAAAGCATCCTTGACAAGCCCCATCCCGATTAAACAGGCCTGAAAAGGCATGACGAAAAAATGAAACAAAAAATACGGCCAAAGCAATTTCAGATAGAAGGCGGCATTTGCCGTATCAAAAAACAGGCGGGTCAAAGGCTCTGCAAAATGATACATCACCAGCACCGCCGGGATCCCGTAAAGGAGCGTGATGAAGATCGACTGTTTGATCCGTTTGATGACACGGTCAATTTGTCCATAGGCATAGCTTTCAGAAATGCTCGGGATCATGACAACCATAAGCGAATGGGCGATAAAAGCGGGGAAAAATCCGATCGTCATGGCAACCCCTGACAGCACACCGAACTGCTCAATCGCCGCTGTTCTCGAAACGCCGGCGGCGAGCAGCGTCCCTTTGACCAAAAAAGGTTCGACGGCATTTGTAACAGCATGAAAAACACGCAGCCCTGTCGTCGGAATCGAAACGGTAAGCAGCCGTTTTAACACATCATTCCGACGCAAATGGACATGCTGTCCTTTAGCGGCAGCCCGTCTCACCAAAATAAACTGGGAATATAAATACACAAAGACAACGACTTCACTGGCGAACAGAACAAACAGCGAGATCAATACCGATGTATCCAGATCAAAGGAATACCACTGAAAAAATAAAAACAAGCCGATCAGCTGCAAGATTTTTTTCAATGCATTTGCCGTTGCGATTTTCCCCATTTGCTGGACACCCATGAAATATCCCCGGGCAACAGATGTAAATGCAACCGTCGGGATCATACCGATGACGATGCCCCTGATTAACGGGTGATACGAATCGAATATCGGAATAAAGGGCAAAATGATAACCGCAGCCGCCGTAGAAAAGACCGTGCAGACCGCGGTCAGCCTCAAGGCATGTTTCAGCATGCTTTCATGCAGCTTTTGATTGGACTCCGCAATAAACTTTGATATTGAAACTGGCAGCTCGAGGCTTGCGATGACGACGACCAAAAATATCGAAGGCAGCACACTCATATAGAGCCCCATGCCATGCTCGCCAAGCTCCCGTGCAAGAATCATATTGATGACAAACTCAAGACATTCTGCAAAAAAAGCTGCTAGCGAAAGAAGAACGATTCCTTTTACAAAACGGTTCATGAGGTCTCTCCTTGTCTTAGGCTGGTTATATCCCATTCATATGAGACAAGTCTAAAAATTATTTCTTTTCATTCGCTGAAAAAGGTGATAGTGTTAAAGATAGAGTATGGAGAAATAAAAAAGCCAAGGCTTGGGGAAGCCTTGACTCAGATTAAACTGCAAAGACATGATTGCCGATGCGTTCGATGACTTTTCTCGTTTTAATCCAGTCATCCGTAGCGGACTCGGGATTATAAAAATATAACGCGTCTGTTTCTTTTTTATGTTCATCAACCGCCTCTTCGACAGCTTTAATTGATTGGCGGTCCGGTTTTTTCCTGATGCTTCCATTAAGAACAGGCTCAAATGCGTTTTTTTGGTAGATGACACTTTTGACGCTGTCGGGAAATCTGTCGTCTTCGACACGGTTCAGGACGACATTGGCCACCGCCACTTTCCCTTCAAACGGTTCGCCTTTCGCTTCTGCATGAACGAGTCTTGACAGCAGCCTTTTCTCTGCACCCGTCAATTCCGGTGCTTCCTCTTCTTCTATATCCTCAGCGTCAGGCTGCGGCATGATTTCGATGAAGCTTTTTTCATCTGTCAAATGAGTGAAAGACGAGTACTCTTCTGGACTCAAGCTTTCCAACACCCGCTCCTTCGCCTGTTTTTCTTTTTTCGAAAACGGCAGGGCGGCCTGAGCATGCTCGATTTTTGCCGCAGGCAGCATGCAGATGATAAAAGCAGCTAACGCAGCTAACTTTGCTTTCATTTCAATCCTCCTTGCCATATCCTCTTCGACAAACATATGTCTTACAGTAACAAGACAAAACATCGATTTCATTGTTAAATTTTTACCATGCTTTCCATCAAACCGTTCCACTGGCATATAATTGTATAGAGCGCGCTGTTTTTTCCGGAAAAAGGCAAAAAACCCAGCAATACATGGATTGCACAGCAAATAAAAAAGCTTTCTCAAAAGTAATGAGAAAGCCTTTTTAGCTTCTGGGTTCTTCCGTATATTGAAAAACAATGTCTCCCCCGTGCTGGGCGATGCCCCGAAAATATTTAAAATCTTCCTGTTTTGTTAAGATGGCTCTAAAAGAAAGAAAATCATCTTTGTTCACGCGAACTTCGTGAATCCTCCCCGACCGCAGCTGTTCGATCAAGTCAATGGCATTTTCATCTGTCAACTGGCCTCTCTCCTTCTTTTCTGAAATCACCTTTAACTAATTAACTATACCACTAAGCAGCAGCATGTACAACAATAGTGCTGTTACTTCCCATATCGCTTTACTTCTAAAAGAAAATATTGCAAAATACTTTCAATGGGTTAATTCACTTTAAAGGAGAGGAAGTCATTTGAAGATTGCAAAAGTCGGGAACGTCATCGAATTTAAAAACGGACTCACCGGAATCGTGGAAAAAGTAAACGAAAATTCGGTTATCGTCGATGTCACGATTATGGAAAATTACAGAGACTTGGAATTGGACTCCTTAACCGTCGTCAACCATAAAAACTATAAAATTATTAAAGACTCCTTTCATTGATCATCCATTCTTCAGCAGATTCCACGCAGGTTTAAAAAATTCCACAAAGTTCTTCCATAAGGAAAAACCGCCCGAACATCCGGCGGTTTTTTCCCTGCTTCTCCTACATTGTGCCGCGTTTCACATCAGCGCGAAGAAGTTTGATATTGCTCAGAATGTCTTTTGCAGCATCACACAGTGCCGTAATGGTTTTCGCTTTTTGATTTGACAGCTGAAAAACAATGTCTTGAAAAAGCAGCTCCGTTTCTTCCAGAATCGAGACGGCGGCCGTATTGTAAAGGTTGATGTTGTGGAAGTGAACCTGTTCAAACACCGCATTGTCAATGTACGGTTTGAACTTATGTATAAAAACAGGCAGGAAGGAAATTAAATTGCCGACCGCTTTACGGACTCCTTCTATCGTCCCCGCCATTTCATCCAGCGGCTTCACCACATGGTCAATCGCACTTTTTATTTTCTCATCCCAATCAGAAAACATCCCGACTAATTTCGCCGGAACGGCCAAGCCTAAAAATAGATTCGCCGTCCCCTTTACGGCAGCCGACGCAGCCTCCAGGGCAAATTCCACCGCCAGCAATGCATCAAATAGGATGTTTACAACAGGAACGAGGCTTGCGTTCAAAGAGCCCGCCATCGTCGCCGCTGAGCTATTCACATGGCGGTCTTTCAATTTCAGGCGATCTTTTAAATAGTCGGACTCCTCAAATTGAGATTGAACAGATGCCGGAATCGATGTCTTTTGCTGCATGGGCGCTTTTCGGTTTTTAATATCTTGCGCTGCGCCGCGGTCGCTCGTTTGAAAGCCTTCCCCCGCCGTCTGAACCTGGCGGATAAATGTCTTGACCTGTTTTTTCAAGCCCTTTTCATTCTTTCCGACAATGACAAAATGACTGTAGATTTCATCCGCAACAGCATCGGCAAATCCCATTGCAGGGTTGACGAATATATCGGATATCTCCTGTCTGATCATGTTTGTCAGCGCATTGGTCAGACTGTCAATATCATGCTTAAGACCGTTCAAATATCCCCTAATCTCACCTGTCATACTTTCCACACTGATATTTGTTTGAAAAACATATTCAAACAGTTCAGCCGGAGGCGAGTTCAATAGCACATTTAACGAACGGCACTTTTCTTCAGCCGTATCCAGCAATGCAATTAAACCGTCGATCAAATATTTTAAGAGATTGCCCGCTTGCGATATTCCGATAAATAACGGATTGCCAAAGGCGCTTTCAAACATGTCGGTAAACGTTTCACGAAGATCGGCTAAACGTTTTGGTTTCAGCTTTTTTTCGTGTTCGACGATATCATTGGAATGATCCAGGTACTCTGAAACATATCCCAACCGCCTAAGCACATCGCTTTCCAATGCAGCTGCCAGCAGGTCAAGATTTTCTTTATTGATCTCAATCTTGTTGGAACCGATGTTTCCGTATAGAGGCTCCCCCGTCCAAATGCTTGTCACGATATGATCGCCAGCAGAAACATAAATTCGGCCGTGGCCCGGTTCTCCTTTTTCACCGATTTCGACCGATTGGCCTTCCTCTGTATTTTCCCCCATTCTATAGCCCATGTGGTTGGACATAAAGGCGGAAACGAGCGGAACGCCATTATCAATTTCGATCACTTTTCCCGGAATCCGGTCCCCTAGCAGCACGCCTTCTTCCGCCAATGTCAGCGGATCATACTTACTGAAATAGTTTGTGATATTAGGATAGTCTTGGTCCCGGTCCACTTCCCCTTCCGGCAGGATCGACGGATTAATCGTCACAGCCTTCACATCGGGATGCTCCACCGCCACCGCATTCGCCAATCCCCCGCCAAGCGAGTTTCCGCAGACTGAGTTTAGTTTATCACCGTATTTGGCTTTCATCTTGTCGTAGTAGTCGCGGGCAGCTTTGACTTGTTCCGGTGTTACATCACCGGCCATCTGCGCGTCGGTGAGAATGTCCTGTATGCCGTTTGTTTTTCCCGCGTCCGTTCCTTGGTAGACGACTGTGTATTCGCCTGTTTCTATGTTTTTGACCGTTATCACATCAAGGCCGGTTGGGTCTTCATATATTTTATTTACCACTAAATACTTATAGCCATTGACCTTAAATGTATCTGTTTCATGCGGATTTTTATAGGAATGAAATCCTGCGATTTCTACTAAATTTTTATCTTCACTGAGTGTTTTATTATTTTTTTCTTCATTAGCCATTATGAAATAGTGCTCCTAATCTTTCATAATATAAGTCGGGTCGGACCTTTCAAGAGTATTTTCCTGTGAATTCGAACCCGCTTTTTTGTTAATCGTATTGTCATGTAAAAAGACACTGTATTGCCCTGGTGCGAGCCCCTCCATATTTTCCAAGTCTTTTACAATTTGATCGAAAATAGATTTGTCTGGTTCTGTATTAGGTTTTTCCATGAATAAATGTATAGTGACATAAAACGATTCCGGGTCTGTCTTAGAATGCTTGATCTCGCGTTTCCATTCTTCTTTACTTTTATTTGGATTTTTTAAATATTTCAAATAAACCTTATCTAAACTATCATCAAAAGTTGTTATATAATAATAAATCGTATGAAACCCTGATGCCATTACATTATTAACGGCTTCTTGCCTCATGCCGACAACAGGCTCTTGCTTCGCAGTCTTCGCCAGGTAATCATCAAGCTTCCCTAGTTCTTGATCAAAAACCATTGCATAAATACCACTATTAATTGCACTTTCAACTTGACCTTCCTGTGACCATACTTTATCCGTCAATACCTCCTCAGCCTTTACATCAATCGGAACAACCGCATATGTATGAAAATGCGGCTCACCCTCTGATTCAACAAATACAGAAGCCGCATTAAGCGCTCCAACAATATGATGTACTTTCACTTTCGTCTTATATTTGTCCAGGAAAAATGTCTTGACGGCTTTTTCAATTTCCTCACGATGTGCTTCGGCGATTTTAGTCGTTTCTTCTCCACCGTCCAGTTCATAGCCTTGCCCCGTATAATCTTGTACACTGATTAAATTTTGGTTATACTCCGCTTGGCTGTTAGCCTCTGTTTTTTCACCGTTTTTGTCATGATTTCCCACATCCAAGTTCATGCATCCTCCCAGAAGTATTGGGATACCAATACTGAGCGTTATGATTTTTTTGTATTTCATCATTCATCCTCCTCTGATGAGGTTTGTGTTTCTCAAAATCATCTTATATGTCCTTTGAAACCTCAATACCGAGGCCGGACGCCTTCTTCCGCCAATGTCAGCGGATCATACTTACTGAAATAGTTTGTGATATTGGGATAGTCTTGGTCCCGGTCCACTTCCCCTTCCGGCAGGATCGACGGATTTATCGTCACAGCCTTCACATCGGGATGCTCCACCGCCACCACATTCGCCAATCCCCCGCCAAGCGAGTTTCCGCAGACTGAGGTTAGTTTATCACCGTATTTGACTTTCATCTTGTCGTAGTAGTCGCGGGCGGCCTTCACTTGTTCCGGTGTTATATCACCGGCCATCTGCGCATCGGTGAGAATGTCCTGGATGCCGTTTGTTTTCCCCGCGTCCGTTCCTTGGTAGACGACTGTGTATTCGCCTGTTTCTATGTTTTTGACCGTTATCACATCAAAGCCGGTTGGGTCGTTATATTTGATATCCTTAACCTTATATATAACGTTATTTATATAAATTTCCCTTCCAATATCTTGGTGTTTGTAGGCATGATATCCCGCTAATTCAACCAAGTCCTTATCATTAACATGACTATTATTTCCATTTGATGATGAAACCATCTGAATCTCCTTACTTATCTTTGATAATCTCCTCAGAATCAAGACTATTATCTTTTGATCCCCTCGCAGTCTGTTTACCGATCATATTGTCATGTAAAAGCACACTATAAATCCCAAGTGGCAAACCGTCCATTTTTTTTATGTCCTTTGATATTTGTTCAATGATTGATGGATCAGGCTCTACGTTTTTGTTTTCCAGGAACAATTGAATGGTAATATCAATACTCTTTTCATTCATTTTCTGATTTATTAAGATCTTTTCCCATTCTTTTTTGCTTCGATCAGGTTTTTCTAAATACATTTCACTAAGATTGATACCACTAAATACACCGGGAGACATCGATATATAGTAGTATGGTGTACTATATCCGCTCCCCCCTACATTTTCCACAGCTTCCTTTGTTAATCCAACCAGATTATGTTTTGCAGAAAACTCTTTCAAATACTGATCTAGAACTTTAAACTCCTTATCATATACCATTGCGTAAATTCCTGTTCTAATAGCATCTTCAACTTGACCTTCTTCAGACCAAACTTTATCGATTTTCACTTCTTGCTTCTCCACATCTATCGGAACAACCGCATATGTATGAAAATGCGGCTCACCCTCTGATTCAACAAATACAGAAGCCGCATTAAGCGCTCCAACAATATGATGTACTTTTACTTTCGTCTTATATTTGTCCAGGAAAAATGTCTTGACGGCTTTTTCAATTTCCTCACGATGCGCTTCGGCGATTTTAGTCGTTTCTTCTCCACCGTCCAGTTCATAGCCTTGCCCTGTATAATCTTGTACACTGATTAAATTTTGGTTATACTCCGCTTGGCTGTTAGCCTCTGTTTTTTCACCGTTTTTGTCATGATTTCCCACATCCAAGTTTATGCATCCTCCCAGAAGTATTGGGATACCAATACTGAGCGTTATGATTTTTTTGTATTTCATCATTCAGCCTCCTCTGATGAGGTCTGTGTTTCTCAAAATCATCTTATACGTCCTTTGAAACCTCAATTCCGAGGCCGGACGCTTCTCAATCCCGATCGAAGAAAATTTTCCCATTGATCAGGAATCGCTTTATTATAAATCAAGAGACATCCCATTTGAATCATTTGATGCGTATTTTAAGGTAGGGATAAAGTAAATGAGACATTAGAACTAACAGAACACCTCTTGATCGAAATAATCGAAGACTTCGGAATTAGGTATATATATTCATTTTTTGTTAAACACCTGTACATTCAGAAGTCTAAATGACATGGATCAAGATGAGGAATTACAGAATAAGAACAGCCCGTTTATTCGAATCGGGCTGTTCTTTGGTTTTTCTGCCTGATCAAACTTTCTATGGTTGTTCAGGCGATAACCTTTGATCAGGACGGTGTCTCAGGAGATGCCTTGTGGTAAGACAATAAAAAAGACCCGGCTCAGTCTGAGCGGGCGATGTTTCCCTTTTTTAAATTACCAGTCCGGCTCCTCATGTTCAAAACCATAAAATCCTTTGATGATCACGTCCCCGCACCCGGACACTTTAGTGATCTCTAAATAATGATTTCTGTACGGTGTTCCCGCTACTTTGTCGGCAGCACTTAAGTTGAGTTGATTGCCAGTGAATTCTTTCTCGCTTAACGTATACTGATTCCCGCTTAATGAAATTCTCTGTAACTTGAAGTTGAGCGTGCATCCTTCCGCATTGAATATCGTAAATTTGTAATAAAGCCAGGTTGGGTAATAATTTGGATTCGTATCATCAGACATAAAAAAGCCTTTGTTTTCCTCTGTCATTGTAAAGCTCTCTTTTTTCTCGTCTTTTGTGATCTTTGCCAGTGCCTGTTGTACGTTCAAAGTTAACGCTAATAAAAGTGTCAGCACAGTGCAAGCCAATAATTTTTTCATCAGCACCCCTCCCGATTTTACCATATTATAACCCAGATTGAATAAAAAGGAAATTAAGTTTTAATTCTTGTCGCTATGATTTCACAATCAATTATTGGATCAAAAGATTGCCGGAAGTGTGCAACTCTATGTTTGAACAAGAAATTTCCAATCGATCGGCGCAAATAAATGGTCTAAAAAAGAGATTTTAGGACATTTATGTGACTCGGCCGTCAATAATATTGAAAGGTCTATCAAAATTCAATATGAAAAATCGGTATATGTTATTCAAATGTATCATCAAGACCAAGGGTCATGGTTCAGAATGATATACCACTCGATGAAATCGTAAGTCTTTTCCAATCGCTCAACAAGCAAATTGTTCATATCATCAAAACGATTTCTGACGAAAAGCTGTCAACCCTTTGTGACATAGGGAATAATCAGCATAAAACATTACATCATATTTACAAACAAATCTTAAGGAATCAGGTAAAGAACATGACAAAGGGTGAGAATCGCGCAAAATACAGCCGAGGCTGCTGGTAAGCCGAAGGAAAAGCTCAAAATCGATGAAGGATGAACCGAAAAGTCCATTGAGGAAAATGAAAGTGTCTTGATAAGCCTTTAACTACATTAAAAAGCATTCCCCTGTAATGAGGAATGCTTTTTTATCTTGTTTAAAATCAATAACAAAATAACCTATTTCAATATTTTTTTATTGTAAAACGATAAATGATGTGATAAATTCAATATTGAAAAAAATAAGTGAGGTGCTTCATATGAAACAAGGATCAACACTCTTTTTAAAGATAGCTGTTATTCTTATTGGAATCCCGGTTCTTGCTTTGTGCATTTTTTTTGTGCCGGAAATAGCAAACTTTACAGCGGAATTGTATCCAGATATTTCCTATCTGAAATATCTCGTTTATATCGATTTGTATTTAGCGGCGGTCCCTTTTTACTTTGCTCTGTATCAAGCCTTTAAACTTTTAAGCTATATTGACCAGAATAAAGCTTTCTCGGAATTATCCGTCAGGGCTTTAAAGAATATAAAATCCTGTGCAATCACCATCAGTATTTTATTTGCGGCAGGCATGCCACTCTTCTATCTCATCGCGGAGAGGGACGATGCTCCAGGTATCATACTAATCGGATTGGTCCTTATTTTTGCTTCAATGGTTATCGCAGTCTTTGCCGCTGTTCTCCAAAGGCTATTGCAAGAAGCGATCGATATAAAATCAGAAAATGATTTAACAGTCTGAGGTGAAAACAATGGCAATTATAATCAATATCGATGTGATGCTGGCTAAAAGGAAAATGAGCGTCACGGAACTTTCTGAGAGGGTCGGAATCACGATGGCGAACCTTTCAATATTGAAAAATGGAAAGGCAAAAGCGATTCGATTGTCAACTTTAGAGGCGATTTGTAAAGCTTTAGAATGTCAACCCGGAGATATTTTGGAATACCGAAGCGAGGAAGACACCCAGGATGAATAAGAATGAGAAAGTTATTTAGCGATGATCCTACGCATATGACCGTAAGGCTATTGACAACTATTCTGAGGCCTTTTTCAGAAAAAAACTTTGGAGGCACAAATCATGAGAGCACTAAAACAGCTCGTTCTTTTTGGTTGGGAACAGGCCCTATCATGTTTGTTTCCTGTCGTTATTTTTGCCTCTTTGGCGATGACCAAAATTATCCCTCTTCCCTTCCTGCCGCGGTATGACTGGCTGCTCATCATCTGCCTTCTCATGCAGTGGCAGATGGTGCGTTCCGGTCTTGAAACACGGGATGAATTAAAAATGATCACATTGTTCCATCTTATTGGCCTTAATCTTGAACTTTTCAAGGTACATATGGGCTCCTGGTCTTATCCCGAGGAAGGATTCTCCAAATTTTTCGGAGTGCCTTTGTATAGCGGCTTCATGTACGCAAGTGTTGCCAGTTATCTTTGCCAGGCCTGGAGGCGCCTTAAGGTTGAGCTGATTAAGTGGCCGCCGTTTTTGGCAGTTGTCCCTCTTGCCGCTGCGATTTACTTGAATTTTTTCACCCACCATTTTTGGATTGACATCCGCTTTTGGTTATCCGGACTTGTCATGATCGTCTTTTGGCAGTCATGGGTCACATACGAGGTGAATGGAACTCGTTACCGTATGCCGCTCGCCCTTTCCTTTGTGCTCATCGGATTTTTCATATGGGTAGCCGAAAATATCGCAACGTTTTTTGGGGCTTGGGAATATCCAAACCAAACCGAAGCATGGAGTCTCGTTCATCTAGGAAAGGTGAGTTCATGGCTCTTATTGGTGATTGTCAGCTTTCTTATCGTTGCGACGTTAAAACAGGTGAAGGGGAAAAACTCCACCAAGATAGATACTAGTCCAATCTTATAACTGTTAATAACCTTATTTCAAAAAAATCGGCCTACTCCGTTTCATAAATGGCGTTGACTTGATTGGTCTAATGTGTCGCATTTGTATAGCGGAGGTTAAGAACGAATACGAAACAATAGAATGCGAAAACAGGATTAAATCAGGTGTTTTATGATGGTACCCATTTGTGTATAATTAGAAGAATATTCTGGTATTTATTATTTCTGCGGGGTGGGATAGTGATGGAAAAACACGAATATGAGTGGGTCAAACAAACGAGACAGATTTTACTAGACCAGTGTAAAGAATTGAAGGAAAATGATTTCAGAAAAGAGTTGGGATTTGGTTTTCAAAGTATAAGAGATTCTTTAGTTCATGTGGCGGGTTGTTATCATGCTTGGCTGGGTTCCTTTGTGCTTTCAAAAACAGCTACACCACTATTAACAAAGGAAGCAATCAATGATATGCAGATAGAGGATATTCAACGTTATTTTCAACAGGCGAATATATATGTAGACACTGTATTTGAACAATTCACTGATAAATTTGATGAAATGATCGAAAAAGAGCCTTCTTGGAAAGCAGGCAGCGGGGTTGTAAGAAAAACGCCGCAGCAATTACTAATCCACTCTATCACGCATGAATTTCATCATAAGGGGCAAATTGTAGCCATGTTGCGGTTGCTTGGCTATACTCCTAATAATACAGACATTTTAGGGCTGCCTGAAAAGTAATTTGCTGTACATAAATAAGAGATCATGAGTTATTAAACTAACGGGCAGACGGCTTTCCGGTTACGTCTAAGCCGCTGTATAAACGAAAGGAATTGCTGGCCGGCCTTAAAAAAAAGACGTGCAATTACGCACGTCTAGGTCACAAACTTAGCAATCTCCTTATCGGTTATCCGTTAATAGGTCACACTGCTGTCACTCTCTATCGATCACTCGTCCAATTTTCCGACCAATTCCGCCTGCATCGAACTTGAAATCTTAAATGTATTACATGATTTCTCGGAAGCGAAGTCATTCACAATAGACGACATCATTCTTTACAAGTCGGATATAGATATAGTTAGATCTAGGTTGAATGAAGTTATGAAAGAGAAAGGAATCCAAAGCCAGAAGGAATTGGCTGAGTTAGTTGGTACTACCGAGGCCACGAAAAGCAGATTGAAAACGAATACAGACATGAAATCACGACACTATTCATTATTAGCAAGGGGTAAAATGTGCCAATCGAAGAATTATTTCATGTCGAGGAAATAGAAGAGGGAAAATAAAAGTGGAGATGACTGGCGGAGAGTTTGTTGCCTTGAAGGTGATCGCGCAAATATGGCGAATACTTGGATTGCCCGATCCAAGAGGTCGTACAGTTGAACGCGTAGAAGATAATGCTGAACAATTAATCTCAAATAAAAAAGCCCTTCTCATTATAGTTGGGCTTTTAGTGCTATTTTTTCTTAGCAAAACGGAATCGCGATATTTCTAAATTAAGATGCGAACCTTTCTGCGACTTTAAAAGAAGTGTTATCTGTTTGAACATATGTGGAACTAACCACACTTACTGTCCCCAATAATAAAACAGCGCAAATCAAAAATTTAGCTTTCATTTACATAACCACTCCTTTGAATTTGTCTTCTTGCGTCACATGCAATACGGTAAAAATCACATGCATCACGAATCTTTTCTTCAGTTTGCAAAACTTGCGCAGTGATGATTCCGTAATCTTCCACATCTGCATACAAACCGTTTTCTTTGAAGAACTTAAAAGATTCCCTAACTAAATCCAGATCATTAATCAAGTAAAGCCCTTTTAACATTTCGAGCTTTGCAAGGTCATATGAATTACAAATTTTTCCGGCAGATTCTTTTCCTTCACAATAAAGGTCATGGGCTGTTACCAACTCAGATTGCTTTGCTCTAACATGTGCAAGGTTAAAAAAGGCTTTTGGTAAAAAACTATGATTAACCTCTCTATACACTTCAAGGGCTTTTTGGAGATGATCGGAAGCTTTTTCAAGTTCTTCAAGTTGATTGTAACATATTCCAAGATTCAAATGCGATGAGCCAATTAAATGAACAGAGTCCAAAATTACTGATTCAGTTAATGCTTGGTTTAAGCTTGGTAAAGCTTTTTCAGGAAGCATTTGATCTCGATGATTTCCAGCAAGAATGAATTGACATTGAACTCTGCGTTCTCCATAAGTATCGTACTTTTTATAAATGTTATAAGCGCGGCTCGCATAATTCATCGAAAAAAATGTCTGTTTCATATGGTAATACACTTCTGATACCTTGAAATAAAATTCAGCTTTCTCTAGCTCATCACACTCAAAAGAATCAAGTTGTTTTTCGGCATTCCTATAGAAATTCAACGCGAGTATCAGTTCTTTTTGTCTGAAATGATACATTCCTGCGAAGAATTGATAATAATATTCCAACATTCCCTCAAGGTTGTTTTGATCACGAATTTTTTTGAACTCCCCAAATCGTCTAGCTAAATTACCGCCGGAATCAGAATACATATAATCAAATTGAAGATTGTGTCGAAATAACAATAAGTTATAATAGACAACTACGTCTTGGTTCTGTTCCATTTGCTCTAATTCTCTTTTAACTTCTTTCCTGGTATCCTCCGCTTGGCCCGGCCAATTGTTTTTCAAAGCCGTATACCAAAAGTTCATTTTCGTCGCAACCAGATCATAAGGAATGACATCCATAAGCCCTCTCCCTTTCTTCATTAAATTTTCAGAAAGTTAAAAGCGTCTCTTTATCTTAATAGTAATAATTCTACAAAATAACCCTGTTTTTCACAACCATATATTGTTAACACACCTATAAAACATCTAATATGTAAACAAATAGAGTAGGTTATGTTTTTAGTCCTGATCAATAAGATTCATTTTCATGGACTGCAAGGATTTAAGAAGATCGAGGTTATCGATTAGCACACGAAATAAGAAGTTTTCCCGCCGTCGATACCTTAACATACCCACATCAACTTCCGGCGGCTCATACGCTTTAATTTCATGGGAAAATCGTTTATAGTAGGAGGCAATGAAAAGGTATCTTTTTTCGATGGATGACGGTACTATAAATTGATCGCTTTTTCCTCCCGTTAATGAGAATTTGAATGATTGATCCAAAAACAAAAAAAGCCGATGACACACCTTTTCGTTCACAACGAATGAGCCTCCACTATTGTTCTGCGTATATTCGTAAAAAGCCACGTTATCGCTCTCCTTCCGTTTATTTATAAGACCTAGCAATCGTTTGCATACGCTCACTCTTGCAGATGTTATTAATCGCGATAAATCTTTTATTAAAAAATATCCGCGCGAATGTATATGAGCGCTATTATTTAATTGAGTATAGATAATGCGTATAGTAAATGAGTATAGTTCGTCTGTCGTTTGAGCAAGGGACGGGTTCACCTCATGAACCCCCGGCTTCATTTTCGAATGCTTTCGGTATCGGAAGCAGCACGTACAGGTTCGAAATTGTCCGCTCTCTTTACTCCTTCTTTCGCGAATATCGATCAAGCCGACTTCCTTTAACTTCCGTAAAGCCTCCCGGACCGTATTCTCCGAACAGAAACATTCGGACGCCAACGTCTTGATTGAAGGAAACGACTGCTTGCTGTGATTGTCCGCGTGCATCGACAACATCGTATAAACGAGCTTTTGCGCACTCTTGTCGAGAATCTTGACGTCAGATAGTACGCTGCTCGCTACTTGTGCGAATTTGTGCTCGCGTAAATCCAAAACGCCTCGCTCTTCGTTCAAGACAAAGCTCCCTTATCGAACACCTTCGCGATGACGTACCCTTTCGATTCGAGAAGTTCAATTAGTTTAACCGCATTCTTCTTCCCGGTTCCCTGATCGCCACCCATATTGTGTGCTTCAGATAAAAATCTAGTAAGATGTACGAACAAAATCTCGTCTTCAGATTCGTTTCTACCTTCGTACATAACAGTCACCTCCTGAATTAGTTCCACAGACGAACCTGTGATCTTGGAAATCAATCGGTCGTTTTTCGTTTGTCATGCGTTTATCACCCCGCAATATCTTTCGTTATAACTTCCGGAAAATCCGTGTAATCCGAAAAGTATAATGGCTGTTTGCTTCCGCCGCATCCGTTCATATCGACCACCTCTCGGAGCATGATCGAATTTTGCGATTTCCCTTGCCACACATCGTAAGGCAGATACGCAACCCGTCGATTCTCTAAATCCACTATCGCAAGTATGTCGTAATCAGCTTTCGTATAAGGCCGACTCGCACCGTTTGATTTTCGATTATCTATTTTCATTCGGTAGCCGTCGTGCTCCATATTCGTTTTGACCTGAATCTTCGTAAATACTCCGCCCACATCCGTAACGATATCGTAATGGACCCACGGTATGTCCGGATTAAGGCTAACGATTTCCTTCCTCGCTAGGTCTGCGCGAACAATACTCTCCGCTGCATATCCGCAAAAATTACGTTTACTAACGGCACCCATCCGACCACCTCCTCATGAGATAATACCCGCGACTTTTTAAAACCGCACAATAAGTTCGAAATTTTTTCGCCTTCACTTATAACTGCGCAACAACTTTCCGAAATGGACACCGTTTTTAAAATTTCGCTGTCATAAATAGTTGCGAAGTCACTTTCGGATTGGCACACGTTTTAGACAAAAAAATAGACGCACTCAATCGTACGTCTACGTCACACTAGCATTAAATTTCGCTTATATTTATAGATAAAAAACGTCACAGTGACGTCACACCGGCATCACACTCCGATCACACAACGTCACACTTCGCTATTTTCACGGGTCACACTCCGCCACACTTAAATCACCGATTATCAATCGTCTCCGGATACAAATCATGATTCATCATCCGGTACTCAGCCATTTTCTCATACTTCGTGCCCGGTTTGCCATAGTTTGTATACGGGTCGATGGAGATTCCGCCCCTCGGGGTGAATTTGCCCCAGACTTCGATGTAGCGTGGGTCCATCAGTTCAATTAAATCGTTCATGATGATGTTCATGCAGTCTTCGTGAAAATCGCCGTGGTTGCGGAAGCTGAAGAGATATAGTTTCAAAGACTTGCTTTCTACCATTTTTTTATCCGGAATATAGCTGATGTAAATGGTCGCAAAATCGGGTTGCCCTGTTTTCGGACACAGGGATGTGAATTCGGGACAATTGAATTTGACGAAGTAGTCTCTGTTTTCGTGTTTATTTGGAAATGACTCGAGCACTTCCGGAGAGTAGTCGAACAAATAATTGGTCCCTTGATTGCCGAGAAGGGTTACGCCTTCCAGTTCTGATTCTTTTCTTGTCGTCATGTTTCATCTTCCTTTCTTTACACGCCGCGTTTATTTCCCCAGATGAGGGTGTGAAGCTGCGGAAGGACGCGGACGCGGTTTAGTTCAGGGTCTCGCGTGACCGCTTCTACCAGCTCTTCATACTTTTGCAGCAGTTTTTCAACAAGCCGGCTCTGATCCTCGGTCTGAACGTCATCATTTCCGACCTGGAGAAAAAACGGGATCTCTGGATAACGATGGTGGACTTTTTTGGCAAATTGCAGGTCGTCCGCCGTGAAAATGACGACCTTCAGACTTGCCGCGGCCAATCTGCCGTGGTCTTTCAGTTTGCCGATGATATGGTCAAGCTTGTTAAAGTCGGTGTTCATGTTTGAGCTTGGCGGTTTCGGTGAGATGGTCAAATCATCGATATCCGTAAACCAGTCTTGATAAAATGTGCCTTGGGTTTCAAGCGCCGTCCGGATATCGTGTTCTTTCAAAAGGGAGATCAGGGCATCCAGCTGTTTTAAAAGCGCCGGGTTTCCGCCCGAAATCGTCACATGCGAAAAGGCGTTTCCGCCGATTTCTTTCAGCTTTTCGTATACGTCTTCCGCCGTCATCCATTGAATATCTTTTTTGGCCGAACCGTCCCATGTGAAGGCCGAGTCACACCAGCTGCATGAATAATCACAGCCGGCGGTTCTCACAAACATCGTTTTTTGGCCGATGACCATGCCTTCCCCCTGAACAGTCGGACCGAAAATTTCCAATACCGGAATCGGCTTAGCCATGTTGACCACCTGATGTTGGACGGTAGACGACATAGCTTGTCGGGGTTTCCCTGACAAACACCTGAACACAATGCGGGCGGTTTTCAAGCTCCCGTAAATAAGCCTCGACTTTTTCATAAATCGTTTTTGCGACAACTTCAGTCGACGGAATTTGTTCAGGGCTGTCACCGGAAAATTCGTTGTGATCATTTAAAAGCGTATGATCATATTCCCCATGGATCAGTTTTTTAATCGTGCTGAAATTGACGAGAAAACCGGATTCATTTAAGACATCTCCGGCAATCGTGATGTTGATCGTATACGTATGGCCGTGGACCCTGCTGCATGCGCCCGCATCATCCCTCGGAATGAAATGAGCGGCCGACATTTGCATATCTTTATTGAGTTCAAATGCGTACGGGTGGTTTGCTTGCGGGTAGATTTGCGTCAGCATGTTAAGCTCTCTCCCTTTTCATTTTCATGTATTCGTTGTAGCCGTTCGCGCGCAGTTTGCAAGCCGGACATTCGCCGCAGCCGTCGGCGATGATTCCGTTGTAGCAAGTCAGCGTCTCATGTTTGACGAAGTCAAGGGCATCCAGCTCATCTGCCAGCTCCCATGTTTCCGCTTTATTCAGCCACATGAGCGGCGTGTGGATGACAAACGGGCGCTCCATCGCCAGGTTGACGGTGACATTGCATGATTTAATGAACGCGTCACGACAATCGGGATAGCCGCTGAAATCCGTTTCGCATACACCGGTCACGATGTGGCGGGCGCCGACTTGGTAGGCAAGGATGGAAGCAAACGATAAAAACACGAGGTTGCGTCCGGGAACAAATGTGGACGGAAGCTCGCCTTCTTTTGCTTCAATGTCGATGTCATCCCTTGTTAAAGCATTTGGCGCCAGCTGATTCAAAAGCGCCATATCCAACAGATGATGTTTGACACCCAGCTTTTCAGAAATGCTTTTCGCCACTTCTATTTCCTGCTTGTGCCGCTGGTTATAATGAAAGGTGACCGTTTCCACCTCTTCAAATTGTTGCAACGCCCATAAAAGGCATGTGGTGCTGTCCTGACCGCCGCTGAAGACAACGATCGCTTTTTCCTTTTTCATGGTTCCTCCTTCTCCGCTTTCGCCAATGTATTCAAAAGAAGAGATTCGATCTTAAGCCAACGAAAAAACACCTTTCTTTTGTAGGAAAGGTGTTCTAGCAAAAAAACAATAAAAAAGGCCATACCCCAAGGATACAGCTTTCCTTAGTTTTTTATAGAGGGTTTCGCTAGAACCTCTCCCGCGGTTTCAAGAGCGGATTTTGTTCAATTTTCCTTCGCCATCTTATCACAAATCCGGGCGCTCGCCAAGCCCCGGACATTGACGTTTAGCGTTTTGGCACTTTTTTGACGATCAGAAAGAAAATAAAGACAAGGCTGAGCTGGCCGAAGAGCGGATAAATGGTGGAAATCAATTTTCCGTAGCCGATCTGCCCGGTTAAGTAAATCGTCAAGAGAATGAATATGAAGATGTAAACACTTTTTATATGAAGAAATTCATTGATCTGCTTTTCCAGACCGTATAGATTGCCGATGACCGATGTGAACACTTCGCCGAAAATGATAAACAGGTAGATGATATGGACAGAATGCTGGACAATATAGACGACCTGCGCCATCGGAATCTCATATAAAAGAACATCAGGCAATGTTGAAAGTGATAAAAAGCTGGCGATTAAGACAAGTGTGAGCAGCGTCCCTCCGATAAACGCCCCTTTTTTAATCAGCTCTTCCGATTTTAATTCAGAGGCGATCGGCACAAGAACAGCCTGTGCGAGCGACAAATTGAAAGCGCCATATGACACGGCCGACAAGATCCACTCCGTATGACCCGACGTCGACGGCAAAGTATTGACGCTTGGCCCGCCGAAGATAAACGAATCAAACAGAACGATCAATGAAAACAGCAGCAATAAAGGAACGACGACGATATTGACGCCGAAAATCCCCTTTACACCCGTCATCATCACGAACAGGCTTAAGGCGATCGTCACGAGCATCCCCGCCTGATTGGAAAGTCCGAGCTGTTCTTTGAAAAGCGCTCCCGCTCCCGACAGCATCACGGACGTCACGCCAAGCAGTACCATCAGCATGAAGGCGTTGACGAATTTTCCGAGCGTTTCGCCGAACAAATATTTGTTCAGCTCCTGATAAGATTTCGCTTTAATTCTGATGGAGATCAGCATGATTTTCGCGCCGAGAAAAGTAAACATCAGCCCGCTGATCAAAATCCCGGCCAAACCTGTCCAGCCGAACCTTAAAAAAAATTCAACGATCTCTCTTCCCGTCGCGAATCCGGCTCCGACGACAGTTCCGACGTATACAAATGCCAGCTGAAAAGCTGATCCTTGTGATTGGCTCATAACTCTCCCCCGTAAACGAATTCCCTTGCTTCATCATATGAGGCACGTCCCTTAAAAAGAAGGACAACTTCACGAGGCAGGAACAAAAAGGAAAAAGCATGATACTTGAAAGTCAAAGATGGTCAAGGTATACTATAGTCAAAGATGGTCAAATGAAGCGACCATTTTTTCAAACACCATTGGTCAAAAAAGGTCAAATTATATTGAAAGGGGTTTTGGCAAATGCGTTGTCAACATTGTCAAACAAATGAAGCGACGATTCGCCTAAACATGCAAATAAACCATACAAAAAAACAAATGGATTTATGTGAAAACTGCTATAAAGAGCTGACTCAGCCTTCCATGTATTCCGGAAACCACTTTTTTGGAGGAGGGTCTTTCTTCAGTCAGCCTGCACAACAACAGCAGCAAACCGCTCGCACAAAAGGGCTGCTCGATGAACTGGCGGTCAATGTAACGAATGCCGCCCGAACTGGGCTGGTTGACCCTGTGATCGGCCGCGAAGATGAAGTGGCCCGAGTGATCGAAATTTTAAACCGGAGAAACAAAAACAATCCGGTGTTAATCGGTGAACCAGGCGTCGGTAAAACAGCCGTTGCAGAAGGACTTGCCTTAAAAATCGCTGAAGGCAATGTGCCAAACAAGCTGAAAAACAAAGAGCTCTATCTGCTTGATGTCGCCTCCCTTGTGGCGAACACGGGAATCAGGGGACAATTTGAAGAAAGAATGAAGCAGCTGATGAAAGAGCTGAAAGAACGAAAAAATGCCGTTCTTTTCATTGACGAAATCCATCTCTTAGTCGGCGCTGGCTCTGCGGAAGGATCTATGGACGCGGGCAACATTCTGAAACCTGCGCTTGCCAGAGGCGAACTGCAAATCATCGGTGCGACGACTCTGAAAGAGTATCGTCAAATTGAGAAGGATGCCGCTCTGGAACGACGCTTCCAGCCGATCATGGTGCATGAGCCGACCATTGAACAGGCGACAGCCATTTTGAACGGCCTGAAGGAGAAATATGAAGCATACCACGGCGTTTCCTATACAGATGAAGCTATTAAAGCATGTGTCGTTCTGTCCAGCCGCTACATTCAGGACCGCCACCTTCCCGACAAGGCAATCGACCTGCTCGATGAAGCCGGTTCAAAGGCAAACCTTACAATCGATACGGTCAGCGGTGAAGAAGCGGAAAAACGCCTAAAAGAAATCGAAGCGGAAAAACAAAAGGCGCTTCAGGATGAACACTATGAGCTGGCGGCAAAGCTCCGCGATGAAGAAGAAGCATTGCACGCTAAGCTGGAAGAAAAAACAGCAGCAAAACAGGCCATCGTCGGAGCCGAAGACATCCAGGCGATCATCGAACAAAAAACAGGCATTCCGGTCGGCAAACTGCAGCATGACGACCAGAAAAAAATGAAAGAGCTTGAAGCCAATCTCGCAAGCCGTGTTATCGGACAGGAAGAGGCTGTGAAAAAAGTGGCAAAAGCCGTGCGAAGAAGCAGAGCCGGTCTAAAATCAAAAAACAGGCCTGTCGGTTCCTTCCTGTTTGTCGGTCCGACAGGAGTAGGTAAAACAGAGCTTTCCAAAAGGCTTGCCGAAGAGCTGTTCGGCACGAAAGATTCCATCATCCGCCTCGACATGAGCGAATATATGGAAAAACACGCCGTATCCAAGCTCATCGGTTCTCCTCCGGGATATGTCGGTCATGATGAAGCCGGACAGTTGACAGAAAAAGTCCGGAGAAACCCGTACAGCATCGTCCTGCTCGATGAAATTGAAAAAGCTCACCCTGATGTACAGCACATGTTCCTGCAGATCATGGAAGACGGACGGCTGACGGACAGCCAGGGACGGACGGTCAGCTTTAAAGACACCGTCATCATCATGACAAGCAATGCCGGCGTTTCCGAAAAACGGACAACAGTCGGTTTCAACAGAGAAGAACAGCTGCTGGGTGAACAATCATTGATCGATTCGTTAAGCAGCTACTTCAAACCTGAATTCCTGAACAGGTTTGACAGTATTGTCGAATTCAAGCCTCTTGAAAAAGAAGATCTTGTCAAAATCGTCGACCTGCTTCTGAAGGAGCTTGAAGAAACATTAAGCGATCAGGAGCTGACACTTACGGTTTCAGACGAAGCAAAAGAAAAAATCGCCGAAATCGGATGTCACCCTGCATTTGGTGCGCGTCCTTTAAGAAGAACGATTCAGACAGTAGTCGAAGATCAAATGACCGACCTGCTGCTTGAAGAAGAAAATATTTCCGGTTTTCACGTTACAGCGGAAAACGGCGATATTGCGGTGCAATCCGTATAACACATGCGGCTTCCATGTTGGAAGCCGCTTTTTATAATACATAAGACTCCACTAAATTAAAAATTTTTCCATCTATTCATCCTAAAGTCCCGTTTCAGCTTGATTTCTCAACAATTTCTGAAACGCTCTAAAGTTCCGATCGACCGGCACCGATATTAACGATAGAAAAGTTAGTTAAAAGGAATTGGTGAAAAAAATGGACAAAACATCGTTAATTGGAATCATTTTAGCTATCATCGGAGTAGGTGTCGGCATGGTGATGAAAGGTGTCAGCCCGTCCGTTCTGGTCAACCCGGCGGCATGGCTGATCATACTTGTCGGGACAATCGCCGCGGTTACCATCGCTTTTCCAATGCGCGAATTAAAAAGGGTTCCCAAGCTCTTCGGCATCTTGTTTAAAGAAAGAAAGTCGATCGAAATCAACGAGCTGATCCCCATGTTTTCTGAATGGGCGCAAATCGCCAGACGCGAAGGCCTTCTCGCATTGGAAGCGAACCTGAATGAAATCGATGATCAATTTTTGAAAAACGGCATGAGCATGGCGGTAGACGGACAGAGCGCTGATTTCATCAGGGACGTTCTGACCGAGGAAGTGGAAGCAATGGAAGAACGGCATCAGGTCGGGGCGGGCATTTTTACCCAGGCAGGCACATATGCACCGACATTGGGCGTTTTGGGAGCCGTTGTCGGGCTGATAGCCGCGCTTGCGGACATGAGCAACACTGAAGCGCTGGGACACGCGATCAGCGCAGCCTTTGTCGCCACCCTTCTCGGGATTTTTACAGGCTATGTGTTATGGCATCCTTTTGCCAATAAATTAAAACGGAAATCCAAACAGGAAGTGAAAGTCCGCGAAGTGATGATCGAAGGAATTCTTTCCATATTGGAAGGACAGGCTCCAAAAGTCATCGAACAAAAGCTTCTCATGTATGTCTCTCCTAGCGAGCGCTCCAGCATCGTGATTCCTGAGGGAGACAAAGGGGAAACGAATAATGGCTAGAAAAAAGAAGCATAAAGACCATGAAGAACATGTAGATGAGTCCTGGCTCATCCCCTATGCCGACTTGCTCACACTTCTCTTGGCCCTTTTCATCGTACTGTTTGCCATGAGCTCGATCGACGCCAAAAAGTTCGAAATGCTGTCCAAATCGTTCAATGCCGTGTTTACAGGCGGTACAGGAATGATGGATTATTCGAGCTTCACAGAGCCGAAAACAAGCACAACCGAGGAAGGGAAAAGCCCTGATGAGCCGAAAGATATAGCGAAAATCCAAAAAGAAAAGGACAGGCAGTCGCTGAAAAAAATTCAGGACCATATCAACCAGTTCATCAAAAAGAAAAACCTTGAAAAACAGGTGAACACAAAGCTGACAGACGAAGGGCTTCTTCTCTCAATCGAGGACAATATTTTCTTCGATTCAGGGAAAGCCGAGATTCGCCCGCAGGATGTCCAGCTTGCCAAGGAAGTGTCCGACCTTCTCGTGCTCAATCCGCCGCGCAATATCGTCATCAGCGGACATACGGATAACGTGCCGATTAAAAATTCTCAATTTAAATCAAACTGGCATTTAAGCGTCATGCGCGCTGTCAACTTCATGAGCCTCTTGATCGAAAATCCAAAGCTCGATCCGAAGATATTCAGCGCTAAAGGCTACGGAGAATATAAACCGATCGCTCCAAATGACACGGAGGAAGGAAGAAGAAAAAACAGGCGTGTTGAAATTCTGATCCTGCCGATCGATGTCAAAAATGTAAATAACGAAAAATAAGGAAGCTGCGATTGGGCAGCTTCCTTATTCTTTGTTTTGATAAAAGTGCTTTGCGTTCAGACCTACTTTTTTCAGCATGTCGATACAGGCTTCCTTTTCTTCAGCGCTCAGGACACTGATCATTTGATGCAGTTCTTCGGCATGTCCGGGAAAAATCTGCTCAAGGAGCTTGATGCCTTTGTCGGTGATTTGCGCATAAGTGACCCTTCGATCGGTTGTACAGGCTCTTCTTGCGATCAGCTGCTTTTGCTCCAGCTTGTCAACCACATATGTAATGCTCCCGCTCGCCAGAAGAATCTTATCCCCTATTTGCTGCAGGGGCTGATCCCCTTTGTGATAGAGAAGCTCTAATACAGCAAATTCTGTCGGATTCAGACCATGCTTATGAATATGTTTATTCATATGATCATTAATTGATCTGTACGCTCGTGATAATACAATGAATAATTTCAATGACTGTTCCTGTTCTCTATTGCTCATATCTCTCATCTCCAAAGAAACAACTACAGGAAAACATTAATAAACTATGAGGAAAATGTCAACTGTTAACATTCAAACCATGTTATGATGATAGCAAATGAACCTCAAATAGATATTTTCGGAAATTCCCCGGTATTGTGTCCTATTTTCAATGTATTGGTTATCTTTTCTATAAATCGGCTCTTACTAGTGATATAATACCTCTATTCCTGTATCGATTGGGAGAGAGTAAAACATGCGCAATTTAAAAAAGATATGGAAGAAAATCAGGCTGTATTTAATCCTTGTTTTGATTCCGGCCTTTATTATAAGCTTTTTTATATACGAACAAGAGCGTGAAAACATTACTGATAAACACCGCCAGACGGCAACGCTTATGCTGAATATCCATCGAAACCAGATCAATTATTTGATCGGTGAAACCGAAGCAAGGCTCAGTTCCCTGGCAACGGCTCTCAACCATCCTGTCGACGAAAAACATATCAAACATATCCTGACGGAAACATACAAAAAAGAGCCGCGCTTTTCAGCATTGTATCTATTAAATGAAAACGGCGATGTCATGGTCAGTACGATGCCCGTAAAAGAAAAGAAGCCGGTGTCGTACAAGGACATTCTCCAAAAGGCGAAAAGCTCCAAGAAATCCGTGATTACCGATGACGCAAGCATCATGACGGACAAGCTGGAATTGAATATTTTCACTCCGGTCTTTAATGACAAAGGGAAGACGACAAACTTTTTATTAGCCTCGATTCGCATCGATTATTTGAAAAACATTATGAATGTGCTAAGCCCCGAGCTTTATATCAAAATTTTGAATCAGAAAAACCAGGTCCTTTTCACAGCCGGGCACTCGCCCCCTGAAAAGCCGGAAGGCGGTACTGTCGATGCTTTTTTGGACCAGATCGACTGGAAGCTTGAAGTCTATCCTGAACCCGTCCAGCTAAACGAAATTGTTTACAGCCTTCTATTGTCCTTTTTAAGCATCTTTATACTGCTCAATATTTTATTCGTGCTGCTCCAATATGTATTGCTTAAAAGGCGGACGAAGCAGGAACGCGCCCAGAATGAAGCGCAAAAGCTTGAATTGATCGGCACACTGGCGGCGAGCACCGCTCATGAAATCAGAAATCCGCTGACCGGAATCAGCGGGTTCATCCAGCTGCTTCAGAAAAAATATCAATCTGCTGAAGATCAAATGTATTTCTCGATCATCGATCAGGAAATCCGGCGGATCAATCAGATCGTCAGTGAGTTTCTGGTGCTTGGGAAGCCGACTGCCGAGCAGTGGCAGTTAAACACCTTGAATGAAATGATTGACGAAATTATGCCGATCATTCATTCTGAAGCCAACCTGTATAATGTTGAGGTGGAATTCAAAGATCTTGCGGAAGGCCCGTCTTTCGTTTTTTGTAAGAAGGACCATATTAAGCAGGTCGTTTTAAATGTCGCTAAAAACGCATTGGAATCAATGAAAAACGGCGGGAAATTGCTGATCAAAATGGATCAGGATCAACAGGCTGCGAAAATTGTGGTGAAAGATGTTGGAGAAGGCATTCCGAAAGAAATGATGGAGAAGATTTTCCAGCCTTTTGTCACGTCTAAAGATAAAGGCACAGGGCTCGGCCTTGTCGTGTGCAAGCGAATCATCTCCATGTATGGGGGAACGATACATATCGAGAGCGAACGGCATAAAGGAACAACCGTCACAATCACACTTCCGACATCAAAAGATCAAAATGGCTGATATGCTTACCGCTCACGAAAAGAGCTTCCGTTAACGGCAGCTCTTTTTCATGGACTTGGATCATGCCGTATATTTTTCAAGGATCAGACAGCTGATGCCGTCTAAAACATGGGGCAATGGCTTGTCTGATGAATAATGATCATTCATTGTCATTTTTTGATATTGATAGATCAACTGGTCTAATTCCTGACTCTGTTTAATTGTCTCATCCCCTGTATATCCGTAGACTTCAGCAGCTTCGACCATCATTTGCCGCTTTTCATTGATGGAGGCCAACAGCGCTTCTTTCTCTAAATACCTTTGCATACGCTTCACCCCTTACCGCGTTAAAGTTTCGAGATTCATCCAGATTTTGCGTACTTGAGCATTATTACAGATTATACTTATTTTGTAAACCTATTTTCCGAAAAAATATTTTGAAATCAAGTATAATAGATTTGTTGAATCATTCCCTTGAATGAAATATGGTAAACACCGAAATGTTTTTTCCTTTTAAAGGAGGTCTTTTGATGAAAAAACCTATTTCAAAACTAACGGCTTTCTTCGCTGTAAAAGAAGCGCGCTCCGGTCTGATCCTGTTTTTCAGCGCCTTTAAAGCGTGGAGAAAAGGAGAATATCCGCTTTTTCCTAAAAGAACGATTTTTCTGGCCGCTTTGGCTTTCATTTATGTGCTGTCACCGATTGATTTGATTCCGGACATTATCGCAGGGGCTGGCTGGCTTGATGATGCGGCTGTTCTTGCCTTTCTTTTCAGACAAATCGCCAAAGAACTGGCTGAATTTGACGCCCTGCACGAGAAAGGAGGCGGCGCAAAATGATTGATGGTCTTAATCATCTGTTATTTTCAGTCTCCGACCTAAAGGCGTCCATTGCTTTCTATGAAAATGTGTTTGATGCAAAATGGCTCGTCAAAGGCGAGAAAACCGCGTACTTTGATCTAAACGGCATCTGGCTCGCTCTGAACGAGGAAAAGGATATTAAACGGACTGAAATCCGCGACTCATACACACACATTGCCTTTTCGATCAAAGAGGAAGATCTCGATCATTGGGAGACGAAATTAAAAGATTTGGGCGTGAATGTGTTAAAAGGGAGAAAACGCCATCAGGGTGATAAAGATTCGATTTATTTTTCCGATCCGGACGGACACAAATTCGAGCTCCACACCGGCTCTGTCTTCGACAGACTCGAATACTATCAAACAGAAAAGCCTCACCTTTCATTTCATGAGGGCCATATTCAAGCGCTATACGATAAAAACAAATAAAAACAGCGCCCTAAGCGGCGCTGTTTTTATGACTGTTTAACCTGTTCTCTTTCATAGATCGGCACCCAGCCCTCGGTCGTCACAAATATCCTGACGGCTACGACTTTCCTGTCTTCTTGAAGCGTGAAGTAATGGCGGGTGTTTTCCGGAACAGAGATCAAATCGCCGGGGCTCAATAAACAATCGAAAAATACGCCGTCTTTTCCTTCAATCGCAAAGATGCCGTGGCCGTTGACGATAAACCTGACCTCATCATCTGTGTGGTGATGCTCCTGTTTAAAGTTTTTCAGAAGTTCATCCAGTTTTGGATTTTCATCAGAGAGCGAGATGACATCTTGCGCCTTATAGCCGCGCCGCTCGGAAATGTCTTTGATCTCACTTTGAAAACTATTTAAAATCTCCTGTTTTTCCGCGTCTGTTAAATCGTATTTTTCCCTTAAACCTGCAGACAGTTTCGTGATATCCCATTGTTCGTAAATCACACCCTGCTGATCGAGGTACTTTTTCACCTCTTCACTGTTTTCGATCATCGTGTTTTGCTCATCATGGATACGGATTGTTGCCATGTGCGTTTCTCCTCCTTTTTCAAACATACGCATGTCTGAAAGCTTTTAATTTTAAATGCCAGCTGAACAAAAATTCATAAGCTTCAAGAAACCGCTTTGCTTCAAATGCCGTTTTCCCCCAGACGGTAATGCCGTGGTTCCTGATCAAGACGGCGCCGGAATCGCCTGTCAGGTGAGCGGCAAAATCAGCCGCCAAGTCCGGAATATGGGCGGTATTTTCGATAATCGGAATGGTGACTGCGGCGTTTTCCTCCCATATCCCGAGCGCTTTAATGATTTCCTGCCCTTTAAAAGTGATTTGCTGCTCTTTTGCATAAAGTTCTGAAATCACGTTATTGTCGACGGTATGAACATGAAGACAGCTGCCTGCGTTTGTTTTTTGATAGACATACGCATGGAGCAGCGTTTCCGCCGACGGCTTCAGGGAGTGGCCGCTTTCTGCAGGATTGCCTTCTTGATCCACCAGCAAAAAATCCTCGTCCGTCTCTTTTCGTTTGTCTTTTCCGCTGGCCGTCACCAAAAAGCGAAGCGGAGCCTCCGCTACTTTGATTGAAAGGTTGCCGCTTGTCGCCGGAAACCAGTCTCTTGCCGCGAGCTCCCTTTTTACTTCGGCAAGCTCCTGCCTGCGCTGTTCTCTAACAGCCATTCCTTCACCTCCCGGGTTTCTTCTAGGGCGCGCTTCACATCGTGAAAATCCTGAAACGCGATATGGTTCAAATGCAGAGCCTCACATTCCTTCAGCAAATAATCACGGGCCATGCACAAATCAGAACGCTTTGCAGCCTCAACATCCGTGACGGAATCCCCGATCATCACGAGAAAGTCATCTTCCCCTTTCAGCCTTCGAATGATGGAAGGCTTGCAGCAGCCGCATTCGTTTTCGCACTTATCATCACACAGATGCGGCCAATCAATCGCGATGCTCTCGCCAGTAAAATCCGCCTTGTTGCAATAGATGCGCTCCCTTTCCACGATCCCTTCAAGCAAAGGATAGACGAAGAAATCCATGCCTCCGCTGACGACGTAAAAGGGAATCCCGCACTCATCAAGGAATGCAACAAACTCCTTAAAACCGGCGCGGATCTCCGCTTGCTCGAGTACAAATGCCGTCATCTCTTCCCTGAGGCTGCTCTCCAGAAGGGCAAACATGCCGCCGACTCCCTCTTGGATCGATATTTCCTTGGAGAGAACACCGTCTTTTAAGGCAATCCATTCGTTTGGAGCGAATTGTTTCATGATGCTGATGATGTTGTCGTTCGTTGTAATCGTCCCGTCAAAATCGCAGATGATCAGCGGCTTTCTCATACGGGAATCTCCACTTTCCCCCATTTATCCAAAGCGAGCTTTAAATCGCGGGACCGTTTTGCTTTTTCTTCGACAGGTTCGCCTTGAAGAACGGCTTCTATGATCGCTCTAAACGCCCTGCCCCCGCCTGTTGCTCCGTTTGGATGGCCGTGAATTCCGCCGCCCGCATTGATGATGTGGTCAATACCGAAGTCTTTCATCAAAAGCGGAACCATGCCTGGGTGTATGCCGGCCGACGGCACGGCAAATGACGGCTGAAAAACATCCTCTTTCGTGCATTCATCATGAATGGCGAGCGCTTCCCGCTTTTCGAGCGCGACGCTTCCGTACGGGGAAGGAAACAGGCTGAAATCCGCCCCCAGATAACGGGTCAGCTTTCCCAGCAAAAGCGAATGGGAAAAACCGTAATACGGCGAAGAAGCCAATGCGCCGCTGACGGCCGGATGAGCCATGATCGCAAGCGGAATTTCGTCGTCTTCGGCCAGGCTTTGGAGGACGTCCAGCCCATAGGCAAACACATTGAACAGCAAAACGTCGGCCCCAAGCTCAGCGGCCTTTTTCGCTTTGTCTTTCAGCTCCATCGTCCTTCCTGTCAGATTGACGGCGTAAAGCGTTTTGTGTCCGGTTTCTTCATAGGTGCTTTGCAGCACTTTTTTCCCTTCGGTGATCCGCTTTTCAAAAGGAGCGTTCCCGGTTTCAAACAAAATCTCATCATCCTTGATCAAATCGACACCGCCGAGCGCCTGCTGCCTCAGCTGCTCCTTCAAATCTTCCATATCGCGGCCGATGACGCCTTTGAAAATGCTCATCAGAAGCGGCCTTTCAAATTCGCCGATCTTTTTGCGGATGCCGTAGATCCCGAATTTCGGTCCCGGCAGCGATTGCTTAAAGTCGTTTGAAAACGAAAGATCCGTCAATTTGATTTTCCCGTCAAGCGACAGCTTGCCAAAAACGGTCGTCAAGACAGCCGGAATATCCCTCGTAAAATTGGCTTCCGGATAGGCGATCGTGACCACCGCCTGTTTCTCCCCGCGGGCGCCTTCCGTTTCTTCAACGCGGACGACGCGTCCTTTGTGCTTTTTTAATTGTTCCTGTTTCAGCTGCGGCAAATCCGTCCAGGATCCCACCGTCAGGCCGAGCGCAATTTGCTCCGCCCGTATTTTTGGATCGCCTCCGGGATCTGTCAGGACATATGTTGCCAAAAGTTCACTCATGCTCTTTAGCTCCTTCCTGTTTCCCATGCATACAAAAAAACCTCTTTTTGCGGCTGTGCTAAAAAGAGGTTTCGTTTCTCACTTCGAATCCTTATCTCTCAGCGCCAGCTGCAAGAATTAGCACCGTGCTTAAAAAGTCGGTTGCCGGGCTTCATCGGGCTCGTCCCTCCACCTGCTCTTGATAAGAATATTGATTTTTATAAATTATTTTGAATTATCCCACCGTTTTCCTTAGTTGTCAATGAGGGACTGCCGATTTTTTGAAAATGTTCAGCCTGGCGATCCTGCTTGCCGCTTCACGCAAGCGTTCCTCACTTGTAAGAAGACCGACTCGTACATAGCCTTCACCATGCGGACCGAATCCGATGCCCGGCGCTGTCGCGACATTAGCCTTCTCCAGCAGCAAATCCGAAAATTCTTCAGATGTAAAGCCTTCGGGGACGGGCATCCAGGCAAAAAAGGAGCCTTCCGGAAACGGGGCGTCCCAGCCGATATCCCGGACAGCCTTGATCCAGACGTTCCGCCGTTTTTCATATCGTTCATTTTGCACGTTCACACAGCTTTGATCTGCGAGAAGCGCGACGGCGGCAGCATCCTGCACCGCTTTAAAAAGGCTGACATACATATGGTCCTGGTAGAGATTCAGCGCTTCGATCACAGAGGCGTTTCCGACCGCAAATCCGACTCTCCATCCCGCCATATTGTAGGTTTTGGACAGCGTATAAATTTCGATCCCGGCTTCCTTAGCGCCGTCTGTTTGCAGAAAGCTCACCGGCTTTTGGCCGTCATAGCCGATCGCCCCGTAGGCAAAATCATGAACGACACAAATGCCGTGCGCTTTGGCAAACCCGACGGTTTCTGCAAAAAACGCCGGTGTGGCCTGAGCTCCGGTCGGGTTGTTCGGATAGTTCAAATACATCAGCTTCGCTTTTTCTTTTAGCTCAGAGGGAATGTCGCTGTAGTCGGGCAGAAAATGATTGTCCGCGGTAAGCGGCATCGTTTCCATCTTCGCTTTGGCCAGCTCAACACCCGACCAGTAATCCGGATATCCCGGGTCGGGAACGAGCACGGTATCCCCCGGATTTAACAGGCATTGCGGCAGCTCTACAAGGCCCGCTTTTCCGCCGAACAATACGGCAACTTCCCGCTCAGGATCAAGGGAAACACCATACTCCCTTTGATAAAATTCGGCTGCCGCCTCTTTCAGCTTGCGGCTCCCGCGAAAGGAAGAATAGCGATGATTTTCAGGATGATGCACGGCTTTTGCCATCGCTTCAACAATATGATCCGGTGTCGGCTGATCAGGGTTTCCCTGGCCGAGATTGATGACATCATGACCCGCTGCCATCTTTTCATTCACCTTTTTGACCAGTGATGCAAAAAATTGTTCCGGAAGCTGTTTCAGCACATCAGAAAACTCAAATTTCATTTTTTTCACCCGCTTTGAAAAATTCTTGAAATGATAGTCCATCATCATATATTGTTAAAGGTAAATTGTAAAGCAAAAAATGAGGTGAATAAGAGTGAAGCGGACGATTTCCTGCCTGCAATTCGATATCGCATACGGCAATCCTTCGGAAAATCTCAAAAAAGCGGAGCGGCTGATCGAAGCGGAAAGCCGGCATGCGGATATCCTCGTTCTCCCCGAGCTTTGGACGACAGGCTATGATTTAAAAAAACTCGATGAAATCGGCGACGATGAAGGCGAACAAACGAAAGCATGGCTCAGGAAAACGGCAAAGGCCAACCTTGTCCATATTGTGTGCGGATCAGTCGCCGTCAAGAAAAAGGACGGCGTATACAATACGATGTATATCGCGGACAGACACGGGCAATTGATCAAAGAATACAGCAAAGTCCACCTTTTTCAGCTGATGGATGAGCATCTCTATTTATCCGCCGGTTCCGCCGACGGCGGCTTTGAGATTGAAGGCACACCTGCCGCCGGTGTCATCTGCTATGACATCCGTTTTCCGGAATGGATCAGAAAACACACCTCAAAAGGAGCGGGCATCCTCTTCGTGGCGGCGGAATGGCCCCGGCCGAGGCTTGATCATTGGCGGAGCCTTCTAATCGCGAGAGCTATTGAAAACCAATGTTTTGTCGCCGCCTGCAACTGTTCGGGGAAAAATCCGGAAAACGAATTTGCCGGCCACAGCATGATCATCGATCCGCTCGGACGGGTTCTTGCAGAAGCAGGACACGAAGAAACGGTCATCAGCGCCGAAATCGATCTTAAGGACATCGAAAAAACGAGAGGGCACATTCCGGTTTTTGAAGACATCCGCAAAGATTTATATTAAAAAGTATTGACAAATAATCAATGATACTGGTAACATGTTCAGCAACTGACCGAACTGAAATTTCAAAATTTTATATTGATTTCTCTTATCGAGAGTTGGGTGAAGGACTGGCCTTATGATCCCAACAGCAACCGACCGTAATACCATTGTGAAATGGGGCGCGAGCATTTTGCGCCGCTAGGGCACGGTGCTAATTCCATCAGATTTGCATTCTGAGAGATAAGAGAGGCGTGCGCGACGATCAGCCTCTTTCTCTCGATGAGAAAGAGGCTTTTTATTTTGTTAACGACTTTGAGGGGGAATTTTAAAATGACCGTAACGAAAACCGCAACCTACGAAATCCTGACAGAAAGCTCTGCGGCCGCGCTCGCCGTCCGGCTCGGACTTTTTTCAAGCAAAAGCACTTTGACATGCCGGGAAATCGGCGACGGCAACCTGAACCTCGTCTTCCGCGTGTATGATCAGGAGCAAAAGAAAGGCTTGATCATCAAGCAGGCCGTTCCGTATGCGAAAGTCGTCGGCGAAAGCTGGCCGCTGTCATTGGACAGGGCGAGAATTGAAAGCAGCGCACTGATCCGGCAGGCTGAGCACGCACCACACCTTGTGCCCAAAGTGTATTACTCGGATACAGAGCTGGCCGTCACCGTGCTGGAGGATCTGTCCCATTTGACAATCGCCAGAAAAGGACTGATCGAAGGGTACGATTATCCGCATTTGTCAGAGGATATCGGTGAATTTCTCGGAAAAACGCTGTTTTACTCGTCTGACTATGCATTGGATCCAAAAGTAAAAGAGCGTTTGTGCAAGCAGTTTATCAATCCTGATTTATGCGACATTACAGAAAACCTTGTTTTCACAGATCCATTCTTCGACAATGAAACAAATGATTTTGAGGAAGAGCTGCGCGGTGAAGCGGAGAAGTTATGGGGCAATGGTGCCTTGAAGCTTGAAGCGGCAAAGCTGAAAAAGCGTTTTATAACCTCGTCGGAAACGCTCATTCACGGCGATTTGCATACCGGAAGCATTTTTGCCGGTGATGCCGAAACGAAAGTCATCGATCCTGAATTTGCATGTTACGGTCCGATCGGTTTTGATATCGGCCAGTTTATCGCCAATCTGTTTTTAAATGCTTTGGCCCGCGAAGAAAACAGACGCGGCCCGCTGTACAGCCATGTTGAAACCGTATGGAACACATTCAGCCGCACATTCAGCGAAGCATGGGAAAAAGACAGCCTTGATCAGTACAAACACGCGCCCGGACGACTGGAAGCAACACTGAAACAAGCGCTGGAGGACGCCGCCGGCTTCGCCGGCTGCGAACTGATACGCCGGACGATCGGGCTTGCCCATGTCGCCGATCTGGATACGATCGCCCCATTTGACAGACAGATCCGGCAAAAAACGCTCGCATTGAGAACAGGCGCGGCATTAATTGAAAAACGCAGCAGTTTCCGGACGCCTAAAGATATCATTGAAGCGTTTCAGAGCTTGCTTTAGGGAGTGACTAACATGCCAGAACAATTTGCAGTTCCCCGCTCTGTGGAGTGGACAGAAACATCGGTAAAAATTTTAAATCAGCAAAAGCTGCCCGAGAAAACGGAATATCTCAATTTGACGACACAGGAAGACATCTATGATGCGATCCGGTCGCTGAAGGTGCGGGGAGCTCCGGCCATCGGCATCACAGCGGCGTTCGGGCTTGCGCTTTGCGCCCAACAAATCGAAACGGCGGATGTTTCCGAATTCCAAAGAAAGCTTGCCGAAATCAAAAATGTGTTAAACGGCGCGAGACCAACAGCCGTCAATTTATCATGGGCCTTAAACAGGCTGATGAAAAGCGCTGAAGGCGCCCGGTCTGTGAATGAAGCAAAAACCGATCTCATCCATGAAGCGATTCAGATTCAGATTGAAGATGAGGAAACATGCCGGCTGATCGGGCAAAATGCTTTGCAGCTGTTTAAATCCGGTGACAATATCATGACGATCTGCAACGCCGGATCGATCGCGACAAGCAGATACGGAACGGCTCTTGCCCCGTTTTATCTGGCCAAAACAAAAGATCTTGACCTTCATATTTACGCCTGTGAGACGAGGCCCGTCTTACAGGGCGCGCGCCTGACGGCATGGGAACTCATGCAGGGCGGGATCGACGTCACGCTGATCACCGACAGCATGGCCGCACATACGATGAAAGAAAAAAACATTTCTGCTGTCATTGTCGGAGCAGACCGGATCGCAAAAAACGGAGACACAGCCAATAAAATCGGAACCTATGGGCTGGCGATACTCGCCAATGCCTTTCAAATTCCGTTTTTCGTTGCCGCTCCCCTGTCAACTTTTGATATTTCGATTTCGTGCGGAGACGCCATTCCGATTGAGGAACGCGATCCAGATGAAGTCAGACAGATCGCAGGGACACGGATCGCGCCGCAGGAGGTGCCTGTGTTCAATCCGGCTTTCGATATCACTCCGAATCATCTGATCTCGGGGATCATTACAGAAAAAGGGATCATCACAGGCCATTATACAGAAGAAATCGAAGCGCTTTTTTCCGCTAAAGCTAACGTGTAGGCAGCTTTAGCGGATTTTGATGAATTTCATAATGTCTTTTTTTTGTTCTTTTGTCAGGACATGCAGTTTGACGAACAATTCGGTGTAGCCGACAATTTTTTGCGGGCGGTTTGTTTTCATTGATTCGTCCTCCTTTTTTACCAAGACCAACATTTTTAGCTTAATAAAATTATATGTCGCCGACAAAAAAAAGCAACGGCGCGCTTGCATTATTTTCCTTTATAAGGAATGTTCTCGAGCTCAAGCAACACCGCTTTTTTATCTGTTTCATTTCCCGCATACCCTGTCAGCGTCTTGTTTTTTCCAATGACGCGGTGGCAGGGAATCAAAATCGGCAGCGCGTTTTTTTTGTTTGCTTGGCCGATTGCCCGGACGGCTTTCGGATTTCCGATGGCACAGGCAATATCGTGGTAGCTTCGTGCTTCACCGTAAGGAATGGACTCCAGCGCTTTCCACACTTTTTTCTGAAAAACCGTCCCCTCCTGATCGATCGGCAGTGAAAAGGTTTGGCGCTCGCCCCGGAAATATTCTTCAAGCTGACGCTTCGCATCCAGCAATAGCGGCGTTTTTTTGGGCATGAGCTCTGCATCTTTTTCCCGCAGATTCTCCAATTCCTCCTGATTCAAAAGCACATGTGTAATGCGGCCGTTCTCCTCGACGATATATGCTTGTCCAAAGGGCGAACTGAACTCAATATAAAAACTCACGATGTTATAAAGCCTCCTCCTCATGCTGTTGTCTGATCGGAAGTGTCAGGTGAAAGGTCGTGCCTTTTCCCTCCTCACTTTCGACCTCAATTTTTCCTTTGTGTTCTTCAATAATTTTATAGCTGACCATCAGGCCAAGTCCAGTGCCCCGTTCTTTTGTTGTATAAAAAGGCTCGCCAAGCCGCTTCAATTTGTCTTCCGTCATGCCGATCCCTTCGTCGGCAAGCGATATGAGGATATGATCGTTCCCCTTCGGCTTGATCGACACATAGACATTGCCGCCGTCCGGCATTACTTCGATCGCATTTTTCAAAATGTTGATAAAAACCTGTTTCAGCTGATTCGGCTCGCAGTAAATCAGCGGAATTCGGCCGTCACAGGTGAGGTGCATCTGCACATTGTCCAAGTTGGCCTGCGCATGCAGAAGATCCATTGTATCCTGCATAATTTTGACGACATTTTTTTCTTCGTACATGATCGCCTGCGGCTTTGCCAGAATCAAAAATTCCGTAATAATTGATTCAATCCGCTTTAATTCAGAGGTGATCACATTAAAATAGAGCGAGTGATCCTCTTTGATGCTGCCTTTCAGCAATTGGATAAACCCTTTTAAAGCCGTCATTGGATTGCGGATTTCGTGGGCGATTCCTGCCGCAAGCTCTCCCACCACATGAAGCGTATCCGATTTGCGCAGCCGTTCTTCCAGCTCCCTCCGTTCAGTCACATCTCTGAGCATTGCCAAATTCATGTTTTGGATAATGTTGCGCTTAAATGAAAACTCCAAAATTCGTTTTTGATCGGTTAACAGAAACGGAATATCATTGTCCATTTCCTCAAAGGAGATCGCTGCTGCGGGAGAGGCTGCATTTTCTATTCTGTAGGCGGAAATGACGTCAAGAAGGCTCGCTGTTTTCAGCTCGTCAAGGGGGAGGCCGAGGATCTTTCCGGCCAGGGGATTCGCGTCAATAATCTCATACTGATTATTGAAAAGGACAATCCCGTCCATTGAACCGTTGAATACTTTTCTGAATTTGAGCTCGCTTTCCCGCAATTCTTTCTCCATCCGCTTCCGGTCGCTCACATTTCTTAGGATGGTGAGGTGCTGGCTGTTAAACATGATGCGCTTCGCCGTAAACTCGAGTTCCTTATATTGTCCGTTGCCCATGCGAAACAGAAGCTCTTCCCGGATTTCTCCTTTTTCACTGTACCGTTTCATAATGGAATGATAGCGCTTATCATTTTTATCAACAAAATCGGTCATTTTTTTGTTGATCAGCTCATCCATCGGCACTTCAAAGATCTTGCATGCCGACTGATTCGCCTTGACGACCCGCCCGTCAGTGCCCATAAGGACAATGGCGTCCATCGCATTTTCAAACACTTCCCTAAACCGTTCTTCACTTTTGAACAACTGTTTTTCCATCGAGCGTTTTTCGGTAATGTCCCTCATAATCGACATATAAAAGCCGTTTAAAATATTCGATGTGATCGTCAGTTCAAACAGCCTGTTTTCCCCTGATCTGAGCCGGACCGGCAGCTCTCCTTTTGCTTTTCCTTTGCGAAAAAGGGCGCTCCAGATTTTCTCGAGCCTGCCGCTGTTTTCCGTGGAGACGAACTGTGAGAGCCGCAATTTGGAAAGCTCGTCTTTTTTGATCTCAAAGCTTTGGCAGAAAGAATGGTTGGCATCGATAAAACAGCCTTGTTTATCAAAAATGACGATCCCTTCGACCGCCCTGTGAAATAAATCTTTAAATAGCTTTTCATTGATCGTGCGTTCACGTTCAAGGATCTTTTTTGAGGAAATGTCCCTCATGACTACAAAAAAACAGTCTTCACCGATTCCTTTACTGGCAGTAAACTCTATGTATTTGACGGAGCCGTTATCAAGTCTGATCGCGACCTCTTTTTTCGCATATCCCCGCTCCAAAAAACGGCTGATGTTCTGATTTAATTCATCAGGCGGTACAGCGTGAACAAAATCGAGCGCCGGGCGGTTCAGCAAATTCTTTTTTTTGCTTTGCAGGATGTTGCAGGCCGCATCGTTCGCCTGAACGATGTTCATCTGCCGATCTAAAATAAAAATGGCGTCAAGCGTTCCGTTAAACAACAGCTCATACTGGTGCAAATCCGCTTTTAACTTTTCGTTTTCTTTTCGAAATTTCTCCAGCTGTTTTTTCAGATTCAAGGATTCTTCCAAATCAAGAGTCTCCTCCATTAGCTACACTCCTTCCCTGAACACCTATCCTCCATTAATTCTACAAACCGGCACATCTTCCTTCATATGTTTCAAACTTTTACAAGCTTTCCACCCGTTTTACAGAAAGATGACGATCAAAAAGTTCCTTACTTTTTAATGACATCGTCCTAACAATGAGGCTTAATACATAGAGAACAACCGGCTTTCTATTTTAGAATTGAATAAGCGGGGCAATACTTGTAGAAGGCGTTGTCAGCGCGCTTTTTTAGACTCGCAAAAAAAGCTTAAAAAAGGGTGATGTTATGACGAATTCACGTGACAGTTATTTTGATAATGCAAAATTCCTTTTGATTTTCCTTGTCGTATTCGGACATATAATCCGCTCTTATATCAATGATAATGATGTGTTTCTTCATATATATAAATTTATTTACACGTTTCATATGCCGGCTTTTATCCTCATATCCGGCTACTTTGCAAAAGGGTTCAATCGGCCCGGATATGTCAAAAAAATCGCTTGGAAATTGATTGTCCCTTATTTGATTTTTCAAGGCATTTATACGGTTTTCTATTCTTTTATCGATGATCAAAGCCTGTCTGCCGCAAATCCGTTTGAACCGCAGTGGTCGCTTTGGTTTTTATTGAGCTTGTTTTTTTGGAACCTTCTGCTGTTTCCTTTCACAAAAATTCCGGCAAAATGGGCGTTTGCCGCAAGCTTTCTGATCTCCGTTCTTGTCGGATATGTCGATATTGTCAGCAACACGCTCAGCCTGTCGCGGACATTTGTCTTCTTCCCGGTCTTTTTGGCGGGCTATTATTTACAAAAAGACCATTTTAAAATGCTGACAGGCTGGAGAGGCAAACAAGCTGCTCTCATCGTGTTGACGGCAACGTTTGTTTTCTATTTTTTCGCTGATTTTGATTATTCATGGCTGTTCGGCTCCAAACCGTATTCAGAATTCGGCGCTGTCGGGATGAAGAGCGGACTGAACCGCGTGGCGCTGCTTGTATTAACATTTGCCTCGACATTTGCCTTTCTGGCGCTTGTCCCTGAAAGGCGGTACTTCTTCACCCTTTGGGGAACGCGGACATTTTACGTTTACCTGCTGCACGGCTTCATCATCAAAACATTCAGAAATACCGGTGCAGAAGAATGGCTGGCCGACTATCAGAGCCTGACCGTTTTGATAATCGCAACCGCCATCTTGACCTTCTGCTTATCGAGCGGCTTTGTGAAAACGCTGGCTCAGCCGGTCATCGAATTGAGAATGACGAATTTAATGCGCTGGCTTAAAAAAGACGGCGGATATAAAGCTTATATCAAATAAACGAAACTCCCCTCCTAACAATCCGCGGAGGGGAGCTTTTTTAATCCTTTTGGCGCTGTTCCTTTTGAGCGTCAGCTTTATCGTCCTTCTTTTTTTTATTATGTTCGGTGACATCTATCCATTTATAGGCGTTGATATCGCCGAGTTCACCGGAAAACTCTTCCTGAAGCACTTCTTTGTTCATCGGTTTTTTATGATTTTGCCGCTCCCCGCTTTTCAGATGCTTCTTCACTGCCGCGACTCTCCCTGCTTGCCGTTTTTCGAATTGCGGTTGGCGCCTCTGTCCCCGTTTTCGGCATCAAACTGTGTGATGTATTGATGGTCATGCATGCTTTCTGCAGGTGTCTTATTGTTAAGAGCGGCTTCATTTCTGGCAACTTTTCTCTTCATCATGACATTCCTTTCTTTTGTCTTCTCATTCGATATCCTTTCCTAAAACAGACAGACCACACATCCATTTACCGGAAAAAAATAAACGCCGATAAACGGCGCTTATTTTTTGAAGACATTTTTGACTTTATTGACGACGTATGAACTGCCCCCGCGGTCTGAAACATCCTGGATCATCATCGTAATTAACAGGTCTTTATTTTTATAGTCATAGGCTGTAAACCAGCCGTTTTCTTTGCCTTTTTCGTCTTTTTTCGTTTTCAGCTCCGCAGTTCCGGTTTTCCCTGCGATTGAAAGACCTTTTACAACCGGTTTATATGCTGAGCCGCGCGGATCTTCAACAACGCCTCTGAGACCTTTTGTAATCGTCTCTGCTCCGTCTGCCGGGACAACGTTTTTGTGCCAGATTTCCTTCTCATCTCCATCCTTTTTGATGAGGTAAGGCTTGATCAAATCCCCGTTATTTAAAAACGGCGTATAGCTTGCGGCGAGGTGTATCGGAGACATGAGCATCTGTCCCTGGCCATAGCCGGAATCGGCCAGAAGGATCTCGGAATCGATTCCTTCGTTTGATATCGAGGAAGCTTTTGTCGGGAACTCATAATCAAGCTTTTCTTCAAAGCCGAATGATTTCAATCCTTCGGTAAATTTGTCGCTTCCGGTATCAAGAGCGGTCTGCGCGAAGTAGATGTTGTCTGAAGTGATCAGCGCGTTTTCCAGGTTGACTTCGCTCAATTGATCGGACACCCTTGTCACTTTATAGCCGCCCCATGACGAATCTTTCTGCCATTCTTTCCCGACGATTTTTTTCGCCTCATCCGTTTTAATCGCTCCGTTTTTCAGGCCGATGGATGCGGTTATCGGTTTGATGGTTGACCCTGGTGCATACGTCTTATTATATTTGGAAGTGAATGGCGCCTCTTTGTCTTTGTTCAGCTTTTCCCATTCTCCCTTTTTCCAGCCGAACAAAAATCCATTCGGGTCATAGGAAGGCGCGCTGACAAGCGCCAATGTTTCCCCGGTCTGCGGATTCAGCGCCACCGCTGCACCGGAATCGTCCTTTAATTGGCTGTACAGCTCTTCCTGCTTTTTGATATCAATCGTTGTATGGATATCCGTTCCATCCTTGGAATCCTTTGAAGCGACCGTTGCACCTGATTCAGGTATCGAAATCGTCCAGCCGATTTCCCCTCTCAGCTGCTTTTCATAGACATGTTCGAGACCGACGATTCCAATCATCGAATGTTCACTGTAGTTTTCTTTATCCTGCTTTAATTCCTCTTCGGTAATCGGCCTTATGTACCCTGTTAGATGAGCGGCTTTTTCCCCATAAGGATAATACCTGGATTGAGTGTCCTGCTTCAATACACCCGGTAAAGAGGTCGCTTTTTTCAGCAGGTCGGTATTGTCTGGCTTTACTTTTTTGAGAGGGACAAATGAATCATCTTTCACCCAGCTTGCAGAAAGCTGTTTTTCAATGTCTTTCATTTCCATATCAAGCATTTTTGCAAGCTTTTTCAAGACCGCTTCTTTATCTTCTCCAAGCTGTCCGGGAACGACGCCGATTTCAGGCACTGTCGTGTTTGTGGCGAGCGCTTTTCCATTTCGGTCGTAAATGCTGCCCCGCACCGGTGCTTTTGCGGTAATCCGGACGGTTTCTCCTTCTTTCAGCTGAGAAAAAATAAACGACGGGTTCCAGTTGATCTTCCATGATGTTTTGCCGTCTTTTTCTTCCTTTACAAGCTTTGCTTTTCCTTCAAAAGAAACTGGTCCGGCCAAAGTATTCATACTGACTTTATAGGGAATCGTTTCCGAATCTTTTTTGTCTTCATCTTTTTCATCTTCATCAACTGTTGAAACCTTCAAATCAGAAACTCCGATCTGTTCGTAAATCGACTGATTCCGTTTGATGAACTCATCTTTGGAAATTGATTTTTGTGCTTTAGTCGACAGCTGATCATACATCTGTTCAAAATTTTGCTTGTTCCATTTGTTTACATATTGATCCATGCTTTCTTTTGCCGTCGGTTCGTTTGAACAAGCTCCGGCGAGCAATAGAAATCCGGCGGCGATAAACAAATGGACGATTCGCTTTTTCATCGTGTTTCCCCCTTTTTTTCAAGTCCGCCATTTAAGCATTATATCATACATATATATACAGTGACCGACTTTACGATCATAAAAAAAGACAGCCGCTTAAGACTGTCTTTTCTATCCGATGATAATTCTTTCTTTCGGATAATGGTAATTCGCTTCAATTTCTTTTCTTCCGATTAAATAAAGAAGCGTCACAATGCCGATGCGTCCGATAAACATCAAAATGATGATGACGCTTTTGCCGATAGTGCTCAAATCAGGTGTAATGCCAAGCGATAATCCGGTTGTTCCGAATGCTGAACATACTTCAAACAAGAGTTCAAGATACGTATGATTCTCCGTCGCCGACAGAATGAGTGTGGAACAGAAAACGAGGATGACTGCCATCAGCGTCACAATCAATGATTTCATTAAATCAAACTGATGCAATTCCCTCTTAAAAATCTTTACCGACTTATTCCCCCTGGCAAAATGGAACAACGCCAGCAAATTTAAAGCAAAGGTTGTCGTGCGGATGCCTCCGCCGACTGAGCTTGGCGAAGCGCCGATAAACATGAGCAGGCACATAAACAATATCGTCGTATCCTGAAACTGGCTGATGTCTATTGTAGCGAGACCGCCGCTTCGTGTCGTCGTCGATTGAAACAGCGAGTAAAATAACATTTCATGCCACGATTTTCCTGCAAATGCAAAGCGCGCTTCCATTACAAATATGGCAATCGTTCCTCCAACAACCAAAAGAAAAAATGTCACCGAGGTCAATTTTGTAAACAGGCTGAAGGAAAATGTCCGTTCTTTGCTCAACAGAAAATCCTTCACTTCGATCAGGACGGGAAATCCGATCGCACCCAGGATCAGCAGCATGATAACGATAAACTGGACAAAATAGTCGTGCTGAAACGGGATCAGCGAATTGCCTGTAATATCAAATCCAGCGTTGGTTGTCGCGCTGACACTGGTAAAAAATCCTTGTATATAGGCTTCACCGGCAGAGTCAAAATACTTGAGAAAATAAGTGCCGAGTATCAGTCCGCCAAAACATTCGATGATCAGGATCAACCCGAGTACATGCTTCATCATCTTGACAAGCCCCGATAAATTCGTCTGGTTTTGATCGGTCATGATCAGGCGCCGCTCTTTTAAGCCGATCCGCTTTCCAAATATCAGCCAGACAAAAGTCCCCAGCGTCATAATCCCGATACCGCCAAACTGCAAAACGAACGCCAAAATCCATATCCCCGCCGTGCTGAATGTATCAGCGGTATCGACCACCGTCAAGCCTGTCACACTCACAGCGCTGACCGCGGTGAAAAGCGCGTCGATAAAAGACCATTCCACATCCTTTTGGTGTGCAACGGGAAGACTCAGCAAAATAACCGATACTGTAACCGCCAAAAAATAATAGAGCGCAATCAGCTGTACTGGCGACAGCACGCGCAAAAGTTTCCTTAGTAAAACCTTCATAATCGTTCCTTCTTTTCTCGATTCACTAGTCAGTGTATGTGATCGCTTGTGTATAACGTGTACCATTTTAAAGGAAACATGGTCCAATGTACAGACGGATTTGTTTTTTTGAATTTAAAAAACAGCCCCCATTAAAAGGGGGGCTGTAAGACCTATATTATTTGGCTTCCAAACGACGAATTCTTTCATGTAAATCAGGGTGTGTGGAAAACAGTGATGTATGCTTTTTCCCGTTGATTTTTAATGTAGCGACAGAAGCCTGTTCTTCTTTGATTCTCGATGTATACTGCTCAAGGGAACGCAGGGCATGGATCATCTTGTCCTTTCCGGCAAGGTCTGCTCCGCCTCTGTCTGCATGATATTCGCGGTGCCGCGAATATGCGAAAACGACAAGGCTGCCGAGAATCGAGAAGACAATTTGGAAAATGATGACTGCGATAAAGTGAACGATCGGTGCAAGCTCTTCGCGGACGAACCGAGAAACCGCCCAAGCGGCGATCCGCGCAAAGAAGACGACAAACGTGTTGACGATTCCTTGCAGCAGGGTCATCGTCACCATATCGCCGTTTGCGATATGCGCGACTTCATGGGCAAGCACGCCTTCAACAGCAGCATCGTCCATTTCCTGAAGTAAGCCGGTTGATACGGCGACAAGCGAGCGGTTTTTAGACGGCCCTGTCGCAAATGCATTCACTTCACGGGAATTGTAAATCCCGACTTCAGGCATTTTGGTCAATCCAGCGGCGCGAGCCAGTTTGTGAACACGGTCCACCAATTGCTGCTCTTCATACGAGAGCGTTTGTTTCTCAGGATTGAGCACCTGAACGCCCATCGCCATTTTCGCCATCCACTTGGACATTAGAAGCGACATAAAGGAACCGACAAAACCGACAACCGCACTAAATACGAGAAGCGCGACAATATCAATGCCGCCGCCGGCGGTGAAATACGTTCCGACACCTGTTAATGACCCGATAATGGACAAGACGATTCCGATCGTCGTAATGACCAGAATGTTCGATAAAAGAAAAAGAAGGATTCTTTTTGCCATAATAACCTCCATGTTATAATAAGATCAAATGAACTTGTATAATAAAATTATAAGACATTCATTTGAAAATGCAAGTGATAAGCCGTAAGATAATGTTTATAATATTGTCTATTTTATTTTTAATACATACATAATGAGGTGTAATATGAAACCTTTTAGATTGACTCGACTGGAAATGGCCAAACTGATGCATGCATTAAAAGGACAGCTCGATGTCAGCCCGCTGACCATTTTATTGAAATCAGCCGATATGGCGATGAAAGAAGCCGAAAGCGAGCTCGACATCCCCGAGTTCATCACCCGCTATGAACGGAAAAAGCAAAAAACAGAGCATGGGCTTTCCACAAATGAAATCGTGGAGCTCGGCAACTTGTGTGAGCTGACTTCTTTAAAATCGACAGCCATCCAAAACTGGATCAAACGGGACATCAAAGATTTGATGGGTCATCCTGAGCTCGGGAAAAAGTATTCGATCGACCAAGCCGTTATCCTTCTTATTGTACGAGACTTAAAATCAGTTTATGACTTTGAAACGATTCGTCCAATTTTAAAAACGGTGTTCAATACGATAACGGATCGTTCCGACGATGTTGTCAGCCCCCTTCGCTTTTATGAAGGCTATGGGCGGGTGCTTGAACAGGTCAACCGGATCAAAGATTATACGCTGAAAGAATCGGCTCTGGAAACGACCGTCATGCAGCAGACAGAGCATCTCCGGAACTTTTATCAAGACCTTCCCGACGCCGAGTGGAAAAAAGCCAAAGACATCACAGCGGTCACCGTGCTTTCCGTTCTTGCCTCTCATATTCAGGCAACGGCGCAAATCATGATCGATAACGTTTTCAGCAAATATGACATGAAATGAGTTTTAAGACATGCCTGGCTTCATGAAAGCCAGGCGTTTTTATCGTACGCAACAATTGCCAGCATAAAAAACATCTGTCCATTTCAAACTAAACAAGCAGTACATTAGAAAAAGGAGTTGAAACTTCATGGTAAGAACCAACAAACTGGTTGTTCCCGGGGCAGAGCAGGTCTTAGACCAATTCAAAAATGAAATTGCTCAAGAATTTGGCGTCCAGCTCGGATCGGATTCAGCCGCTCGCTCGAATGGATCTGTAGGCGGGGAAATGACAAAACGTCTCGTACAGCAGGCACAATCTCAGCTAAATGGACAAACTGACAACAAATAAATCACCTTTCAAATTATTCGCCGGGACCGCTCGGCGGATATTCTTGATCTATATGTTCAGACGGTTTTTTTTCCTTTTGATAAGGCATTTTCTCTCCGTTTTCAGTCTGAGAATCGCTTTTTGTCCCGTCCTCTGTCTGCTGGCTGTTTTTGTCATTTTCATTATTTTCTTGAGGGTTTTGATGGTTTGGGGTATTTGTCTCCTCTTCTTGCTTGGTGTCCTGATCAGATTCCGTCTGATCTTGATTTGAAGATTGATCGCCGTTTTGGCCTTCTTCGGTTTCGGTATCTTTATGATCGTCAGACTGATCTTCTTCTTTTACAGCTTTTTCTTTTTCATTTTCCTCTCTGTTTTCATCTTGATGATCTTGTTTGTCTTCCTGTTGATCATCGGTTGTTTCATCATCCAATTCATTTTCATGCTTGCGGATATAGCGTCCTGTTGATATCCCTTCTTTTTGCGCTTTGGCGCGCGTATCCAAGTCTGATTCGACCGCTTGCATCTTGTAGCTCTGTTTCTCGTACTTTTTTGTTACATCTGCAATCTCGCTTTTGACCGTCGCTTTATATGTATCATCGTCATTATTTTCATAAACGGTTGCAATCAATACTTCTTTAGAATGTTTGACATAGCCGTGCTGATTGCTGCTTTCAACGATTTCGCTGATAACGACTTTAATATCTGAATTTTCCCAATTTTCTATACTGTCTAACAAGTCTTTTCCATCCTGATTCAACGGGACCAAATCAACAACTTCACAGTTTTTGTTGAGCGTCAGCTCGAAGCTGGGATTGATGTCTATCGTCATATAGGCATATGCCTTGTTGTGCAAAGCATCAGGGATGATCATAAACGCGATCAGCATGATCGCGGCAATTGAAAACACGCCTGCTTTCAGCGGACGAAGCGAGAGCAGATCAAAAAAGCCAGCGCGCCTTCTCACCATTCTCGTCTCCTCGGGAAAGGCGATCTCCTGACCGATTTCATAATCTTCCTCTGATTTTTTCGCTTTTAAAAATTGTCCGTCAGGGGTAAGCAATGTGACGAATTTTTTATTTTTTTCAACGATAATCCCTCTTCTCATGAGTTGAGCACCCCTTTTAGATAATCCTTAAGGTAAACGTAATCGCCCGTGATGATGATGACCATGGCGATGATATACTTGCGGTTTCTTTCTACTGTTTTTCTGCTTACAGCCACGAGCTTTTCAAGCTGTTTCACAGGAAGCTGCTTCTTTTGAAACAGCATCTCCTTCAATTCTTCGTGCTCGACGAGCGTATAAGCCACTTTGATGGCGTTTTGCCTGGCGTCAGTATGTTTAGGAGAATGCTCCAGCAAGTCGGAAAAAGACAGGCCGAAGCTTTTTAATCTTTCTTTAAAATGAAGGATTTCCTCCCGCCTTTGCTCCTGTTCAAGGAGGCGGTTGAATGCATGAATGGAGAGCTCAGCTTCAATCATGCTTTGCGAGGATTCCTGTTCTTCTCCTTCTTGTAATTCCATGTTGATGTTTTGTGCATTTCTTGCTTCTTTTCTTATATAGTCAATGACTTTGCGCTTAATAATCAGCTCTGCAAATGCAAGCAGAGAATTTCCTTTTTCGGAAGAATATTTTTCAATGGCTTCATTAAAAGCAATCAAGCCGATGCTGAATTCGTCATCTTTTTCATCAATATATCGTTTGCACACAGATGAAACCGTTTTAGCCACAAAAGGCTTATATTGTTCAATAAGCTCGTTTTGCAACTGCTGATTTCCTTTTTGTATGCTGATTACAGACTCTTCTAATGTGGGTTTCTTTTTTCCTGTCTTAAACAAAAGGCTAAGCACTGGTTTCACCTCAGTTCCTCCCTATACTACTCATTAATGATAGCTAATTTGATAGGGATTCGCAAAGGAGAAAACAAGGAATTCATTTCTTATTTTTCAATTATGACATCGATTGTTTTATTCTTCTAGAACAATTCGTTGTTTCTTTGACGATTAAGGGGGTTTTCCCCTTCTTTTTGTAACATCTCTGTTATTAAAATGAAATGTTGTTTCGTTTCATATCGACTTCAATCTCCGCATTTTCAACCCCAGATGACGAAAAACACCGGCGGTTGCCGGCGTTTCTTGTCAGGCTGCTGTCGCTATTCCTGCGCAGCCTTTTGTTCTTGTTTTTTCGGATTTGACAAAAACCATCCTCCAAGGGCAATAGCGAGCAGCACCGCCCAGAAGATGAACTTCCATGTGCCTGAATGAATAAAATGCTCAGATACGATATGGATCTGCGGATGTGCCAGCGTGTAAAGCATCAGTTTAACACCGACCCAGCCGACAATGACGAAGGCCGCCGTTTCCAGGCTCGGACGTTTCTTTAACAAATTCACAAAAGCACTTGCAGCAAAACGCATGATAATGAGACCTATGACACCTCCGGCCAAAATGACGAGAAATTGTCCGCCGTCAAGCCCCCCGATCTCAGGCATGTTTGTAGCGGGAAGTGTTACCGCCAGCGCCACGGCAGCTAAAATGGAGTCTACGGCAAAGGCGATGTCGGCCAGCTCGACTTTGATAACGGTCGGCCAAAAACCGCCTCTCTTTGTTTCCTTCGCTTTCTCATCTTTTTTCAGTACGTGCGTTTTTAAAATGTGATGAATTGAAATGTAGAGCAGGTAGATGGCTCCGAGCGCTTGTACCTGCCAGACGTTGACGAGGAAAGAGATCGCAAACAAAGCGCCGAACCTCAACACAAACGCGCCGGCCAATCCGTAAAAGAGCGCTTTTTTTCTTTGTTTCTCAGGCAAGTGTTTAACCATGACCGCCATGACGAGCGCATTGTCCGCAGCCAAAATGCCTTCCAGCCCGACTAAAATGAGAAGAACCCAACCATATTCAAGTAACAATGCTGCATCCATTTTTTAATTCCTCCTATGTGATTGTCTCTTTCTCTTATTCCCGCTAATGCAGCAGGGTATTTTCTGAAAGCAAAAAAGACCTCTGCCAACATTAGGCAAAGGTCTTGCTAGACATGGTTATCGTCGATTAAAACATGCCAACAAAGCCGATGGAGAACATCCATGAATTGACGACTTTGTTTCCGGATGCAACATCCGGACGCTACTCCCCTTTGGGATAAAAGAAAATATTGAATTATAAGATAATATTAACCTGACGCAGATCAGCTGTCAATCCTTATTTTTGTTTAAAAAAGCCGAAACGCTTTCCGTTTTCATCTTGCTTCGTCTGTTTTTCACGACAAGATAAAGAACAAACAAGACGACAATTCCAATCCCGATCGGAAGAAGGTACTTGTCCAGTATGCCGCCGACAGCACTCCAATTATCCCCGAGAGAAAAGCCTAAGTAGACGTAAACAAACGTAATCGGTGTTATGGCAATAAAGGTATAAAAGGAAAAGACCCAGACATTCATCTTTGCCATCCCGCAAGGAATCGAAATCAGCGTTCTGATTCCCGGAATAAAGCGGCCGCTGAACGCAACAAAACCGCCATGCTTTTCAAAAAAGCGATCCGATTTTTCAAGCGCTTCAGGCTTGATCAAAAAATATTTGCCGTACCGCTCCAAAAACGGCCTTCCTCCGTATCGGCCCAACCAATAAAGTGTCAGCGGACCGACAACACCGCCCAAAGAACCCGCAGCGACGACTCCGAAAAGTGACATATCACCTTGATACACCCAGTAGCCCGCAAGCGGAAGAACGATTTCGGCAGGCACGAACTCAATACAAAGCGCCAGAAAAATGCCGAAATACGAGAGGCTTTTAAACGCCTCTGCCATTGATAAAATCAGCTCTTCGATATCCACCACAACCTTTAACGATTGATTATTTCAAGTTCTCAAGAACTCACAAACTTGATTTTAACACATTTCACGATCATTGCAGAGAAAAATGCGAAAAGCCTTCCCCCGTCCTCATCCGGCAGGATATCATTGGACATTGGCGAATATCATGATATGTAGTATAATGCACAAATTATACCGCTTATTTTTAAGAAATACCGCTTTTTCATGACAACGGTAATCTGAATGGAAACTCTACATCTAAAATCAAAAGGCGGAGAAAAAAGTGACAGAAGTTATCGGTGAATATAATGGATGGCTGATTATTTTATCTTATATCACTGCTGTTTTGGCAGCTTACACGGCTCTTGACCTTTCAGAACGGGTCGTGCACACAAAAGGATGGAAAAACAAAGGCTGGCTGTTTGCCGGCTCTTTGACGATGGGGCTCGGCATATGGTCTATGCATTTTCTCGGCATGATGTCATTTCAAACATCGGAAGAAATGACATACGATCTCGTTTTTGTCTTGCTATCGATCATTGCCGCCTTTGGCGGATCACTCATTTCATTTTATGTCGTAAACGGACGCAATCTTTCCAACCTGAGGCTATTCGCCGGTTCGATTGCAATGGGCTGCGCCATCGCCTCCATGCACTTTGTCGGGATGGAAGCGATGGAAAACATGGCGATCGTTTACGACCCCGTTCTTTACGGGGCATCTTTCGCGATTGCCATTTCAGCATCCTATGTTGCCTTGAAGCTTTCATTTACACTTTCGAAAAAAACACGCTCTTTCCGGCTGTTGGCCGTGAAAATCGGAAGCGCGCTGTTAATGGGAGCCGCCATTTCAGGAATGCATTATACAGGAATGGCGGCAGCGACATTGTATAAAAGCGCCGGCCGGCATGCCGGCCACCCCGGACTGGACACGGTCGAGCTCGGCATTGCAATCGTGCTGATTACCCTTATGCTGCAAGGCCTCATGATCTTCGGAGCATTTACAGACAAACGACTGCTGATCGAGAGCGAAAAAGTAAAAGACAACGAAGAGCGGTTTCAGTCTCTTATCGAGCACAATATTGATCCGATCTATGTGTTCTCCCTTGACGGGGACATGCTTTCCGCAAACTCTTCAGGTCATCGTCTGCTGAAAAAAATGGGGATTGAGTCAAATGATTTTTCAACCGTTTTTCATCTGAAGGAACACAAAAAACTTCTCGACTGGTTCCTTCAAGTTCAAAACGAAAAACAAGCGATCAACCGCGATATCCAAATCACGGCAGCAGACCAATCGTTCGATTTGAACCTGACGTTGATACCCGTTTATGTCAGACAGAAGCTTGACAGCATATATGTGATCTCCAAAGATATGACAAAGCAGCGTGAAGCCGAACGGGAAATTCATAGAATGGCACATTATGACGCGTTGACGGATTTGCCGAACAGAAGATATGCAGTCCAGCATTTGACCAAAGTCCTTCATCAACAGACGTCAGGCACGGCCGTGCTGTTTTTGGACCTGAACCGTTTCAAAGGTTTTAACGATGAACTCGGACATAACATCGGGGATCTGCTGTTGGCGGAAGCAGCCAAACGGCTGGCGGAATGTGTGCCTGCCGAAGGGTTTATTGCCCGTTTAGGCGGTGATGAATTTATCATCATCACCCCGGTCCAAGAGGCTGAACAACTGTCCCGGCAGTTAATCAGACGGTTTGAAGCCCCGTTTTACATTCAAAAACACAGCTTGAAAACATCCGTGAGCATCGGCATCGCGATTTCGCCGACGGATGGAACAGACGGCGAAGAGCTGATGAGAAAAGCCGACATCGCGATGTATGCCGCCAAAGATGAAAATCGAAGCAGATACCAGCACTTTTCCCCTTCGCTCAACAAAGAGAGCGGGCCGCCGTTCAAGATGGAAACCTAATCAAGAAAAAAAGCCGCATTCAGGTGTAATCCTGAATGCTTTTTTTCTCTAACTGAATCCATAAGTTGCTATTCATGAAACAATCTGCACAGAGGCATCACTAAAAGAAAAGGAGTTGAACCGAACCGATGCATACAATGTGGAAAGGCTCAATCAGCTTCGGCCTTGTCAACATCCCGATCAAACTGTTTGCAGCAACCGAAGACAAGGACGTGAAACTGCGGTCACTTCATAAAGAATGCCGCACCCCCATCCAATATGAAAAGAAATGTCCGAACTGCCACGAAGAAGTTTCTCCTGACGAGATTGTCAAAGGGTATGAATATGTAAAAGGCAAGTATGTCGTTTTAACAGATGAGGAACTGAAACAGCTTAAAGAGGAACAGGAAGACAAGTCGGTTGAGATTGTTGACTTTGTCCAGCTGAAGGAGATCGATCCGATCTATTTCAACCGCTCCTACTTCGTCGGGCCTGGAGATAACGGTGTAAAAGCATACACCCTGCTTCGGGAAGCGCTCAGAAAAACAGAAAAAATCGGGATTGCCCATATGACGATTCGATCAAAAAAACAGCTTGCCATTCTCCGTGTATATGAAAACTGCATTTTGATGGAATCGATCCATTACCCGGATGAAGTCCGCAATGTTGCACATGTCCCCGGCGTGCCGGAGCAAACAGAAGTCAACGAAAAAGAGCTGCAGACAGCCATTTCATTGATAGACGAACTGACAACGTCTTTTGCACCTGAACAGTATGAGGATACGTACAGACGAGCCGTGCTGGACAAAATCAAAGAAAAGATCGAGCAAAACGAGGGTGTCACACCTGCTGCAGCCGCTGCACCGCGCGAGGATGTCATCGATCTGGTCAGCGCCCTCCAGGCAAGCATCGAGCGAACGAAAGCTCCGCAAAAACAGGAAAAGGCCAAAACCAAAACCGCTGAAGCAAAGGGAACGGAAGAGAAAAAGCGAAAAACGTCGCGAAAAAAGGCGTCAGAGGCAAAGTAAAAGATGGGAAACACAATGCAGCCCGTTCTCACATCATCTCCCCCTTCCGGCGGCAATTGGCGCTATGAGGTCAAATATGACGGATACCGGGCGCTTTTAAGCGTCTCCGAGGCCGGGATCTCCCTGATCAGCAGAAACGGCCAGCCTTTGGACAGCATGTTTCCGGAAATCACGGCAAATATCAAAGAAAAGCTGGCTTCACTTGAAGAGCATCTGCCCCTCACCCTTGACGGTGAAATCGCATCTTTGACAAACCGTTACCGCTCAAATTTTGAATATGTGCAAAAACGGGGACTGACAAAAAAAGCCGATTTAATCGAGGAAGCGGCCGAAAACAAACCGTGCCAATTTCTCGCCTTTGATCTGCTTGAATACAGAGGGAAAACAATCACTTCACTGCCGTATCAAGAGCGGAAGCAAAAGCTGTATGAGCTGCTTGAAGATCTCGCTTTTCCCCTGGTTCCAGACCCGGCAGCAAAAGAACGAATTCAATATATTCCTGAAACAGAAGATTTTCATTCTCTCTGGGATTCAGTCAAAAAGCTTGACGGTGAAGGAGTCGTTGCGAAGAAAAAAGACAGTCGCTGGATGGCAAATAAAAAAACGGCCGAATGGCTTAAAATCAAAAATTACAAAAAAGCCGCCGTATTTATGACAGGCTACAATATGGCCAACGGATATGTGACGATAGCTGTTGTCGACAAAGGCCGGATTAAAGAAATGGGCTCGGTCTCCCACGGACTGGGAGAACAGGAAAGAAGCGCGCTTCTCGCTGTTGTACAGGAACACGGAACCCCTGTAAGGACAGGCGAATACACGATTGCTCCTTCCATTTGCATGACCGTCAATTACTTGACGATCCACTACGGAACATTGCGGGAGGTATCGTTCGCATCATTTGAATTTGATATAGCGTGGCAGGACTGCACATACACACGACTGCTTTTGCATTCGAGAAACGTCCACCCTGATTTGCAGCTCACCAGCCTTGATAAGATCATTTTTCCGCAAAGCCAAAAAACAAAAGCGGATTTCATCAGCTATTTGAATGAAATCGGCGATTTTCTGCTCCCTTTTTTAAAAAACCGGGCGCTCACCGTCATCCGCTTTCCCCACGGCTCCAGCGGAGAATCATTTTTTCAGAAGAATAAGCCTGATTATGCTCCCGACTTTATTTCTTCGATAAAGGATGATGAGCACGACCATATCATTTGTGAGGATTATTCTGTTTTATTGTGGCTTGCCAATCAGCTTGCATTGGAATTTCATATCCCGTTTCAAACGGCTGATACAGCCCGGCCGACCGAAATTGTTTTCGATCTCGATCCGCCATCGCCATCGGAATTTCCGTTGGCCGTGCGCGCGGCAACAGAACTCCGCCGTTTGTTTGAACAGCTTGGCCTCACCTCTTTTCCCAAGCTGTCGGGAAATAAAGGGATACAGCTCTATATTCCGATTTCAAAAAACGCGTTTACCTACGAAGAAACCCGGATTTTTACAAGCTTTGCCGCTACCTATTGCGTCTCGCTTTTTCCGGATCTGTTCACAACAGAGCGGCTCATTAAAAACAGAGGCGGAAAACTTTATATCGACTATGTGCAGCATGCTCCAGGGAAAACGATCATCTGCCCGTATTCGACGAGAGGCAATGCGCTTGGCACAGTAGCCGCACCGCTTTTTTGGGATGAAGTGGGGCCGAATCTGTCCCCTGCCGATTTTACAATGGAGGCTGTCGTGAAGCGAACGAAAGAAATCGGCTGCCCTTTCGAACGCTTTTTCAGACAGCCTCAGGATGAACAGTTTAAAGCCATTCTCGGCCATTTAAAAGAAAACGGCCGTCCGGAATGATCCGTGGTTTTAGCGGAATAATAGGTGCTGACTGTGAATGCCTGCTTTTTTCAGAAGCGCCATCAGCTGCTCCTGCTCCTCTTTTGTCAAGCCTGAAAAAGCCCGTGCGATTCTCATCGAATGGATGGGATAAATCTCATCGAGATAAGCCTTGCCCTTTTCCGTCAAATTCGCGTAAACAGACCGTTTATCTTTTGGGTCTTGCTCTCGTTTGATGAAACCGTTTTTTTCTAATTTGTCGATCACATACGTCACATTGCCGCTTACAAGGAGCAGTCTGGAGCCGATTTGCTGCAGCTTTTGGGCTCCCCTTGTATACAAAAGCTCCAATACAGCAAATTCCGTAGGATTAAAGCCATGTTCTTTGCTGTCCCTAATACTATGTTCAGACACGCTTTTAAAAGCTCTGGCAAAAACCTTGTACAATGACATAGCACGGTGAACTTCTTCCTCATTAAACGAAAGTCTCATATCATCTACCTCTTATACTATTTTCTTAATGAACCCAGGAAAATGAAAACCCTTACAAAGTTGAAAAACAAAGGTCATTATTTTCCTATATTCTATATGTATATATTTTCGTTATACGAAAGAAAATTCCTTCTTATTTTTTGAAGATATTAAAAAAGAAGCCCGCATTTTTCAGGAACGGCCTACTTTGAAAACGGGCGGGCTTTATTTTTTCGAAAAAAATAAAAATATTCGTTTCTCAGCTCTGTAATCGTCATCCCCTGTAAATGATCCTGTTTGTATACCCCAAGCGAAATCAATTTTTTCGAATAGTGGTTTCTTTCTTTTTCCAATGCGTTTTTTAGTAATTTGCTCATGGCTTCTCCTTTCGTTTTCATGTATCCTTATGATCAGAATACGCCACATTTGTTAACCTTAAATTAAGATTGCGTAAAAATTGAATGACACCTCCTCTTTTTTAGGAGGATTTTTGATGAAGGCCGTTTTGCACTGCTCTCAGGAGCGGAAAGGCGTTATGACCGGCAAGCTTCATTAATGCCTCGAACAGTTCATCCCTTTTGTTGTCTAAAGCGACGATTTCTTTAGCAAGTGAGACAGCCTGGTGTTCCTTCATTGATCAATTCCTCCTCATCATCTCTGTATCCACAGCATACAAGAGATATCTTCCCGCTGCACTTCTTCTGTAAACTTTTCTTCCGCATTTTTTCAAAAAAAATAATATGTATGTTAGATTTTCTTACAGATGTCAGGTTTTTTCCCGCGTTTTCATATATAATACAAAAAAAGTCATCTTAGGGGTGGGAAAATGACAGTCGAAGACCTTTCTTATAAAGATAAAAAAGTGATATCAATCGGCATCGTCAGCGAGCTCACAGGCTTGTCGGTCAGGCAGATCCGCTATTATGAAGAGCGGAAGCTGATCTACCCGCAGCGTTCCTCAAGAGGCACGCGGAAATACTCCTTTGCGGATGTAGAACGGCTGATGGATATTGCCAATAAACGCGAGGACGGCGTTCAGACGGCGGAAATCCTCAAGGATATGCGCAAAAAAGAACAGAGCTTAAAAAACGATCAGCAGCTGAGAAAAAAGATGCTCCAGGGACAGCTTAACGCTCATTTTAAATACAGAAACCGTTAAAAAAACGAATCATCCCCGTCGAATGATTCGCCTCACTGCTACCGATCGGTATGTCCGATAAAATCAATCATGATGCCCTTGTCGGGATCGTCGCGAATACGAAACGCGATCGCTCCGGGCTCTCCGCTTGGTTTCGCCTTGTAGGCGGCATGGAAGACGTGGATGCTCGCTTCATATATTTGAAAATCATCCTCGTCAAGCCCGGCTATCCCCCATTTCTGTTTTTCGTTCAGGATTGTTTCCGGGGAAGGAAGAGCCCCTTCTACGTAGAGCCGTTTCATGCCGGACAGGTCGTTCTCCAGTATGGCCTCCAGCATGTTTTCCACGGCAACAAGCCGCCGGTCTTTCCCCTCATCCTCATGCTGGCACCCGGCCATCACCGCAAAAGCCAAACATATCACAACAGCAGCCATTCTCTGCATACCCCAACCTCCCTGTTCTCTCGCCTAAAATATATAAACTTTCAGGGCGTCTGGCAAGAAAAAACCCTCCTTTATCAGGAGGGCTGTTTTTATAATGCATGAATAAATGCAGTTGCAATTCCAAAGTAGATCAACAGAGACAAGATGTCATTCAAGGTTGTAATCAGCGGTCCGGAAGCGATGGCCGGGTCGACATTGCATTTGTGAAGAATAATCGGGACGATTGTACCGGCCATCGTTCCGATGATCAGCGTCGCCAAAAGCGAAGTGCCCACGACAAACCCGAGCAAAAGATTACCCTGCCACACAATCGCGATTCCCGTAATCACGACAGCGCAGACAAGACCGATGATGATGCCGACTCTGAGTTCGCGGAAAATCAGACGAAAAATCGTTTTTTTGTTGAGCTCTTCTTTTGAAAGGCCTCTGATGACAACGGCTAAAGACTGGGTCCCTGTGTTTCCCGTCATTCCGGCGATCATCGGCATAAAGAAGGCCAATGCGACAACCTGTTGAAGCGTATCTTCAAAATAGCTCATGATGCTTCCGGAGATCAAGCCGATAAACAACAGCAGAATCAGCCAAGGGAGCCGCCGGTATGCGGCTACATATGACTTTGTATCAAATGTGATCGCCTTACCTGAAGCAGCGAATTTTTCATAGTCTTCATTCGCTTCCTGGATGACGATGTCGATGATGTCATCGACCGTGACGATTCCGACAAGCTTATGGTTTTTTTCGACAACGGGTATCGCCAGAAAATCATAGCGTTCAATCAGCCTGGCGACCTCTTCCTGATCTTGCAGGGCCTCTGCGGAAATAACCCTTGTGAACATGAGATCCTGAACTTTTTCATCAGGTTCGGCTAAAATCAAATCGCGGTAGGATAAAACGCCGACGAGCTGTTTGTCATCATTGATCACATATAGATAGTTGATCGATTCGGCGATTTCGGCAAAGCTTTTCAGCTTGACGACAGCTTCTTTGACCGTGTAATGCTGCGGAATCCACACATAGCGGTTTGTCATGATTCTTCCCGCAGTTTCCGGCGGATAGTTCATCAGCACGCGGACCGCTTCTGATTCTTCCGCTTCCATGCTCGAAAGAAGCTGATCTTTCAGCTTCGGATCCATTTCCTCCAGAAGCGCGGCAAGATCATCATTATCCATCTTGTTCATGACATGGATCGCTTTCTCTTTGCCGACCTTGTTCAACACAGCAAGCTGCTCTTCTTTGTCGAGTTCACCCATCAAATCGGTGATGTCTTCAACTGTTAAAAAAGACAGATAGCGTCCGCGGTGCTTTTCAGGCAACTCCTTGAACAAAATCGCCATATCATATGGCTGCAATTCTTCCAAAACACTTTGAAATTCCTTGCGTTTTCCGTCTCTGAGTAAAATAATAATTCGTAAAATCAATTCATCATATGTCATGTTTTGTACCATGGCAACCTGTACCTCCTTTTCAGGAGATCCTTATATCACCATAGCAAAAGGGGTGATAGGCAGGGATCTCCTCATGTCGATCAGCATTATGTCTTTCTTCTTGTTTTTCAAATGTTTAAACCGCCTCGAATGGGGAGAATCCATACTCACACCTCCTTGTATCATGGAGGAAAGGTTTACTTTCCTCAAAAAATAAAAAAACACCTATTTCATTAAAATGAAGGTGTTAAAAGCCATACAAAATAAAACCCTAACGCCTCCCAATCGTAGAGCTTTAGCACTGTATGGCATAGGCAAAAGTGCCAGCTGCGTTAAAAATCACCTTATGTCGATGATTCTTGTTGACCCATTGGCGTCTTTGGACATTTTTGGGCAGCAGCGTATCTCCATACAGGAGCCTCACCTAACGAAGAGCTATATTTACCAGACACACTGAGATTACAGAAAAAAAGGAGAGCTGTCAATAAGAAAAACAATTTTTCCTACCTTCTTATATGCGTGGATTCCCTTTTTCGTCACAAACAAACCGGTTTTCGTCAAGTGCGGCGTTTCTCCCGCTATTTTTCACTGTCATTTGGTATGTCTTCCTCTGACAAGAAATGATAGTTCTCATGCAACAAAAGCGCATATTCCCCGTCATACTTCGGATGGGGGACATATTCCGCCTGCTCGATTGACAATTCTCCTCTTTGATGGGCTTCTTTCTCTTTCACATCTGTCACCTCCTTTTTCATAGGATGCCTTTTTCCGGAAATAATATGAGGCTTCATTTATCTAGTCAGTTCCTCTCTTTTTTCTCATTAAATTGGTTCTTTTCACTCATAACTCTGTCAGCTTATTCTATTATTCGACTTTTATCACCTATTCTCAATATTTTTAGATTTTTCTTAAAATTCATACAAATGAACCTTTTTTTAACAGAACAATTGTTTTACAATATTACCACACACCTTGTAACCCATCTAAAGCAGCACAAAACAGGGAGGGCTTTGAAATGCAAATGCGATTAATTCCTTATGTCACTGATGCAAAGCTGATGGACGCGAATGAACGGCCGGAAGGAATCGATGCGATTAAGGCGCCGGAGCTGTGGTCACAAGGTTTTAAAGGAAAAGATGTCACTGTCGCAGTGCTTGATACAGGCTGTGACACGTCCCATCCTGATTTAGCGGATCGAATTATCGGAGGCAAAAACTTTACTGATGATGACAACGGAAAAGAAGATCTGTTTCTTGATTATAACGGACATGGTACACATGTTGCGGGTACAATTGCGGCAAACGGCGGGATTTCGGGTGTCGCCCCTGAGGCCAACCTTTTAATTATCAAGGTTCTTGGCGGTGAAGACGGCAGCGGTGCTTATGAATGGATTATTAACGGCATCAACTACGCCGTGGAGCAAAAAGCCGACATCATTTCCATGTCGCTCGGCGGACCGGCCGATGTTCCCGAATTGAAAGAAGCCGTGGAGAATGCGGTGAAAAGCGGTGTTCTAGTCGTCTGTGCAGCCGGAAATGAAGGAGATGGAAATGATCGCACAGAGGAATACTCTTACCCGGCGGCATACAATGAAGTCATCGCTGTCGGCTCCGTTTCATTGACGCGTGAATCATCCGAGTTTTCAAACGCCAATAAAGAAATTGATCTCGTCGCACCCGGGGAGAAAATCCTCTCCACATTGCCGAACCAAAAGTACGGGAAGCTGACGGGCACTTCGATGGCAACCCCTCACGTCAGCGGGGCGCTTGCTCTTATTAAATCACTGGAAGAGGACGCATTTAAGCGGAAATTGACAGAGCCTGAAGTATATGCTCAACTGATCCGCCGGACCCTGCCGCTCGATTACTCAAAAGCCCTGATCGGCAACGGCTTTTTATATTTATCGGCACCCGAGGTTTTAGCCGAAAAAGCTGGCGAAGCAAAGCTTCTTTCCCTTTAAACCTGAGGCCGTCGACATTGTCGGCGGCTTTTTTGTTGTGCGGCTTCATCAAATCTTTTTAATAGTAAGAATTCAAAAATTATTTTGACTAAAAGAACATGACGGTATATAATCTACTAAACAATTTCATCGCCGGGAGCATGGTAATCTAATTCAAGGTTAGATTTTAAAAGGGAAGATTGGTGAAAAGCCAACGCGGTCCCGCCACTGTAAATGAGGAGGTTGTTTCGTAAAACCCACTGTTTCTATACGGGAAGGGTGAAATAACTGTTGATTCATGAGCCAGGAGACCTGCCTGTTCTAACGCACCACATACCTACGGTCGATAGGAGGTGTTCGAGTTGACGTAACAATTGGCTACGTTTATTTCTCGTTCGCAAAAATGCTGTTTTAGGCATTCACCTTCAATTGTCCGGAGAGTGAGTGTCTTTTTTTATTGAACATAATAAGGAGGAAACGTTAAATGACAAATGTAAAGACAAGCAGCTTAGGATTTCCAAGAATCGGCTTGAACAGGGAATGGAAAAAATCGCTTGAGGCTTATTGGAAAGGAAAAACGGATCGCGAGACCTTTCTCAAGGAAATGGACGAACAATTTTTAGGGGCGCTCAAAACCCAGCTTGACCAGCAAATCGATATCATACCGGTTTCCGACTTTACGTTCTATGATCATGTTCTTGACACAGCGGTGATGTTCAACTGGATCCCTGAAAGGTTCAAGAATGTAAACGATCCGCTGGATACTTACTTCGCAATGGCGCGGGGTACGAAAGATGCCGTCTCATGCGAAATGACAAAGTGGTTCAACACCAACTATCACTATATCGTGCCTGAATACGAGAAAAACGCGCAATACCGCTTGACGAAAAATAAGCCGCTTGACGATTACAAGAGAGCAAAAGCGGCATTTGGTGTAGAAACCAAGCCCGTTATTGTCGGCCTCTATACTTTCGTGTCGCTGGCAAAAGGCTATGACAAGCAGGAGATAAAAGATATTTACGATCAAATGATCCCGCTTTACATCCAGCTTCTGAAAGAGCTTGAGCAGGAAGGCGTCAAATGGGTGCAAATCGATGAGCCTGCCCTCGTGACGGCATCACCGGCCGAAGCGGCTGCCGCAAAAGAAATCTATGAGAAAATAAAAGAAAACGTGTCAGGATTGAATGTGCTGCTGCAGACATACTTTGATTCAGTTGACGCCTATGAAGAGCTTGTTTCATTCCCAGTTGACGGAATCGGCCTTGATTTCGTCCATGACAAAGGCAAGAACCTTGAGCATTTAAAAACGCACGGCTTCCCGAAAGACAAGGTGCTTGCCGCAGGAATTTTGGACGGCCGAAACATTTGGAAAGCCAATCTTGAAGAGCGGCTCGACTGGACGACAGAGCTTTTGAGCGGCCTTGGGGTACGCGAAGTTTGGCTTCAGCCTTCAAACAGCCTGCTTCATGTTCCTGTGGCCAAACACCCTGATGAACAGCTTGCCAATGATTTAATAAACGGGTTATCTTTCGCCAAGGAAAAGCTTGTCGAACTCACACTGCTAAAGGAAGGCTTAATTTCCGGGAAAGCGGCCGTACAGAGCCAAATCACTGAAGCGAACGAACACCTGCAAGCTCTGAAGCAATTCGGCGCTGCCACCAACACCGCATTCGCCGAAGAAAGAGACCGGCTGACAGAGGATGACTTTAAGCGTCCGACGGCTTTTGAAGAAAGGCTTCGGATACAAAATGAATCCCTTGGCCTTCCCCTTCTTCCGACGACAACGATCGGAAGCTTCCCGCAAACCGCTGAAGTGCGCAGCGCCCGGCAAAAATGGCGCAAGCAGGAATGGTCAAATGAACAATACGAATCATTTATCGAAGAGGAAACGAAGAAATGGATTGACATCCAGGAAGAGATCGGACTTGATGTCCTTGTCCACGGTGAATTCGAACGGACGGACATGGTGGAATATTTCGGTGAAAAGCTCGGCGGATTTGCATTCACGAAATACGCCTGGGTTCAGTCTTACGGCTCCCGCTGCGTCCGTCCGCCTGTGATTTATGGGGATGTCGAGTTTAAAGAGCCGATGACGGTAAAAGAAACGGTTTATGCGCAGTCTCTGACTTCTAAAAAAGTAAAGGGCATGCTGACAGGTCCTGTCACGATTTTAAACTGGTCTTTTGCCCGCTATGATCTGCCGAGAAAAGAAATCGCCTTCCAAATCGCGCACGCTCTACGCAAAGAGGTCGAAGCGCTTGAAAAAGCCGGAATCCAAATCATCCAGGTTGACGAACCTGCATTAAGGGAAGGCCTGCCGCTTAAAGAACGCGATTGGAATGAATATCTGACGTGGGCTGCCGAAGCTTTCAGACTGTCCACTTCATCTGTTCAAGACACAACACAGATCCATACACATATGTGCTACAGCAACTTTGAGGATATCGTCGATACGATCGAAGACCTGGATGCAGATGTGATTACGATTGAACACAGCAGAAGCCACGGCGGATTCCTTGAATATCTTGAAAAACACCCTTATTTAAAAGGACTCGGACTCGGCGTTTATGATATTCACAGCCCGCGCGTCCCTCCTACCGATGAAATGCTGACAATTATCGAAGATGCCTTGAAAGTTTGTCCAGCTGATCGTTTCTGGGTCAACCCTGACTGCGGATTAAAAACACGGCAGCCTGAAGAAACGATCGCTGCTTTGAAGAATATGGTGGAAGCCGCAAAACAGGCAAGGGATAAGCTGGCTCAGACTGTTTAAATTCACAATACGTTCAAAAAACAGAACCATCCGGTGATTCGGATGGTTCTTTCTCTTGTCCGCCGCCCGTCATAGTTCAAAAGAATCATTGCACAAGGTCTGTTCAGCAGGAAAATATTATGACTTTTGATTCATTCGTACGATTTTCTTCCGGATGCTTTTCTTTTAACATATGGATAGTAGATGATGGAAGGGAAGGAAAATATGTAGTGATCGACGATGGAAAAGCCCTGGAACGGGAATTATACAAAAAAACATGTTATGAAGACATTCATTCTCTTCAACATTATGTAAAAGAGTTGAATGCTGCCATAGGCGAGCTGAGGCATGAAAGCTCCGCTATTTTAAAAGCTCATCAAATGTACATAAACGGCTGGCGGGGCCAGGCGCGGAAAATGTATGACGCTCTTTTGGACGACCTTGACCGCGCGGAATTCCGTGTATACGACAAGCTGAGATTCGTCAAACAGCATGCGGCTGAGGAGATGGAACGGCTTCAGCTGGAAGCCGAGGAACTGATATGAGCATTCGGCTGAATGTCCATGATTTGCATGCCCTTTCCCGTCAATTTCGCCATTCACACCAGAAAATCAGTGATCTGATGCTTCTTTTGCATCGTCACCTTCATGTCCTGCTCTCAAGTGTGTCAGCAGCAAAGATTAGCGAAATCGATCAGGCCCAATCCGAAATGGAACATGAACTCAAAGGATTTTTACATACGCTTGATGACCTGGAGCATTTGCTCCGGCACACCGAAATCCGTATGAAAAAAACGGATCAAATGCTTGCCGCCCGGCTTTTTCAGAGCGGCGGCCATCTCGCCGGCTATCCGCACATCATGTCTTTTTTGGCCGCCTCCAAACATTCGGCTGACAACTTCAAGATGACAGCTTCGCTAACGTGTGAACCTCTGATTTTACTGAAACAATTGAAAGAAAACGGCCTGTCGGGCCTGTTTACGGGAAAACGGACTGCATCATATGTTCAATTTGATGACCGGGGAAAACGGCAGCTGTGGTCGGTTCGGCGCCTGTTAAGCCGCAAAATCGCAAGGAATCTTTGCCTTTTGGCCTATCAGCAGGCAGCAAAAGGCCCGCTTTCATATACGGGTTCTGCATTTTCCAGAAAAGCGGCCGAGGCGGACGCATCCGACCTCAACACCGTTTGTCTTCACGGAAGCCAAAAAATTTCCGCCTCTGCCCTAGCCGGGTTCAGCGAACAAGCAAAACAGGAACGGAATGAAGACGAGCTTGCTTCTATAAAAGCCTGATCTTTGAGATCAGGCTTTTATATGTATCTACCAATACACATTCTCTTTGATTCTATGCTCCCCGTCGCCTTCTTTGATGATGACCGCGCTTCCTTGTTCGGGAATGGCGATAACCGCAAGCGCCGTATCATGGACATAGCTTGAGTTCCATAATTCATGAAGGGGGCGCTCTTTCAAAATATTCAAAAGCATTAAGATGAACACAGAATGGCTGACCAATAAAACGTTTCCTTCCCGGTGTTTTGCGCGAATCTGCTCAAACGCCCGCTTTACCCGTGTTTCAAAGACTTGAAAACTCTCCCCGCCGCTTGGAATATACCGTTCAGATGCTTGAAAGTAGGATTCCAGCATGCCGGGATCTTGCTGTTTGATTTCGTCATACGTTTTTCCTTCCCAAGAACCCAGGCTGATTTCTCTAAAGATGTCGTCCTCAATAAACGGGATGGTGCGGTCCCCGAGTATCGCCCTTGCCGAATCGACTGCGCGCCCGCTGGTGCTCACATATGCCGCTTGAAATGGAATACTTTTCAGCTTCTCTCCGAGCGCTTTCGCATTGGCTAAACCCAAGGGTGTCAAATTAGAATTCGCCCAACCCTGCATTCTCTTTTCGATATTCCACTCCGTCTGCCCGTGTCTTGCCATATATAAAGTTAGCAAACAATCCTCTCCCATTTTTTTGATTCTCGCGTCCATTGTATGCCAACAACACGTCCAAAGCAAATATACAGAATATTCAAAACAACGTTTATTTTGCCGGGAGCATCAGCTATAATAGAAAGGCAAGACAACCAAGGAGGATACAGACATGAATCACGAAGCATTCTTACAGCGCGCAATCGATCTTGCAGTCGAAAGCGTAGAATCCGGAACAGGGGGGCCTTTCGGCGCTGTGATTGTCAAGGATGGCAACATCATCGCCGAAGGAAAAAACAATGTAACAACGAGCAATGATCCAACCGCACACGCGGAAGTAACGGCCATACGCCTGGCCTGTGAAGCAATTGGCGATTACCAGCTACACGACTGCGTTCTTTATACAAGCTGTGAACCGTGTCCAATGTGTTTAGGGGCGATATACTGGGCGAGGCCGAAAGAAGTGTATTTTGCCGCCAGGCATTCAGATGCCGCACAAGCCGGCTTTGACGATACGTTTATTTATGATGAAATCATGAAAAACCGGGCCGACCGGAAAATTCCTTTTTATCAAATGGAGCTTCACGCTAAACTTGAGCCTTTTCAGACGTGGGAAAACACGGATGATAAAATAGAATATTAATGTAAGGAGCTTTCCATTTTGGAAAGCTCCTTACCATTTAATCCGCTCATTCCTTATACCAGTCAAGCGCTTGATCTTCCGGTTCAAAATCAAGGCTTTCCGCTTTTCCATCCTTTTGTATCTCAAGCCTTACGGTTTTGCCTTGCAGTTTTTCGGGAGCCTCAGCTACATCTCTTTCAAAGTCGGACACTTTCTGATATGTTTTCTCCCCCGCTTCAGTCTTGATTGTGATATCGTGATCAGACTCGCTGACAAGCGTTGCAATGATGTGCTGTCCGCCGTCAGCCTCGCGTTCATAGACGCCGTTTTGATCCGCTTTTGCCTGAGGCATCAGCTCCGCCTCTTCGGCCTCCTGTGTCTTGCCGTCCACTTCGACCTTGACAAGCTTCCCGATTAAATCATCGTGTGCCTCTTCACTTTTAAACTGCCTGCTTTTTGGAATGATCAATTCCCGGTCTTTGATTTTCAAGGTTATCTGGTCATCTTCTGCTAGAATAAGCTTTCCTATCAAATCAAAATCGGCTTCTGACCGTCTGTTTTGGTCATGGGAATACTTTCTTAAGTCACCCTGTTTTCGGTTCGCTGTTTCAGCGGATTTATGGTTGCCGTCATCCTCTTGTGCTCCGCCTCCGCAGCCTGCGGCAAGCGCGATGACGATCAGCCCGCCGAGCACAATTGCTTTTTTGATATGCTTCATATGCTGCTCCTTTCAATCTTGTTTTACTTTCATCCTCTAAAAAAGAAAGCAAACACTCCTGTTTGCTTTCCAGCTAAACGCCCGATTTATTTTACTTCAAGGCTGACATCTATATTTCCTCTCATCGCTTTTGAATACGGGCAAAAATCGTGTGCGGCCTTGACGAGCTCCTCGGCTTTCTCCTTTTCAAGACCTTTGGCTGCGACGATCAGCTGGACGCCGAGCTTAAAGCCGCCGTCACTTTCATCTTTCATCAGGCTGACGCGGCCTTCCACTTCAGAGTCAAAGTCAATGCCCTGCTCTTTGGCGACATGTTCTAAAGCGCCGCCGAAGCATGCCGCATACCCCGCCGCAAACAGCTGTTCAGGATTTGTTCCCGATTCGCCTTCCTTTTTTTCATTCGGCATGACAATGTTGTAATCGAGAACACCATCATCTGATTGGACATGTCCAGATCGTCCGCCTTTTGCCGTTACTTTCGCTGTGAATAATGTCGTCATGATTCTTTCCTCCTTACGTTTTCCCTTACTCTTTATATTTCACAAAATCCGCTTTTTAAACATGCCGACAGCCTTTTTTAGTGAAATAATAGGAAAAGGACGAAAAATTTTATACAATGAAATGGAACAAAGAAAGAGTTGGTGAACCGATGACAAATGAATTCGAACATATGAAGCTTGAGAGGCAGCTCTGTTTCCTCCTGTATGCCGGCTCGCGCGAGATGACAAAACTGTACAAGCCGCTTTTGGACGAGCTGAAGATTACATATCCCCAATACCTTGCACTTCTTTTACTGTGGGAGCATGGTCAATTGAGCGTGAAAAAAATGGGTAAGCTCCTTTATCTCGATTCAGGCACGCTGACTCCGATGCTGAAACGAATGGAGCAGAGCGGCCTGCTGACAAGGGAGCGCTCCCATAAGGATGAACGCTCTGTGATCGTAAAGCTGACGGCAGACGGCAGAGCCCTCCGTGAGAAAGCAAGCTGCATTCCCGCTGACATGCTAAAACAGACCAAATTGACGGCTGAAGAGCTCAACGATTTAAAACATGCGCTTCAATCGCTCCTCGCCACATTGACGAAAGAAAATTAAGGCGCCTTCAAATATGAAGGCGCCCTTTTTTATGAAATGACCGCAAGACTCACTTCTATATTTCCGGAAATCGCTTTTGAGTACGGGCAGACTGTGTGTGCTTCGTGAACAAGTGTTTCCAATTCGGCTTTGTCAATATCCGCGCTCTTCACTTGCAGTGCGACGCCGAGCCGATATCCTCCGTCTGCTTCATCTTTCAGAAGGCTGACATTTGCCGTTACTTCTGTTTCGATGTGCAGGCGCTTCTTCTTAGCGGTTAATTGCAGCGCGCTGTCAAAGCATGCCGCATATCCGGCGGCAAACAGCTGTTCAGGATTGGTCGCTTTTTCTTGTTCTTTCGCTTTTATCGTGCCCGGCATGGCGAGCTCCAGCGCCAATGCGCCGTCAGAAGAGGTCACTTGTCCGCCTCTTCCTCCTTTGGCGGTTGCTTGAGCGGTAAACATCGGTTTCGTCATATTCATTCTCCTTTATTTTCGATTTTGCACAATTTAATTTTACAAAATACAATTGAATTGTGCAATAAAAAAACATCCCGCCCCTTTAGATGAGGCAGGATGTCCATATGTTAAATGCGGATCTGTCCATTTCCTTTCAGGATATATTTTGAGGATGTCAGCGCCTCAAGACCCATCGGGCCTCTTGCGTGGAGCTTTTGCGTGCTGATGCCGATTTCCGCGCCGTACCCGAATTCAAACCCGTCGGTAAACCTTGTCGACGCATTGTGGTAAACCGCCGCTGCGTCAACAGACGTTAAGAAAAAGCGGGCATTTTCCTCATTTTCGGTCAATATCGCTTCTGAATGCCGTGTTCCATAGCGGTGGATATGGCGGATCGCTTCATCGAGGCTGCGGACGGTTTTGATGCTTACGACAGGCGCCAAAAACTCCGTCTCCCAGTCAAGCTCGCCGGCGGGCACAGCCGAAGGAAGCAGCTCACATACCGTCTGGTCCCCTCTGATTTCAACACCTGCTTCCGCAAGCTTTTGCAGCAGGGCCTTCGATTTTTCCTCCGGCCAGTCTTCATGAATGAGCACTGTTTCAATCGCATTGCAGACGGACGGGCGCTGTGTCTTCGCGTTAATGACTACCCGCTCCGCCATATCAGCTTGCGCCGATTCATCGATAAAGATGTGGCAGTTGCCGGCCCCTGTTTCAAGTACAGGTACCGTCGATTCCCGGACAACCATATCGATGAGGTTTTTTCCGCCTCTTGGAATCAGCACACCGAGATATTCGTTTAATGTAAACAGCTGCTTTGCCGTTTCCTTGCGCGTATCTTCGATCAGCTGGACGGCTTCCTTTGGAAGCGCAGACGCTTCCAAAGCCTCCCGAATCACACGGACTAAAGCTTGATTGCTATTCAGCGCAGAGGAGCTTCCGCGGAGTACGCAAGCATTGCCCGTTTTCAGGCAAAGTGTTGCGGCATCAGCCGTGACATTGGGCCGCGCCTCATAAATCATCCCGACAACGCCGAGGGGCACGCGGATTTTCTCGATCAAGAGCCCGTTGTCTTTGCGGATTGTTTCAAGATTGTCCCCGATCGGATCATTCAGCGTCATGAGAAGGGTAATCGCGTCCGCGATGTCGCCGAGCCTTTTTGCATCAAGAGAAAGCCGGTCCAACAGCGCAGGTGAGAACCCTTTTTCTTTTCCGAGTGCAATGTCTTTCTCGTTTTCCGCCAAAATATATTCCTGATTGGAGCGAATCGCTTCCGCAATCAGTGAAAGCGCCTTGTTTTTCTCTTCCGTCGTCCGATGAACGAGCTCTTCGGCCGCTTTTTTCGCCTTTTTCGCTTTTTCGATCACTTCATTCATTTCGTTTCATCCCCTTATTCTTTTATGCTAATCCAATCATCTCGATGGATGACCTCAATCCCTTTATCATAATGAAATTCATCGCTTCGTTTTCCTTTTATTCGCAAGAGTTCTTCCGCTGAGTACAGCGTCTGGCCCTTGCCGGCTAACCCATTCGGGCCGTACACTTCTACGACCGCACCCTTTGAAAAATCTCCGTATACTTTGGTGACGCCAGCCGGGAGCAGGCTGCTTCCATTTTCCGTCATCGCCAGTTCCGCCCCTTCATCAATCAAGATTTTTCCTGAAACAGGTGAATGAAAGGCGATCCACTGTCTATGATTATTGACCGAAGACAGGTCTGATTGGCCGATATAGGTTCCGTCGCCATTCCCCTTTAAAATCTCTATAAGCTTTTCTTCACCGGCTCCTGTGCCGATAAATACATTGACACCGAGAGAAAGAGCGGTTTTTGCAGCTAAAAGCTTTGATTTCATTCCGCCCGTTCCGACTTTCGAACCGATCGATGTGGCATAGCTTAAAAGGTCTTCTGTAATGTCGGCGATATAATCAAAGCGGCGGGCATCAGGATGTTCGGCCGGATTTGCCTCATAAAGGCCGTTGATGTCCGTTAAAATGATTAATTTGTCAGCATGGATCAAACCGCTCACTAAGGCGGAGAGCATATCGTTATCACCAAATGTCAATTCTTCCACGGAAACGGAATCATTTTCATTAATAATCGGCACAAGCCCTCGCTCAATCAACTCCGTGATCGTCGCATATGCATTGCGGTAACGTTCCCTTTTGGCAAAATCATTTCGCGTCAACAAGATCTGTGCCGGCAGCAAATCATGCGCTGCAAACTGCTGAATATATTGCTGCATTAACAGGCTTTGCCCGACGGCTGCTGCGGCCTGCTTCCCCTTTATAGTAACCGGCCTTGCTGGATAGCCGAGCTGAAAAAAGCCGGCGGCGACAGCGCCGGAAGAAATAAAAATCACTTCGTGGCCTTCTTTTTTCAAAGCGGTAATCGCCCGAACATGGTCATGGACTTTCGCCTCATCTATCCCGCCTTTTGAGTCCGTTAATGAACTGCTTCCGATTTTGATGACAATCCGTTGTTTTTTCACGTTTCTTCCCTCCGAGATGATCCAGGCGGAAGCCAATAAAAAAAGCCCCTTTCGTCTTTAGAGAAAAGGACGAAAAGAGCTTTTTCCGCGGTACCACCTTCATTGAATGCGCAAAAAACTGCACATTCCGCTTTCCCCTGTAACGCAGGGTTTGCGCCTAGGTTTTTCCCCTAAGACTCCGAGGCAGGTTCGGCAGGTTTCATGTGGTGAAATGTTTCAGCATGTCATTTCACTCTCTTTCACAGAAAGGTCTGCTTACTGGTCCTCTTCAACGCTCGCTGATTTTTTATTATTATGCCCAGTAAAAATGCCGCTGTCAAGAGCTTTCTCACCGGCGATTTTTAATTAAAAACGATGGTCTTATTTCCATGAACGATAACCCGGTCTTCCAGATGCCATTTGACCGCTCTGGCAAGAACGCTTCTTTCAATCGTCCGGCCGATGTTTTTCAAAGCCTCCACATTATCTCTGTGGTCAACGCGTTCAATACCCTGTTCGATGATCGGGCCTTCGTCCAATTCGTTTGTGACGTAGTGGGATGTGGCTCCGATCAGCTTGACCCCTCTTTCATATGCGCGCTTATACGGATTGGCGCCGATAAAAGCAGGCAGGAATGAATGGTGGATATTGATGATTTTATTCGGATGCGCCGAAACAAACTCAGGGGTTAAAATCTGCATGTAACGGGCAAGGACGATGACATCTGCGCGATATTCTTCAAGCCATTTCAGCTGCTGTTTTTCGACTTCTTGGCGGATGTCTTTGTTTGCTTTCATATAAAGAAACGGAATATTCAGCGATTCAACGATCTCTCTGGCATCCTCATGGTTGCTGATCACCGCGGCGATCTCCGCCATCAAATTGCCGCTCTGCCATTCCCACAACAGCTCATGGAGACAGTGCAGCTCTTTGGACACGAAGATGACGACCCGTTTTAATTCGCTTGCGGGTGTGATGCTCCATGTCATTTGGAAAGACGCTGCGACAGATGCGAATGTTTCTTTCATCCGGTCGATTTTTTCGCGGATTCCCGCAGCTTCAAATTCGATTCTGAGAAAGAAACGGCCGCCTTCCGGATCTGTCGTATACTGGCTCGATTCAATAATATTGGCGCCGTTGTCATATAAAAATGCGGAAACGGCCGCGACAATGCCCGGCTGATCCGGACAGCTGACGAGCAGGCGCGCTTTCTCGTTATTGATTTCCTGATAATGCTCTAACTGTTGTTTCATATATGCTTTCATTTTGATTAAAACCCTCTTTGTCTTGTAATTCGTAAACTATCTCTTCATTATACTTGAGTTGATTGAAAAATCAATTTGTGTACGCCTATTTTATAACCGGGGACAGTTTTTAGCTGATCAGCTTTAATCCGACGGCTGCCCCCAATATAAGCGCGATAAAAAAGATGCGTTTGGCGTCTTTCGGTTCTCCGTAGAAAAGGATGCCGGAAAGCGTTCCGCCAACGGTGCCGATTCCGGTCCAAACCGCATAAGCCGTTCCCATCGGCAACGTCTCCATGGCAAGAGAAAGCAGGCAAAATGAGGAGGCAAACCCGGCAATCAACAGAAAGATCCATTTAAGCTGTTTATCTTGATGAAACTGGTTCATCATCGTCACACCGAGCATTTCCAAGACGCCGGCGGCGACTAAATAGATCCATGCCATCACGAAGCCTCTCCTTTCTCTTCATTAGTCACAAGCTTCAGCCCGATCACACCGCACAGCAAAACACCGATCAGTACAAGCTTGACGATGTCGGCCGGTTCATGAAACAAGATGATCTCGCACAGCACCGTTCCCGCTGTGCCAAGTCCGGTAAATACCGCATAAACGGTGCCGACCGCAAGCTTTTCACCGGCCTTAATCAAAATATAGAAGCTCGCAACGACGGCCGCCGCCGTCCCTGTCCATTCAATCGCTGTATCGGCATGCTTCAGCCCGATCACCCAGCAAATTTCAAACATGGCCGCCAGCACAACACTGCCCCATCTCATATTCGTTCCCTCCAATCATCATTTAGCAAACGAAAAAGCCCGGGTTATCGATGAAAACGATACTCCCGGGCTTTTTTCCCTCCGTGTGCATATGAACGAAGTCATATGTGTTTTCTCTCGGACCAGACCACATGCCGATGTGCGGAACCCTAGAAAACTTTTGGCGATATCATATTTTACTATCTAGCATCATACCAAACGCATCATCCAAAATCAACTTTCATGCTTTCGGAATTCTTTCAGCAATGCCTGAATATGCGCCTGATGATAGCGGTTATGATCCGACAGATGCCAAATCCCCCAGCGGATCGTGGCAGCGCCTGTTTCATATGGAACCTTTTTCTGCAAGTCTGTTTCCGAAAACCTTTTAACGGTATGTTTCAATAATTCCAGCACCTCATCATACTGCTCGAGCAAAGCAGATAGCTGGACACCTTTTACGTCGGGCAACCGGCCGTTTTCATCTGTCATCGGTCCGTAGCGATCTTCAAGCTCCCTTGGAAACGCCTCTTCTCTCAATCTGTAAACCCAGCGGATGTCGACATTGATTAAATGATAGATCAGCTGGGCGATGCTGTTTTGATCGCCGCGTTCCCCTTTATATTCCAGTTCCTCCTGGCTGATGCCGGAGACGATCGATTTCAGCCGTTCAATATTTTCGTTGGCGGCAGAGAACAGAATTCCGGTGACAGGCGCCATCTGTTCATTTGTGTGTAAATCTTTTATAAATGTCATTCTGTCACTCCTATTGGTTTTCGTACTGAGAAAATCCGGCCCTTTAAATGAGTGGTATGTTTATGGAGCCGTTTTTTTGAAACCCTTTGCTTCAAAGACGGAAAGCAAAATCAGGCCGAGATAAGGAATATACGCTTCCGCCAGCATCGCTCCCGGTGAATTCCATTCAAGCCACTGGAACAAAACATGTACGCCCGCGATCAATGGGGGCAGTGCCGCCAGAAATTTCACTTTCATCCAAAAAGAGAGCAGGGCGATGACGATGAAGGCAACCGCCATGACCAGCCAGCGCCCAGAACCGTCAATCGTGAGAACCGGAGCGCCCCAGAAGCGGTCGAGCAAGATGATAGCCAAGATGGAAGAAAACATGAAAATGGAATAAATCGATATGTACACGGCCGTTCTTTTCTTTCCTTTAAATGCCGAAATGCGTCCGAGAACAGGTGTCATGATGATCCCGAGCAAAATGTAAAGCGGATAGCCTATCAGCGCATATGGCGAATAGTTGAGACTGCTGTTTACAGCATCATTGAAAATAAACAGGGAGATCGCCCCGAGCAAAATGAAAAACACCAGCCGTGCGTTCTCCCTCGGTTTTGTCGAAAGCTCTTTTGCGACCTCCTGTGCATATGCTTTCGGAGAGTCCCCGAAAATTTGCCGCACGCTTTTTCCTTCTTTTTCGCCTTCTGCTGCGTGAACTGTTAGTTCATCCATAATGCCTTTAATTTCTCTATCACTTTTTCTTTTAGATACCAAATACAGTCTCATATCATCTAAAACTTCCTGCATGCCTTTTGACAACACTTTTTTTCACTTCCCCTCAACCTTTTTGTCCAGCAATGCGTCTACGCTCTCAGACAGCGTTTTCCATTTCGTGATAAATGATTGGAGCTCCTCTTCTCCTTGAGGTGTAAGCGTGTAATATTTTCGCTTCGGCCCGCTCGCCGATGCTTTCAGCTCGGTTTTGACCCAATTCTCCTTTTGCATCCGCAAAAGAATCGGATAGATGCTCCCTTCGCTTATATCTGAAAAACCGTATGACGACAAAACCTTTGTCATTTCATAGCCGTAGATTTCCCCTTTCGAGATGACAGCAAGCAGACATCCTTCTAAAATCCCTTTCAGCATTTGCGTCGAACTCATCATATTCTCCCTTCGGTATCTTGTCATACAAGATACTTACACCTTACCACACACTATTTTGTTATGCAAGATAGCAGACGTAAAAAAAGCAGGCATGCCACATGCCCGCTTACGATATTATTGCAGTTTTCCAACACCGGCTTGTGCTTGTACAATCTCAGGCACATCGGCGGCATCGTCGATTTTTTCATAGAGCTCAGGCGTCCAGCCTACTGTTGTTTTGATCGACGCATCGTTCGCTTCATTATAAGCGGAGACAACACTGATTTTTTGATCATTCAGCAGCATGTCTTGTTCATAGAGCTCGTCTCCTTTAAAGACCTTCATCAGCTTCTGCGGCTTTGTTCCTTCAGGCATCTCGAAGTAGTTGTCTTCCGCATATATTTTTGAAGAGTAGCCGACACCCCATGAATAATTGTAGTTTTTCGTGCTTTTAAAATAGTTGTTGTAGATGTGCACTTTACCGTAACGTACACGCGGCGCACGCTCTTTAATATTTTCGTACATGTTGTGGTGGAATGTCACTCTCAGATGGCCATTATCGGCTTTATAACTGTCGCTTGATCCGACAATCGTGTTTTTCGAATGACCTGCAAACACATTGTAGGAAACAGTGATGAAGTCAGACTGTTTTTTGATATCAAGCAGTCCGTCATGGTGCTGAAATTCGCGTCCGAAATAAGTCTCGGTTTCCTCATCAGGCTTATTTCCGTCATTGAATGAGCAATGGTCGATCCAGATATGCTTGGATGACTCGATTAACAGATTATCAAATTCAGAGTTCCAGTTCCCGCTGCTTCCGTCGGTCGGATCCCAGCCGGGGAAGAAATCATAGGCATTTTCAAACTCGATATTGCGGACAATGATATTTTCGACACCTTTGATATAAAGGCCGCCGCCGATGATTTTCGCATCATCGCCCAATCCGATGATCGTCGTATTGGAACCGACGCGAATGATAACGCGTTCTTTCTCGTTCTTTTCAGAGCGGAGTCTTGCTTCTTCAAGCTTTCCTGACGGTTCTTTTTTGCCCCATTTCTTCGGGTCATAAGCTTTCAAATACTCTTCAATGCTGTAGTCAGGATCTTTATAATCATCATAGCCCAGAGGCTTGTTTTGATCATCGACACTGAGATCAATCGTACCTTTCACATAGATGATTTTCGGCGTGTCATTCGTGCCGTTCTTGCTGTTGTTCCCTCCGAGCGCTTCAACAAGCTGCTTCCGGTTTTCAGCTGTGTACACATGGTCTGAAGAAGCGTCGGCACCGCCGGTTGTTCCATCTCCATATGCGCCCCAGCCGTCTTTGGCCCCCAATGTTTCTCGTCCGTGGTCTGCTGCTTGGACGGAAAAAGACGAGCCGAACATCAGCAGAGGAAAAATCATCATGCTACAAAAAAATTTTTTCAATACTTGCACCTTCCATCTAAATTTTTTCACAAAAACTAATATATTCTATAAAAATACATAAAACAACAGATTTTCCTCCTATTTTTTTCGTCATTTACCAAGAGATGTATGACGAATTCCCCAAGGACATAGTGCAAAACTTACCTAAATATGAAGGCAGCTGAAATGAAGATGATGGCAGATTGATTTTTCAGAATAATAAATAAAATTGTGGCTAATCGGTGAACGGAGATGTTTGAGCTTTTCCGCAGGTTAACTTGGTGAGTGTGATTCGAGGCGAGGAGCTTTCGGCTGAAGAAAAGCAATAAGGACGGTTCAACCGTCCTTACAAAAAAACGCCAAGACCCCGGCTGCTATTAAACAGGCGAGTGTTGGCGGCTTTGATTACCATGGCTTGTCTACAGCGAGGGCCTGAGCGAGGGCTTTGCTGTGCTTCCGGTGGCTTTTGCGTTCTTCCGCCCGCTGTTCGGCTGTTTTGTGCAGCATGATCTCTTCTTCCGTCTCCGGCTCGACCTGTGGAACAGGCTGGGGATTTCCGTTTTTGTCAAGAGCCACAAATGTTAAAAAGGATGTTGCCGCAAGCTTGCGTTCGCCCGTCAGCAAATGTTCTTTAATCACTTTCACAAACACTTCCATTGATGTTTTACCGACCCATGTCACATACGATTCAAGGCACACGGAATCCTCCTGCCGGATCGGCTCAAGAAAATCGACGGAATCCATTGAAGCGGTGACCGTTTCACACCTGGAATGCCTTGCTGCAGATATCGATGCAATATCGTCGATATAACTCATCAGCTTTCCCCCGAACAGTGTGTTGTGGTTGTTTGTATCAAGCGGAAACACCCGGCTTGTTTTCACAACTTTTGATTCCCGGCAGTATCTTTTTTCTGGTCCTGTCATGTCCATTACTCCTTTGATGTCTGATTGTTTATAAGGTGAATGTTCTTTATTAAACACTATTAGAATTCATTTGTCTAAAGTTTTTTATCCGGATACTTGTGAGATTTTCTTGCTAAAACGTTTATTTCCAATCTTGCGAAGGGAATAATGAAAGTATGAAAGGAAGATGGGGGAGAGAAATATGGACTCAGCAACGCCGAAAAAAGATTATCAAGCAAGCTGCAGCAGCGAATATGATCTTTTAAAAAAAGTTGTGCTATGCAGACCCGAATACATGGAAATTGCTGAAGTCATCAATGCTACACAAAAATACTACCATAAAGAAAACATCGATAAAACGCTGGCCGTCCAGCAGCATAACAGATTGATTGAGGAATTGGAGAAACGCGGTGTTGAAGTGGTGCTTCTGCCTGCGCTGAGCCAATTTCCTGAGCAGATATTCACGAGGGACATCGGGTTTATCATCGGCGAGACCGTTTTCTCCGCTCAGCTTTCCGCCGATATCCGCCAAGGTGAAGAGAACGTGTTGCAGGAATGGCTCGGCAAGGAAAACATATCCTATAAGACCTTTAACGAAGGATATCAAATTGAAGGCGGAGACATTTTGATTGATCAAAACACCGTCTTCGCCGGAATCAGCCACAGAACGACATTTTCAGCTGTTCGGGAGCTTAAACGGCAGCTTCCCTCATATGAAGTCATTCCGATTCCGTTTGAAGAAACATTTCTCCACCTGGACTGCGTCTTTAACATTCTTTCTCCAACAGAAGCGCTCGTTTATCCAAAAGCCTTGGGAGAACAAGAATACCAGATACTAGGGAAACACTACGATCTGATCGACATAACGGATGATGAACAGTTCACACTCGGAACAAACGTCCTGGCCATCGGCAATCAAACCGTCATCAGCCTCCCCGATAACAAAAATGTCAACAATCAGCTTAGGAACCGGGGCTATACAGTGATTGAAATCGATCTGTCCGAGATTATCAAATCCGGCGGATCATTTAGATGCTGTACGATGCCGATCGTGAGAAGCTGCAGTTGAGGAGCCGTCAAGGCTCCTCTTTTTTCGTCCGCCACTGCTTTATCTAGCCTGCATCGTCAATTTCGGGCCGCCCGCTTCTTCATCTTTTCTCACGTCTCCATCATACAAATGGCAGGCGACTAAGTGGCCTGTGTCCGCTTCCTTCAACACGGGCTTTTCCAGTGCGCATATGTCCATTGCCGCCGGACACCTTGTCCTGAACACACAGCCGCTCGGCGGGTCGATCGGGCTCGGGAGCTCGCCTTTTAAAATGATTCGCTTCCGCTTATCTTCGATGTCCGGGTCGGGGATCGGAATTGCGGATAAAAGGGCCTGTGTATACGGGTGAAGCGGTTCTCGATAGAGCTTGCCGCTGTCTGTGATTTCAACCATGTTTCCGAGGTACATGACACCGATGCGGTCGCTGATATGCTTGACCATTGAAAGGTCGTGAGCGATAAACAGGAAGGTGAGCCCTTTTTCTTTTTGCAGTTTTTTCAGGAGATTGACGACCTGCGCTTGTACGGAGACGTCAAGAGCTGAGATCGGTTCATCACAGACGATGAATTCCGGTTCAAGCGTGAGCGCCCTGGCAATGCCGATTCTCTGCCTCTGACCGCCGCTGAATTCGTGCGCATAGCGATCGGCAAAGCTTTTGTGCAAGCCGACGGCTTCCAAGAGCTCGTCCGCTTTTTTGAGGCGCCCTTTATTTCCCCCGTATAAACCGTGGATTTCCATCGGCTCCATCATAATATCCCTGACCGTCAGGCGCGGATTCAGTGAGGCGTACGGGTCTTGAAAAATCATCTGGATTTTGCGATTGTACTGAAACGCCTCTTGCTCATTCAATTGATGGATATTGACGCCCCGATATGTCACCTCGCCTTCGGTCGGTTTATAAAGGCGCAGCAGCACCCGCCCTGAAGTCGATTTGCCGCAGCCTGATTCACCGACAAGCCCGAATGTCTCCCCTTCTTTGATCTCAAAGGAAATGCCGTCGACCGCTTTGACCGTTTTGCCTTTCCCGGCGTCAAAATGCATTTTCAGCCGGCTGACTTTTAGGAGTGTATCTATTTTCATGGCGATCTCCCCTTCGTTTTTGTTTAAAAGTAGCGCCTTGCCGCACACAGCTCTTTTTCATAAATCGTGCCTTTAAGAGATATGATTTCAATCGATTTTCCCGTTTTCGGCGAGTGGAGCATCCGCCCTTCCCCACAGTAGATGCCAACATGATGGACCCGGCCTTGGCCCTCTTCATATGCAAAAAACAGCAAATCCCCCTCCTCCAGATGGCTTAAAGAAACGTCTTTGCCTCCTTTTGCCTGATCACCGGCATCGCGGGGGGCGAGGTGTCCGTTGGCTTTCAGCATATTGAAGGCAAACCCTGAACAATCATAGCCGAATCCGCTCATTCCCCCCCATAGATACGGAAGGTTTAAAAACGCTTTTCCCGTTTGCACGATGTCTTTGCCAGAGCCTTTGCGATGTCCTTTGATTGTCGCATCTGCTTTTTTCAGCCATTTTCGTCCCAATGGCGTCGCCACTTCAAACCAGCCGCTCTCCTCCGATAGAACAGCGAGCTTTGTGAGAAAGCTTAATTCGAGTTCTTTTGTTTTCTTTTGATCATATAAAAAAGCAGTCGGTTTTTGAATAACGGCGCAGCTTTCGGTCTTGGGATCTGTTTTTCTGACCAGGCAGGCTGCGGGAATCCAGCCCGGATAACCACGCTCATTTTTCGCAGATGGCTGGCCGGGAATGACGACAGATGCCCAGCCGTCCTTTTCCTCGAGCACCTCGACATCTTCGCCGAATAAAACCTGTGTTTGCAGAAGGTTTTCCGTACACAGCGCAAGGCGGTCTTCATATGCTAGTGACTCAAGCCAATGTCTGATAGGAGCGGGTTTTGAGAGCATCATTTCATCTGCACGGCGCGGTGCTTCGGGATGTGTCCAAACATTGGCTACCGCGACGGCGGCTGTATAGACCGTCATCAGTCATCTCCCCTTAAACCTTTGATATAATCAATCCCGAGTCCCGGGACTTCCGGAATCGTCAGTTTCCTGCCTTCATAAATGATGCCGCCCTGGACGATGTCTTCTTTCAGCATAAGCGGTGCGTCAAAGTCAAATCTTGTCACGTTTTTCTGGCTTGCGGCAAAGTGCGCGGCGGCTGTAATGCCGAGCCTCGTTTCGATCATGCTTCCAGCCATGCATTCCACACCGCAGGCTTCTGCCATCGCATTGATCGTCAGCGCCTGGCGGATGCCGCCCGCTTTCATCAGCTTGATATTGATCATGTCGGCGCTTCTTGTTTTCAAAACCAGGAACGCCTCCTCTGCTGTAAAGACGCTTTCATCCGCCATGATCGGCGTATCCACTGCATCTGTTACTTGCTTCAAACCTTCAAGATCGTGTCTGTGGACAGGCTGCTCCACAAGCTCAATATCAAGACCTTCATCTTCCATCTTGCGAATGGCTCCTATCGCCTGCTTCACTGTCCAGCCTTGATTCACGTCGAGCCGGATGTTAACCCCGGACCCGCTTACCTTGCGGATTTCGCGGATACGGGCCAGGTCTGTTGCGATGTCGTCTTTTCCGATTTTGATTTTCAAGGTGTGATAGCCTTCTTTTATATAGCGTGCGGCATCCTTTCCCATTTCTTCGGGGTCGTTGACACTGACGGTAAAGTCCGTCTCCATCTCCCGCCTGTATCCCCCCAAAAATTGATAAAGAGGCAGGCCGCACATTTGCGCTAAACAGTCATAAACAGCCATATCAACGGCCGCTTTCGCACTTGTGTTTCCAATCATCAGCTTTTCGATTGTATGAAAAATGGCGTCCGCTCTCAGTAAACTTTGGCCGATCAGCGCCGGGGCGAAGACCTGTTTGATCGCCCCTTCGATGCTTTCAAGCGTTTCGCCGGTGATGACGGCGGTCGGAGGCGCTTCTCCCCAGCCTATCGCCCCGTTCTCAGCTGTGATTTTCACGATGACAGCCTCTGCGGTATGTACGGTTCGAAGCGCGGTTTTAAACGGTTTTTTCAGGCGAACGCTGGCACGGTATGTGGTGATGTCGGTGATCTGCATGCCGGCCCTCCTTTCTCTTAAGTTTTAAGAAATTCCCGGCTCGATCGTCAGCTGTTTCCGATCGGCATCCAACACGGCCTCCGCCCCGATCGGCACGGCGATGTTCGGTGATGAATGGCCGATTTTAAAGCCGGACAGCGCCGGTTTTCCCTCGGGGACGATATAGTCTTCGATCAGCTCTTTCAGTGTCAGCGATTGCTCGCGTTTTTTCGGTGTGCAGTTATGAAAATCGCAAATCAACATCCCGGCGGCGTCGGAAAGCTTTCCCGCCATCTGCAGATGATTCAGCATCCGGTCAATGCGATAAGGCTCCTCATCGACATCTTCGATAAACAAAAGCTTTCCTTTTACATCGATTTCAAACGGAGTTCCGAGCGTGGTCGTTAAAAGGGCGAGATTACCGCCGGCAAGCTCCCCCTTCACCTTCCCTTTCACAACCGTCTTCAAAGGCGAGGTGTCATCCGTCAAAGTAAGCGTCGATTTTTGAAAAAGCTGTCGAAACGAATGTTTTGTCAGCGGATCGACGTCATCCCGGCCGATGTCCGAGCTGAGCATCGGCCCGTGAAAAGTGACAAGCCCCGTCTGCTGCCTGATGGCTGTATGCAAAAAAGTAATATCTGAGTAGCCCCAGAAAATTTTCGGGTTGTTTTTCAAGATCTGATAGTCGATGTTTCCGGCGATTCTTGCCGTTCCATATCCGCCGCAAGCGCAGATCACCGCTTTGACGGCAGGATCTAAAAACATGTCATGAAAATCGCTCAGCCGCTCTTCATCACGTCCTGCGAGATAGCCGTGTTTTTTTGCCGCGGCCCGGCCCAGTTTGACACGAAGGCCCAGCTCTTGTAAAAAAGCGACGGCGGCATCCAGCTTTTCCGGATCAGGCGGACTGGCCGGTGCGATCACTCCGACCATATCTCCTTTTTTCAGCCGTTGAGGCGTTATTTTCAACAAAAGAGTACCCCCTTTTAGAAAAATCCGCCCGGCCCTGTGCTAAGCTTGCACAGATCACAGGCGGACACGGTTTATGTTTTTTCGACCCATTTGAGCTCGATATAGCCGACAGGGTGGCGGATGATGCCTTTTACGTTCTCTTTTTCCAAATGAACTTGATTATAGAAGTGGATGGGAATGATCGGCATTCCTTCAAACAACAGCTTTTCAGCCTGATGCATCAGCTCGTTCCGCTTTTGTTCGTCGGCTTCTTTTTTCGCCGCGTTGATCAGCTGATCATACGCTTTATTGCTCCACCCGGTTCTGTTCATCGCATTGCCGGTCTGAAAGCTTTCCAGAAAATTGACGGGATCTGCGTAATCGGCTAGGAAAGAGCTTTGGGAAAACTGAAATTTCAGCGCTTTTTGCTCTTCAAGGAATGTATTCCACTCCATATTTGCGAGCTTTACATTGACGCCGAGCGTGCTTTTCAGCTTCTGCTGAATGGCCTCTGCCATTTTTTTATGCTCAGGCTTTGTACTGTATGTCAATGTCACAGCGGGAAGCTTTTGATAGTGTTCTTCCCTCATGCCCTTTTCCAGCAGCTTTTTCGCTTCTTCGGGATCATATTTAACCAAATCGCCGCCTTCCTCGCGAAAGTCCTTGCCGCTAGGTCCCTTAATACCTGGAGAGACAAAGGCCCGCGCCGGTTTTTCACCGTTTTTTGTGACATAGTCGACGATTTCCTGCTGGTCAATGGCCATCGCGAACGCTTTTCTGATGTTTTCGTTTTTAAACGGCTCCATATTGACGTTGAACCTGTAAAAATAAAGGCCCGCCTGCTCGAACACTTTCACCTGGTCAGAGCCCCTCAGCTTCTCGCTCATCTCTGCCGGCACATAGGATGTATCAAGCTCATTGGACTCGAACATCTGGTAATCCGTATTTCTGTCATCAACCATCGCCCATGTGACTTTATCAAGCTTGACGGCATCCTTATCCCAATACGTATCGCTTTTTACCATCGTGAAGCTTTCATCATGCTTCCACTCTGTCAGCTTGAACGGTCCGTTGCCGACAAATGTGTCTGCTTCTTCGTGCCATTTCGGATTTTCTTCGGCGACCTTTTGATTGACGGGGAAAAAGGCCGGATTGGCGACAATGCTTAAAAACGATTTCTGCGGATGGGCCAGTGTGACTTTCAATGTTTTGTCATCCAAAGCCTCCACTTTCACATCATCTTTTGCGCCTTTTCCCGTGTTAAACGCCTCTCCTCCTTCGATAAAATAGCCGAGGAACGCGGCGGATGAACCCGTTTTCGGATCAAGCAGCCGCTTCCACGCATATTCGAAATCGCCGGCTGTCAACGGATCCCCGTTTGACCATTGCGCCTGTTTTCGAATTGTAAATGTATATGTCTTTCCGTCAGCGGAAATGTCCCATTTTTCGGCTGATGCAGCCTCAGGCTCATGATCTTTTCCAAGCCGTGTCAGCCCTTCCATAATGTTGTTCAGCGCCTGCCATGACACATTGTTAAAGCCGATCGGCGGATCGAATGACGTCGGCTCATTCTCATTGTTCAGCCGCAGGATTTGTTCTTTTTCAGCTTCCTTTCCTTTCTTTTCCGTCTCCTGACCGGCTTGCTCATTCGCCGTACACCCAAACAGCATCACAACAATCATCATAGCGGCCAAACTGCTCCACAACCTTTTCATCAAATCCCCCCGTTTCATTTGATCCTTATCACTTTCTCACCAATACGGCCCGCTCGTCCTGAAGCCAGCAGCACACATCATGCCCGGCTGTAAGTTCGGTTTTCACAGGGTGGAGCTTTTCGCACACTTCCATTGCAGATGAACAGCGGGCGGTAAACGGACACCCTTGAGGCGGTGAAAATAAATCAGGCGGCGTCCCGTCAATCGGGACAAGCTCCGCTTCTTCAATGTCAAGCCTTGGAACGGATTTCAGCAACCCTTTTGTGTATGGATGCTGCGGATGATAAAAGATGTCTTTTCTCGTCCCCGTCTCCGCGATTTTTCCGGCGTACATGACCGCGATTCTATCGGCCGTCTGCGCGACAACGCCCAAATCATGGGTAATCAAGATAATCGAGACCCCGGTTTTGCGCTGTATGTCTTTAAAGAGCTCAAGGATCTGCGCTTGAATGGTGACATCAAGCGCTGTTGTCGGTTCGTCCGCAATCAGGATCTCCGGTTCGCAGATCAGCGCCATCGCGATTACGATCCGCTGCCTCATTCCGCCGCTGAATTGATGGGGATACTGCCGCAAACGCTCTTTCGGGTTCGGGATTCCGACAAGCTCAAGCATGGAGAGGGCGGCTTTTTTCGCGGCATCCTTTGAAATTCTTCGATGCTCCAAAACCGCTTCTGTCAGCTGGTCGCCGATCGTTAACGTCGGATTCAGGGCAGTCATCGGATCCTGAAAAATCATCGAAATCTCGGCGCCGCGGATTTTCCGCATCTCTTTTTCAGACAGATAGCGCAAATCCCTTCCTTTAAAGCGGATCGAACCGTCGGTGATGGAGGCGGAATACTTCGGCAAAAGCTGCATGATGCTTTGTGATGTTACGCTTTTCCCGCAGCCCGATTCACCGACGACCGCAAACGTTTCCCCTTCATATAAAGCAAAGCTGACACCGCGGACAGCTTTCACCGTCCCTCCGTGTGTCGCAAATGAAACATGCAGATTTTCAACATCCAGCACTTTTTTCCGCAAACATCCATCACCTCCTCAGCTTCGGATCCAGCGCATCCTGGAGTCCGTCTCCCAGAACATTAAAGGCGAACATCGTCAATGAAATAAAGAAAGCCGGAAAAAACAGCCGCCACCAATCCCCCGACAAAATGACCGGCAGACCGTCGTTGGCCATCACGCCCCAGCTGGCAAACGGGGCTTGAATCCCTAAGCCGAGGAAGCTTAAGAACGCTTCGGCAAATATGGCTTGCGGCACCGTCAGCGTCATTTGCACGATAATCGCCCCCATCATGTTCGGAAGCAGGTTCCGCCTAATGATCCGCATCGTTTTCGCCCCAAATGTTTTGGATGCAAGAACGTGCTCATCGTGTTTGATCTTCAGCACCTGCCCTCTGACAATTCTCGCCATGCCGACCCAGCCGGTGACCGTCAGCGCAACGATAATCGTCCCGAGTCCCGGTCCCATCAAGACCATCAGAAGGATGACGACCAAAAGGTATGGAAGCCCGTGCAGGACTTCGATGATCCGCATCATCACATGATCGGTCTTACCGCCTTTATAGCCGGCAACACCGCCGTAGATAACACCGATCGCAAAATCGATCAACGCCGCCATAAGGCCGACAAAAAGCGAAATCCTCGCTCCATACCATGTTCTTGTAAAAACATCGCGGCCCAGCTCGTCGGTTCCGAACCAATGCGTTCCGGACGGAGGCAGGTTTTGCTGGGAAAGCGACTGCTGTGTGACACTGTGGGGAGAAAGAGTCGGCCCGAGAGCCGCCATGATAAAGAGAAAGATTAAAATACTCAAGCCAGTCATCGCCAGCTTGTTCTTTCTTAAAATCCGCCAGGCGTTCTGCCAGTATGAAAGGCTCGGCCTGACAACAGATTCGCTTTCACCCCTTACCTGTTTCTTCGGGGCAAACCATTCATTCGGGATAGGCCCGCCATGCGGAGTCCCATTTTCCCGGCGAACCGGAAGGCTCATATCTCTCACCCTTTCTTATGCAGTTTAATGCGCGGATCAAGGATTCCGTATGCCATATCGACTAAAAACAGCATAACGATGAGGATGATGCTGTAGAAAACGGTGGTTCCCATAATCACGGGATAATCGCGGGAGTTGATGCTTTCGACGAAGTATTTTCCCATGCCTGGAATCGCGAAGATTTTTTCAATGACGAAGCTCCCTGTTAAAATGGCGGCTGAAAGTGTGCCAAGCACCGTAACAACGGGCATCAGCGCGTTTTTAAGCGCATGCTTGATGACGATTTTAAAGGGAGAGAGTCCCTTCGCCCTTGCCGTGCGGATATAATCCTGGGTCAGCACTTCAATCATGCTCGACCGCGTCAATCTGGCGATTATCGCCATCGGTCCCATCGCCAAAGCCGTTGTCGGCAGCACCATATGCATCGGGCTCGTCCAGGTCGAAGGCGGAAAGATGTTCCAATTGACGGCGAATTGCTGAATCAAGAGGGTCGCCATAATGAAGTTCGGCACAGAAATCCCGAGGACGGCGATTGTCATCGCCAAGTAATCGATGATCCCGTTTTGCTTCAGCGCCGCAAAAATGCCGAGGGCGATTCCTGATATGACCGCCAGCACGAGCGCCGTCATCCCCAGTTCAAATGAAACAGGGAAGCCTCTTGCCAGCATGTCGTTCACACTTTGCGAAGACTGTTTGATCGACGGTCCAAAATCAAAGGTGATGATCGATTTCAAGTAGATCACATATTGCACAATGAGAGGCTCATCTAAGTGATAATAAGCTTCAAGGTTTCGCTGAACCGCCTCATTGGTGTTTCGCTCCTCATTAAAAGGAGAACCCGGAATCACTTTCATCATCACAAAGGTCAATGTTGTGATCACCAAAATGGTCACAAGCATCGAGAAAAACCGCTTCATGATGTAACCCGCCATGTCCATCACACCTTCCTAGGAAAATGTCGTCCGCATCGCCAGCTCTGTCATGACAAGCATCGCTTGGTAGGCCTCCAAAATATCTTTCGCTTGATAGCGGACAATCGTCGTTCCCGGTTTGATTTCAGTGCCGGGCATCAAGTTCGCCCACTCCGCCTGGCCGTAGTTGGCAAATTCGATGCTGAGCACCGGCCTGTCCGGAGGTGTGAGGGGCTTGACCTTGTCCCTGTTTTGCAGCGCATAAGCCGTCTGTTCCTTTAAAAGACGCCCCGCTTTCTCAGGTGTCAGACATTTGACGGCCGAACGCGAAATCGTTTCTTTCACGGCCGCGGTCGTCACGTTCGGGATCAGCTCCTTCGCTTCAGCCGCGGCCTCACTGTCACCGGCCACCATGATGACCGGAACGCCGTAATAGCCGGCTACATAAGCGTTAAAGCCGAGCTCGCCGACCGTCTGATCGTTTATGTAAAAATGCCGAACACCGAAGATCATGCTGTGCGACATCACGCCTCTCATCGACGCCCGCGCGTGATAGCCGAGAAACACCGCTCCCCCATATGTTTCATCAAGTCCCTGAACCATCGAAAACGGCTTGACATCCCCTGAAATAAGCTGTGCTTCAGGATGGAGGCGCTCGATCAAAATATTGTTCATTTTTGAATGGCTGTCATTGACAAGCACTTCTGAACAGCCGTTTTGCAACGCTGCTTCAATCACATGATTGGCTTCATCCGTCATGATCGCCCTTCCCCGCTCATAGTTCAGCTTGCTTGAATCGACAAACGTATCATCAGGAAGTCCAGAAATTCCTTCCATATCAACGGACATGTACAGCTTCACAAAATTCCCCCTCATCAAAAACATCTCAAATTTTTTATTATTTTATGAATATTCTAACAAATTATATTAAAATCTTAATAGGATTTCAATAACTATTGGGAAATTTAGAAATTTAAGATAACAATGGAAATGTGAAGAAATTTGTCGAACAGCACGAAAAGGCTGCCCTCAAAAAGGCAGCCTCCCCGCTTATGGCCGTACGGCATCTTTTAATGATTGATACTTGTCCAGCGTTCTCTCAAACAGCTTATCAAAAACCTCTGGTACAGCCTGCTGAATAACCTCTGCGCCTTCTGCTGTAATGCCGCCTTTTGTCGCCACCCGTCGAAGGGTTTCTTCAAAGGTCATTTGTTGTTCCAACAAAAGTTTCCCAGTACCTACTAAAGAATGGATCAGGAACTCAAACGCTTCTTCTTTCGTCAGACTGCTGTTTCTGACTGCGGACTGGGCGAACTCTTCAAAAATCGCGGCGATAAAACCCGGTGAAGAGCTTGTTAAATTGCTCGCGGCATCGATATCGTTCTCGCTGATGTTTTTTACTTTGCTGAAAGGGGAAAGGTATCCTTCGAGACTGGTTTTATTGTCTTCTGTCACCCGTTCGCCGTGCACGACAAGCGAAATGCCGACTCCCGCTTCAGATGTCAAAGTCGGGATGTATCTTGATACTTGCCGGTTTGTCCATTCGTGCAGCCGTTCAAGCGTGATGCCCGCAGCAATTGACACGATATGTGCGTGTTCCTGAAGAAATGGATTGATGTTTGTGAGCGTTTCTTTCACCGCTAAAGGCGGAACACAGATGAAGATGAGTCCGCACTGCTTTGCGAGATCTTCAGACGATTGGAAGGAGACATCCGGATGAAGCCTTTGGGCGGCCGCTGCTTTGTCTCTGTCAGCCCTTGTTGCAACAAGCACCGTCTCGCCCTTTATGTTGTCTTGTTGAAGCAGCTTGCCCGCGATCATCCGCGCCATGCTCCCGTATCCGATAAAACCGATTTTGTTCAATGTTCGTCAACACCTCTGGAATGTCGTATTGTAAGAAAAAAGCATCCATATCTATTCTATCCTTTTCCTTTGACAATTTCCCACATTCTTTTCATGTTTATCCCACAGTCTTTGTTTATGATGGGTGTATCAAAGGATATGATAACAATAGGAGCGTGGAGAAAATGGAATATAACAGGGAAAATCAACCTCAAACCGAAAACGAAATCATCGTCTCTGATAAACAGCCAAATCAAAAATTAAAACCAGAACAACAAAAGCGGAGACTATCATGGATGACGCCGATCATCAGCGGCATCATCGGCGGAAGCCTCGTCCTCGGCGTGTCGACTTATCAGCACTCAAAAGACCAGACAGTCGATTCGTCCGCTCAGACACAAACCAATCAAACATCCACTTCTTCGTCAGCGAACGAGACGAAGACGGAAAAGCTGTCATCTACAAGCTCTTCCGACGTGTCAGCAATGGTTGAGAACATATCGCCGGCCATCGTCGGCATCTCAAACTATCAAAAACAGACAGAGAATGATATGTTCGGCTTTGAGAGCAGCGATAACACGAACAGCGGCAGCTCAACCGAGGAAGAAACAGGCACGGGTTCAGGCGTCATTTATAAAAAAGCGAACGGAAAAGCGTATATCATTACGAACAACCATGTCGTCGAAGGCGCAAGCAAGCTGAAGGTTTCTCTCTCAAACGGGAAAGAAGTCGAGGGCAAACTGGTCGGAAGCGACTCCTTGACAGACCTTGCCGTTGTCGAAATTTCTGCGGATAACGTCGAAAAAGTGGCGTCATTCGGAGATTCGTCAAGCTTAAGGGCGGGCGAATCGGTCGTCGCCATCGGCAATCCGCTCGGCAAAGACCTTTCCCGCACCGTCACACAAGGAATCATCAGCGGTGTTGACCGGACCGTATCCGTCAACACATCTGCCGGCGAAACGGAAATGAACGTCATTCAAACGGATGCCGCGATCAATCCTGGTAACAGCGGCGGTGCTCTGTTGAACACGAAAGGCGAAGTGATCGGCATCAACAGCATGAAGATCAGTGAAACAGGCGTGGAAGGCATCGGTTTTGCGATTCCGAGCAATGATGTCAAACCGATTGCAGAAGAGCTGATGTCCAAAGGCAAAATCGAACGTCCATACATCGGCATCAGCATGATGGATCTGAGCCAGGTTCCGGAAAACTATCAAACCGGAACACTCGGTTTAAAGAGCAGCCAATTAAACAAAGGCGTCTACATCGGCCAAGTCGCTTCAGGATCTCCTGCCGAAAAAGCGGGGCTTAAAGAAAATGATGTGATCGTCAGCCTGAACGACAAAGAAACCGCTGCCGGCAGCACCCTTCGCAACATCCTGTACAAAGATACGCAAATCGGCGATACGATAAAAGTGAAAATCATCAGAAACGGCAAGACAATGACCAAGCAAGTGAAACTTGATCAAAAAGAAGAAGCATCTTCTTAAATCAATCCCCCCTGTTTGATATAACAAAAAACAAGGCCCTTAACACGGGCCTTGTTTTTTATTTGATCGGTGTAAGACGGGCTTCGATTTCTGTTCGCCTGTTTTCAAGGTATGGCGGAAGCGCAAGGCTTTGTCCCAGCTCATCGAGTCCTTCGTCAACATGAAAGCCGGGTCCGTCGGTGGAAAGCTCAAAGAGGATGCCGTTCGGCTCTCTGAAATAGAGCGCTTTAAAATAATAGCGCTCAACAATGCCGGAATTCGTGAAACCGTGCGCACTGATTTTTTCATGCCATTTTTGCAGTTCGTCTTCATTTTTGACGCGGAATGCGACATGGTGGACACTGCCTTTTCCGGGACGCTCTCTTCTCATGTCTTGCGTTTCTGTGAGATGAACCTCTGTGGCGGCTCCGCCGTCTCCTGATTCAAACACAACCAGCTCCCGGCCGCTTCCATCAAGCTCCTCTTTTGCAACACGCTTAAAGCCGAGAAGTTCTGTCAGCACTTCTTCAGTCGGGCCTCTATCGGGAACGGACAGCTCGACAGGCCCAAGTCCTCTGATCTGAAACTCTTCCGGAATAGGACTGTTTTTCACTGGCACCCCATGATCTTTACCTTCAGCGTCCGCTACAAGAATGATCGTTTGCCCTTCATGATCGAAAAAGCGGAGAACGCTCCGTCCCGCACGCTGCATGATCCCGTCTTGCCTGACGCCGAGTTCATCAAGGCGCCGCTGCCAAAAACCGAGGGCTTCCTCGCTCGGAACCCTGAGGGACACTGATGAAATGCAGTTTGTTCCTTGTATCTTTCGGGCCAGCATCGGAATCTCGAAAAACGTCAAATCTGAACCAGGGGTTGCAACCTCATCACCGTAAAACAAATGATACATTGTCGGATCATCCTGATTGACCGTTTTCTTGATCAGTCTCATGCCAAGCCCTTTGACGTAAAAGTCGAGATTTTTTTGCGCGTTGGCCGTTAAAGCGGATACGTGGTGAATGCCGTTCACTTTCATCTTGTATAATCTCCTCTCAATTAAATATCTCGAATTCGAGATATTTTCTTTTCTTCAAAAATAGGTGATTTCAGATGAAAAGTCAACCAATACGGCTTTCGATCCGGTTCGTTTCTAAGGGTAAGCAAAACACTAACAATATAACTTTTAATAGATTACATAGTTCGTTTATAACCGCATTTTTTTAGTTTTACTCTGTGAAAAACAATGACCTTCAAAGGAAATACGAAAATCTGAAAATTTATTTTATTTTTATTTTGAAAAAAAGGTATTACAATATAAAAATAGTTTTTTACAAAAAGAATGACACAACAGGAGGCGTAGCAAATGAATGCAGACACAAACGGACTAAAAAAAGAGATTGGCTTGTTATTTGCGCTTTCTCTTGTGATTGGCACGATCATCGGCTCGGGCGTGTTTATGAAGCCCGGCAGTGTTCTTTCTTATTCCGGGAATGCACAGATCGCCCTTTTCGCCTGGCTTCTCGGAGGCATTTTGACGCTTGCGGGCGGACTGACGATCGCCGAAATCGGCACGCAAATTCCGAAAACGGGCGGGTTGTACACGTATCTGGAAGAAATCTACGGAGAGTTTTGGGGCTTTTTGTGCGGCTGGGTGCAGATCATCATCTACGGACCGGCGATCATCGGCGCCCTTGGGCTATATTTCGGGTCGCTTGTGGCCAACTTGTTTTCCTGGGACAAATCATGGGCCGCACTGATCGGCATTATTTCCGTCGCGTTTTTGTGCATCATCAACATCATCGGGACAAAGTACGGCGGAGCGGTCCAGACGATCACAACGGTCGGAAAACTGATCCCCATTGTATGTATTGTTGTCTTCGGGCTCTGGCAAGGTGATGAACATATTTTCAGCGAAGTCAAAAGTTTCGGCGGAGAGAATTTCGGAGCGGCGGTGCTGGCGACATTGTTTGCCTACGACGGCTGGATTCTTCTTGCCGCACTCGGCGGAGAAATGAAAAACCCGGAAAAGGTGCTTCCAAAAGCGATGACCGGAGGCATTTTGATTGTGACGGCGTGCTATCTGTTTATCAATCTGGCGCTCTTGCATATTCTGCCGGCAGAACAGATTGTCGCACTCGGTGAAAATGCGACAAGCACCGCCGCTTCGATGCTGTTTGGACCGCTCGGCGGAAAATTGATCTCCATCGGTATTATCGTCAGCATTTTCGGCTGTTTAAACGGAAAAGTTCTGTCTTTCCCGCGCGTTATTTTCGCGATGGCGGAAAAAAAACAGCTGCCGTTTTCGCGCTGGATCTCGCATGTCCACCCGACATTCCATACGCCTTGGATTGCCGTCACCGTACAGATCATGATTGCCGTCGTCCTCATGATGATCAGCAATCCGGAAAAGCTGTCTGAGGTTTCGATTTTTATGATCTATATCTTTTATGTGATGGCATTTTTCGCGGTGTTTATTCTGAGGAAGAAAAACAGCGGACAGGAAAGATCCTACAGTGTGCCGCTTTACCCTTACATGCCGATTGCGGCTATTGCCGGATCGCTGTTTGTCCTTTTCAGCACCCTGATCACAGACTTTTACAGCTGCCTCTGGTCTATCTTGATCGGCCTTGCCGGACTCCCTGTTTATGTGTGGATGAAAAAACGAAACAAAGGCGGCTCCCATGTATAAGCCGCCCGCTGCTGCCGAAGATGTCCGGCAGCTTTTTTTATCCTTTGACAGACCCGATCAATATCCCTTTTGCAAAATGTTTCTGCAAAAACGGATAAACCGCTAAAATCGGCAGTGTCGCTATGACAATGACGGCCAGTTTGATCGACTGTTCCGGCGGCACCGCACTCTCCATCATCTCATTGGTCCCGGTCAAGTCGGACAGGATCGTCACCTGGCGCAGCACCATCTGCAGCGGCCATTTGGCGCTGTCATTGATATAAAGCAGGGCATGAAAAAAGTCGTTCCAGATGCCGACCGCATAAAACAGGGCAAAGGTGGCGATGATCGGCTTTGACAGCGGAAGGGCGATCCTCAGGAATACGCCGATTTCTGAACAGCCGTCTATTTTCGCCGATTCCTCGAGTTCTTTCGGCAGCTGCTGAAAAAAGTTTTTGATAATGATCAAATTAAACGGATTAATCGCCATCGGCAAAATTAAAGCCCAATAGGAATCGAGCAGTCCGAGTGTTTTGACGACGATATAGGTCGGAATCATCCCCCCGCTGAAAAGCATCGCGAAAATCACGAGATTTAAAAGCAAATTCCGGCCTTTGAGGTTCCGTTTCGCAAGGGGATAGGCCATCGTAAACGTAAACAACAGCTGAACAAAAGTTCCCACAACCGTAATGAACACGGAAACCCCCATGCTTCTGATAAAGGTCGGCGTAGAAAAAATGTAGCGGTACGCATCCAGTGAAAAGGTTTCCGGAAAGATAAAGAAGCTCCTTTCCGACAGCTCGGCTTCTGTTGCAAAAGACCCGGCGATGATGTACAGAAATGGCAGCACCGTCACAAGCCCCAGGCAGCCAAGAAAGACAATATTAAACACATCGAACACCCGCCCGGCTTTCGTATTATGGAGCGATTCTGAAGCGGACATCCCATCACCTCCATTCATTAAAACAGACCATCCTGGTCGAATTTTTTCGCGACATAATTGGCACCGAAAATCAGGATGATGCCGACGACTGATTTAAAAAGGCCGACTGCCGTGCTGTAGCTGTAAGCCCCTTGGGTAATCCCAACCACATAGACATACGTGTCAAAGATTTCGGCGACGCTCCGGTTTAATGAATTGGTCATTAAAAAGATCTGTTCAAAGCCGATGTTTAAAAAACTGCCGATTCTTAAGATAAGGAGCACGACAATCGTACTTCTGATCGCGGGCAGCGTGATATGCCACATTCTCCTGAAGCGCCCGGCCCCGTCTATCACCGCCGCTTCATACTGTTCCTGGTCAACGGCGGCAAGCGCCGCCAAAAACAGAATCGTTCCCCAGCCCGTCTCCTTCCACATGCTTTGCAGCACGATCATCGGCCTGAACCATTCGGGATCGGAGAGAAATGAGATCTCCCCTCCCGTTACATGCTGCAGCATTTTATTGATAACCCCTGTATCAACCGTAAAAAAGACAAATGTGATGCTGACGACGATCGTCCATGAGACAAAGTGCGGCACATAAATAAACGTCTGAATGCATCGTTTATAAATCGCATGCCTTAATTCATTCAGCAATAGCGCCACGATCAATGGCGCCGGAAAGGCGAAAAGCAAGTCGAGAGCGGCCAGCATCAGCGTGTTGCGCAAGAGCCGGAAGAAATCGGGATTCATAAAAAAATCCTTGAAATACTCGAATCCGACCCATTCGCTCTGCCAAAAGCCGAGATATGGGGAATAATCCTTAAAAGCGATCAATACGCCCCACATCGGCCAATATTTAAAGATGAGAAAATATAAAACACCGGGAACGAGCAGAAGATAAAGCCATTTGTCCCGTTTAAAGGCCGAGAGCCCATTTGTTTTTCTAGCCGCCTTGACAGCGGCCTTCTCCGTTTTTGTGGCGATTTCCATGTCCTAAACCCCCTTTCGTGTGCATTGGCGGAGATGGGCTATTCAGCCTGCCGGTACAATTGATTAAGCTCCTTCATCAAATCCTCGCCGCCGCTTTTATACCAAAGCTCAACGGCATCCTGAAAACCTTTTTCATCAATGTCTCCGATGATAAATTGTGTTTTGGCGTCAAGGATGATGTTGTCGAGCTGTGCGCCTTTTTGCGTGTACACATCTGAAACGAGCGATTCTGCCGGGTTGAAGACGGCGATTTTTTCTCCTTCTTTGATGATCTGTTCACGGTGCTTGAACAGCTTTGACGTTTGTTTTTCAATGTAATATCTTTGTTCCGGAATCCCCATGCTGAACTGGGCGAGCCCTTCGTGTTCGTAAAGCAGTTTTTTGTTATTTTTTTCTAGAGATGTGAATGTTCCGTTTTCGAGCTTATAATTACGCCCCTCAATACCGTCGTTGGCAATGATCTGAGCCTCTTTATCGTTCATTTTGTCCAGGAAGCTCAAAACCTCCCTCAGCTCTTTCTCCGTTTTGACGCTTGCCTTCGGGATGGCAATCATTCCGGCATAGCCAGACGTGGGGAATGTATAGGTCCCCTTCGGCCCTTTTACCGTACCGACGACATCGATCACACCCTTGTTGGCGGGTTCGGCTTCCTCAAGAGCGCTTTGGATTTGTGAAGCCCTTGAACCTGTATCGACGATCACGCCCGCTTTCCCTTTGACGACGGGGTCATTCCATTTCGCCGAATCCATTACGGCAAAATCTTTATTGATCAGCCGTTCATCATAAAGTTTTTTAAAGAACCGCAATGCCTCCATATACTCCTCTGTCGTAAAATCGGGAACGAGCTCGCCGTTCTCATCTACGCCATAGCGATTCGGCGCGCCGAACCAAGTCTGCATAATATCCCACGGACTCCCGTTTCCAAGCCCCATCCATTTCGGCACAACCATGCCGTACGTATCGTCTTTCCCGTTCCCGTCGGGGTCTTTTTCTTTAAATGCTTTCAACACTTCATAAAAATCATCGATCGTTTTCGGCATATCGAGCCCGACGTTGTCCAGCCAGTCGGTTCTGATGATGATCGAAGCCCGAATCAGATCCCTCGCCCTGTATATGCCGTAAATCTCGCCGTTGATCGAGCTGTTTTTCATGATCTTTTCATCAGCCTTGCTGAGATTCGGGTAATCTTTTAAGTATGGAGACAGCTCCCAGAACGCGCCCGCTTTAACCGATTTGATAAATCCTGGTGATTTGTCGGTGATAACGATCGCGTGCGGCAAATCTCCGGACGCCATGACAATGTTGAATTTGTCATTGTAGGAAGAGTTCGGAACCCATGTCACGTTAATTTGTTTTTGCGTATACGTTTCAAGCGCTTTCAATGACGGGCTGTTTTGCCCCGGACTTTCCGGCGATAGAAGCGGTGCCATGATGTGGATCACATCCTTTTGCTTGTCCTTTTCGTTTTGGCTGGATGATTCGTTTGCGCTGCAGCCCATGAGAAGAAAAAAGGCGGCGGAGGCGGCCAGCCATTTTTTCCCCTTGCTTTTTACTACCGGCATTTTCATTCCCCCTTTATGATTTAACAATAAATTTAAAGCGCTTTCATTTTTCCGGCAATCTTCATTTTTTGCCTGTCGCTTGAATGTGTGACATCACCTTTTCCTGAAGCTCCCGACTGGGCGGCATATCGCCGAGAAGCTCCAATACTGCGATTAAGTTTAAACACCATTGCGATACACAGTTTGTCGTCACCCAAGGCATTTCCGTCAGTTCTCTCCATCTGTTCGTCCGCTTTGGTGTAATCGGCAGTGGTGTATGGCTTTGCGTTTCATCCAGCAAAAGGCGCCACACTTTTTCGGCAAGCTCCCGGTCCCGGCGCCGGTGTGCAGCATATGCGGCCATTGCAGCAGCAAACATCGGCCAATGGAACAAACCGTTATGAAGCTTTCCCCCGCTCCTTCGCCGCTTCTCTTCATCGCTCAGCAAATAAAATTCGCCGAATTCACTAAGCATCTCCTTCCATTCTTCATCTTCCAGGAGTCCGGCAAGTTCCATCCATACTTGCGGAGCGCCAAATGCGATCACCATATGGTAGCCGCCTTCGTTCCCGTCTCCCATGTGAAACAAAGCGGCACCCGCCGGATCATAGCCGAACGTCGGCCCTGACAAAAGACGAAGCGGCAATGCTTTCAGCTGGCTGATCCCTTTTTTGATTTTTGCAAGATATGCAGTGTCCCCCGTCCGTTCCCAATGTGTTAGCCAGTTCGAGCAAAACGCCGCCCAATCAGGGCCCACTCTTGCATGTGCAGGAAACCCGCCTTTCGGATAATAAGCTCTCATCGGGTCCAACGTCGCGACTGCTTTGTCGGCATCCTTTCTTTCAGCGAGAATCTCACCCGTGCGTTCATCGGCCGTCAAAAAATAGTACATTTTATGGAGCCCGGCCATGCTGATTCTCGCTTCTTTGCAGCCGCAGCCCCAATGGAGGACATTGTGCCTTGAACCGAGACCTTGATATTCTCCGAAGTGGTAGCAGTCAACCTCGCTTGTATGGCGCGTCATCGCTTCGGCCATTCGGAAGACATCCTCCCTGCCCGACCGGAGAAATGACTGCCAAAGCCACAGATTCGGTACAAGCTCTGTGTTTTGCCATGCGTAACCGCCAAGATCATACCGCCACATATGGCGGACGGGATCATACGTATGCATCACATCACCATAATGCCAATACCCGTACCAGCTTCGCTGTTCGACTTCGTTTTTGTAAAACCGGAAAGCTTCGTCAAGCTGTTCTTCAAGCATCGCTTCTAGCGGACGGCTTGTATCTTTCAAGCTCCAAATCCCAAGTGCGCGGGTGTTGTAATAATAGTCGGGCTCACAAAGCAAAAGCGGCGGATTTTGCCATTCATCCGCCAGTCTCATCAGTTCTTCATCGCTTGGCGGCTTTGTCAAACAGGCGAGATGGACTTCGCTCGTATTGGCAATCCCTGAAGCAGTAGAGCGCATTTCCGCAAAGCCTTCATATGCGCTTTCAACATGGGTGTCCTTTGAATAGTGGCGGAAATCCATCGCTTCCGCTTCCGGAGGCCAAAACCAGACCGTCAATGTCGTTTCATCAGAGGCGAGATTTGCCGCTGTAAGTGAGGACGGATATTTTTCAAAAAAATCCTTTAGCCCTAAAGCGATTCCACCCGTTTCTCCTCCTGCATACATCAGCCCTTTCGCTCTCTCTCCGCGGAAGGCGGGCACCCAGGCACAGCTTTTATCCGTCCGTTTTTGCAAACGGTAGTGATGCGGAGCGTCTTGAACGAGTTGAAAGTCATGCCAAATCGCATTCCGGCGGGCATCCTGAACCACGGCCGATGTTTCTGGTGTCTCACGGACCGGCTGTCCGGCAATTTGTTTTTCATAAATCCCGTTTGATTCGTTAAATCTTCTCGTCACAAGCAGCTGGGCCGCCTCCCCGTAAATGCCGCTGTCAGCCGCATAACGAATGTGCCGATTCCAAGGGGCACCTTTGAAAAACGCGGAAAACTCCAAGCCGAGCCCTTTGATCCATTCAGTTTGCGGATCTCCGTCGATGAAAATGGTATGCATGATCCGAATGGCCGATACCCCGGCGTAAAAAGACAGTCTGTCGGCAAAAGGAAGCCAAGGGTTGCCCCGGTCTTCGCTCCGGTGGACACCTTCTGCTTTCAACACCGCTTTTACCGGCCCGTTTTGTTCAATAACCACCCTGTTGATCATGCTTTTAAATCGTGTGATTTGATAAGTCTCGTGAAAATCTGCGGCAGTCCGTTTTTCTTTTAAGGCGATGAGCCGTCCGTTTTTCGCCATCATTTCCCCGGAAATGGAAATCGAGCTGAACAAGGTCGAGCCTGTTTTCTCCAGCTTGCAGACCATCTCCCCGGTGTCCACTGTGATGCTGTCTTCCTGCTCTGAAATGTGTACGGTGTTTTCAGGTGGTTTTGGACACCCTTTTTGCAGCCAAAAACGGCCGCCGCTCTCTTCTGTGAAAACCGCCGCATGCCCTGTCCATTTCAGCGATCCGTCAGGCCAATAGGCAAGCGGCCATGTTTGTAAGCTAGGCGCCTGACCGTTCTGATCGGCGATGGTGACTGCCTCCCCTTTTTGCAGCACACCTTTTTCCCAGGGAACTCCCCATGTGACGCCACCCGCCCGGGGCGGCGCCTTCAGCCATTTCACTTCAGCCTGTGCTTTCACAAGCGCTCCTCCTCTTTCTGCTTTGTCTGATCAGTCTGTATTTTCCCTTTCCATTCTTTTGACCGTCAATGTTCTTTTTTTGCCTTGGGAACTGGCCGGGATTTCTCCTTATTTGCAGGGCTGCCCTTCTTTTGCAGCCGTATCAGGCAAAAGAAAAGCCGCCGGCATTGCCGGCGGCGGTTCTTCTTCAAAGTCCTATTTTCCAGAAAAACAAATAACGCGATGTTCATGCGGTTTGAGCATTAAACAGCCGGACATCGGCTCGCCGGATATCAAGTCGGTTCCGCGATCCAGCAGGGTCACTTGTCCGCCTTTGCCGTCCATATTGACGACCACCCAGACAAGGCCGTCCATTCCCCTCCGCGGGGCGACGATCGTGCCCGGTGTAACATCTGTTCCCAGTGTGACACCCGCTTCTTCGGCATAGTGGCTGATCAGCTTTTTCAACATGATATCACCGGCCTCACCCGCCGGCAAGGAACCGAGCATGACGATTTTTCCTTTCCCCCGTTTATGCTCAGTTATAAATGCCTTCCCAGGTGCCGCTCCTTCTTCGATGATGCCGACCGCTTCGGAATCGTCCGGTTCAAAAACAGCGCTCCATAAACTGAGCGGCGCCTTAACGTCAAAGGCTGCACCGACCGTGTTTCGTTCATCCATCGGATAAGTAAACAAGGTTTTGGCCCCGGCGCATTTTTCTAAATCACCCAACCCGCGGTCGGTGTGAATCGTATGATGCTCTGTCCTTCCTCCTGCCAGAGGCCCCGCGATCCAGATTCCGCCGCTTTCTGTGAAGGTAGCCGCTTTTTGGATATATTCAGGAGAAAGATAATGGATAAACGGTGTAAACAGCAATTTATAGCCGTCAAGCGGGCTTCCTTCCGGGATGACGTCCCTGTGGATGCCGAGCGAGAGAATCCTGTCGTAAAACTCGGTGATGAGCGACCTGTAATGAAGCTTTCGGTGGGGTTCCGTTTTGAAAAAGACCTTCGCCCTGTCCGAGTAGACAAGAGCCGTTTCAGCCTGGACGGGAGCCGTTGCGAGCATGATGTTTTCGATCTCTTTTCTGGCGCGCTCGACTTCAAGCACATTCCCATACCCTACATCCGGCGCTCCCCAAGCGCTGAGGACAGCGCCGTGCGGCTGTTCGGAACCGGCCCGCTGCTGCCGCCACAGCCAATAGCAGAACGCGCCTCCGCCCAAGGCGTAGGATGATACGGCTTCCGCTTTCAAATAGCCGTCCTGATGCGGCAATGCATAGCTTTCCAATGAAGCGCTGTAAGAAGGGCTCGTCTCCATCACCCAAAAAGCCCGGTCTTTTTTCATGTTTCTCCATAAATCGCAGTTCAACAAAAAGGCCGCTCTGTTCTCTTGCGTGGCGTACGTATCAAATGAGGCAAAATCAAGTCCGCCAAACAGCTCTTCATTGTTGACGCCGAACATGATGCTGCTGTTATGGGTAATCGGCGCATCGGAGTACGCCCTGATCACTTCAGCCTGCTCAAATGCAAATTCGGCGATTTTGTCCATGGAAAACAGCTGATACATCGTCCTTAACGACGAGTTATGCAAAAATGGCGTCGGACCGGGCTGCGGAATTTGCTCAAAGCGCTGATAGGTTTCGCTCCAAATATCGGTTCCCCAGGCTTCGTTGAGACTGGCAATCGACTCGTATCGCTCCTTCAGCCATTTGTGCCACAGCGTTTTGCATGTTTCACACATGCATTCCGCGACATGGCATTTGAATTCATTGTCAAGCTGCCAGCCGATGAGTCCCGGGAGCCTGCCGATTTTTTCCGCGATCTGCTCGGTGATCAGCCTGGCCCGCTTCCGGAAATACGGATGGTTTGTACAGACGTGCTGTCTTGAGCCATGCCCCATCGTCTCCCCTTTTTCATTGACATACATTCTTTCCGGATGCCCGTGGGTAAGCCAAATCGGCGGAGTCGCGGTCGGCGTGCACATCACCGTGTCAATCCCGTTGTCATCTAGCTTTTTGATGACATCGGCAAAAAACCGACATCGATCTTTCCTTCCTCAGGCTCCATTGTCGACCAGGCAAATTCACCGATTCTCACGACATTGATCCCTGTTTCCTTCATCAGCTTGATATCTTCTTCAAGCGTTGCTTCATCCCATAACTCGGGATAAAAACAGGCGCCATGATACAGCTTTTTCTTCATGCTCACACCGTCTCTTCGACAAACGGCAAACCGAGTTCCCGGATCCCGGCCGAGACGAGCTTTGCGATTTCCCGGGCACCTTTTTTCGTGAAATGAGTGTAATCGTTTACATTTTCCGAAATCATAAAATATTGAAATATTTCGCTGTAGCCTTTTTCGGCAAAATGCTGAAGACTTTTTTCCATTAAGTCGATCAAGCGGACATGTTCTTCATGGGCCACCTGCTTCATGGCGATGCAATAGTCGGGGAAATCGTTCAAAAAGACGCCGTCCTTGTAATGAAGCCTTGCCACCGGTGTGATGAGAAGCGGTTCCGCTCCTTTTTGTCGCGCACCTTCGACATACATTTTCAAATATTCTTTATACGTCGTATACGGCTCTGTGTAACGCTCCGGTTTATCTTTTGAGGCATCATTATGCCCCATCTGCACAAACAGCCAATCCCCTGTTTGAATCACATCCAAAATCGAGGCGAGCCTCCCTTCTTCAACGAAGGTTTTTGAGCTCCTCCCCCCGATCGCCCGGTTGATCACCTGTACATCTCCAGTCAAATAGACTTGCAGAAATTCCCCCCAGCCTCCCTGCGGCGAGTCTGCCCTATAGTTTTGCACGGTCGAATCACCGGCCAAATAAATGCTGATTGTCAAACCGATCACTCCTTTTCATCTCTTCGTGTCACCCTGTTTTCCCTGCCTTCCGCGGCGAAACCGCTTACTATTTATTTTAGCGGAGCTGGCTTTTTGTCTACAATCATACTTTTTTGTTTTTCGAAAAGGCCGAGGGAGAGCTCCGTCGCCCCGGCCATTTTGTTTATTTTTGCAATAGATTACAAGCTTGCCTGATGAATGATTTCCCTGATCCGCTTCTTTGGATCGCCAATAGCAGCGCCCCCGTGATAGCAGATCACCGTCTTGATATCAAATGCCAAAAGCTTTTCCAGCGACTTGATCGCTTGCTTCATATCCGGGGTCACGCGGGGAATGGGCGGCTGTAAACGGCCTTCGGCACATACTAAAGCATCGCCCGTAATCAACGTTTTGCTTTTCTTCAAATAAAGGCTGACATGGCCTTCCGTATGCCCCGGTGTGGAGATCACCTGAATGCCTCCGCAAAACGGCAGTTCCATCCCGTCTTCCAGCAGACAGTCGACCCTTGCCTTCGGCGGATTTGCGAAAATGGCAAGCAGATCTTTTGGCAAGGCTTTCTTTTCCTCATCGCTCATCTGCTTCGGATCTGTCTTGAAAAGCGGGCGTTCGCCTTCTATATACGGCTTTTCCAGCTTGTGGGCATAGCTTTTCACACCTTCGGCTTCCTGTAAAATACCGGGAAGACTGCCGATATGATCGATATCCTGATGTGTCAAGACAACCGCCTTCAGCATCTTGAAGGGGACATCGCATTGTTCTAGCGCCAGGCGGAGTTGTCCCAATTGCCCCGGCATGCCGGTGTCGATTAAAACGGCGTCTTCCTCATCCCACACAAGCACCGGGTGAAGCGCGGCTTTTTGGCCAAAAGCTTCACTTTCCAATTCCAGCATTTCAACACCATCTGATATTCTCATCATTGATCCGCTCCTTACTCAAAGTTGATACAGCTTGCTCTACATCAACTAGATTAATAGCGAGATCATCATTTGTCAAATAAATATTTTATTATATCACAATTTTAAATTACAGTCAATGTTTTTTAATTCTTTTTCACTGAAACGGTATAAATATTGGGCCGGGGCGGTTTTTTCATCCCCGTTCCCAAATAAAAGCCGGGATGAGGCGGCTGATTGTAAGCGACGTTTTGCCAGGCCACCGCCAAGCGGTAGACGGGATCATGCATGAATGTGTAAAAACGGTGCTCCGTCAGCTCTGTCGTTGTATAAATGCGCAAGGCCTCGCTTGTTTCTGTTCTGAACACGACATCTTCCCGCCAGTCGCCGAACATATTGGCCTGAAGAACAGGCGTCCCTTTCGTCCAGTTGTTTGATAGTGTTCCTTCAGCGGTAAGGAGATTGATCAGCCTTCCATTGTGATAATCCCACTTATCAATTTTCGGGATGCCGTTCGACTCTTGCCAATCATGGTCAAGCAATTCCCGAAGGAGATCGCCGTCCCACCATATCGCAAAATTGGCCGAAGCCGGAGCAGTATCGCTGATTTTTTCCCCCTTGCACGTATAGAGCCCGTATGAATGTCCTTCTGTCCCCGGAGGATCGATCGCCCAAACCAGCGCACCTTTATAGCGCGGATCAATGTGGGCCGCCATTCCCCGTCCGACATCGGTATCGGCGGGTACCCCCCAAAGAATCTCGCCGGTTCCCGCATCGCGAAAGGACAGGCCGTATGGCAGGCGCGGATCTTCATGGACTTGAAACACTTCAAGCCCCGGCCTGTCGGGATCAAGGTCGCTTACATGCAGCGCATCCCCGTGTCCAAGCCCAGTCGTATAAAGCCCTGTTCCGTCATGATCAACGACCATCGCCCCGTAAATGATCTCATCCTTCCCGTCGCCGTCAACATCAGCAACGCTCAGGCTGTGATTCCCCTGCCCCGCATATGCGGCATATTCAAGCTTGTCGCTGTCAAATGTCCATAGTTTGGTCAGCATCCCATTGCGAAAATGGTAGGCGACAAGCACTGTTCTTGTGTAATAGCCGCGCGCCATCACCAGGCTCGGCCGCTCCCCATCCAAGTAGGCGATGCCGGCGAGAAACCGGTCCATTCTGTTGCCGTAGCCGTCCCCCCAGTCCTCAAGCTTTCCGCGCGGCGGTTCATAATCGACCGTCACCAATTCCCCGCCAGTTTCACCGTCAAAAATGGACAAGTATTCCTGCCCCGATAAAATCCGGCCTTGCTCATTTCTGTAATCGGCCTCCTTGTCACCGATTACCCGGCCCGTTCCATCAATCGTTCCGTCAGCGGTCTTCATGGCGATTTCCGCTTTTCCGTCACCGTCAAGATCATAAACCATAAACTGGGTGTAGTGGGCTCCCGCACGAATGTTTTTCCCGAGGTTGATTCTCCACAAATGTGTTCCGTCAAGCTTATAAGCGTCAATGAATACTTCCCCTGTATAGCCGTGGTGAGCATTATCTTTCGAATTGGACGGATCCCATTTGAGCACGATTTCATATTCGCCGTCACCGTCAAGATCCCCGATCGACGCATCATTGGCGCTGTAGGTATACGGCTCGCCGTCAGGAGTGAACCCGCCTTCCGGTTTATTTAACGGCACATCCAGATAGGGCTTCTTCCAAACCGACGCTTCTTTCGATTTTTCGCATTCTTTTCCGCGGAGAATGGTTTTGACGTCATAAATTGATTCAAGATCGCCGTTTTCATCTAGAAAATTAGTAGATGAGGCGATTGGACGTGAATTGATTTTGCGACCGTTGCGGTAAAGGTTAAAAGCTGTTTTCTCAGGGTCTGTCCCGAGCAGTCTCCAGCTGAGAAAAACGCCGTTTTCCGTTTTCACGGCAATAAGACCGCGGTTTAATGCTTCCATTTGCCTCGGCGCCGCCGTCATGTTTTGTTCATGAGCCGGCCCGCTCTCTTGTGTACGCTTCATCGTCTGCTCTCCTTTCAAGACAATGCTCCATCAGAACGATTTTTTCAACTCTCGTTTCAGCGGATAAAGGTTCAGATCTGCGATCTCTTCTGTGACGAGCCTTGCCAATTGATTGGCCCCGTACTCTTGGAAATGAACCCTGTCTTCGATTCCGTCCGGATAGTTCGGACTTTCTCCAGGCTCGAGAAACATAAACACATTTTTCGTCGCTTCAACACCGATTTCATTGTAAAAGGCGATGCTTTTTTTGTTCAGATCGATGACGGGCACATTCATCTGACGCCCAAGCTGCCTCATCGCTTCAGGGTAGTCTCCGATGCTGTTATAGAAAACGCCGTTTTCATTGAATGTCCGCTTGCTCTGCGAAGTGACGAGCACCGGATGGCCGCCTTTTTCTCTTGTGCGTTCGATATAGATTCGCAAATAATCCTGAAATGTCGTATAAGGATCTGTATGGCGGGCCGGGTCCGGGCCGGCGTCATTAATACCGAACATGATCAACAGATAATCCCCCCGCTTCATGCGGTTCATAATCGTATCAAGGGAACGTTCATCAACAAAGCTTTTCGCGCTTCTCGCCCGTTTGGCCTGATTATCGATGGCAATGTCGCCCGTAAAATAATCGTCCAAAAACTGCCCCCAGCCGGCCATTGGCGCGTATCCCCGCTCATAGTCGGATACGGTCGAGTCGCCCGCCAGAAAAACCGTCGTTTTGTCGTTTGTTACATGATAAGCCGTTTTCGTGATGATGACGGCATTGATGTGCGGCAGTGTTCTCGCCGTCAGACATTGGATGGAAAGGCGGCCGTCTGTAATCGTAATCGGAAACGTTTTTTCGTTGTAAGAACCGGCGCCGGCGCCAAACGAATAAAGCTGAAGCATGCCGTTCGCCCGTACATCCATATTTGTTTTTGCCAGGTCGTCTCCAGTTATGATCTTGACTTCGTATGTTCCGTTTGGCAGATCGAGAGAAAACGCGGTGCCGTCGGGAATGCAGAAGTCTGAGCGAAGCGGGTCGTTTGTGCCGCGGTCAGTGCAGGATACCTTGGATGAGTCGTCAAATCCGAAGCCTTTTTCAGGCGAATAAGCCGATTGGGCGGAAACCGGGATAAATCCGGGGGCTGCTTGTCCGTTGCCGAAATCGAATTGATACATATGCGAAATTTCGATGGCATACACCTTTGGCGAGCCTTGCCAGCCGAGATCAAGCCGTCCGTCCTCTACCGAAACCGTAAATACCGTTTCAGCCGCGCTTCGGTTTGCTCCGGCAGGAATCGCTCCGACCTTCTCACCTTCTGCATAAAGTGCCGTTTCCTCGGCAGCTGTGGCAAATACGGTTATCCGGTATTTTCCGTTTGCAAGGTCTGCTAAGAATGCAGCATCGTTTACAATACAATAGTCTTTGCGCAAGGTTTCATGACTTTTCGTCCGTTTGCATTTGATGCCTTTTCCATGCGAAAAGCCGTATCCTGTGTCTTTTTTGTAAATCGAGGTTTTCCCGATTTTTGTGTAATGCTCTTCTGCGGGCCCTATTCCAAAATCGAACAGAAACAGCTGCCGGTCGGTCTGCGCAGCGGCCTTCTGCGGATGCATCAGTCCGATAAAACCCGCCAGCAAAAGGATGAGCAGGGGAAGAGCCGCGGTGAAACGAAGATATTTCTTCATGTTTTCAGTCTCCTTTCACTCAGCGCGTATCAATATTTGGCTTCTCGGGGACCGCCATGCCTTCCCCTAAATAAAAGCCGGTGTGCGGCGGCTGATTGTAGCCGACATTTTGCCAGGCGATGCCGAGCCTGTAGACAGCGTCATGCATCAGCGTATATATGCGGTGATTGGTCATATCTGTCGTCGTATAGATGTGCAGTGCACTGCTGTCATCTGTGCGCCAAATCACTTCCTCGCGCCAGTCTCCGAGAATATCGGCCTGCAAAGTCGGCGTCGCTTTTGTCCCATTATTCGCAGAAGCTCCGGCCGCTGTCAGCAAATTGATTGTTTTCGCATGTTGATAATCCCACTTATCGATCCTGTTGCTGTCAAGCAGCTCTCGCTGAAGGTCTCCATCCCACCAGATGCCGAAATTGGTTGACGAAGGCAGTGTGCTGCCGATCTTTTCTCCTTTTGCCGTGTAAAGTCCCCCGTTTGCCCACACTTCAGCCCCCTCATAGCGCGGATCAATATCAGCGGCCATCCCGCGTCCGACATCCTTGCCGGCATGGACGCCCCAAATCAGCTGTCCGGTGGCCGCGTCGCGAAAGGACAATCCGTATGGAGAACTGCTGTTTTCATGCACTTGAAACACTTCCAGTCCGTCTCTTGCCGGATCAAGGTCTCCGGCGTGCATCGCATCTCCATGGCCCCAGCCTGTTGAATAAAGACCTTTGCCGTCATGGTCGACAGCCATCGCACCGTATAAAATTTCATCTTTTCCATCCCCGTCTGCATCTGCGACACTTAAGCTGTGATTGCCCTGTCCGGCATATCTCTCATTGCCCGGCGCTTTTGAATCAAATGTCCACAGCTTGGTCAGCTTTCCATCCCTAAAGTTATAAGCGACAAGGACGGTTCTCGTGTAATAGCCGCGCGCCATGACAAGACTCGGCCGTTTTCCGTCAAGATATGCGACACCTGCGAGAAAACGATCAACCCTGTTTCCGTAGCTGTCACCCCAGTCCGCTACATTCCCCCGGGCCGGCTCGTAGTTTATCGTCTGCAGCTCGCTTCCTGTATCACCTTTAAAGATCGTCAAATACTCAGGCCCTTCCAAAATCCTGCCTTGGCTATTCCGATAGTCGGCGCTGCGGTTGCCGATCACTTTTCCTTTTCCGTCCGTCGTTCCGTCAGCCGTTTTCATCGCGATTTCCGCTTTTCCGTCGCCGTCGAAGTCATAGACGAGGAACTGTGTATAGTGGGCGCCGGCGCGGATGTTTTTACCCAGCCCGATTCTCCATATTCTCGTACCGTCTAGTTTATAAGCATCGATCAACACTTCTCCTGTATACCCGTCCTGTGAATTATCCTTTGAGTTGGATGGGTCCCATTTGAGAATGATCTCGTACTCACCGTCACCATCAAGATCACCGACGCTCGCATCATTGGCGCTGTAGGTATATGAATGGCCATCAGGCGTTTTCCCGCCGGCCGGCTTCTCGAGCGGAACAGCTTTGTGATTCTCACCCCAAACCCCAACCGTTTCAGAAGGCGCCTGTTCTTTGCCGTTTAAAACAGCCCGAACTGCATAAGAATCATTGGCATTTCCCCCCGCATCCTGATAATTCGTGCTTGATGTGATCGGAGAATTGTTCAGTTTCCGGCCGTTTCGATACACATTAAAAGAAACGGATGACGGCTCTGTACCGAGGAGCCGCCAGCTCAAAAACACACCACTTCCAGTTTTGACAGCGACAAGCCCCCGTTTCAGCGACTCCATTTGTCGCCCTTCATCCGCATGAACTTTCCCGGCTTTCGCCTGTTCCGCAACGGGTGGAACTGCCATGATCAAAAACAAAGCTGAGGCCGCCAGCCGTTTTCTCCACCTTTTTTTCCTCATAATAGTCTCCCTTCACAAGATAATTTGTAAGCGCTTACTCAAAAGGGATTCTATTATGACTTCCATTTTTATTCAATTGCACTTTTTTGCGAGGGGCAAATAGCTGACTAATAGCCGCCAGCGGCAGCTTTTTTATTAAAATTGGTACTTTTTTGCCTAACTTCTCACGCTTCCAACCTCATAAAACACCTGTGTGTGATAAACATAAAAACAAGAGCAAATAAACTGACACCATAAAACGGGATCAGCCCCGGCACCGTTATGAGCACGCAGACGACCAGCCCGCCCGCCGCGGCCAGCCCGGCCGTTGTCAAAGGGCGAAGAAGACCGATCAGTACAGCCTGGGAAAAATAGCGGGAAAACGGCAGCTCAAAATGAACGTAGAGCGGGAAAATATAAATGAGGACCATCGCATACGCCAGCCCGGCAAGCAATGTCGCATAGCTGATCATGATCGAAAACAAGTCTTCGCGAATATGAAAAAATTGATAGTTAACAAATAAAATATAACCGGCCGCCACAAGGATAAGACCGATCCCGTTTGCTTTGGCAAATTCCTTTTTGTATGTTTGGTAAAACGTTTTGAAAAGCGGCAGATCCGTATAACCAAAAAGCCATTTGCGTACGACTGTAAACATCGCGGCCGTGCTTGGAGCCCAGCCGAGAACGATGCCTCCGCATACTGTAAACAAAATCCACAAACCGTTCAGCATGGCGATCTTAACGGCTGCTTCACAGCCGTTGTAAATCATCGCCATTACGCCTTTTTCACGCATGATGCACCTCCCCTTTAGCCGCGCAAAAGCGTGCGAACCTCAAAATTGCTGTAGGCCGCTTTCAGCGGAGCCATTTGCCTGAAGCCGATTTTTCCTCCTCCGTATACAGGGCCGAAGCGGCGGCCGTCATCCGTCCACTCCAGAATGGAAAGCCCGTTGATCGAAAAGTGAATGTATGGACCGTCTTTAACGAGCCTCATCCGGTAAGGCGGAAGAGCGTCGGCTGCTGGCGGCAGCGGATCGGCTCCCTCCTCGACAAGGTGAAAACCGCGGCTTTTCCTGAGATTGCATGTTCTGAAGGCTCTTTCATCAGCATGCTTATGTCTGAAATAAGAGAGATGCAGCGTATTGATATCACCTGAATGATATTCCGGATATTTGCCTGTTCTTTCTGCGAGCTTCCGATCAAACAAATCCTCTCCATTCCGTCCGGAAGCCGCGAAAAAGATCATGCACAGCCCGGGTTCTCTGATAGGGTAGAAATCCCATTTGATGATGATCCCATCAGGAAACGTCTCCGGGCACCAGTACACAAAGTGTGCGTCATCTCCGTAAAGCTCCGGATCAAGCTCATTTTCCAGATGAAGCCTTCCCTCAGGAAAGCTGACCTTTCCTTTCCCTTCCATGACCCAGCCGCTGAGATCCTGAGGAGATGATAAACGATTTTGATAGATCATGAGGCCCTCCCTGTTGTCAAAACTTTGCATGGCGACCGCTCCTTTCTGTTTGAAGATAGGCGGAAAGAGGAAGCCCAAGCTCCTTGATGCCTTCTGTGACAAGCTTTGCAACCTGACGAGCGCCGTATGCGGAGAAATGGGTGTTATCTTCGATGCCGCCTGGATAATGAGGATGCTCATCAGGCTGAAAGTGAACGAACAGCTGCTTTGACCCTTCCACTCCGAAAGATTCATAGAGCGCTTTTGTCTTCGACCATAAATCGATGTGCGGCACTTCAAGCCTCCGCGCAAGCTCAAGCATCGCTTTTGGAAAATCGCCAAGCGTATTAACGATCACTCCGCTTTCATCAAAATGCCGCCTCTGGACAGAAGTAACCAAAACCGGAAACGCCGCTTTTGCCCGCACGGTTTCGACATAGCGGAAAAGATTGTCCTGATACGATGTAAACGGATCTGTTCCATACGGCTTTTGATCATTGTGACCGAATTGAATCAACACATAATCCCCTGCTGTGAGACGGCCGGCGATGTCAGCGAGACGCCCCTCGGTGATAAAGCGGTTGGAGCTGGCGCCGCCTTTGGCCAGATTGACGATTCTTGCTTCATCTGTAAAAAACAATGGAAACGCTTGACCCCAGCCGGCCATCGGCGCTTCATGCGGCGGACACTCGGCAACGGTCGAATCCCCCGCCAAAAACACGGTGACTTTCGGTTTTTCGTTCATGTTTTCCTCTCCATTTCACGAGGTTTCCTGATGAAGCTGTCTATAGCGGCTCGGCGGAACCCCGACCTGTTTTTTAAAAATCCGGTTGAAATAGCTGTGTCTGTAGCCGACAGCCTCTGATACGTCATGTATTTTCTGATCCGTTTCGAGAAGCAGCTCTTTCGCTTTTTCAATTCGCAAATGCGTGACATAATCGATAAAATTGATGCCGGTGATCTGTTTAAACGCCTTGCTCAGCGTATATGAATTCGTTCCCGCTTCATCAGCGCAGCTTTCAAGTGAAATATCATTCATGTAATTTTCGTGAATCATCGCAAGCACCCGTTCGACAAGCCGTTTTTGCTGTCTGTTGTTTCTCCCCTCAAGTTCTTTGAGATAAGGACCGACAGCGCGTTCCATCATCCAGGCGACCGCGTGTGACGGCTCTCTGAGTTCTGACAGCTCCCGGATCAGATCGTTATTGGAAAATAATTCATAAGGGTGAAGACCCGAATGAAAAATCTCTTCCTGAATTTTGGCAAACAGCTGAATCATTCCCGGCTGGATACGGGCCTCTGTTTTCCCTCTTTCCGCAAGCTCATTCATAAAAAGCGCGATCAGGCGTTCGGCTTCATCTTTTTCTTCGAGGCGGATCGCTTGTACGATCCTTTTTTCCAGGGCAAACGGATAATAAGCATCGGCTTGTGTCTTCTCCTTCCGCCGGCTTAAATCGATCAGCTGGCTGGAATTTTCAAACTGTCTGTAAAGCTTCCCGGCTTTCACCTCTTCATATATGACAGGAATGTCCTTTACCATGCCGACCGGCTTTGAGATTGTAGCCGTAATGTGAAGCCCGCATAGTGTATGAATCGTATCTGTCAGCTCGCGGACAAATTGCGCGGCGGTTTTCTGCTGTGCGCGAGGACCGCTAAACATCAAAAGGGCATCGAGCGATAAAGCGCGGACATCGCTGATATACGCCCGCCGGAATACTTTTTCGGCCAGTTCGCGGGCGATGTTGGCCAGCATAAAATTGGCGAGGCTTTCGTCTTTTTTGGAAAAAGAGCCGGCCCCGTCATAAAGGCCGGTCATCTGGATATCGATGATGATGAACACCTTGTCTTTCGCTTCCCAGCCCCAGCGCTTCAGACGGTTTTTCAAGCTTTTCTCCGCTTCTCCCGCAAAGCCTCCTTGGAGAAGCCGCTGAAAAAATCCGCTTGTCACTTGAGAAACTTGAGCCGTCATCTGCTGTTTCAGCTTCCCGCTTTCGTTCGACATGTCCTCCCAACGCTTTTGGAGCCACTGAAATTCATCGCGGCCGAAAGCGGCGGTTTTCTGTTCTGCTGAACAAAGCTGGATCAGCTTCTCGACAGGTGAATAGATTTTATTTGAGGCATACCAGGTGAGAATGAAAGCCAGCACAATCCCGGCCATGCTGACGGATGCGACGAGCTTTGATAAAAACAGGACAGGAGAGGTAATGGACGACATTGGCGATGCGGAAACATAAGTCCATTCCTGGCCGAGTCGATCCATCTGTCCGAAGGAGACGGAATAGTTTTCACCTCTCCACTTCATGAAAAAGGCCCCCTGTTTGCTCCGCTGTTTTTCAGCCCGCTTCTTTAATGCGCTTTCAAATTCTTCGCCTTCCTTTCCAAAAGGTGCGTCCCTGCTGAAAAGCAGCGCGGTTCCTTTTGAATATGGGGAAAGGCTTTCCAGCAAATGCTTCATTTCTTTACGATCTATCGTTACAATCAGGGCGCCGAACGGCTCTGAAATGCCCCCCGGAATTTTATGAACGAGGGCCATGCCTCCAGTGCTGCCGCGCCATTTTTTCCAATAGACGTTTTTATTGCCGGAAAGCAGTGAATCGTAGGATTTTAAACGATTTCGATCGGTCAGCGCGCTGTATTCCGGATTTAAAAGCTGGGGCTCACCTTCATGAATGAATAATTCAACCCGCTGAATGAGCGGATTTTGGTCCTGGAGAACAAACAGCGACTTTGACAAGCGGTATGTCGTTTGAAAGTCTTTTTTTAAATCCGTATGAGCCAGCCCGCTCATCAGCCGTGTGTCATACGCCAGCTGGGAGAGCATGATTTCGAGCCCTTCCAGCTTGTCATCCATTTGCATGATTTGGCGTCTGACTTGGCTTTCATGCAGATGCTGAAGCTCGTGTTCGATTTTTGCGGCTGAGAAAAAATAGATGCCCGCACTCGTCAACAGACCCGGGATGCACGCAATCAGCAAGATCAGCACAAAACTCTTTTTGAAATAGGTCCCCTTCCGCCGTGAAACATGTCTTTGATGCAGCTTTTTCATGCCTCTCCCCCCACTGCAAATGAAAAGAATGTTTCTTTTTCAATTTTTATTGAAATGCTCGCGATTTTGAGCGGATGACATCTGCCAAAAAGGTCAGCGCAAGCCCCTGCCCCCAGCCTTGAATCCGTTTATACGGGACATCCTTATACCCCCCGGCGTCCCGCATGACCGCCGTTCCCGCGGAAACGCGTTCGACCCTGCCGTCCGGCGCGACGGATTCTGTGATGGCCGCCAGCGCTCTCTGAACCGACTCGTGGTACAAAGAGCCTCTTGATAAAAGACCGGAGGCAATTCCGGCGGAACCCGAGACTTCAAGATATGAGCCGGGGTCTGTCACGATGGTGTGCCATAACCCGGAAGGATGCTGAAGCCTGACAAGCGCGCTCAACAGATCTCTCAATGAGCCGTCGATGATCATATAAGACGGATGGGTCACATCAATCAGCGGCAGCGCTTTGGCCATGGTCAGCGCGGCCCAGCCGTTTCCCCTCCCCCAAAATATGCCTGACATATGGTTTTTGGCCACATTGTCCCAGCCGTGATAATACAGATTGGTATCCATATCCTGCAAAAGTTCTTCATGACCATGATACTGGCGGAGGCCATCCTCAAAGTATTCTTCACTCTCGACAAGCTTTCCGATGCGGAGAAGAAACAAGCCGGCCATCATCATCGTATCGACCCACGCCTGCTCCGGGAAGACGTTTTTCTCTGAATTGACGGTATGCTGGAGGATGCCGTCTGCAAACCTCGGCGCTTCATGAAGGACATAGTCTGCCATTTCCCTGGCTGTTTCAAGATAACGGTCATCACCTGTTGCCTGATAGAGCGATAAAAGGGTGTGGCCAATGGAGACGCCGTTGATCGAAAGCTTCGGCAGGCCGTCTTCAAGCTTTTCATCCGTCCAGTTTTTCAGAAGCTGAAGGTATTCTTCCTTTTCCGTCGCATCATACGCCTCGGCCACGCCGTAAAACGCCACACCGCCGGGCCAATCCCATTCAAAATCCATCGCAAATGTCCGCTTGACGATTCTGTCGATCATGTCATTCAGCTTTTCTTCATCAAAAACAAGTTTTGCCACCCGCATTCACTCCTTTTTTATTTTAATCCGCTCATGCTGATGCCTTGAACGATCGATTTTTGAAAGACAAAAAACACGATCACGACAGGCAGCAGCGAAACGACGGACATCGCAAACATCGCACCCCAGTTTGACGCCGTCTCCGTATCCAAAAACAGCTTCAACGCCAGGGAAACCGGATAAAGCTCGGGCTTGTTTAAATAAAGGAGCGGATTGATCAGCTCCTCCCATTTCCAGTAAAATGAAAAGATCGCCGATGTCGCAAGCGCCGGGGCGATCAGCGGCAGGATTACCTTGAAAAAAATGCCGAGACGGCTGCAACCATCAATCTTCGCCGCTTCATCGAGTTCAACCGGAATCGTTCTGATAAACTGGATCATCAAAAAGATAAAAAACGCGTGTCCAAAAAACTGAGGAACGACGATCGGCTTAAAGGAATTCAGCCAATCAAGCTTCGCAAAGATGATGTACTGCGGAATCATCAGCACTTCATGCGGCAGCATCATCGTCACCATCATAGCGGCAAACCAAAACGATTTGCCTTTAAACGAAATCCGCGCGAACCCGTAGGCGATAAAAGCTGACGACAGGACGGCGCCAGCGGTCGATAAACCGACGATGATCAGCGAGTTTTTGATGAATGTGATAAACGGCTGTCCGGCAATTCCCTTCCATCCATCCGCATAATTGGAGATGACAAACGGATCGGGAACGAGCGAATGAGAAGTGGCGAAAATGCTGGCGCTCTCTTTAAAAGAACTGACAACAAGCCATATGACAGGATAGAGAAGAAAAACCGCCAAACCGGCTGTTGCAATATGAAAAGCGATCTGACCCGTCCGGCTTTTCCCGCTCCTTACAGGAACGCGTGCAGGCGCCGTTTCCTTGACCGGCTCCATCATGATCCCTCCTTTGATTCGTAATGCACCCATAAGGATGATGTTTTAAATAAAATGAATGTCACAAGGCCGATCAATAGGAGCATCACCCAGGCCATGGCTGAGGCATAGCCCATTTGGAAAAAGTTGAAGGCCCGCTGGAATAAATACAGGGAATATAGGAGCGTTCCGTCAAGCGGTCCGCCCTCCCCCTTGGAAATAATATAAGCCGGTGTAAAGGTCATAAACGCGGATATCGTCTGCATCACCAAATTAAAGAAGATGATCGGGCTGAGCAGCGGAAGCGTAATCAGGAAAAACCGCTGCACCCTGTTTGCCCCGTCAATGCTGGCTGCTTCCTGATACATCGGCGGAATGTTTTTGAGTCCGGCCAAAAAAATCAGCATCGAAGAACCGAACTGCCAAACCGACAAAAGGATCAGCGTCCACAACGCACTCGTCGGATCCTGGTACCAGAAAATCTTCTTTTCAATCCCGATAAAAAACAGAAGCGCATTGATGACACCGTCATTCCCGAAGACATTGCGCCACATGATCGCCACCGCCACACTGCCGCCGATGATCGACGGCAGATAAAAAAGCGTCCGGTAAATACCCACACCTTTTTGCGATCTGTTCAACATCACCGCGATGAAAAGCGCGAACGCCAGCCTGAGCGGTACGCCGCAGAGAACATAGTAAAATGTCACTTTCAATGATCCCCAGTACTTTTCATCATCCGTCAGCATCGTTTTGTAGTTGTCAAGGCCCACCCACTTAGGAGAAGTAAACAGATCATAATCGGTAAAAGACAAAAACAGTGAAGCGCCCATCGGTATCACGGTAAAGCAGAAAAAGCCGATTACAAATGGAGAAATAAAGGCATAACCCGCCAGGTTGTCATTCAGTCGTTTGCTCTTCACGGTCGCATCCCCCTTTCAGGCATTACCTTTTTTGATTTCGTTTCAAGATGTCGTTCGCTTCTTTTCTGAACTTGGCGGCTCCTTCTTCCGGTGTGATTTTTTTGAACAAAATTTGGTCTGACGTATCCTTCAGCAGCTTGATCACTTCAGCGCTGCCAATCGGTTCAGGCGGGTCCGCCTGACCTGCATGTTCTTTTGCCCGCTCGACATATTCAAAAATCTTTTTTTCCTCTTCATTCAGTTCCGACTTTACCGCTTCGGCCGTTTTCGCTGAAACGGGTACACCGCGCTCACCTTTGATCAGCGCATTGGCTTTTTCATTATTGATAAAGAAATCGATAAATGTTGCCGCTTCTTTTTTATGTTCGGAGCTTTTCGGAATCGAAAACAGCATGCTCGGTCTGAGAAACAGCGCTTTTTCTTTCGCCTGTTCCGGCGGCAGATGGAGTGAAAGCGGCGCATCCGTCAGCTGGGCAAACGCCGAGTATTGGTTGGAATAATTCCATGTGGCAGACGTTTCGCCTTTTACGATAAAATCGTCTTCCATCCCTTTGATTTGCGCGCTTTCATCAGGTGTCGGAGAAGCCTTCTGCTCGACAAGTCTGACCTGTCTTTTGAAGTAATCGACAAACAGCTTGTCATCCGTATAGGCAAGACCTGTTCCATCCTCTTTATAAAAGCGCTCGCCCTTCGTCCTGAGATAATACGGGAAAAAGACGTCAGGCGGATGCATTCCGTTTGAGCCGTATTTTCCCGTCTTCTCCTGCACCTTGAGCGCCAATGTTTCAAAATCGTCCCATGTCCAGTTCTCATCATCAATCTCGGCGCCGACTTCTTTTAAAAGGTCATCATTTGTAATGACGGACAGCACATTGATCCCGAGCGGAAAACCGTAAAGCTTGCCGCCGATTTTCCCGCCCTCGAGCGTCTTGTCATCAATTGCATCTGTGTTGATCGTCCCGTCTTTCACATACGCCGAGAGATCTTCCAGCTGGCCCTTTTCACCGTATTGTGATAAATATGCGGAATCCATCTGGATGACATCAGGCAGCTGGTTCGCCGCGGACATCGGTGCGAGCTTTTTCCAATAATCGTCCCAGTTGGCAAACTCCGCTTCGATTTTGACATGCGGATTTTCCTTTTCGTACATCTCAATCACTTTCGTTGTGTAATCATGTCGCGGTTGTCCGCCCCACCAGGCGATCCTCAGCGTGATCATGTTTTCTCCGCCTGAGCCCCCCGCCTCTTCGCTGTTTGAACTGCATCCGTAAAGCCCGGACAGCAGCAATGCGCATAACGAGACAAGCATGAATCTCCTCATCGACATCCCCCTCTTTTTGTAAGTGCTTACATTTTATTTTAATGACGCATTTTCGTCCCAGAAACTCAAAAAACAGAGAAGAATGTTAAAAAAACAGAGATCGCGTCGCAAGAAAAAGCCGCCGGACTTTCTCCGGCGGCTTTACAGCAGGTGTTCTTCTTTTTTCCGGTACTCAGACGGTGTACAGCCTGTATACTTTTTAAAGACGAGGCTGAAGTATTTCGGATTATCGCCAAATCCCGTCTCCTCCGCGAGAGCGCCGATCGTGATATCGTTTGTCTTTTTCATTTTGGCGATCGCTTTTTCAATCCGGACCTTCGTCACATAGCTGGAAAACCGTTCACCTGTCTCCTGTTTGAAAACCTTGCCGAGATAATCGGGATTCATATACAGCATGTTTCGGGCCGCCCATTTTAATGACAGCTTCGGATTGGCGGCTTCCTTTTGGATCAGCTCAATCATTTGCCTGACCAAAACCGATGTCTGCCCCCCGCTGACCAGGCTTTCAAACTCGGCCCGCGCGCGGCCATATAAAACAGCGGCCTCCCCGATGTCACCGCTTCCGCTGAATGCTGCCGCCAGCTCCATCTGTAAGCGCTGGCGTGAAAGCCTTTTAATCCTTTCCAGATTTGCTTTTAGCTGTTCATCTTCCATTCGGGCTTTGACTGCGAGGACGAGCACACCTTTATGGCGGATGGAGGTGATGATGCCGCTTTTGAAGACATCACAGGCGATCTGTTCGAGATCAGACAAACACCTTCTCCCTCCCTGCTCCTGGAATGAAAGGAGGACGAGCTTCATGTTTCCGCTTTCTGAAAAAAAGTGCAAATACCTTTCGGCGTCTGACTTCTCGCCTGTGATCAGCTCTTTGAACACGTGTTTTTCAAGGTGCGGCCTGATCATCTCCAAATCGGTTTTGACCTGTTTAGCAGACTCTTCTTTTTTCAGCTCGCTGACAACGCTTTTGAGCGATTCTGTAATATGGCTCTCATTGCAAGGTTTCAGCAAATAATGCCTGACACCGTATGTCATCGCTTTTTTCGCGTATTCAAACTGGCCGAATCCGGTAAGGAGAATAAACCGGGTCGATGGGTACTTGCGGGACACTTTTTCAATCAGCTCCAATCCTCCCAATCCCGGCATTTTAATGTCTGAGATCACGATATCCGGGCGCTCGCGCACAATCAGCCGATAGGCGTCAGCGCCGTTTTGCACCGCACCGATTAATGACGTGCCGACTGAATTCCACTCGATCATCTTTGAAATCCCTTCAAGAATGATCCGTTCATCGTCTGCCAAGAGCACTTTATACATCATCACACCCCGCTTTGAAATGGTATTTTAATATTCACCTTTGTTCCCTTGTTTTTTTCGCTTGAAATGGTGATTCCATACCTTTTGCCAAACATCAGCTTGATCCGCTCATCAATATTTGTAAGCCCGATGCCTCTGCCTTTTGTCCGTACAAGCCCCTTTCTCGCTTTCTCCAAAAAGTCTTCATCCATGCCGGGACCGTTGTCAGCGACTGTTAAATAAACGGATTCTCCCTTTCTGAACGCCTGAATCCGAATGTGACAAGGCTCAATGACAGGCTCAAGGCAATAGTGAATGGCGTTTTCCGCCAAAGGCTGAAGGATCAGCTTTGGAACCGGGCATGTTTTGACAAGCGGATCGATCTCCACATCAAACACGAGCCTTTCGTCAAAGCGAAACCGCTGAATCGTAAAATAATGAAGGACAATCTCTGCTTCCTCTTCAATCGTTAAACAATCGGTTTTCAGATTCATCGCACTCCGCAGCAAAAATCCGAGAGATTCGGTCATCTTTGAAATTTGCGGCTGACGGTTCATTTTGGCGAGCCAATTGATCGATTCGAGTGTGTTGTATAAAAAATGGGGGTTGATTTGCGCCTGCAGCGCTTTAAATTCCGTTTCTTTGATCATCAGCTGCTTCTCATAGTTCTCCGCGATTAATTCATTGATCCGTTCGATCATTGTCACAAAATTGCACTTCAGCACGCTGACTTCGTCCTGATGCTCAGGTGATGCAGAAAGCGGCGGCCGTATGTTGAAATCGCCGTTTTGCACATTTTTCATGGCAGCCACCAGCCCTTCAATCGGACTTGTTATGCCCCTGGCCATTTTTCTTCCGAAGAAGACGGCAATGAAAAAGAAGAGAATGAAAAGGGAAATGAGTATAGATTTCATCGCTGATATTTTGGAGAACATGGTGTCAAAAGGAATCAGACTCCAGTATGTCCAGTTCCCATACGATGACTTGACATATGAAATGAAAAAACGCCGGCCGTTTTCTTTCACAATGTCGTATCCGTTTTGATCCGGAGAAGATAAGCGGAGCACATCGATTCGGCTTAAAGGGATTTCTGAAAAGAACGCGTGTCGTCCGTCAGACATGGCGATTTTGCCTGCGCCTTCCCCCATATCTTTCGGAAGGTCGGCGATAATGTTTTGCAGATCACACACAATCAGCACCGTCCCCAGGTGATCGAGGTTTAAATGCTGATAGGAACGGATTTCCCTGACGGATAAAAGCTCACCACGGACATCCGGCATCGTCGTCCATAGATTGCCGCCTTTTTGACGCGACGCTTTTAAGGCAAGCTCGTCTTTCCGCTCTATTATAGCTTCGGCAGAGCTGGCCCCTGCTGAGTATTCCGTCCCGAAGGCATCGAACAAATGAATCGATTTAATGTACCGTTTAGAACCGGTGAATTCGGCAAGCTTGTCCCAAATTTCTTTTTTGATGCGATACCGGCCGTATGTGTTCTGATTGCGGCCGGCTTTTAAGAGGTTGGTTTGAATGTTTGTGTCGGTCGCGATTTGATAGGAAACATCTTCAATTTTTTTTAGTTCATCTTCAATCGCTTTGGAAGACATCATCAGCACCTGGGACGATTTTCTGTAAAGCTGCTGATCATACACGCGAAACGCGTATTGAACACCGCTCAAAATCAATATCAGTGAAACCGCCATAATGAGCGTGATCAAAATAAACAACTGATCTTTAATTTTCAAATGATGATACCGGTTCACTAAAAAAACACCCTTCATTTCACGCGCGGGACGGCAGTCTGTTTGTCATTGCCGCGGCCGTCAATGGCGAAAAATGCGCTGGACGCCAATTTTGTCAGGAGCAAGCTTAACCCGCTGCCGCTGAAGAACAAGAGAAATGTGACGTGAAATAAAGCGGCCAGCACCATTCCAAATGCGCTCAATATCATCAGCAAAGTGATGAGCGGACGGGAAAATCCGATCATGAAGCTGTATTTCAGAACATCGATTCGTTTCATTTGATAGTGGACATAGATTGGAAAAGTGTATAAGAAGATGATGGCGTAAATGATAAACAAACTGATAAACAAGCTCAATACGGCAGGCTGACCTTGAAAATATATGGAAACAATTTGAAAATCAACATATAACACGAGGGCGATTGCCGCTAAAATGAAGCCGAGAATGCTTGAACCGGCCCATTCCTTTTTGAACGCCTGAAAAAAAGTCTGGAAAACAGGAATATCTGTTTCACCCTTCACCCACTGTCTCGTCACACTAAACATGGCGGCAGTCGCCGGCGCTAATCCGAAGATGACCGCTCCCGCCAAAGAAAAGCCGATCCACAGCAGATTAAGATATGCCAGCCTCATCACCCACTCGCAAAAACGGTTAAATCCGTTTGTCAATGTGTGAATCATGGTAAACCTCCTTCATTTCGACCAGTAAACGCTTACAAAAAATATATTTCTCCTCTTTTTAAAAAAATCCTCTTTTATGGCGGGTCCAGACGAAGAAGGGCTTGATCTACATTGCAAGACCAAGCCCATCCTCCTTTATTTTGCTGAATGTTTGATATTGACGCCGACCGCCGTGCCGTTCCGGCTTGAATCGGCGACCCCCATAAAGGATTTGTGCTCCCGGTCAATGAAAATGCTTTGGACATTGCCGATATCCTGCGGACTCGATCCGAAATCATGGCCGAATTCATTGAGCTTCAGCCTGACGTCTTCCGGCATGCCCGATTCATAACGGTAAGAAGACAGACTGTTCGTATAAATCCTCGGTTCTTCAATCGCATCCTGGAGACTCATGTCGTACTCAAAGTAATTCAGGATCGTTTGGAAAACGGAGGCAATAATCGTTTTCCCGCCAGGCGATCCGACGGTCAATACCGGTTTGTCGTCTTTAAAGACGATCGTCGGGGTCATGCTGGACAGCGGCCTTTTATTCGGCTGCACTTCATTGGCGCCCCCTGGAACCGCGTCAAAATCGGTCAGTTCATTATTTAAAAAGAAACCGTATCCCGGTACTAAAATGCCCGTACCGAAAAGCTGTTCGATCGTCGTTGTATAGGAAACGACATTTCCCCATTGATCAGCGACAGTAAAATGAGTGGTTTCGCCTGTTTCGTTATCATCGGCCTGCGGCACGATGTCATAGTTCGGCTCCCCTTCTTCATATTTCCACGGGTCCCCCTCTTTCACATCGCGGTTGACCTCGTCAAGGCTGATCAATTTTTGCCGTTCTTGAATATATTCCGGATCAAGCAATCCTTCCAGCGGAACATCGACAAATTCGGGATCGCCGGCGTACGCCGCTCTGTCCGCATATGAAAGGTGCATCGTTTCCGCTAATAAATGATATTTTTCAAATGACTTCGGATCGTACTGTGACAAATGAAAGTCATCGATTAACTTCAGCATCTGCAGCATGAAGACCCCTCCCGAACTTGGGGGCGGCATGCTTGCAATATCATAGCCGTGGTAATCTCCCCAGATCGGCTTGTCTGTTGTTACATCATAACGCGCCAGATCATCAGGTGTCATCGATCCGCCGAAATCCTGGACGACGTCTGCGACCGCACTGCCGATTTCACCCTTGTAAAAGGCTTGTGACCCTTCTTTCCGGATCAGTTTAAAGGTTTTCGCCAAATCCTCTTGTACGAGCTTATCGCCTTCTTTCAGCGGCTCGCCGTCCGGCAGGAAAATATCTTTCGCAGCCGTTTTGCTCAGTTTGTCCTCATTGTCCTGAATCGCCTCCGCCAGCACTGAATCGATTTCAAATCCGTCTTCCGCAAGCTTGATGGCAGGTGTGATCAGTTCTTTCATGCTCTTCGTTCCCCATTTTTCGTGCGCCGCTTCCAGCCCCTTTAACGTTCCCGGGACACCGACTGCGTTTCCGTGCCTCGACCTTTTGGAGAAAGGAATCACCTTCCCGTCCTCATCCAAAAACATATCGGATTCAGCGCCTTGTGGAGCCCGCTCACGGCTGTTGATAATCGAGGTTTCCTTCGTGCTGCCGTCATAGACCATCATAAATCCGCCGCCGCCGATTCCAGACATCATCGGCTCTGTCACATTGAGGGCAAACTGGATGGCGATGGACGCATCAATCGCATTTCCGCCTTTTTTCAAAACCTCTGCACCGATTTTTGATGCCAATGGATGAGCCGTCGCCACCATCCCGTCCTTACCGACTGCGACTTTTTCTCCGCTGCCACTTACACCTTCAGCTTTCGACACTGGACTGAAAAAACAACCAACCGCGAAACAAAAAGCAACAACCAAGAAAGCTAACCGTCTCATCAGCTCACTCCCTTTCCAGTTTATTACTACTATATCAGGAAAGAGAACTGAAAATAAGGAAAAATCTCAATTTTCGATATTTTTAAACCGAAACTCCCATTCATAGAAAAATTCCCGGATAATTCATTCTTTAGACACAAATACATATAAGGAGAAAACAACTATGAATTGTCAAAAAAACACGATGAACATGTCGGCCTCACATCCGTTAATATGTGGCAACTGCCTGAAAATTAAATTGTTTTTTTCGACTGCACCTGTTTTTTTTCGACAAAAAGTTATATAATATTTTGATGTGTGCATTGTCTCATTTAAACAATGGAGGGTTACAAATGTTGAAAAGAAAAAAAGACAAGTTTTCCGTGCTTTTGATGGAAATTGCAAAAAACCTGGATGAAACAGCCGAATATTTTGTTCATTATAAAGTGACAAATCAAACAACCCTAAAGGAATTTGCAGATACCTTAAAAGAGTATGAGACAAAAGGAGATAATTATGTACATACGATGATTAAGGAGCTGAATAAGGCTTTTATCACGCCGATCGAGCGGGAGGATATCCTGCAGCTGACGAACAGTCTTGACGATGTACTCGACGGCATCGAGCATTTCTCGGCGATGATGGAAATTTTCTCGATCACCTCTTCAGACGAGCATATTGATAAATTCAGCGGCTACATCAGAGAATGTGCAAAAGAAATTTTAATAACCATTGAATTGATGGCGGACAATCGCTTGAAAGAAATTCAGCCGCATGCCATCAAAATTAAAGAATACGAACACAACTGCGATAACCTGCACCGCAAATCGCTGAAAAATCTTTTCGGTAAAGAGACAGATCCGATTAAAGTGATCCAGTACAGAGAAATCTATGAGACGCTTGAAGAAATCGCAGATTCATGCCAAAGTGTAGCAAACAATTTAGAAACCATCATAATGAAAAATGCGTAACGAGGGATTATAATGGATCTTTTATTTGTATTAACCATATTGATTGTCATCTTTGCTTTGGCATTTGACTTTATCAACGGCTTTCATGATACGGCAAATGCGATCGCCACCTCGGTATCGACAAAAGCGTTAAAACCACGGCACGCCATTATTATGGCCGCTGTCATGAACTTCGCCGGCGCCATGACGTTCACAGGCGTCGCCAAAACAATTACGAGCGACATCGCCGATCCTTTCAAGCTGGAAAACGGATCGATCGTGATCCTTGCAGCTCTTATCGCCGGCATTACATGGAACCTAGTGACCTGGTATTTCGGAATTCCCAGCAGCTCATCCCACGCGATCATCGGAGCGATTGCCGGAGCTGTCATCGCATCGGAAGGATTCGCCGCGATTAAATACCACGGATTTATTAAAATTATTGAAGCACTTATATTATCGCCCATTTTGGCGTTTGTTTTAGGATATTTGATCTACAGCATCGTCAAAGTCATTTTTAAGAACAGCAATCTGGCAAAAACGAATAAGCGGTTCCGGCGCGTTCAAATCGCGACAGCTGCCATTCAGTCCTATACGCACGGCACGAACGATGCACAGAAAGCGATGGGTATCATTACGATGGCTTTAATTGCGGGTAACTTGCACAGTACAACTGACATCCCGTTCTGGGTGCAGTTTGCATGCGCCACGGCTATGGGTCTCGGAACATCTGTCGGCGGCTGGAAAATCATCAAAACCGTCGGCGGAAAAATCATGAAGATCCGTCCCGTCAATGGTGTCTCTGCAGATTTGACGGGAGCCCTCATCATCTTTGGTGCGACGATCGTCCATTTGCCTGTCAGCACGACACACGTCATTTCTTCATCCATTTTAGGTGTGGGTGCTTCCCACCGGGTGAAAGGCGTAAACTGGGGCACCGCAAAGCGGATGTTGATCACATGGGTCATTACCCTTCCTATTTCGGCAACCATCGGTGCATTTGCCTATTTCATACTTGATTTATTCTTTTAATCAGCACACTCCCGTCCGAATCTAGGACGGGAGTTTTCATGTTTAAAAGAAAGCCGGCATAACAATAGAATAGGAACTGCACTATTTCTCGGGAAGAGGGAAACAAGTTATGCTGCTATTTTATCAATTCCTTGTTTGGCTCATTGTTTTGGCGCTGGCTCTGTACGTGGCTGCCGTGTGGCGTTTTGAAAAAAAGCTCACCGAAAAAACGGTCGCGATCAGAAAAACGTGGTACCTGCTTTATGTTATCGGCGCCGTGATTTATTGGACGCACGATCCGCAGTCGATTTTCACGAATCCGCTTCATTACCTGATCGTCGCCGTTTTCTTCACGCTCACCGATGCTTTTATTTTTTTAAACGCCTATTTTAAAAAACTCGGAAGTTCTGAACTCGCCACAGACACAAGGATGCTTCTCGAAGAAAACAACGACCTGCTTCACACTTATCAAAACAGGCTGAAAACGTACCAATACCTATTGAAAAACGAACCGATCCACATCTATTATGGAAGTATAGAAGCTTATGCTGAAGGCATTGAAAAACTCATCAGCCGCTTTGGCGAAAAAATGAATATTTCTGCCGCCTTATGTGAATATAATTCAAACGAGAGCAAGGATCATTTGCTTGAACACATGGAAAACCGGTTCGCCGTTCAAGAAAAGCTGGATCGGAAAGACGTCTATTACGAAGAAAACGGAAAAATGGTCCTGATTCCATTTTCGATCCATGATTATGACTATGTGATGAAATTAACCTCAGAGGATCTGGTCACAGAATTCGACTACCTCCTGTTTACTTCTTTAACAAGCGTCTATGATCTCCTGCTACCAAACGAAGAGGAAGGTGACGATTGAGATGGAGCCTGCTTTTCAGGAAAACGCAAAGAAGCGCCTTTCATTTAAAATGTTTAAAAAGCAATCGAAAACCAGTATCGCAAAATACGAAGTCAGCCCCCACACCGAACGGATTTTCAAACAAAACGAACGGCTGATAGGCGAGTATAAACGGAAAAAAGCCTGAAATGGGACGGGGAAAAATTTTCCCGTCCTTATCCCATTTTCCCAGTTGATACATACAATAAACCAATCAACACAGATTAGGTGATACCGTGAAAAAACAAAAAAAACAAGTCAAACATACAGACTTCGCAAAATTCGGCCTGTCGGACTATACCGCCCTCCTCAGAAAAAGAAGCGAGAACCTGATTAAAGCGCTCAACAAGAAAAAAAAGAAATAGCAGCACCCCTTCCTTGACGAGGAAGGGGTTTTGTTTGCCCGCACCGATTCCGTCTCTCGCCTAAGATAAAAACGGTTTCTGTTCATCACCTGAAACAGCTGGCGGCAGCTTATCCGAACCGATCGGTTTGACAAAGAAAGCAACGGAAAGCGAGCCTGCCACTGCGAGCCCCCCAGCCAGCAGAAACGCGCTTGTAAAGGCGCCGCTGTACTCGACGATGAAGCCGGTGACAGTCGGACCGATGATCCCGGACGTATTGGCGAGAAAATGCATGAAGCCGCTGACACCGCCGACCCTCTCAGGATGAACGATATCCTGAATAATCGCCCAGTACGTGATACCTGTCAAATACAAAAAGAAAACGGACAAAGCGACTAATGCGACCGCTCCGACGGCGGTGGAGACCACCCCGGCAAACCCGATGCATACAGCAGCAGCCAAAAGGCATATGACAAGAACCGCTTTTCGTGAAAACATCTGCCTGCCGGTGATCCTGAAAATGTAATCGGAAATAAATCCCCCAAGCGCAAGGCCGATAAACCCGACAATCCATGGAATAACCGTGGCAATGCTCATATCGTGGATACTCAGCCCGCGGGCCGTCGTTAAATAGCTGGGAAACCAGGTTAAGAAAAAAAACAAAATATAATTGTATGAGAAAAAAGCGAAAGCGGTGAAAAGGACAGTCGGCTGTTTTAAATAAAAAGACAGCGGGATGGGAGCGGATTTTTTCGAGTGTTCATGTTCATGGGCGTCTTTTTGGAATTCTTCAGGTCTTTCTTTCATGTATTTGATCCAAAACCAAACCCAAATCAGCCCGATCAGCATAATCAGCACAAAAGAAGCTTTCCAGCCCCAATGGATGGCAATCAGCCCGACGATCGGCCCTGAAATCGCGCCGCCGAGCGGAGTTCCGCACATCGTCATGCCGAGCGCCCTTGCCCTTTCTTTTTGCGGGAACCAGTTGTTGACCGCCTTGCTTGTCGAAGCTGACAGCGGACCTTCCCCCATCCCAAAGATGACGCGGATGATAAAAAGCGACACAAAATTGTAGGTCAGTGCGATCGCTCCGCTGAACACAGACCAGACAATCATCGCCAGCGATAATGTGTTTTTTGCTCCAAATCTGTCTGAAGCCCAGCCGCCAATGAAATTAAATACCGCATACCCGATGAAAAAACTGCTGAAGAGCATCCCCATCTGAGAAGGACGGATGTTCAGATCCTCCTGAATGAACGGAGCGGCGACTGACAGCGCCGAGCGATCCAAATAATTAATAACCCCTGCCAAAAAGAGCATGACAATCACAAACCCCCGGCCGTTTGCAAACATTGACAACCCCTCTTTCCGTCATAATTCGTAAGCGCTTTCTCATTGCATCAGCCTTACAATCTGATTAACACTTTCACCGGATTTTTCTCAGGTGCAAGCGCCTCTTCAAACCCGTCAACCACACCGCTGAACGGAAGATATCCGGTCACAAACCGTTTGGCATCAACAACGCCTTTTCCAATGGCTTCAATCACCGACTCAAAATCGCTTTTTAAAGCATTTCGGCTAAATAAAACGTCCAGCTCCCGCTTATGGCATTCAGGATCGAAAAGTGACAGGTGATCGTTGACAAGTCCGACATATATGATCCGCCCCCCATGAGCGGCATATTGGTAAGCCTGATTCATGGAAACGGAATGGCCGGTCGCGTCAAAAACGGCGCTGGGGAAATCCCCTTCTGTCATTCGCTTGATCGCATCAGCTGCACTTTCCCCGGCAAGAACGGTCTCATCAGCGTCCGCCCACATCTTACTGAAGGCAAGACGCTCCTTTCTGACATCCATTGCGATCACTTTCGCACCCTTCAGTTTGGCAAACTTCATCACGCTGAGCCCGATAGGCCCTGCCCCAATCACCAGAACCGACTCGCCGTTTTGAACATCGGCCCTGGCGACAGCGTGGGCGCCGATGCTCAAACACTCTATAACGGCTGCTGCGCTGTATGTCAGATCCTCTGTCTTCATCAAGTGGTCTGCCGGGATTTTCATATACTCCTGCATCCCGCCGTCTGTATGAACACCCAGCACCTTCAGATTCACACAACAATTGGGCCGCCCCATCCGACAGGCGGCACACGCTCCGCATTCCAAATAGGGAATGACTGCAGCCCGGTCGCCTGGCTGCAACACTCCGCACGGATCATCAACACTGACAATCTCCCCCGAGAGTTCATGCCCGAGCACCCTCGGGTATGAAAAAAACGGCTGTCTGCCGCAATAGGCATGAAAGTCGGTGCCGCAAATCCCAATCCGCTTGATTTTCAGGAGCGCTTCTCCTTTTTCCGGTTCCGGCGCTTTGGCTTCCGCCATCTTTAAACGGTAAGGTTTTTCACACACAATCTGTTTCATTCCTCCGCCCCTCTCTCGTGTTTAGACTCCCGAGTACGCCATAAAGCCGCCATCTACAGGGATTGTAATGCCTGTGACAAATCCGGACATGCCTGCGTCCGCCAGCCAAATCATTGTCCCCAGTAAATCGTCCGGGCTGCCAAACCGCTTCATCGGCGTATGGGAAATGATCTTCCCCGCCCTTTCCGTCCATTCCCCGTTTTCATCAAGAAGAAGCCGTTTATTTTGTCTCGTCAAGAAAAAGCCGGGGGCAATCGCATTGACTCTGATCCCTGTTTCGGCCAAATAGACGGCAAGCCATTTTGTGAAATTTTCGATGCCGGCTTTTGCGGCGCTGTAAGCGGGCACTTTTGTCATGGGGATGTGTGCGCTCATTGAAGAGATGTTGATCACTGAAGCCCCTTTTTTGTTCAGCATCGTTTTCGTGAATACTTGGGAAGTTATGAAAGATCCGAGAAAGTTTACATTGAACACAGAGCCGACGTCGCTGCTTTTCAGATCAAAGAATGTGGTTTCGTTATCATTGATGAGGTCGTCGGGGTGAAGGGTTTCATTCGATGTCGTACCTCCGGGATGATTGCCGCCGGCTCCGTTAATCAATAGATCGCACCCGCCGTAAAGCTGTGTAACCAAACGTTCTGCTCGCTCAACACTTTGTTGGCTGAGGACGTCGCACTCCGCCGCTACGGCCTCTCCCCCCATCTTTCGGATATCTTCAGCCACAAGCTCGCCGTTTTCGACATTCCGGTTTAAGACGGCCACTTTCATGCCCTGCCGTCCGAGTTCCCTTGCCATCGCACTGCAGAGGACACCGCTTCCGCCTGTGATGACCGCCGTTTTTCCTCTTAAATGTTCATGGATTTCAAGCATTGTGAAGCCCCCCGTTTTTCTCTTTCAAGTGCGTCCCAAATGCCCCATAAATACATGATTCCCAGCGCCCTGTCATAGAGGCCGTATCCAGGCCTGCAGTTTTCACCCCAGATATGGCGGCCGTGATCTGGACGGACATACCCTGAATAGCCCGCCTCGTGATAGGCTTTGACGATGCCGCAAATGTCCACAGAACCATCTTTCGTCCGATGCGATGTTTCGATAAAATCCCCGTTTTCATAGACTTTAACATTTCGAATATGTGCGAATGGAATCCGGTCAGAATACGTTTTGATGATGCTTGCGATATCGTTATCGGGATTGGCGCCCAATGAACCGCTGCAAAGGGTGACACCATTGGATGGGTGGTCGATCAGACGAAGCAGGCGCCCGATGTTTTTGGCAGAAGTGATGATGCGGGGCAGCCCAAAGACCGGCCATGGCGGATCATCAGGATGGATCGCCATCTTAATCCCGCAGCGCGCAGCGGTTGGAATAATCTGCTCCAAAAAATATTGCAGATTGCTCCATAAATCTTCTTCTGTCACGTTTTGATAGGCTTCAAAAAGCGCTGTCAGATGCTCCAGCCGTTCAGGCTCCCAGCCCGGCATCGTATAATCGAGATTGTTGGCGATTTTTTCGACAAGCTCAAAAGGATCGATCTGATCAACTTTTGCGTTCTCATAAAACAAAGCGGTCGAGCCGTCTTCGGCTTCTTTGTATAATTCGGTCCGCAGCCAGTCAAAAACAGGCATAAAATTATAGCAGATCACCTTTACACCGGCTTTAGACAAATTTTCAATCGTCTGCTTGTACCTTTCGATATACAGGTCTCTCGTCGGCAGACCGAGCTTGATATCCTCATGGATGTTAACGCTTTCAACAACATCGATGTGAAAACCGTGCCGCCCGCAAACCTGCTTGACCTCCATAATGTCTTCCAGCGGCCATTCTTCACCGGCCGGAAAATGGTGAAGCGCCCACACGATTCCTTCAACACCGGGTATTTGCTTGATTTGCTCAAGGGTGACAGTGTCATTTCCTTCTCCGTACCATCTAAAAACCATTCTCATCACGGGATCCTCCAGTCCGATTTAATAAGTCAATACCACTTTTGTGATCTGCTCTGGATGATGCTTGGCTTTTTTCAGCGCCCTTTCGATTTCCGTAAACGGCATGATGTCAGTCACAAAGAAACGGACAAGCTCCGGATGTTCATTTAAAAATCGAATCACTCCGGGAAATTGATTGACGCTGTGCCTTGTGCCATGGATTTCAATGTCTTTTTTTGTGAGCTGAAGTCCGGGGAGTGTCACATCGTCTCCCGTTAATCCGACGATGACGATCCGGCCTCCGGCAGCTGCCAGCCGAAGCGACTGCTCGATTGTTGCGGGGACCCCGGCCGCTTCAAATACAATGCCGGCGCCTTCCCCATTGGTCAGGTTAAAGACTTCCCGTTCTGCATCTTCTTGATCAGGATGGATGACATGATCAGCTCCGAACGTTTTGGCAAGCTCCAATCGCTCCCGGACGGGGTCGATCGCGATAACCTCAACATCAAACCGCTTTTTCACCTGGGCTAAAATCGTTAGCCCGATCGGCCCCATTCCCAATATGACAACCGCTTCGCCGTTTTCAAGATCGGCGCGCCTGATCGCCTGAGCGCCGATGGCAAACGGCTCGCATAATGCACCTGTTACATCGTCCATTTCATCAGGAATAGGATGGACATGTGATTCGGGAACGGTGAGAAATTCCGCGAATCCTCCTCTCCGCACCGATCCGATCATCTCAATGTTGACACAGGCGTTCGTCCTTCCTTTTCGGCAAGGATAGCAGCGCCCGCAAGAAATGGCCGGTTCAATGACGACGCGTTTCCCTTCCAGTCTTTTGTCTGCCTTTGCCCCTGTTTTTTCTATCACCCCTGAGAGCTCATGTCCGAAAATTTGCGGATAGCGCCCGTAAGGATTTGTGCCGTCATAAAAATGAACATCGCTCCCGCAAATCCCGGCGGCCTTTACCCTGACGAGGACTTCATGGGCGTCTGGTTCAGGACAGGGAAGCTCTTGAAAATCAATGGAAAAAGGTTTTGTCATCACCGCAGCTTTCACATCACCACTCCTTATGCTTTGAAATAGCCCGGAAACTCCTCGATAAGCATTTCCCTGTCAACGATCACAAGCTGCAAATGCTCCTCGGCAATCCTGCGGGCTTCAGACGGCTGTTTTGACTTGATTGCTTCCAGAATAGCCGCGTGCTGGCTGTAAATCGTATCCCAGTTGAAATCGGCAGCAAGCCTTAAAAACCGTATCCTTCGAAATGGAACATTCATCTGCTGAATCACAGACCAAATGTTGGATTTCTGACAGCCGTCAAAAATCGTTTTGTGAAACGCTTCGTCTAAATCAAACAGGCTTTCGTAATTTTTCTGTTTCATTGATAATTGCTGCATGTTCAAATTATGCTCCAGCTCAATCACCGCCTGCTCCGGAAAATCTTCGCACGCCAGTTCGGCAACGGCTTTTTCAAGATTTTCCCGCATAAAGCGTGCTTCCTCCACCAGATGAAGATCGATTAAAGATACCCGGGTTCCCTTTTGCGGATAGATCTCCAAAAGACCTTCGCGCGACAGCTGCAAAAAAGCCTCTCTGACCGGCGTTCGGCTGACTTCATACCTTTCTGAAATTTCTTTTTCCGAGATGTGCGTCCCTGGTGTGAGGCGAAACTTCATAATATCTTCCTTCAGCCAATCATAAACCTGATCTCGTGCAGATCGGATGCTCGATTGTTTAATAGTCACAGATGCCACCTCCCTTCCCTGATTATGGTACCATACTTGTATGGTAGTGTGGTAGATGTTTTTCGAAAATTCTAAACAATAATGGTTTCGTCCCTTCATCATGGATAGACAGGATTAATCCGATTATTATTATCCTTACAGTGTTCAATTCATAGCTGATCATGATTTGAGAAAGGATTTGCTGTATGAAAATCTTCGAATCTAAAACTTTAGTAAGAATGGTTATTGGTTTATTGTCGATGAGGAAGTTGGCATATCGCTGCCGGGGATATACGAAGTTCATGAAATACATTGGAGATGGAGATAAAGAAAGTGCAATAGAGGGAACCTCGGCTTGTAGATAAACCCCTGTTTTCCACAGGCTTTGTTATAAAATGAACAACAGGTTGTATACACTGTAACTGACTTAGATTCACCAATAAGCCTGCTTTCATTTAACGGCAGGCTATCGAAAAAATTTCGATAGCCTGAAAGGCCTCTGCTACAAGGGCTGTTTTGATTACTGCAGTAACGCTTCAAGTTTCGTCTTAGTCTTCGGTCCGTAAATTCCGTCGGCACCCAGCCCGTGCATTAATTGAAACCGTTTGACCGCATCCGCTGTTTTCGGCCCGTAGCAGCCATCAATACCGTTATGTTTCGCGCCTTTGTCCGGGTAGAAATACAGGGCCGCTAAAGCCTCCTGAATTTGTCGGACGGCCGTTCCTTTCATCATTGGACTTTTGACTTTGTAAATCCCGGAGGGCAGCTTGTATGATGTTTTTTTACCGCTTGATGCTGACTCTTTCTTTTTCACTTCAATGGCCGCGAGTGCTTTTTCTGTCGCCGGTCCATATATGCCATCAATTGCAATTCCCGCTTTCTTTTGCAGGGATTGAACGGCTTGTACCGTTTCATTTCCGTAAGAGCCGTCGGCCCCATACTTTGGCAGCGGGAAGCCCGCGGCGATCAAACGCTTTTGCAGCGCTTTTACTTTAGAACCTGACGATCCTTTTTTCAAGATCGTGCCTGTTGCATGGCTTGCCTGGCTCGTGGACGCCGCTGTTTTAGAGACGGTTTTATTTCCGAGCAGACGATCGACTGTTGTCCGGAATGCCGCGAGCCGGCTTGAATCGCTCACCCAGGGGGCCGGACAGTTCTTTTGTGTCACATCGTAATGACGGACGATGTTGTCAGTCGATAATCCGTAACGCTTGCAGAGATCGGCCGCTAATTCAGCTGCGTTTTGAACGGTTTCGCTATGGATTTCGCCATCTTTTTCGACGCACATTTCAACACCGATGGCTGTCGTGTTGGCATTCGGCTTTAAGAAACTCACATAACAGCGGTTTTTATCATGTGCATGGTATGCGACCTCATGTTCAGGGATAATCTGCTGCACCTCATGTCGATCAACAAAGTAATGTGCGGATGCATAACGCTGATCGGCTATGCAGGTGCCGTTGAAATAATTCCGCTCATTTAATGCCGATGCGCCGGGCGTCGCCGTCCAGTGCATGACAATTCCTTTCACCTTCGGCAATTTCAGGCCGGGTCGGGTGTATTGATTGACTTTCACAAAGTTTTCCACAACTTTAACCATTTACCTCAACTCCAATTCTGATTAAAATAACTGCCGGCCGGCTTCCTTATTTCACCAATCCTTTTTGTTTCAATGCTTCTTTTTGCAGCTTTCCTTTTTCGGTGACATAGTTGTTTTTATACCAGGCCATAAGCGCGGTCATGATTGTAAAAGCCGCAGAGCCTGCCGTATACAGAGCATCCGCCAATGTATTGATCTGATCCTCGCTGACCGGCAAGACAGGTTTGCCGAACATCATCAGCGTCTGGTTTACCAATGCCATAAAAAGAAGCACCGTCCGGACGACCGTGCCTTTGTCAACATTTTTCATCATATGTTCCTCCCTTATTTTTGCAGTAAATTATAAAAAACAGCGATCGCCCCGCCGATGATGCCGGTGCTGACCGCTGTGATGATCGCGCCTGTGATGCTGCGTTTGATCCAAGTTGTGTTTTCTTCGATTTTGTTTAGCTTTTCGTTAATCGAGATGATTTGCTGATCGTGGCGGTCAGATGTTCTTTCTAATGAAACGACCCGCTGCTCAAGTGATTTTTGATCAGCTTTAATCTCGGTGATCTCTTTCTGAAACACATCATATTCATTTGCTTGTGGCATGTCCCGTAGTCCTCCTGTTCTCACATCGTTTCCACCTCCTTTGAGGTAAATTAAAAACACCCTTATTGGGTGCTCCCTAAATCCACACTGCCGGCGGGTATATCATAGCTTCTTCCTGTTATCTGTTGATATTCTGCCGGGGTAATATGGCCCCACTCAACATAATCTCTCATGATAGCGTCATCTTCATAACATCCCCAATTATAAAATTGTTTAATAGCCACAAAGTCTGGATATATCATGAAGAACCACCACCTTTCATTGATGTAACCTCTTTTTGAAGACGTGCCAATTGATAAGTAAGTAAAGCATTTTGCATTTTTAATAAGTCGATTTCATTCGCTTCGGGCTCCGGAGGCTGTAAGCTTTCAATATACTCTTGTGTTGCTGATTCGTACCATATGTTTTGTTCATGGTCGAATTTTGCTAAATATAGGCCATCAGGTGGTTTTACATCACAGTAAAACTTTGGAATACCCCCTGTTTCCTCGTCTATCTGTATTTCTTCACCGGGCATGTAAACAAAGTTTTCATCGTATTTATAAAGCCATTTCATAAAATCGCCTCCTATGCTGCCTTAAATTTAAATGAAAAAGCAATAAATTCGTTTGGATAATCTGGGTTTGATGAATATTGAATGCAAACCCTTCCGTCTACATGGATAAATGTTCTATGAAACTGAGGCATACCGTTCATACCTTTACTGGAAGCAATACCTGCAAAGTGGATTAATTCAACAGGTCTATAGCCTTCAGGCAGTGTAAATGCAGGAACATCAAAACCCACTGTTCCGCCTTTCATAGCCCCGATAATCTCCACTTCACCTAAAGCATTTTTACTGAATTTAACTTGCTGACTATCATCGTAGTTAAACCATCCATTAACTAATGTAGGAGATTGCCAACTAACAGAAGCGTCTGCATCTGTCAGCACTCTTTTCCATCCCCTAAAGTCTCCATCTGTATGAATCGTTGCAAACCACATCGTATTGTGGTAGCTCGCTGTTGCTATGATTGTTTTTCTTCCAGAATTTCCATCCAATATATCATAGTTAAACCACCCTTTATCACTAGGGTCAGGATTGTTAAGGAGTCTATTATTAACACCATAATAATACCCTGCTGGCAATGATAATAGATCAGTGCCATCTGGGATGAAAATTCGTACACCATCATCTTTTGTGAATTTGTAGAGTTGTGCATTATTCCACTTCGAACGCTCTTCAGAAGTAATGTGAATAGATGCATTGTTGGCGTGGGTATCAACTTTTTCTTGCGCTCCGTCTGTTGATTCTATAGGAATCCATTGAATCTCTGTATGGTTTGTATTGTAATAAAACCACCAGGCATTTCCCGATGTATCAACAGCATACCCCATGCCTATCCCTTTTTGACCTACCAACTGCATACCTCGCAGGCTTCCGCTGGATGGCGTGTCTGTTACCTCATTCGTCCCGTAAAAAGTAACAGTCCCCAAGTCTTTTAAAGCATCGAAGAATGAACCAGAAGTTAGACCTATTTTGTGTAATCCGGTATCAGACGTTATTTTAATTAATTGTGCATTATTCCATTTATCTCTTTCTAAATCTGTAATATGACGAATGCTATCATTTTGATGAGAGTCAAACTCAGTTTTGGCTGCCTGCTGAATGTTGTCAACCTGTCCTAAACCAACCTGTTCCTTTGTTACCCCATGGGGATTGTCTTTTTTTGAAGCATGTGTATCCGCATATGCTTTCGCATTCTTTTCCGCCTCTTCAGCGCGCTGTCCAACCAGTTCATCATTTTCATTCAATTGATCAAGCATTTCATTGAAGATATCGGCATGGGCGCGGTCTGAAGTTTCAAAGCGTCTCGGTTTTTGGATGTCCACCTGTGAAAACCTCCTTAATAAATGTCGTCGATTTCAAAGACAAACTCAATGTCGCCGTCTTTATGCTTGTCAGTCATCGTTCTGACTGCGGTGAATTTTCCGTCTTCATCGACAAGAGCGAGCTCGTTAATGACTTCCCCGGCCAGTTCGCTTTCTTCTAATGTACATGTATAGCGGACTTTGGCCGGTTCCATGAAGACAAAGCCGTCGATCTCTTTTTGCAAAAGTTCGTTCTTCAGCGCCTGTTCCGTGCCCTGCAATGAAATCGGTTGTCCCTGGTCATTCGTTCCGCCGTTTCCGAAAGCCATTTTTGTGATTTTCGTAAGCGTTCCGCCTTCCGCTCTGGCTTTCGCCATTTGCTGCCTCGCATAAAGCGTTGTCACCGTTAATTGTTCCGCCATGTTTCATTCTCCTTTATATTGCAATTTTTTCCGTTGTCGCTGCCAGCTGCTTTGTACCGTCTAGCAAAAATGCGCCGTTGAGCGTCCACCATTTTTCCTTCATTTCAAGCGTGCCTGTTTGCTTCACTTCATGCTCGCATTTAAAGGTCAGTGTAAGGGCATGGCGCTTTTCATCTCGTTTGCTTAGACCGGTTTTCATCCGCACGGTCGGTTTTTGCTCTGTTTGCATTTCCGCCTTTTTCCTTATCACAAGATGTGAAGCAGCCAAAATGTTTTGCTGTTTTTTATGCCGCAATAAGAGCTGCTGTCTGAATCTTCGCGGCAAACCGTCGATCTCGCGGAAGCCGTTCAAATAAAATGAATCATCAAGCTGATACTGGCCGTCTAAATAGACCGGAATCGTCCCGAAAAAACCGTTTTTGCTTCTTAACACAAGTCTGTTGTGATCGTTTTTCGGAGGCCGGAATGTATAATAAAACCCGCCCCGAAACGTGTAGGCCAAATGGGCGGGCTTCATGTGGTCAACGGTTTGAATGATGGAAGGAATATATTGCAAATCTTCCCCGTTTACAGTCAGCAAGAAATGGTACCTTCCCGCGGTCAGTCTGACTTCTGCGGAAGGGTGTTTTAAAAAAGCATTGACCGCACGCTCGATTGAGCGGGAGGTAATAGGCGGGATATTGGACATTTTCGTCAATAACCTCGCCCTGCGAATGTCGATGCCGTCCGAAGCTTCCCGCCTGACATTCAAAATCGTTTCCCACCGATCAAGCCCCCAGGTTGCCGTCGTGACAAAAAGCTGGTCTGTCACATCAAATATCTGTTCATTTTGTTTTTCAAACTCCGGGGCTTCTGCAGCTAAAATCTCACTCATCTCCCGGATTTCCGTTAAATAGGGAGGCAGGTAAAATGTCATGTCTTCAAGTTTGCTCAATGATTGTCACCTGCCCCAGCTTCGGAATTTCGGTCTCTGCCAGCTGGAGATTTTTCGCCTCGCCGTTTATGGCAACGTCAGAATAGTCGCTGACAGAGGATGATTCATAGATGATGTTGTTGATTTGCGACAGACGGATGACAGTTTCTTTAAACGCATTCTCTTTAAACAATTGAATGATTTTTTCCTCAATCTCCTGTTTGGCATCATCAATCGTCCGCCCCGTTGCCGGAATGATTGTCGCCGAGATCTGAATGTCTTTCCATACTGCGCTTTCAACAGTTGCATAAGCGCCGATCGGCGCCATCCCCTCCCCTTGTCCGGGTTCAGGATCGATATACTGCTTAACTCTTTCGATTAATGCTTGTGAGGCAGGCTCCATTTTGGCGCTTGTAATCACAATCTTCACGGTTCCTTCACCGTTCCAGAGCGGAAAAACCTTTGCTTTACCGACACCTTCGACTTCCTCCGCCCACTGTTTGTAATGGAGCTGATTCGCGCTGACCGCTTCCCGGCGGACCCGGACCAAATATCTTTCGTAAAGGGATTCGTCCGTCTCTTCATCCCGGCCGGGAATCTCAAGAGTCCCCATGACCGCTTTCTCAAGGCCGGGGATGGTATCGAGCGGGAGCAGCGGTTGGCCTGAGAGGTTTGCATTGCCGCTTGTCCCCGCGGTTTCGCATTCAAGTTTTCCGTCCTCCCGTATCGTAAAGTACAAGTCTTCCAGAAAGAAACGGGTTCCGGGGGGAATTGAAACACCCTCTGTAAACTCGCCTGACCAGATTGCTTTCGATGCCTGATAGCGCGCTATGCCGGCTTCGGCGGCCCTTCTGTCCAAATACTCCCCTTCAGCTGTATCCGCATATACCAAATTCAGCACCTGATCCAGCCAAATATATGAAACGGCCAGCTCAGCCGCCGCCGGGGCAAGCGCATTCCAGATCACGCTGTTTTCACGCTTGTCAATATCAGCGGAAACCCGGTCAAGCATACGTTCCATGATCTCTTCAAATGTCTGGTTTTCAAACATCTTCCCCTATCACCTCCTCTATATCCAGTGTTCCTTCGTCGGTTTCCACTGTAAATGACACGTGAAAAGCATCGCCTTGACGTTCAATCTCAAAGTCTGTGACAGCGTCGATCCGTTCATCATAGATAAGGGCTTCTTCTATCAGCCTCGGAATCTCCATTTCTTTATAAGCGTCTGTTGTTTCATTGTCTGAGAGAACTTCCTGAAGCTCATTGCCAATGTTATGACTGTAGACGGCATAAGCATAGCGCTCCGTTCTCAACGCCATGTAGGCCATCTGTTCAATGGCTTCAAGTCCGGAAATAATGTCGCCTGTCATCCGTCCGGTCTGAAAATCAATTTTGTACGTCTTTGATGTTTCAACAGCTTCGCTGCTATCCTCAATATCTTCGAATGCTATTTCAGGTGAAAGAGCCAAACCAAACCACCTCCTATATCCGGTCGATCACAAAAAAAGATTGCCCGCCCGGCATGGCGGCAATCATGACGCGGTCGCCTTCGTGTAATTGATTGTAAAAGCGAATGGTTTTCTCTTCTCCGTCAACCCGTATCTGCATCGTATGATCGGTTAAATGCCTGGCCACCACCAATAAGTCGGACGGAATCACCAACTTTTCATGATCGCGGAGTTTAAGCTTGAGCGGAGAGGCAGAAATGACTTCCGCGGGCATGATATCAACAGGTGATTCATAATGTACGGCTCCAAGAGCCAGCTCTTTGATCGCATCGCTTAATCTCATGAGGATGCTCCTTCAGGTAGATGATTGTTGGCTACGACATCAATCGTCATGATATGCTTCGTTCCGGAAAAATGATGTTTATCTTTATCAACCCAGTAAGTCTGTTTGACACCGGCTTCCGGAATCGAAATATAAACCGGCAGACCGCTTTGGACTCCGGGAATACCGATGGCCTGTATGCTTTTCAGTTCTTTTTTGACACCTTTCTTTTCTGCCTGCAGCCTCTTTGCCCGATCGCGCAATTGAGCTTGGTTAATATCGTCGGAAACCGTTTCTGTATACTGAAGAACGCCAAACTTTTTCATGGCAGCTTCATCGCTCGCGGCGGCAGTGTAGGTTTTGTTATCCTTCTGTTTCCTCAATTTCACCCTGGTTGCCGTTTCTTCGATTGATGTGCTGTAGCTGTAATCCGTAATGTTGACGCCGGTTTCCAATACCCAAACCTCCTCAGGATCCGGCCATGCTCTTAAACAGAGCCTGCCTTTTTCTGAATAAAGCTGGTATTGTCTGCCCGTTTGTTTTTTCGTTTCCTTCAACGCTTTTAAAATGATGTCATACAGGCTGGTATTATCTTTGAATACAAGCGTTTTGATCGTATGCCCCGTTTCGGCGATCGGACCTTTAGGAATTTGAAAGTCGCTTGCAATCCGTTTGACAATCTCATCGGCCGACTTATTGGAAAAAACATATACGTCTTGGTTTTTGACTAAGTACTGCAGCATATCATACGCTTTAAACGTCATCGTATATTCTTTCGGCACCCTGCTGAAAACGATCCCGCGAAACAATTCCTTTCCCCTCCACTTGAACAGCACGGTATCACCTTCCTGTACGCTGTAGTACTGCTGCGTCCCTTGCTTGATCACGATCTGCGCCTCAATCGAACGCGGCGCCTGAAATCTTTGCCCTTCTAATGAGACGCTTTCTGTGACAAGCTCATACCATTCGCTTTCTTTTATGACAAATAATTCGATCATCATTATCCCCTGCTTTTGATTTACGAAAAAGCACCGGAGACACCGGTGCTTTATTTTACGGTATTTTCAGCTTCTGCCCCGGGAAAATCCAATGGCCCGGCTGCTTGATGTTGCGCTTGCTGCGTTTAATCATTACCTGTTTATTGGCATTCCAAATTTTCCGCCACTCTTGGCTGTTTCCATAGAAGCGCCCTGCAATATGCCAGAGCGTATCTCCTTTTTTGACGGTGTAAACTTTCGGAGCCGCCTTTGACGGCCGTTTCTTTTTTGTTTTCTTTTTTTGTTTGATTTTTCGGGGCGAAGCTGTTTTGTATTCCTTTAAGGTGATATCAAAATCGCGGTCACCGATGTCCTTTTCCCCTTCATGATGGGAAAAGCTTTCAATGCTGCATGTGAGATTGATCTTCGTCCCGGTCACGAGAAATTGAACCGGCTTTTTTGCTTTCAGCCATTTGTCAATCTTAAGAATCGCATTCTCCGGTGATGGAAACCCTTTGTATTCTGCAAGTGAAGAATATTGTTTCGGAAAATGCGACGAAAACGAAATCGTTTTCGCACCCGGTTCATTAATAAAGGTGATTTCGCCGAATTTCGCCACCTTTACCGACTCGTTTCCAAGATTATCGCTGATTTCAAGCTGCTCCGGCAGAACGGGAAGGCGCAGCTTTTCCTTGCCTTGCGTCAGCCAAAATTCGTACACGGATTTAGTCATACGCTACGCTTCCTTTCGTTCCGATATGGATGTCTCGTTCAAGCTCGTCGACAAGGGCACGCTTGATTTTGGCAATCAATGTCTCATGATCCTGCTCATTGTGGTAGTGATGATCACCGGTAATATAAATATTGAGCTCTTTGGCGCCTTTTGCAGGCGGCTGCTCTATACGGCTTTGGCCTGTTGTCGCAGCTGCCGCTTGGCCGCTTGATATAGAGCCGGACGGTTCAGAAGCCGGATCATGGACTTCCATTCCGAGCGCATCTGCAGCCTTTTGCAGCAGATAGCGGCCGCGAATGCCGCGTTCTTCGGGAATGATCCATTCCCGTTTTCCGCCTTCGCCGACGCGGGCAATTTGTTCGTTTGTGATGAGGCCGCCATTGGCATAACCCCTGTAGCCGCCGCCATTTCGCTTACTGCTCATTCCCGGCGTATTAAAAACTGAACCGTAACGAGCTTTAATGTAATTAATGGCCGCCACAGCATTATGAATCGGATTCCAGATATCATTTAACCCTTTCATCTTATAGGCGTTAAAGGTTGGATCAATCGTTTGCATTAACCCTTTGGATGGCGTGCCACGTTGGGCATTGCTATCCCACAAGTTAACAGCCCGCGGGTTTCCACCTGATTCATGCATAGCCATTTGAGATAATGGACCAAGCCAACTCATCGGCGTGCCTGTAATCATAAGGGCTTTGAGTAGCCAATCTTTTACGTTTCCGCCGACTGCTCCCATCCCTGCGAATGCTGCAGCTAGAGAGCCGGCTTGTTTTTCGGCGAAGCTCTTCACATCGACAGAGCTTAGCCCTTTCACAATACCGACAGACGCAAAACGCCCGAGACTCATCATGACTCGGGATGGAGAATGAATATCCAATTCATCGCGGAAGGCTTGTTCCACTTTCTTGGCCAGCTCTTTGGCAGCTTCTTTCACTTCACTGCCCTTTGAATTCATACCCGTTATAAAGTTGCCAATCATGCCATTTCCCCAGCCGGTTGATGACTGTTTCGCATCAAGGAATGGCTTATTGATATGAGTGCTGACAAATTGGTTTGTACCTGTAGGCGTAGAATTCTGGCCAGCCGCGAATCCTTTGACAGTATTCACACCCCAAGAAGATGCTGAATTAACCGTATTTTGAAATGGCGCTTTGACTTTGGACTGCAGGAAGCCATCCGTACCGGTCGCAGTCGCATTTTGCCCTGTAGCATATCCAGTCACCACATTTTTCCCGAAGGATGGAGATAAGGCACTCAAACTATTAAATGGCGTCTGAATATTTTTCTGCTTCCATTCTGCCATAGAAACAACGTTTGAATTTAATCCTTCATCAAAACCATCTGTGAATTGCTGACCAAATGACGATGCTTGATTCGTAACATCGCCGCCCGTATTCATCGATGGTGAGACAGAGGCAGAATAAGAAGCCGCACTTGAAATAGGTGTTACAGTTCCTGCATCAGCGGATGCCGAACCAATATCATCGACAACCTGCATGCCAAGCTGAGTTGCTGCCTGTGCCAACAACATTTTTCCGCGCCCGCGGTTGTTTTGAGTTGGAATGACAAATTCGTTTCCGGCTTCCCCGATCCAGGAGATGGTTGGTTTGGTGATATAGCCGCCCGTAGCCTTTGTATCTGGTTTCTTCTTCCGCTCGAAACCAGTCTTTTCTTTACCGATTTTTTCAAAGGCTGTTTCATTGTCACCATATATAAGATTGTTCCAGCCATCTTTTACAGACCCTCCAAAATCTTGTGCTTTTTTCCAGAGGTCACCAGCCCAACCAAATGCATTTTTAAATGCCGTACCGATTTCTTTGGCGAGGTCTAAAACGGGATCTAAAAGCTTATGAAACCACTTATCTATTCCCTTCCACGTTTCTTTAATATTTTCTATAGCCTCTTCAAACTTGTTCCAGATATCCATTGCAAGTTTGATGACAGGTTTTAAAATGGGATCCCAAACATATTCAATAAACCATGTTGATACGGTGTTCCATGTTTCCTGAATCCAATTCCATGCTTTAACAAGCCAGTCCCAAATGGCGGTTGCCGTGTGTATGGCCGGAACAAGAATTGGGTCCCAAACGTTTTCGACGAACCAAGTTGAAACGGTGGACCACGTTTCAGAAATCCAGTTCCATGCTTTAACAAGCCAATTCCAGATGCTGATTGCCGTTTGAACCGCCGGTCCAAGAATCGGGTTCCACACATACTCCATGAACCAAGATGAGGCTACCCCCCATACCAACTGGATGACGGACCAGGCAACTGCAAAGAAACCGACGACATTGTTTATCACTCTTACTGCAATATTGTAGAAGGGAATCCAAACGTTATCATTAAACCATGTTGATACGGTATTCCAAGTATTTTGAATCCAATTCCACGCTTGAACAAACCATTCCCAGACCTTAATAGCAAAATCAACGACGGGTTCGATCAAAGGAGTCCAAACGTTGTCCTGAAACCAAGTTGTTATGCTTGACCATGTGTCCTGGATCCAAGTGAGGGCATCATCAAAAGCTTTAGAGATTGGATCTGACACATTATCTGTGAACCAGTCAGACACCTTCTCCCATGTTTTTTGAATTTTACCCCATGTTTTTTCTGATTTTTTTACAATGGAATCCCATGTCTTCATGACGCCGCCGTTGTCGTCTAACATCTTCCCAAAATATTCACCGAGACTTGAGCCGCCCATGCTGCCGACGATGCCGCCGATAGCGCCTCCAATTGCCGTCCCGCCTACTGGAAGAATGGCTGTTCCGAGTGCCGCTCCCGCAGCTGCACCGGCTAGCCCGCCTCCAATTCCACCGCCTGCAGAACCGATTTTTTGACCTGCATTTTCGCTGTTCATGTCCATTAATTCAGTAGCAGATAATGCAACCCCTGCATAAGGGAGAAGTTTTCCTGCCCCCTTCCCCAATGCTTTAAGGCCTCTCTTCCATCTGCCTCCGGAACCATTTCCAGAAGGATTTCTCCCGGAACCTCTCCCTCCTGCAGGAGAGCTTTCTTCACTTCCAGGCCTGCTGCTTGTCGCCGGTTCATTGATCAGAGAACCGCCGCCTTCACAGCAGCAGCCACCGCCACCATCTTCTCCCTTGAAGAACTTTCCGAGCACTGCATCAAACGACTTATCCATAATCTTTTCGGGAAGACCCTCTACCCATTTTACAAACTTATCTTTACCTGCATTTAGGATTGCCGTCCATATCGCTTCTTCTTTTCCCTCTGAGGATTCACCGCCCGGCTTTTCCACTTTTGCATTGACTTCAATCGTTTTCTTCGCCTCTATGTCATTCAGTTTTTTCCGAAGAGCTTGGAGTTTGCCTGTTGCCTGGTCATTAAGTGTGAGGGTCGCTTGATGTTCCTTTGCAAAATGGCTGCTGATAAATGATGAGATCCGGCTGACTGTTTTTGTTACTTTATCGATCACATACAGGGTTGCGGTAAATCCTTTTTGCAATGTCGCCTTCATGTAACCGGTGATTTTTTGCACGGCTCCGGTCACTCGGTCATTGACGGCTGTGGTGATCGTATATTCATGAGATGCGAGAGCGGAAAGCATGTTTTTAATTTTACGAATGCCCGCTGTCGCCTGGTCATGAACAGAGATCGTGAATTGAAACCTCTCGGGAAGGTTCTTTTGGAGCTGATCCGAGATGTTTTGAATGGTGCTGCTTGCCAGGTCAACAGCCGATATCTTCAGCTGCCATGAGCTCAGATTTGCTTTTAATGTAAGATGAAGTTTGTTCAATGTTTTCGCGGCCTTGTCAGCCCTGACCTTAACAGTCAGTGGACGGCTGAGCATTTTTCGTCTTTTCTCTAAATTCTTAAAACCCTTTTGAATCCGCCGCAGCTTCTTCGACACCCGGTCTTCCAGCTCAAAACGTGCAGTCAGTTTAGCCATGGATTATGTACCTCCTTTCCGTGCTTCTTTTTCCAAGATGTCAAGCTTGTAGCTGATCAAGCCGTACAATAAAGCTTTAAAAGGTTTTGGCGCCTCATAAAGCTCGAGAAGCTCGGATGGAGAATAATGAAGGTCATGCATCGCAAAATAGAGATACACCGCTTCTTTATTCCCATCCTTGATCAGTTTTTTGCTTCTTCTTCCAGGTCTTCGAGATCGTCTTCAAAGCCGTTGATTTCAATCGCCTTATTGAGCCAGTTTGCGTATTCTCCGCCGACGGAGAGAACGCGTTTGGCGACTTCGACAGGATCGGCTGTTTGATATGCGTCTCTTAATTCTTTTGAACGGAAATCAGGATAGATGGTGGATTCGATCGCAATTCTCGCATAAAAACGCTGGGTGTCGAGGTCTTTGACACGGCCTCTGCCTTTGATGTTTTTATATGTTGTATTTTCTTTTTCCAGCTCATCGATTCGCTCTGTTGTAATCGGCTTGAACACAAACGGAATGACATTGCCCTTTTTATCAGCGAACCGCTTTGAAATCGGCACTTTTATTTCCTCGGCTTCAACGGTTTGGCCAGGCATAAAAAAGGAAAGATCGTATACTTTTTCTTCTTGTTTTTCGCTCATGGTTGATTGCTCCTCCTGAATTTTCATTTCTGCACAATAAAAAGCGCCCTCGGATGAGCGAGAGCACTTGGTTAAATATTCCTGCCGATCTGTTTCTATGGCAGGACCGGCGAACGTGCTTCATTAGGTGCGACCAGCACCTTTAAGCCTGTTTTTATTTAAAAGGTGTCTTTCAGCTTTTCCGGCACATCAAAATCTTCAAATGTGAACGGAACTTCTTCTTCAAGCGCCTCTGAATCGACATCAAGGCTGGCGATTTTGGCGGAGTCGAAGTTCACGTCATACAAGGTGACGCGTTCTGTTCCGCGGCCTGACGACTGGTCGTCAAGGACGGCTTGAAGAGTAAAATACGGATCATCGCCTTTTTTCACATAGTTCATCATTAAAGTGACGAATTGAGACGTTACTTTATAGAAGGTCGCCGTTCCTGTACCATTTGCGCCTGTTGTTTTATGGCCGGTCATCCGGCGTCCCATGATGTTGACTTCCGCTTTATTTTTTTCAACATTCGCCTCAAATGTTTTAATGTGCGCCATTTCCTCACCGTCAAGAAAAAGGCGTCCTTCTTTTCCTGAAATCGTGTTTTGCGCTTTTAATGCCATATTATTTTACCTCCACATTAAAGTAGAATTTTTCTGCTGCATCAACCGGCTGAATGGCTGCATCGATTAAAAATCCGTCGCGGTCTTCGTTCAGTGCAATGGCAATGTCGTTTTCCGAATCAAAACCGGAAATGCCGCCCGCTTCCTGAAGCGCCGTCATGTATTGGATGATCAATGTTTTGACATACTGCAATCCGTCCTCGGAAGCAGGAATGTCGCTGCCGCTTGCTTTACGGGCTTTGATTAAAGTCTTCAATTCACGGGTCAAGTCGTTGTTCACCCCGTCGAGGACGCGGATGATTTTGTTTTTCGAAAATTTCTTGTTCTTTTCCTCCGTAAAGCTTGTTAAAGAGTTGATGTCTTTTTCGACGCTGACCGATTGATCGCGGGCGTCAAAGGTAAATAAGAACTCGCCTTTTTTGAGGCGCTCAATCACCTGGTCTTCGTCCAGGCGGTCAAGAACGTCAACAGCACCTTCGTATTCGACAAAGGTTAATGACTGATTAAAAGTCGCGCCCGCGCTGGCTCCGGCCACCCATGCCGTTGCTTTGTCAGGAGTGATTTCCGTGCCGTCTTCAAGGACGACGCCTCCTGTCACATTTATGATGCCTTCATGATCAGCGGCATAATTGGCGACAACACCTTGAACTTTTTGGCCTTGTTTGTCGCGCAGACGCTTAATGAAAGCTGCAAATGTCGCTTTCAGCTGCTCGTTGTCAGCGACAGGCAAAGCGATCGTATGAAAATATTCTTTTTCGGCAGCATCCAAAAAAGCCGTGTAATCCGCGACGCTTGCTGTACCGTTTTCACCGCCGGACAGCGCCGTGCCGGCTGTCAGCTCAAGTGCGCCTTCACCTTGAAAAATGACATAAGCATTTGCCGTGAGCTCTGCACCTGTCGTAACGGTCTGGCGGTCTGCTTCATCTGTACCGACAAACGTCGTCACATCATATTTTTTTGGATCGAGAACATTCTCGGAAATGCGGATGGATATGTTATTCCCTTTTTCACCGCCGTATTTTGCAGTGACCGTCAGTGTTTCGCCAATTTGAGCTTTGGCTGGAACACCTGTATTTAATCGGTATAAAAGGACCGTCTCCGCGTTTTTCTTCGCTTCGCGGAATAACAGAAGAGACGGATCATCAATGTTCAATCCCACTTTTTTGTTTAAATCCTCGATGCTTGAAATGGCTGCGAATGTTTTCGGCTCTCCCCAGCTGGTGACAAGAGGAAGCGCCACAGTGCCGCGGTTTCCGAGAGAGACCCGTTCCTCTGCTGTCGTTTTGAAATTAAAGTAAATGCCGGCACGCTCTTTTTCTTTGCCTGGTGTGAATGTTCCGCCGTTCATTAATTGATGACCTCCTTGGCTAAAAATGTTTGGATAAGCTGACTTGCTTCGGTTTTTGCAATCTGTCTTTCTTTCACATGAAAAAGAGCACCGTCAAGCACTTCCGGCTTTACACCGAAAAGCTCTTTCGCGTGCTCCCGCAGATCCTCAATGTAAAAAAGCGCTTCCTGTGGCGCCTTTTTTGCTGCTGATTTCGTCTTTTTGCTGACTGTCAATTATTTCACCCCGTTTGTCACATCAATTGTTTCAAGTGAAGGCTGAGCCTCTCTTTTATACCAGTAGCGGCTGTTCCATTGCACAATAATGGAGGCCGTCCCGCGATCCCCGATCCTTGTCTCGATTCTGTTGATTCTCAAGCTTTCCCCGGTGCCGGCGCCCGACTGATCAATCAGCGGGATCATATGACGTGCCTCTCTTACGGCGTCTGCGATCCGTTCCGCTTGATCGAGGGCCGCTTGTGAGTCATGATGAAACAGTCTGACATTCAAGGTGAACACCTTCTTGAACGTTGAGACTGTATCATTTTCATCAAAGACACGAGGAGGCGGAAAATAAAGCGACGGGATTTGAAAATGATCGGGAACTTCTTTTTCATAGCATACCGCAGGAAATGTTTGATAAAAGAAATTCATGACAGATCCCGTTTCATCGTTCACATCATCACCTCCTTACAAGGAATCGAGCCAAGTTTCCAGCCTTTCAGACAGGCGTTCTTCAAATAAACGCGCAAATATCGAAAACGCGTGCTCCCAATAGCCTGTCCCTTCCACCCATTTGCGTTTCAAGGCCATACCGGCCGTTGATCCGGGATCATAGAAAAAGCGGCCGCCCTGCCACCTTCCGGGAATCCACCTGATTCCGTCCTTTGCTCCTGTCCAATGGCCGTCATTTACAAATGAGGCATACTCCAATTCAGTGCCTAGTTCAAGCGACAGCCCGCCGCTTTCTACTATCCAAATATTTTCCTCGGCTCCCCGCCGGAATGAGCGCAGCAGCCGGCCGGTATCAACAGATTCCGCCTGAATGATTTCCCGGCTGATGAGCTCTAAAAAATCGAGTCCGGCCTGTTCCAGCCAGGCGGCCGCCTGTTTCTGAAAGCCTCCGCTTGCCGCTTCGTCAAGCGCTTCTGACAGCTGTTTCAAGCCTGTGATTTTCATAGTTTTTCATCCCTTACTGCGAGCACTTCCCAATGATGATCTTTGATGTTTCGCGGTTTTTGCAGTGTGTAGCCGGTACCGTTCCAGACGACTTGATCATGCAGACGGACATCCGCATCCCGCGGAAAATGCACCAAATAAGAATGATAAATGACCTGTTCCGGATCCTTTTGCACAAGCGACTGATTTTTTTCTGCAAAATAGCAGGGAACATCGACGTGATCAGGGGTTTCTCCGTATGTGCGAAGCGGCTGAAGGTCCGCCGCCGGAACGCCGTATTTCGTTTCCGGCGCCTGTTCTTTTTTGACGTGATAGATATCACAGCGGTCGCTCAATAAATGCCGGTAGCTCATATCGCACGCACCTTGAAGCGGGCGGATTCGTAATCGGAAATATATTCTTCAAGAAGTTTGTAAACATCCGGCTTCACCATGCCCCCGCCGCCGGAGAGGGTATAAGAATAGTCTCCTAACTTCTCGGATTGATAGCCCTTCATGAATGACTCATCACCGTTTTTTAACGCATGATACTGCGCCAGCTTCAGCAACGCGAGCCTTGCTTTGTCCGGCAGCGGCTGATATGTCACATCAGTGAAAAGGTGGCCCGTGATCTGTCTGACATCTGCTTCGGCTTCGAGAATATCCTGGCGCAGCAACTCGGGAGAACGTTTTTTCACAGCCTCAAACACGGAATACTGGATGATATCATCAGGTGTGATCAGCATTTTCGTTCATCCTTTCCCGCCATCCTCCGGCGCGTTTCCTTCACTTCAAAGCATGGGTTTCCTTTTAAATACCTGTAAAGATCTCTGGAAATGGGCTGTTCTTCTTGAAAGCTGAACCTTATGCCTTTCACATCATATGTTTTGCCTTTTACGAGTCTTGCGCTATACATTGCTGCTACTCTTTCACATTCATGATTTTTGCCACGGCATCTTCTTCTTCGAATTTGCTGTCCAGTTTTGCAGTCAGGACGATGATAAATTTGCGGGCGCGAATGTCTTTATCAACTTCGATTCTGATATTCCGCGAGAAACCGAGAATAATATTTTTCGGATGCGTCAAAATGATGTCCGAAGCTTCTCCTGCTGCATCCCCTTCCCCATAGGTATACGGCTGAATGTTTGATACCCCTTTTACTGGCACGCCGAATGCGGTTGACAGCCCGCCTTGAACGGCCGCATCCCCGAGATTGGTCTGCCGGTCTGCGACGCGGTCCTTCCATTCCACTTCCTGACCGATCGATGTATAGAACCTGAATTCTTGGGGAACGCGCATGTATTTCGCAGGTACTGCTTTGAGCCCCTGTTTAAAAAGCTGGCGGCTGATTTGTTCGCCTCCGGCATCGACGATGTGGGAAACGGACTGCTTCCTGATGCCGTCAAGCTGGGCGAGATACGGATCGGACGATGTGACATCACCGTTGACAATCAGTTCTTCGATATCGACGGCGGCCCGTTCGGCCAGCATTTGCATCAGCGTATTTGTAAGACCGTCTTTTTCGATGTTGTTTTCAAGCGTGTCATACGTAATATTGACTTCTGCGATGACTTCTTTCGTGTTCAGCTGCACGGTGCTTGTCACAGGAACGGTTAATTGATCATCAGTCAGTGTTTTTCCTTCATCGGCTGCCCTTAAAATTCGCTGGCCGAATCCGATTTTTTCAAATTTCTGTGAATCGCTCTCCATTTGGATGACGCGTGATTCATTGAAAATCGTCGGCGTATTTTGCACCATGCGAATAAATGCGGAAGCCTGCGCCGGATTCATCAATCCTCCGCTTTTCAGCGATGCAAGCGACATTTCAGCTTTCTGAATAATATCTTGGTTTCTCATTGTTTTCCTCCTCTTAATTAAAGCAGTCCGCTCCAAATCGATTTTTTCACTTCTTCTGCTTCGCCTTTTTCATCTGCCGTCTGCTTTGAAGCGCCTCTCGTCTTCTCCAGTGCTTCAATGCGTGCAATAAGGGGTTCGAGCATTTTTTGGACGATGTCTTTCACATGTTTGTCAATGTCTGATTGCTCTTGATTTTCGTTTGCTTCCGTCTGTTCTTCCAATGCGTCAAGGCGCTTAAGAAGCGGGGCCAAGACAGATTCGATCGTTCCCTGGACTTCTGCTCGTTTCATTTCTTTTTCTCCCTCTCCCGTTTTTTGTTTATTTCCTGCGAAAATATGCTTAAACATCTGAATGAAGCTGCCCGCCTCATCGTTTTTTTCGCCGGGTGCTGATTGATGGTCAAGCGTTTCAGCGGTGCCGGCCATGCTGTAGCCTGTTATTTCTCCTTTTTTGATCTGCTCCCAGACTTCATCACACGCTTTTGTGACCAGAACCCAAGAGCCTTTGGCAATCGTTTCGCCGTTCACTTCAAAATCGGCCGGAGCGATATAGGATTCGACAACTTCGCCGACACCGCCCTGAAAATTGTGGTCTTTGTCAATCTTGCGGGCGTCTTTCAGAAAACCGTGAGCCGCTTTTTGGATTTCCTCAGCCGTCATGAAATCTTGGTGGGCATCGATGACATTCGGTTCATAGACCACACCGTAGACGAGCTTTTTTTCATCCTCCGCTTTTGCGATCAGCTTGACTTCCTTTTGAAAGGTCGGCGTTTGCTTTGATTTGGTTAAAAAGAATCTCTTTTGGTTGGCTGCCTTGTCGACATAACTGACGAAATTGATTTTTGCATTTTTCAGCTCTCTCGGCACGCAGTGTTCACCTCCTTTCAGGGCTGTTGTTGAACGACTCGATCATCGCTTTTAATTCGGGCAGGAGGCTTGCGATTTCAGAAGCTCCCTGAGTCTGGGCCTGTCCGGCTGCCGGACGGTTGTAAGCTTCTTCAGGCCATTCGTCAAGCGTTTTGCCGAGCACCCTTCCCGCCAAATCCCGCAGATCGTTCGCGGAAACCGCTCCCGCCTGAATAAAAGGACCAAGCACTTTTGCGATCTCCAGCGGGTCGCGAAAGTCTGGTCCTTTTAACTGCAGCCGGGCATGATGAATCCGCAAGTCGCGCAGAAACAGCGTATTCAGCTTGCCGATCAGGATTTTCCGCTCCGGCTCAAAAACCTGTTCCTCGGTTATTTTGCGCGCTGTATCAGCCGTTGCCCTGTTATATTCATGGGCGTCTCCAGTGTAAAGCGGCGGAAGCCTGAAGGATGAACGGATTTTATTGCGGCTTTTTTCGTCATATTCAAGAAACAGCGCATCTTCCTGCAAGATTTCAGCCAGCGATTTGATCTCCACTTTCACCGGGGTAATATCTTGCGTCCCGTGGATATCTTTTTCTTGAGAAATGCCTTCCGCTTCGATCAAAAGAAACTTATGCGCATTTTCGACACCTTCCAAATCATTCATATATTCCTGCAGCTCTCTGTAGGAAGTCTCTGAAAGCATGCCGTTTTCGACCGTGATCACAGCCGGCACATGCCGCCCCTGTCTGAAATACATGTAGTTCAGTTCTTCCGCCTTCCTCGCGCCGTAGAGATTGACGATATTTCCGATCCATCGGGGAACACCGTAAACACCGCTGCCGATTTTAAAATGAACCGCTTCATTCGCCCTTTCTTCAACAGGCGTCTTCCGGTTAAATTCGCCTGTTGTCATATCCATGATGCGCGGGTCGCCGTACTCTTTGAAGTACACCTTTCTTCCGTCGATCATCTGAACATATTTGCGGAATTTTTTCTGCCTTTTCATTTTTTTCACGGTTCCGTTTTCTAAATAGGCAAACTCGATCTCGACCGGCTCTGTCAATCCGCAGACGCGCATGTTTTTCACATCAAGATACTCAATTCCCGCCGGCTGCCCCGCGCCGTTCCTTAACACTTCCAAAAAGCCGTTCCCCGTTTTTTCCCGGTCTTCTATCATATAGCCCAACACCGTTTCAGCCGATTCATCGAAATGAAGATGGCGGCAAAATTCCTCAAGCTTGCTCCAATCAGCTTCAGCCGCTGCTTTTTGCTCAGGTGTTACATCCGCTCCGTTAAAATCAAATGCGTATTCGGCTGAAAGCCCGAATCCGGCAATATTTGTCTTATAGGCATCAATACATTGCTGGAGAATGGAAGAATATTCGGCGATCATTTTCAGCTCCTTGAGATTGTATGGAGGCGCGAGAATGTCATCGCCGTAAATCTCCGAAAATTGATCTTCATAAATTTGTTTTGTCACAGGTCCCCGATACTGGGATTTCATGACCTTTGCTCTTACCATTTGTTGAGAAGTCATGTGTTACCTCCTTTTCCTGTTCGGACGTTGTTTCACATCCGGTTCCGCTTTTAAATCTGTGACTTCATAGTCATCGAGCGCGTACCATAAAGCGGAAAGAGTGTGCGGGTCAATCGTGAACCGGTCCTCTTTCAGGTGTCCGTCTTTATCCGCGGCATAGGTCAGGGGCTGTAATTCATAGATCGTATGGATGCAGCGGTCGGAGCAAAAGATTTTTTTAAACCGTTTGATTTTTTTCGTATATTGGAGGCGGGACCCCTGGAATTTGCGGGCGCCTATCATATTAAAACCGTTTTGCCTGAAATACTGGATGCTTTTCGGCTCGGCCGGATCGGCTTTAATGAGCTCCTGTGTGCCGCGGAGCTCATCAAGGTCCTTCGCCGTCATATCGTCTGTCAGCTTGTTTTTGTAATACTCCCAGTAAATATAAAGGTATTTTTGCTCGGGATCGATCACCGCACGAATGACGGCATTGTAGGATTCTTCAAACCCAAAGTCCATTCCGGTTCGCTTTAAAGGATTTGAAATGCGGTCGATTTGTTTCATGACCGTTTCATGCTTCATCACTTCAAACTGCGGCAAAACCCTTGTGCCGTTCACTCCAAAGCGGCCTTTCCGGGCAATCCGGTAAAGATCCGGATCATATTCCTTCATATCGTCAAGCTGCCTGATGTAGCTTTTCGGCAGAAACAAATTGTCCTCTGCCGTGGAATGGTGGTAATACGTATCACCCACGGTGACAATCCGCTTTTTATATAAGGCTTCGTCGTCCAAAATAAACCGTTTCTTCAGCTCATCTTTAAAAAAGTGTCTGTACGTCCAGCTGCCTTTGCTGACAGGGTTTGTCGTCAAGATCATATGGAGCTTCAAAAAAGGGTGGCGCAGCCGGCCGATCAGTTCTTTAAAGCCTTCATACTTCACTTCCGAACATTCCTCAATCCAGATCAGCGATATATTATTGATCGATTTCAATTTAGACGGATTGTCCATGCCTTTAAAAATGATCCGGCTCCCATTGGCAAACCTGATGTGCATCGGTGAAGAAACCGCTTGTACCGCTTTTTGCGCCCCCAGCTCCTCAATAATCGTTGAACATAATGAAAAGGTGGAATCGCGGTGTGTTTCAAACACCTCTCGCACAACCAACGCGGTTCGCTTTTCCTGCAAGAGCTTTAACATGATTTTTAATGCGGTGTGATAGCTTTTTGATGAACCGTAGCCGCCGACAAGGAACTGAAAGGTCTGCTCCCAGTTGAATACATAATCTTCAAAATGGGGATTGATTTCCTTCCTGATCAAACCGAATCACCTTTTCGGGTGATCAGCACTTCAACCGTACCGTCTTCAGCGTCTTTTTCCGCTTTTTGTTTGGCAAGCTTCAGCTTTTCTTTTTCGATTTTCCGTTTAAACGAATCCGGGAACAGGTCAAAGTATTGAGACAGCTTGTCCAGCGCCTTCATCTTGTCGGCCAGCTTGATCTTGATTCCCTCTTTTCCGAGCTTCGCTTCTGTGACCACTGAACCGTCGATGAAATCGGAGTGTTTGACATCGACAAAGCTGACCTCTTTCATGACGGGATTGTTTTCTTCATCAAAGATCGGCCCTGCTTTTCCGACAGCCTGCACTTCTTTCTTGCCGAATGTTACATAATCCGTTATATCTGCAAACGCGATTTTTACATAGACGTGAAGGACATCCATCGCCTCGACGAAAATCTCGCCCACCATGTCTTTTTTGATGCGCCTGATTTCTTCGGCAACCTTTTCGTTTTTAAGAAGACGGCAGCCTGTCACATGAGCGCTCGCAGGCGAGTATCCCGCTTTAACGGCGGCTTGAGTGGCGTTGAAGCTTTTGACATAGTAAATGCAAAACAGCCGCTGGCGCTCATTCAGCCCTTCACTGTGAATCAGGCCGGCATCTTTTCCCTTGCGTTTCTGTCCGCTGTTTAACGCTTCCTTCCAGCGGTCGCGGCTTTTCCAGGTGCTGATCTTTTGGTTTGAAACCCCAAGCTCATCAGCGATCGCCCGATTTGCAATGTTTCCTTCATATTTTTTAAAAAGCTCGAATGCCTCGTCTCTTTTCGGGTCTCTTGGCCTTGGCATCGCAGGTCTTCACCGCCTTTCTTTTGTAGCCTGTTATATTTGATCTTTCATTCGTGCGAACGTTTGTTTCCTTCTTTCACTTATAGGTGGCAAACGTATGACAAGTGTGAATGTTTTTATGCCAAATCATCCAGCGGTTGTTCAATTCGCTTTGCCATTTTTGTTTGCGCCCGTTTCACATTGGTTTGCACGGTTGACTTTTTGATGCCGAGCATCGCGGCAATCCGCTCATAGGAAAATCGCTCTACTTTATGTAAGATGAAGATTTCCTTTTCCCTTGCCGTCAGAACGGAAAGAGCCGCTTCAATCCGGGCTTTGTCAAACGGTGAAAGCTCCTGAGCCGGCTGGAATGTCATCCGTTCTGAAAAAGTATCGATGATTTGCGGGTCCTTGATCAGCATTCGTTTATAAGAATCCCGCCTGTCAATGGCCCGTCTGATCCCAGGCTCTCTGCCGTTCTCAAGCCAGGCGATCACATACTCCAAATCCGTGATCATGTTTCTGATCAGCTTCTTATCTTTCAGCTGTTCAGCCGTCAATTCATGTTCATCTTGTAATGGCTGATACAATTTTTTTGTCGCCTTCAATGTTCTTTTATATTGAAAAAGTAAATCTTCCATGTTCGGTTCCCTCCGTTTTTCCAAATAAAAAAGGACACCAATCAGCTGCAACCAGTGCATTCTGATCAGTGTCCGCAGGCTTTCCGTCTTGGACATCTTCCATTTTCGAATCTGCTAAAGTTTATATCCGATTTCAAAATCGACCCTGGCCAGGTCTCCTTTTCGCGTTTCCACAACCGTTTTTCCGTGCTCCGGGGCTTCAGTCTGCCATGCCGTTCCTTTGACTCCGTCAAGGACGATCACCGTCACCTTCCCCTTTGTGATGCGGCTTGCGAGAGATGTCTCCTCTAAGGAACGGATTTGTGTCGGGTGTTTCATTCTGATTCCTCCTCATGTTGTGTTTCCGCTTTTGAAATGACTTTATTTAAAACATGGATCAGCTTACCCTCGATCGACTCGGGGGCGGCCGGACCTTTGCTCCGCAAATAGGCAAGAGCCAGTTTTGATGCAGTCAACAGCTCTGGTGCCGCGGCGATTAAATGAGCATTTTTTTGTTGAGAAAATGCGGTGTAATCTGCGATTTGGGCGATGAGCCTCCCGTTTGAATACGGGAAGCGCTGTTTCTCCTGCTGACTGTATGCTGAATAAATGTATAAATCCGAGCTCGTTCTGACGATGCGCCATGGCGGCGGACTGTAAACTTGAGCTTCTTGTTTCACTTTTTTCACCTTCCGTCTTCCTGAAGCCATTTTTCAATTTGCGCCTCTTTTTTCGCTGCTGTCAGAAAAATGACAATCAGCTTATATAAACATTTAAGCACTCTGTTTCACCCTTGCTTTCATTTTGAGCATCAATGCTTCAAGCTTGTTGATCGTCTCCGTCAGATCGCCGCGTTTGTCCCGGCAGTTCGGACAGGCGGCGAACATTGTAGCGGAGCCGATCTGCCTGTGCACTGTTTTTCTTCCTTCACATAGTCGGCACATTAAAGCATTCCCTCCAGTCTATGATTGATGTCGAAAGCGTTCCCTTTCAGGATGACGAGAAAGTCCCGGCACATTTCTACAAGCCTTGTACCGAGCGCTTCATCAATCGCGATGATTTCTTCTATATCAAGCTCGCTTGAAAGCAAAATCGGCTTATGGTTCAAATATCTGTAATTGACGACCGCATAGGTTTGTTCAATCTGCCATTCCGTTGCCCTGGGCTTACCGCCGGCAGGCTTGAACAAATCATCGAGAAACAGAACTTCAACTCGCTTCATCCTGTTTAGCTTATCCTCAAGCAATGCAAAGTCCCGTTTTAAATCGTTGAATCCTTCGACAAAAGGGAAATAAAGGACCGGCACATAAAGCTTCTGCATCAGATGATTGGCTGCCGCCGTAAGCAAATGGGTTTTTCCCGATCCCGGACGTCCTAAAAGCGCGATGCTGTTTCTCCGGCTTGTTCGAATCTCCGGATAAGCTTGTCCATATTCAAGGGCACAATCATAAGCGTCTTGTACAGACGGATGCTTGCCTTCGGTCTTAAAATGTTCAAAACTGAGGGTTTTAAATGCTTCGGTAATCTCACTGGACTTTAAAAGCCTTTGCGCCCTGCGCCGTTCTCTGCAGGGGCATGCCACCCATACTTCCGTATCTCCGCGCCGCTCGATAAACCCGAGTTCGTCTTTGCACATGGGGCAGTCAAACCGTTTGCCGGCGAATTCGTCCGGTTTGGCCGCCTGTAATGAACGGCTTTTTTTTCTCAGTTCTTTCATGACATCGTCGATCGTGCGTCTGCCCATTATTTTCCCTCCTTGACCTTGTCCCGGCGCCTGACTCTTGCAGTCGATCCAGGATATATTTTTCACAGTAGCTGAAGACTTTGATCGTTTCCTGTTTGCTTTTTCTCCGTTCTTCATACTCGAGAAAGCATTGTTCAAGCCATTTGATTGTTTGCGGCAATGAGACACCGCGGGCGACAATCCGGGCGATGGCTTCATAATCCCTCTGTGCAGGCCGGACATCCCTTCCTTCCTGCAAAGACCTGAGAGCTGCGAAACGTTCAGCAACCGCCTGAATTTGCTTTTGTTTTGTTTTCATCTGTATAACATCTTGATTAGATCGGACAGGTTTGCCGGTATCACTAGACTCATTTGTCCGTTCCGCAGACTGTGAACGGACATTTCGGGCCAGCCATTTTTTCGAATGTCTGACAGACAGAATCAAACCGTAAGGAGCCCGCGTCACAGCAATGTAACCGCTCTGTTCGAGCTGGGAAAGCCACCTTCTGATCGTTTTTTCATTCACACCGAATACGGCGGCGAGCTCCGACGCTTTCAGCGGCTTATTTCCGAGCACAATTCCCCATGTGATGTCTTCTTTTTCAATTTCTTTCGTCGTTGAACTGATGCACCATAAAAACAGCCAGATGGCGCTGCCGATTTTGTCGTAATGCTTCCGGTTTAAAATGCCTGAATAAATCGGGAACGGGTAACTTTTTTCAGTCATCGGCCGCCTCTTTCCGCTGTAGAGGCACTCTCTCGCTTGAGCATCACATATCGCTCATATTGGTCTTTCGTTTCAAATTGAAACACCGGCGTTCCGTCCTTTGTAAATGAGATCGATCCGCCGGCTTCTCCAAGTCTCCATTGGTCAAACCGGTTATTGCTGTATGGAATGGCAATCGCCTCCATGCTGTATCCCCCTTCTACGGCCCCTGCTTTCGCCTTCCATATCGGCTGCCGAACGACAGCCTCCCGCGGATAACCATAGGCCCGGATTTGTGTAATCATAGGATGTTCGAGATTCATCACATCGCCTTCTTTCCTCATGTGTTCATTAGATACATTTCGTATCAAGAATAACCTGAAAAAGATCGGGAAAAAGCTCACGATCCGAAACAGCATAGAGTTTTTCAAACTTCAGCATCGTTTCTCTGCCCGGATTTCGTGCCCCATTTTCGATTTTGCGAACATAGACCTCAGATATTCCCAATCGTTCGGCCACTTGCTTCCGAGTCCATCTCCGCCTTAAGCGTTCTTCCATTAAACGTTTTCGCAAATGTTTTCACCCCGCTGTTTTGATACAATTCGTATCTGTATGTCTATGATTATAATTGATACATTTATTATCATCAATACTTTTTTGATACTTTTTTTATCATTTATTTCATTCGATACATTTTGTATCTATAATGGGTATTATAATGACGAAGTGAAGGAAGCGAGGTCATTCTATGCTGGGCGGCAGACTGAAAACCTTAAGAGGAAAACGGACACAGGAAGAAGTTGCGAAACAGATTGGCGTATCACGAGCGCGCTATTCCCATTATGAAAACGGAAGAAGCGAGCCAGACTACGAAACATTGAAAAAACTGGCCGATTACTATAAAGTGACAATCGATTATTTGCTGACAGGTGCGGAAAAAAAGGAGCCGCTTCAAGACAGCCTTGATGACCCCGATCTTCAAATTGCCTATCGGGACATGCGGGAATTTTCCCCTGAAAGCAGACAGCAGGCGATTGAGTTCATTCAATATTTGAAGGAAAAAGAAAAAAAACGGCAGCCTGAAGACAAACAAACGGATAAATAAGGTATTTTTATTAAACATTCCCTGATGAGCGCCGATTTAATGAATAAGACCTGCATCAAAAGGGAAAGATTTGCTCAGGCGGTTTCTCATGATATATAGTATAATCTGCATGTGTATTAAAGCCCCTTAGCCGGGCTTTTCTTTCCCGCTCAAAACAGAACATTCGTTCGAAGGGGTGTCTCGCATTGGAATTTTATTTAACCCATCTTGAAGAATACGTCAAAAATATGTATCTAAAGTTTGGTTTTTTCGAACCGCAGCACATCGATATGAACAGAGTCGCAGCGGGGCTTAATATTTGGATTCACTATGAAAATATGGACAGCATGATGATCAAGCATGACGGAATGTACAGCATCATTCTTAACAGCAAGCTCTCAAGACAAAAGCAGTGGGAGGACTTCGCACACGAGCTGTGCCACGTTTTAAAGCATGCGGGAAATCAATTAAACATGAACAAAATGTTCAGGGAGCTTCAAGAATTTCAAGCCAATCAATTTATGTATCATTTTTGCGTGCCTACTTTCATGCTCTTGAAATTGGATTTTCCCGAACTGCGCTGCAATGCCGTGAAAATGGTTGCCGACCTGTTCAATGTAACAGACGAATTTGCCGCCAAACGAATCGAACTATTTGAAAAACGCCAGACCGGAATCGAGTTCCACAAAGCGTGGACGGACAGCCTGCAAATCGCAGGAGAGCATGCTGAAGGACGGGATCAAGAAGATGAATTGACACGCTATAAACGGGAAACCAGGCGCCCATACGCCGCCCGAAAAAGCGCTGAAAAGCTGCTTGCGGCTGAAAGGCAGACAGCATATATGCTGAAAAAGTGACGGAGAAAGCCGGCAGAAATGCCGGCTTGCGGATCATCGATACACTTTTTCAATCCCCTCTTTTATCGCTGCTATATAACGGAAAAACACCTCGTTCTTAGACGCTTCCCTTCCCTTTAAACTGAAACGCCCGAACATCGCCTTTCGCTGGGCTGTGCTGATTTCTAATTGCACGCTTAAACCTGTTTTGCACCGATTGTTGATGCTCGCAGGATTCGTCCCCGACAGATGGGCGTCTGCCGCCAGGAGTTCAGCGGAAAACCCGTGGTTGTGTAATGCTTCGGCAAAAATACGGGCCCGTTTGTGATCAGTCCCGCCGACCAGCGTCCGGCAAAGAGAGGGTTCTTCATAGCCGTGCAAAGCCAAAATATAATGGTGTCTCTCGGCCATTTGCACGGCAAGCGGGTCATCAAAATGGGCGCTTGTAACGTGAAGCTCTTTGTTGCCGGATCTTTTCAGCCCCTCAAGCAGATAAACGGAAAAATCCGCGGCCAAACAGCGGACGATTTCACTGATCCCCGGCTCAATCCCCCCTCCGTGCGGAGCCATCACAAGCAGACCGCTTTCTGATACCCTTGAAAAGACCGTATAATCGATCCCCTTCTGTTTATTTTTCGACAGCTCTGTAAAACTGGCGTATTGGTCTGTCAATCTGTGTTTCATCGTTCTCCCCGGAATGTCTGTTTTTCAAGTAGTTTACCCGCAGTCACTAAGTTTGTAAATTACAATTGGATATTTTTTTGATATGATCAGATGTATACCGCATGATTAGGAATGAATGCTTAATGAAAAAAACACTAGGAAACATGGTCGCAGTCACCTTAATCTTTCTTTTGATCCTCTTTGTCTTCGCACTCTTATTCGGATCTTATTTTTTCGGGACCGCCGGTTTTTTCGCCATTTTCGGTGTAACCTATGAATCACCGGCCTCACTGCTTTGGTTTATTCTCCTGAGCTTTGTCCTCGGCGTCGTCTTTGAAATTCCCGAAAGATTTTTAAGCCTTTTGATCAGACGTAAAGCCGTCACTTTTACAATTGATTGCTTCTTCACTTGGCTGGCGATCCATTTAGCCGATGAAATGATGGACGGGATCAATATCCCGATCGATGTTGAAATCATCGCCTGCTTGTTTTTATTTGTGATCCAGCTGGCCTTTGATGAAAATAAAGAAAGGAGCATATCTGATGACTGAGCAGGAAAAAGATTTGCAGCGTTTTCGAAAAATGAGAACATGGGAGCGGAGATCGGATTCATTTTATGGTTTATCCATGATTTCCGATTCTATGATGGTGTGTGTCAAATGGATCGGTGGTATCATCGTTAAAATAGTCCTTTGACACCATTTCGAAAAAAGGCCTTTATGAAGGGCCTTTTTTTTCGTTACAATACATGATGTTGACCGATCAGTATAAATACAAAGGAAATGATAAAATGACGGAGCAAACAAAAAGCCGCGACAAAATCCTGCGCACGGCTTCCAGGCTGTTCCGCAAACAGGGCTACCATGCGACTGGACTGGCCCAGATAACGGCAGAAAGCGGAGCCCCAAGAGGATCGATTTATTACTACTTCCCCGGAGGCAAAGAAGAGCTTGCCGCCGAAGCCATCAAATTAACGGGTGAACGGATCAAAACCTATATATCATCAACTCTCAGCCGGGAAGCGGACCCTGTAAAAGCGTTTCAAACATACATGCAAACGATGGCTGACGGCGTAAAAGCGCACATGATGGAAGAAAACGATGATATCCCGATTGTCTCAGTCGCTTCAGAAACGTGGTCTTTCAGCGAGACGCTGCGGAAAACGTGTGATCAAGTTTATCAAGATTGGCAGCTTGTCTATCAGGAAAAACTGACACAATCAGGCTTTCCCAAAGAAAAAGCGGCTTGTTTGAGCATTGCGATTCAGGCGATGATAGAAGGCGCTTATGTACTCTCCGTGACGAAAAAAAACGGCCGGCCGCTGAGCGCGGCTGCTCAACAAATTCCATATATGCTTCAACAATAATCAAAGGTGGGAAATCAAATGGAACATACAAAAAAAGGATCCATCATGATCATCGCAATCTTAATCGTCGGCAACTTCCTTGCTTTGATTAATGAAACGGTCATGAATGTGGCATTGCCGAAGATCATCGACGACTTCCGCATATCTGCAAATACGGCTCAATGGCTGTCTACCGGATATATGCTCATGATCGGAATCGCCGTACCGGTGACTGCGTTTTTAATGCAGCGGTTTACGACACGGCAGCTCTTCATTTCCGCCATGGTCTTATTTACAGCAGGGACTTTTTTGGCGGGGGCGGCTCCCGTTTTTCCCCTCGTCCTCGCAGGGCGGATCATCCAGGGCTCCGGAACCGGACTGATTCTGCCCTTGGTGATGACTGTCATTTTGACATTGGTTCCCCCAAAAAAACGCGGAACGGTCACGGGGATGCTGACCCTTGTCATTTTATTTGCCCCGGCGATCGGTCCGGTGATTTCCGGCTATATTGTCGAGCATTATTCATGGCGCATCGTCTTTTTCATGATGCTCCCTGTCGCGCTTTTCATGATCGTCTTTGCCGTTTTCAAATTAAAAAACGTCACCGAACTCACCTATCCGAATATTGACATATTGTCGATCATCTTATCGACCGTCGGATTTGGAGGGATCGTTTTTGGCTTCAGCAACGCCGGAGAAGAAGCGGGCTGGAGCAGCCCGAAGGTGATCATCGGACTTGCGGCCGGCATCATCGGTTTACTGCTGTTTGTCCGCCGCCAGCTGAACATGAAAGTGCCGATGCTTGACATGAGGCCTTTCCGCTCCAAAATCTTTTCCGCGGCAGTCGTCCTGATGTGGATCGTCATGATGCTGCAATTTTCCATGATGCTGATTTTGCCGCTGTACTTTCAAATGGCGCTCCAGCTCTCCCCGATGGATACAGGGCTTTTGATGCTGCCGGGAGGCTTGGTACTGGCCATGACCTCTCTTGTGGCAGGACGCCTGTTCGATCAGCTCGGATTTAAGCCGCTTTTATTCACAGGCTTAATCATTGTGATGGCCGTGCTTTGGCTGTTTACGAACATTTCAAGCGATACCTCGATGGCAGCGGGAATGATGCTTTACGCAGGGTTTACACTCGGCGTCGGCCTGACGATGGCACCGATCATGACGCTTGGCTTAAACCAGGTCCCGAAACCTTTATATCCGCACGGTTCGGCGATCATGAACACGGTCAACCAAGTATCAGGCGCAATTGGACCGGCTTTGTATACAACGATCCTGACAACTGTTTCAAACCGTTACATGGAGCAGTCCTCCATCACAAACAAACAGGAACTGCAAATGCAGGGAATGACGTCAGGCGTTCATACGGTTTATTTCGTCGCCATCGGTTTTGCCTTTACTGCTCTCATTATTTCATTTCTTTTAAAAGCCAAGAATGAATACTCTCAAAACAGCTAAAATAAACAACCTAGCTTAGGCTAGGTTGTTAGTTTATCGAATAAATGCGAGGGCAATTCCAAAGCCTCTGTGAACATCATATTCAGACGTTACTTTCATAACTTGCCACCGTTGACTTGATTTTTCCGCTTTTGTTGCAATACCACCATGTGCCTCGATAAAATCACCCGCCTTCACCGTTTCGTCACATCTTACATACACCTGTCCGACAAGTCCGACCACATTCCATTCTTCTCGATCCTTTCTAGATTTATATTCTTTTTCAGGACGGTAATCAGGGTTTTCTTTTGGAACCATAACCATTTCGCCGTCAGGGCCTTTTTGCAATTCATATACATATCCGCCAAACTCATTTTTGAGGTAGCGACCTGACCAATGAAAACTTGCTTCACCAAGGATAACGCCAGCGGTTTCTGAGATAGCGCCCAGCAGATGATCGCCTTTTTCAGCAGGTCTGATCTTATCTCCCTCAAGTGCGACAAGTGTGCCAGTCGGAATCCTTTTGCCCGTCAGGCTTTCGAAATACTCTCCGTAATCCGTGAAGGTTTGGGAACCGGTAATGCTTCCTGACGCTTTAATTGTGCCGTTTCTAGCATGTAATTCAATCTTTCTGTTCGATGTGGAAGGAGAATTGCCGGAAGCCCAACCCATAGCAACAGAATCAGAGTTTGGATTTATCGTATTGTATGAAGAAAGGACAGTCGATTGTGCAGCTCCATCAGCTCTTCCTCGGACTGAACCTGCCACAAAATTATTATTGCCGGTCGCATGGGACTCTCTTGAACCGATAATCCCGCTGCCCTTATGTTTAAATAGAAAATACGGGGTGACGACTCCACCAATTTTAAAATCTGTTTCATAGCCAGAAAAATCACAATTTGACACGTTCAAGTCGGGATCTACAGAATAAATTCCTATTGTTCCGGCATTGTTTTTCGGAGATCGCTGCCCCCATACATTCGAAACAACTGACTCGTACATCCCGCTTCCAAAAGCTACACCATATTTAGCAGAATCAATTAAAGTTACGCCATCGACCATTACTTTGCCGACAGAATTATCTCCTCCGACAATATACAAATCGTTGACTGCTGTTTTAAATCCTCTAATCGTAATGTTTTTCAAGCTGATTAAACGCCCTTTATAGAACACGCTGACAACCGGATTATCACCATAGTTAATGCTGCTATCATCACAAATCGCATGGAAATTTACAACACTGACTCCATCATATCCGGAAATTTGCAAAGCATTTGGCCCAGCACCTTTATAAAGGTCATTAGGTCTTGGATTGTAGGCAATACAATTTACAAGCTGTATGTCATGAGCTGAGGCAGACTGAGGCTCATCTGCTTTATGATGTCCTATATGCCTGATCGCATAACTAATTGCATTTTCAGAAGCACGACAGTTAACTAATTGTACACGCTTAGCCGCCGGTGCATAATCATGGGCTTTTATTTCAAAACCGCGAACTCCTCCGACAGCAATACAATTATCGATCATTACATCTTGAGAACCGTCGTCAATTTCAAAGCAGTTCGTATTTGAAGATCCGTCATTCAATCCCATAGGATGATAAGATAGGCAGTGGCTGAATGTCGTGTGCCGCCCAAAATGACATGTAAAATTATCATCTCCTGCCCCCGTTGCTTCGCAGTGAGAAAATGTGACAAAATTGCATCCATTGGGCTGGTAGTATGTCGGATCATCCTGTTCGCCGTGCCGGTTGTAATTCGGACTTGTTGAATCAAAGCCGTGAAGTCCGCCGTTTTTAGCAAACACATGCTCTACAAAAGAATAATCTACATTGGCAAAAAGCAAGCAGCTTGAGGTCGGACCTTTTGGGATTTTCCATCCCGCCGGTCTTGTATCCTTGTTCCAATCAAGTGTTAAGTGGCCGATATAAATATTTTCATTACCGTTTGTCCAATCGCTGTTGGTCAACACCGAGTTTTCGACCGGTGTGTCGTCCAACAATTTAATGATCGTTTTTTTCTTCCCTGAGCCGAGCAGCATCGTATCAGATGGGACATGCAATCCGGAGGTTCTGAAGACTCCGGCGGGAATGACTACTTTAAAGCCGCCTTCTCCCATAGCATCATGAAAAGCCTGAGTATCATCAGTTACTCCGTCTCCTTTTGCTCCAAAATCCATAACATTCCGTTCAATCAGGCTGTCAAATGTGTTTTCATAGATTTTAAGCCGTTCATTCAATCTTTCATTTGTCGAGCCTTCATCGTCAAGTACAGGGTCATTTTCACGTTCAATCAAATCAGAATTTACAGAAATTTTTTTGTCCGTTTCAAGGTTTTTGGATTTGTGAAATCCCAAATAAGATGTGTTGTTTTTTTTCAACTGTTCCGCCTCCATTTTTTTAGTTTAATACCTTTTCACCAATAGTTGGCAAACGTATGACACATCAAAATGCGACAACTTTTTGCTTCTCCTCAAAAATAAAAAGACGCAGAAGGCGTGTCTGCCTCTCTGCGTCTTTTTTATTAATCTAAAATTTGAACCTTAACGGTTTTGACGCCCCATTTCATTGCGTCTTGTTTATTTGGAATAAATACATCTATCTTATTTCCGTTAATGGCGCCTCCGGTATCTTCAGCCGTCGCTTCGCCATATCCTTCTACATATACTTTGGTACCAAGCGGAATGACGTCCGGATCGACCGCAATCACTTTCGCATCCTGGTTGGCATTCAAGTCGACTCCCGTTTTGGTGATGCCCGAGATCCCGCCGTCGTTTGCCGTATAGGCTGTCGCCGTAACAGTCAGTTCTTTATTCGTCTGCTCAGGCTGCTGTTCTGCAGCTTCTTGCTTCACCGGTGTTTGAAGAGCGGTGCTTTTTCCGTTTATGGCAATCGTATCACCGGCAAAAATCAAATCTGATTTGATATTGTTCCACTCACGCAGATCATTTACAGCAACACCAAAAGCTTGAGCAATGCGTGAGAGTGTATCACCGGATTTGACAGTGTACTGTTTCTGATCAGATTTTACTTCTTGAGAAGTAATGTTCAGCTTTTGACCTGGAACAATGAGGTCTGTTGAAAGCTGATTCCATTTTTTTAAGTCCTTGAGGTTCATCCCGTTCTCTTGAGATATCCCCCAGAGCGTGTCCCCTTTTTCAACTTCGATTTCTTTTGCCGAGGCATTTGCTCCGAATGCAGTCACAGACACCGCTGCGGCTGCAGCCAAGGACATGATTGTCTTCTTCATAAGTTTAAATCCTCCCTTGTTAGCTCTTTTGAAACTAACAGGGAAAATCGTAACATAGCAAAATGTCATCCCCATGACAGATTGATATGAATTTGATTACAGTTTGTTTACTGAAATAGTTTTATTTTTTGTAAAATTCGGTTTATTACACCCTCTACATCTCTTCTGCTCCCCGCCCGGTTTCAGCCTAAAGGATGATGTTTTTTTATCGTCAAAAAAGGGAAAGATACTAAAGAAGCTTCTATTTCGTAAGATTTCTCCCTCTGAATGGCGTGTTCTTTAAGGCGAAGGAAAAATTTTCTCGCAAACTACTTGTAATCTATCTGTAATTATTGTAACATTTGTAACATAAGAGAAACGTTGAAGGAGAGAAGAACAATGAAAAAGTTTTTGCTTTGTTTATTGGCTGCTTTATTAATCTTGCCCGTCGGTACAACGATTGCAGCGAAAAAACAAACATCAGGAGAGTTAACAAATCAAGAGGTATTGACGATGGCGCTCGAGGCCCGGGAGCATTTTTGGAATGCGATGAGCGGTCATAACCCTGAGGCTCAAAACTCAACCTGTGAAACAAAAATATTTGAATACCGCGGCATTCCTTATACGTACATGTGCAGCGAATTCAGCACAAAGGCAAAATTAACGGACTACTTGACACAGATCTTTACAAAAGACGCGATTGCCAAAGGCTTTGAAAAATACAACATCATCTCTTATAAAGGAAAAATGGCCGTCCCTGTCGGCGATGGAAGCAACCTTTTAGGATGGGAGAAATCTAAAATCAAGCTCGTTTCCAAAAAAGCCAATGTCCGCACATATGAGTTTGCCGTGCCCGCGCTTGACGGTTCAGTGACGGCAAAAAGAAAGATTACATTCGTCAAAGAACATAACAAGTGGAAAGTCGATCAGTTTGATGCTGCCATTTAGAAAAAAAGCCAATGTCTAAAATCCAGACATTGGCTTTTTCCGGTCTGTTACACTGTCAATTCAACAAAATTTCCATCCGGATCTTTAATGACGCTTTCATAATATCCGTCACCGGTGACGCGCGGCTTCCCGACAACCTGAAACCCGCTTTCTGCAAAACGTTCCGTCATCTCGTCAACCTTTTCGCGCGATCCCAAAGAGAATGCCATATGGGCATAGCCAGAAGCCGTCTCTTCCCCCTCGGCCAAGTCCGGACGCCTCATCAGTTCCAGACGCGTGCCCGATTGAAAGCGGATGAAATACGATTCAAACTGCTTTTTTGGATTGATGTATTTGTCGCTTGCCGTTCCGTGAAAAAATTCCGTGTAGAATGCTTTCATTTCTTCTAAATTCCTCGTCCAGATTGCGATATGTTCAATGTTCATTTTCCCTTCCCTCCCACTTGATATTACCATATATGAACACCCTCTATGATCTTTTAAATCTGTAAGTATTCATGAAAATCCCGATACAGATCAAAAAAGCGCCGGCCATGATGTTGTATGTGATCGGTTCGCGCAATTGCAGCCAGCCGAAGAAAAGGCCTAAAACAGGAACAAACATGAGCGCCATCGATGCTTTTGACGCTTCGATTTGGTTGAGAACCCAAAACCAGATAACAAATGTAAAGGCCGTGGAAAACAACCCGTTAAATAATAAAGATAAGACGGCTGCATTTGACCAGTGAAGCGAGTGAGTCGGCTCCAGAATGAAAGAGAAAATCAACAGGAAGACCGTCCCGATGAGCAGCTGCCAGGCATTCATATGAATCATATCCGTATTGTGAAATCTCAGTTTGCTGAAAACATTGGCAACAGCCCAGCTGAGTGCAGCTATGAGAACGCACAGCTCCCCGAATATGACGTTTTTTTCGAAATGAAGAATCTCTGTGCCAAAAATAAATAAAAGTCCGATAAAACCGGATATTAAACCAATCATTTTATAAACGTTGATTTTCTCGGTTAATCTAAAATGACTGATGACCGTTACAAAGATTGGCATCGTATACACGAGAACTGACGTTTTGCCGGAATCGACAAACTGCATGCCATATGTCAGCACCCCCATATACCCTAAACCCATCAAGAGGCCCATGACAAAATAGTTTTTGAGATTCTCTTTTCCGATCGCTCGCTTTTTCCCTTTGATAACGAGAATGATAAACAACGGAACCGCACCGATGAGTAAACGCAGCGCCGAAAACAAAACGGGGGGAATATCATGGATTGCGATTTTCATCGTTACCCACGTATAGCCCCAAATCAATGTTACTGAGATGATTCCCAAGATGACCTTGAACAAATCATTCAGCCTCCTTCCTTACGATGTACTGGTGCTCGCTTTCATCATATGCTATCTTTTTATATAACTGAAATACATTTTAATTATCGGAGGTATAACCTATTGGTTATGAACATGAATCATCTTCACATATTTGTGAAGGTCGCAGAGAAGATGAATTTTACCGAAGCTTCGAGAGAATTGTTTATTTCTCAGCCTGCCGTAAGCAAAGCGGTTAAAAACCTGGAAGATTCACTTCATTTGAAATTATTTATGAGAGATAAACAGAATGGCTTAATGCTGACTGAAACGGGAAAGGACATTTTGGTGCTGGCAAGACAAATGATCGGGATTGAAAGTAAAATCTATCAAACCGCCGATCAGAAACAAAAGCTGTTAAGCGGCAAAGTCAAAATCGGTTCGTTCCCTGCCGTGTCAACCAATATTTTGCCTGAGGCCATCGCTTTGTTCAGATCAAAATATCCGCTGATTGATATTGAATTAGTTGAAGGAACATCTGCGCAAATAAAAGAATGGGTGGGGGATCGATCGGTGGATTTCGGAATTGCGGCATCTCCGTTTGAACCGTTTGAACATCAATTGCTGTTGAGCGATTATATGGTAGCCGTCATTCCTGAAGCATATGCGAAATTAACAAAAGAACAATATATTGACTTAAAAAAATACGAGCATGACATCATTTTTTGTAAAGGCGGCCATGAGATCGCCCTGTCGAAAACATTTCAACAGCACGGGCTTGACGTAAAAGAGAATTTAACGGTACAACACGCCGATACATTAATGAAAATGGTCAAAAACAATCTGGGAATAGGGATTATATCAAACTTTACGCTTTCTTCTGTATCCCATGACCTGGCCGTAAAAGACATTACCCCTCGAATCAGCCGCGATATCGGCATCATTGCCCATGCATTTGCCGAGCTGACACCGGCGGCGCAGCAGTTCACGCAAGTCCTGAGCGAAGTCGGCTGCTTTGCAAAAACAAAATCGCCTTAGCATGCTAAGGCGATTTTGAAAGGATTCAATCATGAAAATTCGTGCCGTCGGTCGTTTCTTTAATAATGCCGGCGCGGATGACGAAATCTCCGAAATGCTCCCCTTCCTCGCGCTCTTTTGCATAGCGCGGAAGAATCGTGCGCAGTTCTTTTAAAATGTCTTCTTCTCCGATGTTTTCGCGGTACATCTTGCTCAGACGGCTGCCGTCAAAAGCGGCGCCGAGATACATGTTGTACTTGCCCGGAGCTTTTCCGATAAACCCGATCTCACCGAGGGCATGGCGGGCACAGCCGTTCGGGCAGCCTGTCATGCGGATCGTGATCTCTTCATTTTGCAGTCCGTTTTCTTCGATGATCTCATCGATCTTATCGATCAATGTCGGCAAGTAGCGTTCCGCTTCAGCCATCGCCAGTCCGCACGTCGGCAGTGCGACACACGCGATGGAACTGCGTCTCAGTGCTGTATAATGCTTGCCGTCGGTCAAACCGTATTGTTCGATCAATTCGTTGATCTTTTTCTTCTTTTGGCTTGATACGTTGGCAATGATCAAGTTTTGATTGGCGGTCAGACGGATATCGCCTGTATGGATTTTGGCGATCTCCCGCAAGCCGGTCATCAGCTTGTAATCTTCATAATCGGTGACACGGCCGCCTTCGATAAACATGGTAAAGTGCCACTTTCCTTTGACACCTTTCACCCAGCCGTAGCGGTCGCCGTTATGATCGAATTGATACGGCTTTGCTTCTCCAAGGCTCCAGCCGAGGCGGTTTTCCAGCTCGTTTTTGACCGTATCCAACCCGAGGCGGTCAACGGTGTACTTGAAGCGGGCGTTTTTGCGGACGGAGCGGTTTCCGTAGTCGCGCTGGATCGTTATCGTTTTTTCGGCGACATCATACAATTGTTCAGGCTTGCAGAAACCGATCACTTTAGCAAGCTGCGGATATGTCGCCTTGTCTCCATGGGTCATGCCCATGCCGCCGCCGATCGCCACGTTGAAGCCGATCAATTTGCCGTCTTCAACAATCGCGATAAAGCCGAGATCCTGTGAAAAGACATCGATATCATTTGACGGCGGAACGGCGATTCCGATTTTGAATTTCCGCGGCAGATATAGCGGTCCGTACATTGGCTCGACTTCTGTCTCAGGCGTTCCGGCGACTTTTTCTTCATCAAGCCAAATTTCATGGTACGCCCGTGTGCGCGGCAGCAAATCATCGCTCAATTTTTTCGACCATTCATACACTTCGGCATGGATCTCGGATTGATACGGATTTGAAGCGCACATCACATTACGGTTGACGTCCCCGCATGCTGCAATCGTATCCAGCAGAACCGAATTAATCTTCTGGATCGTTTTTTTCATATTCCATTTTAAAATGCCGTGCATTTGGAAGGTTTCCCTTGTCGTCAGCTTCAATGTTCCGTTGCCGTACTGATTGGCAAGCTCATCCATGACCAGCCATTGCTCAGGTGTCGCTACACCGCCCGGCATCCGCACGCGCAGCATGAACTGATAGGCAGGCTCAAGCTTTTGCTTTTGCCTCTCATTGCGGAGGTCACGGTCATCCTGCAAATAGCTGCCGTGGTGTTTCATCAGACGGTTGTCGTCATCGGAAATTCCGGAGCTGATCGGCTCAAGCATTGATTCCTTCAGGGTGCCGCGCAAATAGTTGCTTTCTTCCTTAATGCGCTCTACATCGCTTGGAGGGCCTTCCGGTGCCTTTAATATTTCGTTCCCCATGTTGAAAAAACCCCTTTCAATCAAAATCAGTATACATCGCGCTGATAACGTTTTTGCTTTTTCATCTCGGCAAGGTAAGCTTCCGCCTCTTCGCGGCTCATACCGCCTTCTTTTTCGATAATGTCGAGAAGTGCGCTGTGCACGTCTTTTGCCATGTTGTTTTTATCGCCGCAAATGTAGAATGCCGCTCCTTCTTGAAGCCATTCAAACAATTCCTTGCTGTGCTCAAGCATCCGGTGCTGTACATATACTTTTTCGTCGGTATCGCGCGAGAATGCGACATCCATTTTCGTCAGCACTCCGTCTTTCAGCCACTTTTGCCATTCTGTCTGATAGAGGAAATCGGTGACGAAATGCTGGTCGCCGAAGAACATCCACGATTTTCCTGCTGTTCCGGTCTCTTCGCGCTCCTGCATAAACGAGCGGAACGGTGCGACACCTGTACCAGGGCCAACCATGATGATCGGTGTCTCCGGATTCTCAGGCAGCTTAAAGTTTTTGTTTGGCTGAATAAAAATCGGCAGTGTATCGCCAGGCTGCAGGCGCTCTGCACATAAAATCGAGCAGACCCCTTTTCGGTCTCTGCCGTGCGTATTGTAGCGGACCGCGCCGATTGTCAGATGCACTTCATCCGGATTCGCCGCTAAGCTAGATGCGATCGAATAAAGGCGCGGCGGCATTTTCCGCAAAATCGAAACAAATTCCTGCGGAGGCGCGCCGATCGGACCGAAATCGCGGACAAAATCAAGCAGATCGCGGCCATCGATATACGCTTTTAATTTGTCTGCATGTTCCGCTGCGGCCAGCTCGCGCAGTTTTTCATGTCCTAAAAGTTCAGCCGCCTGCTGAATAAATTTCTTCGTTAATACTGTAATCTCAAAGGATGAAGTCAACGCTTCTTTGAGCGGCAGGCTTTCCCCCTGTTTGTCAACCGTGACCGTTTCATTCGGATCCCAATTCAGTTCGCTGAGCAGCATGTCAACAAGCTCAGGGTCATTTTCAGGAAAGATGCCGAGCGCATCGCCAGGTTCATATGTGAGGCCTGAGCCTTCAAGCGATAATTCGAGATGGCGCGTCTCTTTATTCGAGCCGCGGCCGTTTAAATTCAGATTTTCCAGAACCTCAGCTCGAAACGGATGTTTTCTTGAATAAACCGTTTCTCCCGCCTGCGGTGCAGGCGCTGTCTGGACCGGTGCGGCGCTTTCGGCCTGGCCCTGCGCTTCGCTTAAGCCGTTAAAAACGCCTTCGAGCCATTGAGCTGCAGCTTCATCAAAATCAACATCACAATCGACGCGCGGAGAAATTCTCGTTCCGCCGAGCTCAGCCAGCCGCTGATCAAATTCCTTGCCGGTCTGGCAGAAAAACTCATATGAGCTGTCTCCAAGCGCCAATACGGAAAAGCGGAGATCATCAAGCTTCGGAGCCCGTCTCCCATGAAGAAATTCATGGAATGACAGCGCGTTGTCAGGCGGCTCGCCTTCCCCGTGTGTACTGACGACAATCAACAGATTTTTCAGTTTTTTCAATTGATTTGGCTTAAAGTCGCTCATGGAGGAGACAGTGACTTGAAAACCTCGTCCTTCAAGCGATTTGCCCGCATTTTCCGCAACCCCCTGGGCATTGCCTGTCTGTGATCCGTACAGAATGGTCACTTCTTTTGAAACGGGCTGCGCCGTACTTGGGGCCGGGGCTTCAGCCGGAAGTGTTTCCAGCGCCGCCGCTGCATCGTTTGTCTGAGTAGCCGCCAAATATCCGCTCAGCCAAGCTTTTTGCGATGCTGTCAAAGTTGGCAGAAGGCGGTTAAGGAGCTCTGCCTGCTCCTGGTTAAAAGGACTGTTTAATACCTGAAGTTGCAACGATATCCACCTCACTAAGGATTAAAATGATGACTGATTTCTAAAGCGGAAAAAGGATTATCCTTATCATATATCGACTATTCCGATAAATCAAATCGGTTTTCGTGACGCAATTCAACTGCATTTGCCGTTTTTTGATTTCAAAAGAATTGTAAGCGCTCACTCCCCGCTCCCTCTTTGCCGCGTGTCATGATCCAGCTGGAAAACTGTACATTCGCTAAAAAAGATTCTAATTTAAAGTTTACTGGAATACTCAACATTAGTAAAATATATATTAATTATTACAGCTATTAATATTTTTAATAATAAGGCGGGGATGATTTTGTATTATGACGCGCTCAAAACATTTGTCACTCTGGCAGAAGTGAAAAACTTTACGAAAACGGCCGAGATTCTCCTCATGTCACAACCGAGCGTCAGCATGCACATCAAAAACCTGGAGAAAGAATTCCAGACAAAATTATTTGAACGGTCGCCGAAATATTTGAAGATCACCCCGACAGGTGAAATTTTATACGACCGCGCCAAACAAATGATTACGATTTATGAACAAACGAGACAGGATATCCTTGACCACCACAATTCCGTTAAAGGCGAGCTGAAGATCGGCGCAAGCTTCACAATCGGAGAGTATATTCTGCCGTCGCTTCTTTTTGATCTGCAAAAAGAATATCCCGAGCTCGAGCTTAAGGCGGTCATCGGCAACACGGAAGAAGTCGTGCAATCCGTCCGTATGTACAAAGTGGACATCGGTTTAATCGAGGGACAGACAAACGACAAAGAGCTGTCTGTAAACGCCTTTATGCAGGATGAACTGTTCATCGCTGCGTCAAGCAGCCACCCCCTTGCCGGTAAAGAAGAAGTGACAATGGCCGATCTCCAAAACCAGACATGGGTGACGCGGGAAGTCGGTTCTGGCACGCGCGAATACCTGAACCATGTGATCCGTTCAAACGGCTTAAAAGTGAAGTCGTTTCTGACGATCAGCAGCAATCAAGGAATCAAAGAAACGCTGATGACGGGCATCGGGCTTTCCCTCTTGTCGCAAAGCGTCATTGAAAGAGACGTGCAGCACGGAAATCTTTCGGTGATCAAGCTGAAAAACCAAACCTTTAACAGAACGCTTTCATATATATACTCTCCCATCATGCAGGATAAGAAAAATGTGAAGATTTTTATCAATGCGCTCAATAAAAGAACACATATGGAATAGGAGGATGTATTGAAGCAGTTTGCCCCAATGGCTGGCTGCTTCTTCATTGCTCTCAGATCACTAAAGATTCAGCAGGGAAATGATGATTGATGTCGAACTGTTGGGTATAGAAAGACTTGATTGGCAACGTTTTCTCAAGCACGATTTGAAAAACAGGAGGACGGCATGATTTCACTGAAAAACTATATCAGCCTGGTCAAACCCGGAATCATCATTTCCAATTCTATCGCCGCATTCGGCGGATTTTGGATCGCATGTATCAGTTCAGAAAAAGCGTTAGCCGGAGGCGCGTTTTTTATGGCCATGCTTTCGGCGATGGCGGGAACGGCGCTTGTCATGGCGGCCGGGACCGTGTATAACAATTACTTTGACAGGCATATCGATGCCAAAATGGAGCGCACGAAAAGTCGTGCATCTGCAGCCGGCAGATTGTCCCCGCGCTCGATCCTGGCATACGGCACCCTGCTGGGAGTCGCAGGACTCACATTGTTATGTACGCTCAATGTATTGACCGCTCTTCTCGGATTCGCCGCCTTTATTTTGTACGCGGTGATCTATACGGTCTGGTTTAAAAGGTCATCGGTATGGAGCACATTTGTCGGCAGTTTTCCCGGAGCGGCACTGCCTTTAATGGGATATTGCGCCGCTGTGGGACATGTTGACATGACGGCGCTTATTTTATATGCCATTATGTTTTTATGGCAGCCTCCGCACTTTTGGGCGATCGGCATTACCCGCAAGGAAGAATACCGAGCAGCGGGAGTGCCGCTTCTTCCGGTCGTCAAAGGCAACCATATGACAAAAGTGAGCATGATCAGATACATCATTCTGCTTGTGCCTGTCACGCTTTTATTGTATTTCTACGTCGGCCTTGACCGCCTGAGCCCGCTCTATTTTATATCCGCTCTAATCCTCGGCTTTATCTGGATTTATAAAAGCTGCCAGGGGTTCAAAGCAGAGAACGATATCAAGTGGTCCAAAAGCATGTTTCAATATTCGCTCGTTTATTTTTGTCTCCTGTTTTCGATCATGATTGTCGACACCTTCATGATGGCGTTTATCTTTAGAGGATAATCCATTAAAAGTTAAAGATTAACGAAAATTGAACCCGATGGCTTCATCGGGTTCAATAGGGATCCTGCTCTCCAGGTTCGGAAAAAGCATTTATTGATAGTCAACCCAGGCTGCCCCCTGGTCTGCTGACCGCACACAGTTCTCCACCCAGCGAACGCCTTCAACTCCCGCCTCAATTCCCGGGTACCAAACATCGTTGAAAGCTTCTCCGCGGTCCGCTTTCTCCATGGCCTTTGCAAAGCGGGCATACAGATTGGACCACGATTCAAACAATCCCTCTGAATGACCTGCTGCTATCCGGTCGTCTCGAAGCGCCTCTGAGTACAGGTAATCCATCCCCCGGTCTAAAGTCATCGCCGGTCTCCCCTGCACTTCATACCTCAGCTGGTTAGGATGTTCATCCCACCATTCGATGCTTGCTTTAGAACCGATGACGCGAATTTTTTGTCCGTGCATGCTTCCAGCATTCACACAAGAACACCAGATCATCGCCATGGCGCCGTTTTCATATTCCATGATTGTAAAAGCATTGTCCTCCAGCGGTGAGCGGCTCTTCACAAAGCTTTGGCGGGAACACATCAGTTTTTTAATTTTAAAGTTTGGAAGCATCACCTCAGACAAAAACAACGGATGCGTACCTAAATCTCCCAGCACATAGCTGGGGCCGGCCACTTTCGGATCCACCCGCCATTTCGTACTGGCGTTATCGTTTTCTACAGGAGCGGAATGGAATCCGTGGGCAAATTGCATGTTGACAATGCGAATATCGCCTAAATCGCCATTTTCAATCATTCGGCGCGCCTGTTCAATCATCTGGTGTCCTGAATAGCCATATGTAATGCCGACGACTCGTTCTTTTTCCTTCGCCAGTTTTTCCAGTTCCATAGCTTCTTGCGTCGTAAAGCAAAGAGGCTTTTCACAGATGACATGTAATCCGGCATTTAAAGCCGCTTTTGTGATTTCATAATGGGTGCTGTTGGGTGTTGCAATGGACACAGCTTGAATGCCGTCTTCACGCTTCCCTTCTTCATGAAACATGGTTTGATCATTTGGATAGCACCGCTTCGGATCAACGTGCAAATTCACACCGAAGTCTCTCCCCCGGTCCGGATCAATGTCAAATGATCCGGCAACCAATTGAAAATGATGATCGCGCAGGGCGGCCGAGCGGTGAATGTAGCCGATTTGGCTTCCGCGTCCGCCGCCGACCATCGCCCAGCGTATCGGTTTTTCAAGATTTTTTTCCCCATTTATCATCGTTTGATTTCCCCTTTTTTAAAACAAATCTAGAATCCGGCGCGTTTTAAATAGTCAACGCTTTGTTTGACATCGCACAGACTCGCATCCGCGTTTCTCGGGTCGCGCTCCTGTTCAATGGTGATATACCCGTGGTAATCGAACTCTTTTAATAATCGATAAATCGATTTATAGTCAATGACCCCCTGTCCGATCGGGCACATGACACCTTTGGCACAGGCATCAAAAAACCGAATGCGCTCCCTCATCACTTCTTGATAAACATCGATGTCAATGTCTTTAAAATGGATGTAATCCAATCGGTCGAAGAACTTCCCGAGCCAGTTTACGGGGTCCATTTTTGAATAATATAAGTGTCCCGTATCAAGGCAAAGTCCTGCTGTTTCATAAGGAATGTCGTCCATCAGCTTCTTGATCTCATCGGCAAATTCGATATAGCCGCCGGCGTGCGGATGGATGACCGGTCTTACACCATACTTGTTCCACGCTCGTTCTGAAAGGGCCCGAATATGTTTCATCATATTGTCCCAATCCTGTGCGGACAGCCTTTTCCCCCGATCCGGGTGCCCGGCTTGGTAATCCCTTTCACGATGCCCCCAGTCAATCAATACCAAAAAAGGCGGCGAATATCGTTTCCCTTTCAAGCGGGGTTTGGGCAGTTGGGTGATAAAGGAACAGATCTCATCAGCCTGATCCAATAACTTTTCCAGATTAGACTCTGACACGAGATCGTCAAAGATCGTACCCGCGATGATCGTCAAATGATGTTTGGCAAGCACTCTCTGCACTCTCCCGATATCCATCGGTATATATCCGTACGGCCCTAATTCGATTCCATCGTATCCCGCTTGTGATGCTTCCTGCAGCACTTTTTCCCATGGAGGGTTATAGGGGTTCGTTGGATCATCAACACCCCAGCAGCAAGGAGCTCCTGCTAAGTAAAACAGCTTCATCACCTCCAACACCTATATGCTTTATTATAGTTTCAGAGGTGATAAAGCGCTTTCATAATCTTGTTGAATTTCAGCCGTTTTTTCTTTTTCATTCCATAAAACTTTCACTATCTTGTTTTGAAGAAAAAATAGACTAGCTTTCTTTTTTTCTCCATAGCTGACGGTATTTTTTTGGAGAAACCCCGACGATTTTAGAAAAAAGGGTCGCAAAATAACTGGCATTATCATAACCGACCATCCCGGCAATTTTTGTGATATGATCACTTGTGTTGATCAGCAGTGACTGCGCCTCTCCGATTCGGCGCCGGATCATATATTGAATAGGAGAAAAACCGGTCGAATTTTTGAATACATGAACCAGATAATAAGAACTGACATGAAATTGTTCAGAAAGGAGACGCAGTGTAATGTCTTCGAGGTAATGCTCATCAATGTAAGTTTTGATGGCGTTTGCCAATTGCGAATCTTCTGTTTTTAATAAACCTTCATTTTCCTGGGGAATTTGCATAATGAGTGTGATCAGCGTACGAAGCAGGTAGCTGCAAATTTCCTCGGCCCCGGACTTTTCCTCGGAAATTTGCCAGTACATCATCTCCAGCAATGATTCTATATGTGCAGCATATTCCCTGCTATGCAGCACATATGAATGGTCTTTTGGGATCAGATGATTTCTCGGCAGCCCGGGAAGCTTCACATTTGTGATTCCGCAGCAAAAAGTGCTCATATTCGTATCCGGAACGGCAAACTCATCGTGAAGGACACCTTTGTTATATATTAAAATATCACCTTTTTTTGTATGATAATGCCGGTCGCCAATGATGTGGCTGCCGCTTCCCTCTTTTATATAAATGATTTCCATCAAATCATGATGCATATGCATCGTTCGGGGCATTTTTGTGTGGGTGCCGTCAACTTTGCTGATATAAAGCAATTCAGGAATTGAATCGCTTTCAAAACTTGATTGTATGCCTTTTTTAACGAAATATTGAGTCATGATGGATCCTCCTGATCATTTCGTTTGATTTGCTGCCTCTGTAACAAGTGAAGCCGATCACATAAAACACCAATGAAGAGTTCATCGGTGTTTTGACCGTAAACCTTATGAAACGTCAATCTTCTTGATGATTCTTGCCGGATTCCCGCCAACAACAGCATCATTCGGCACATCCTTTGTCACGACCGCACCGGAAGCAATAACGGCATTGTCACCGATTGTAACACCCGGATTGATCACGGCCCTGCCGCCGATCCATACGCGATGGCCGATGACTACCGGACTTCCCGACTCCGCACCGCTCATTCTTTCAGTCGGGTCAAGCGGATGCATGGCTGTATAGATGTGAACACCAGGCCCCATTAAACAGTGATCACCGATTCTGATTTCACAAACATCGAGAAATACACAGTCAAAGTTGGCAAAGAAATGTTCACCGACATGGATGTTATAGCCGTAATCACAGCGGAATGACGGTTCGATGTGAATCGTGCTTCCTGTTGACCCGAACAGCTCTTTGATCAGCTCCGCCTTTCTATGTTCATCCAGTTCTGCATGCTGATTGAACTGGTTCGTAATTCTGCGGGCGTTCTGCCTATCTTTGACCAGAATTGGATCAGCTGCATGATAAAGCTTTCCTTGCAGCATTTTTTCTTTTTCAGATTTCATCTCTATGCCCTCTTTTCAAAAATAAAACCATCTTTAGAGCTTGGCTTCGACTCTTTTTACTCATCTAACAACCCTTTTACATTCTTGTCATACAGCTTTTTTAAAAGCGCGTTTATTTTTCTGGCTTGATCTTCCGGAATCAATTCTTTCCCCTCAAGCGAATAATTTGTATCTGCAAACAGATGGGCCATCATGTCGGTGCAATCTTCATGAAGTCTCACCAATTCCCGGCGCTCTTCTTTTGAAATTGTTCCATCCAGCATTTTTGCCATTAATTCCTTTAACCTGTAGATATGCGTTTGAAAAATTAACCCTTTGACCGTAGACGGGCTGTCTGCCATGTTTAATCCATCCTTTTCCGCATTGTTTTTCATCCAATCATCAAAGCTGACACCTTCTTGTCAACTTCCAAAACTCACAATTGATCCCCTCGGAAATTGTATGTTTTCCAGACTCTATGTATAAAGATATCATACGAACGATAAAAAGGAAAAAAATTCTTTTTAGACCTGTTGCTTCGACCCGATTTAGGAAACGTCTGCTTTCGCGAATGGATGCCCTGTTTTCTTAGAAAGCAAAACCGCAAAACATATTTATAGACTTGGCAACGTCACAAGGAACATGAAAATGAATGAAAACCGCTTTTGATCATTGATTTCGCAAACCAGTTTGATAACAAAAAAATAGCCAAACAGAGGATGATAAGCGTGTCAATCATTTGGAAAGATGAACATCGTCTCCCCCTCTGGTGCTTGCTGTATCTTGTTATTTTCATTATCATTTACGGAAATCCGGCTGGCTGAAAAAGTTCCAGCCGTTTGCTTACGATTTTAAGCTTTTTAAAAGGATGAACAAAAAAATCAAAAAAACAGTTGACGAATTGATTAAACCCACATATAATAGAACTTGTCAGTAAGACAAATACCCAGTGTTACATACCATGATTCCGTAGCTCAGCTGGGAGAGCGCTACCTTGACAGGGTAGAGGTCGCTGGTTCGAGCCCAGTCGGAATCATACCGAATCGAAACGGCAGGAAAACGTTGATATTCAACGGATTTTCTGCCGTTTTTGCGTTTAATTTTTTTCTTCAATACTCCTCTATCCCACCTCATCATTCTAACAAAAAACAGCCTCAGTGTTTGAAAGAGTTATGGTAAAATATTCTTTGTACAAAGTTTGGGCTCACTCAAGGGAAGCTGGCTCATCCCCTATGAAAGGGGGTGATGCTTATGACAACATACGAAACAATCTCGCTAATGATTGCTTTTGGCATGTTAATTGCCGTGTTGTCGAAGAAAGAAAAATAGACTTCCCTTGAGCCCTGGTAAAGTTCATAGGGAAAGTCTATTTTAAAATGACTGAGCCAAGCCCTTGTTGGGCCGCTTTGTACACGCGACTCGACTGTTGGCGCAGTCGGGTCTTTTTTATTTTATGCATTTCTTAAAGGAGAAATACATCTGGCGCGCTTTTCATTTTGAAATGCATCACGCCGCGGAAGATTATAAATCGTCTATATTCAAATTCATATTAGCAATTTTAACCCACTAAATCAACTATAAACTAGTTTCATGAATAAAACCTTTAAAACCAATTCGAATTCTCCCGCAAGGTGCTCCTTCTTTCAACATTTCCAAAAATCTCGTCAAAGTTTTTTTCGCGAAACTGACGTTTTATTTTGGGGATTTTTAAACAACAGCAATTGCAGCTCTGAATCATAAAATAAATAACAATGAGGGTAACCGCATTGTTATTTAGCTTTGCCTGCTATTGTTTTCTTAGTCTTCCGAGTTTTGACTAACGAGGCTGCCCCTATGACTCCTGCATCATTTCCTAACTGCGCTAGTTTAATTTTTGTACTGGTTCGGACATGTGGATAGGAAAATTCATGGAAGTATTCCTCTATTCCCTTTAGAAGGGTTTCTCCTACAGCGGATACGCCGCCTCCAATCACAATTGCATCAGGATTCAACAAGTTCCCGATGTTCCCGCAAGCAAATCCTAAGTAAAAATAAAATTTATTTACTGCCATGAGTGCTAATTTGTCATCTTGTTTTGCTTGGTCAAAAACAATCTTAGCCGTTACTTCCTGACCGTCATCAATTAACCATTTCAGCTTTGATTCACCAGCAAATTCTTCTGATAAATCCCGCGCTAATCGAACCACACCTGTTCCACTAGCTACGGTTTCCAAACAACCGCGATTGCCGCATGTACATGGATAACCATCATGATCCACAATCATATGGCCTATTTCTCCTGCAGCCCCTTTTCCATGAATTAAGTGGCCTTCAACAATCACACCTCCGCCAACACCTGTGCCAAGCGTAATAAAGACTAAATTGGCACAACCTTCACCCGCCCCCTTCCAACGCTCTCCTAATGCGGCGACATTCGCATCATTATCGATGCAGAAAGGAATTCCGGTTCCAGCTTCAACCTTTTCTTTAACTGGCTGCAGCGTTTTCCAGCCTAAATTAAATGCCCCACTAACAGTTCCTTTTTCGATATCGACGGCTCCAGGTGAACCCATACCGATACCTAAAAAATCATCAGCCGACAGACCGTATAAATTTAACCGGTGATTAATGGAATGAATAATCTCGGGAATAATATTCTCCCCTTTATTTTGAACATCTGTTTCCATGCTCCACTTTTGTTGAATCCCCCCTTCTGCCGTGAGAATAGCAAATTTTACGGTAGTGCCGCCTAAATCAATTCCGATTAATTTTTTCATCTTTTTTCCTTCCTTATTCACAAAGCCAATCGTTTCCTTGATTAAGTTTAAGATGTTATGATTTATCTGTTGCAGGCTTTGTTTTTTTCACCATTCGACAATAGCGGAACTGAATACATATTCCTTCTTCTTTAACAAAAAGAGCGGTCTGGAAACATTAGCCTAAGACTTCTCTTACTTTTCTCAAAGCAACCCCGACAACTTTGTCCATATCGTAATATTTGTATTCACCTAAACGGCCGCCGAAGATGACATTGTTTTCTGATTCGGTTAACGCTTTATATTTTTGATACAATCCACTGTTCTTACGGTCATTGATCGGATAATAAGGTTCATCTCCTATTTGCCATTTCATACCATATTCCTTGCTTATGATGGTTTTAGGCTGTGTTCCAAATTCAAAGTGCTTATGTTCAATAATACGTGTGAAAGGAGTTTCTCGGTCTGTATAATTAACGACCGCATTTCCTTGGTAGTCAGGCATTTCCAACACCTCAGTTTCAAACCGCAAGCTTCTGTATCCCAAAACACCGTATTTATAATCAAAATAAGCATCAATAGGTCCGCTATAAACTACTTTTTCTGTAACACTGTTCCAATAGTTTTTATCCTCCAAATAATCTGTATGGAGCTTTACCTCAATTCCTTCTATCATTCGCTCAACCATAGCCGTATACCCGTCAGTTGGTATTCCCTGATAGGTATCGTAAAAGTAATTATTGTCATATGTAAACCTTACCGGTATCCTGCGAATGATAAAGGCAGGAAGTTCTGTGCATGGACGCCCCCACTGCTTTTCGGTGTATCCGCGAATGAGTTTTTCATAAATATCCGGTCCAACGAGATTAATAGCTTGTTCTTCCAAGTTTTGCGGATCTTCCACAAAGTGGTCTTTGCATTGCTGTCGGATTTTTTCCTTTGCTTCATCTGGTGTTACAACGCCCCACATCTTGTTAAACGTGTTCATGTTAAACGGCAGATTATAAATTTCACCATGATAATTAGCGATTGGACTATTGATATATCTGTTGAATTCGGTAAACCGGTTAACATAATCCCAGATTTTTTTATTGCTTGTATGGAAAATATGGGCCCCATATTTATGCACCTGTATATCTTCCACTTTCTCCGTATAAATATTGCCAGCAATATGGCCGCGTTTATCAATTATGAGACATGATTTTCCGGCTTTTTTTACTTCGTGGGCAAATACGGCTCCATATAGACCCGCGCCTACAATCAAAAAATCATATTTCGGTTTCATAAAAGTCGATCTCCTAAGAGTTTTTTCATTGATTTTTTTTATTACAAAAATGACTTTCTATGATTTTTATTTCTTATAAGCTGTTTTCATTCTTCAATTAATTAAATCCGACCAATCTTTGCGAAATTTTGTATACCGACACGGAAATCCCTCGTCCAATCCGGCCGGGTAAGTTAATGGTCCGACCCAAAATCCCGTATTTGAGATGGTAATAAAAATTTATATCCTTCTCTTTAATATACTCCCATAATTCTTTTTTCTTTTTCAGATTCTCTGCTGTTCCTGAACGTATTAATAAAATGGCAGAAACGATCGTAACGATTTCCAGATGGTGAAGCATATACTCTCGGAGCTTTTGACTTGTCACGTTTTCCAGATTCACTTGTTCTATCATAAGCTTGTTAACTTTAATCTGTTGGTCAACCCTTTGAATCATGACACGCTCATTCACCGACTGGTCTTCCCTGCCGATCAAATACCGATAAAAATCAACGTTGATATAGTAGATTTTCTGTACATGTTCAAGTGGTCTGTATACAAATAAATTATCCACATAAAACGTATGCTTAGGCAGTTCAAGACCGCATTCTTTCAGCAGCTGCGTTCTGTAAATAACAGAATGCATTAAAAGATACTGTCCTTTTCGGAATTGCCCTATATCATTCCAAGTGAAAATGGTTCCTTCCGGCAGGACATTTTCATATTTCATAACCTTCTTGTATTTTGTGCCTTCTTTTTCATAAACAAAATTGCTAATCATCATATCCACTGATTTTTCTCTTGTTATAAAGTCGTGTATCTTTTCAAGTATTTTTAGATATGCCCGAGTATCTACCCAGTCATCACTGTCCACTACCTTTAAGTAGTATCCGGAAGCATTTCGGATACCCGTATTTACGGCTTCTCCATGTCCTCCGTTTTCCTGATGAATTGCTTTGATGATGGTTGGACATTTTTTTGCATATTCATTGGCAATGTCTGCTGTTTGATCTGAGGAGCCGTCATTAACTATCAGTAGCTCTACGTCATCGCCCCCGGGCAATAGAGACTCGATGCAATACCTCATATATTCTTGTGAATTATAGCAAGGAATAACTACTGATAATAATTTCATTACATTCACTACCTTTTCTTTGCCTATTTTTCAGGTTCTTGTTTAAAAATAATTTTAAAAATCGGGAAGAATACCAAAAAAGATATTCCGCTGTTAATTATCATTGTAATAATATCAGCTGCTGTTTCACCGGTTGAGCCCCATGTATTCATAAACATATGATATATCGGCGCTTTATAGAAGCCTTGGGCCGCCGCCGCACCTATCGTGATGACAATGTATGCGACAAGATACCAAAACGCCGCTCTCCAAATGTTGCTGTTTGATTTAAATGTAATATTTCTTTGGACAAAAAAGTTGATAATCTGCGCTATCGCAATTGTGATTTGGACTGCAAGGAAATAGGCAAGCCCGCCCCCGCCGCCTGCGGTAAGCGAGCCGGCTGCATAGTCAAATACATAATAAGGCGTTCCATCAAAGTTATGACCAAACTGCAACACTTTAAAACTAATTGAAACCAATGACGTATGTTCGAATAAACTTTTAAAAATAGGCATCAAAACAAGCTGCAGTAAAGTCACACCATTACTTATCATAAAAAACAAAAGGAATTGGGCAATATTTGGATGCCTTTCTTTATAAGAATTCCAAAAACCTGCGGTTCCTGCAACTAATTTTTTATTTTTTGTATCGGTGTTACCCATTCAATTTTACATCTCCTTTGCCGCTGTTTCTGCTGGGGTTATTTATTTAGCGGACTTTACCACCTTTTTTCTTTCCTTTAACACATGACTGGCCCCCTTAAAAAATCGGCCATTCACCATCATCAAGATACCATCGACCATTGGCATATTGACGATTCCTCCTGACATTCTGGCAATTCCCCTGAACGGCAAATGATATATAGACATCATCATGAGATTTGCAGTGCTTCTTTTTCCTATTTTTCGTAGAAACCAGTGGGTAAAGATAATCGAGTAAAACGCCAATTTCCCAAATGCCCCCCTGGCATACTGGCACTGTGCAATGGTATCGTTGTACCCCAGTCGTTTTGTTCGATCCCATTTGGATTCAGGAACTTTATATCCAAGCAAGTTTTCAAATTCTTCTTCACTGACATTGTTTGCATGACCTGAATAATAGGAAGGAAGTTTCTCATTGTCATATGGAATGGGGGCACCTGTACCTTCCACAAAAATAGTGTCTCTTAAACGGATATCTGCACTTGATGCACCGATCAAAATTTCATAATCAGCTTGTTCAATTTCCCATTTATTTGTCTTCACATTAAAATAGCGGAAGGTTTTATCATCAAAAGGAATGGTTACGGTTTTGGTTTCTCCGGGTTGTAATTTTTGCAAATCCCTTTAATTCCTTTTTCGGTCTGAATATCGCCTTGGATTTACATGCTACATACAGTTGTGCGATCTCCATTCCGGCGATATGACCGGTATTTGTTATTTTAAACATCACGCCTTCGATATCAACCTGAATATCCGTGTATTCAAATGTTGTATAGCTCAACCCATATCCAAATGGAAAGAGAACCTTCACACCCGCCGTATCATAATAGCGATAGCCAATATAGGGACCTTCCCGATATTCAACGCTAATCTCTTTACCAGGGAAATGATAAAAGGAAGGCGTATCCTCATAGCGAATCGGATAGGTTTCCGCCAATTTACCGGACGGGTTGACCTCACCAGTCAATACCCGCAATATGGCACTAGCACCAGCCTGCCCACTTAAATACCCATGGACCAACCCTTTTACTTTATCAATCCATGGCATTTCCACCACGGAACCGCAAGACAGAACGGCAACAATATTTGCGTTTACTTTATATAATGCATGTAATAGCTCAATCTGGTTCTCTGGAATCTTCATGTTTTGTCTATCAAGTCCTTCGGCTTCTGTTACTTCATCAAGACCTATATATAAAAGAACCATATCAGCCTCTTTTGCAAGGTCACACGCTTTATTTATTTTTTTCTTATTCTTCTTTCCATAGCGCTCAAAGCCAGGTTCGAATCCGATACTGTCAATTCCTGATTGATCTAGAAAATTTAGTGTTCTGTCTAGTTTAGTAGGATTAATAATAGAGGAGCCGGCGCCTTGGTATCGCGCTTCCTCCGCGAAGTCTCCGATCACAGCCACTCTTTTTCCTTTTTTCAGCGGTAATATGTGATCCTCGTTCTTCAATAGAACTATCGACTCTTCTGCAACCTTTTGCGCCATTCTGTGATGCTTTTCCACATCAATCTCTTTATGTTCCGCCTCGAAAACCGCCTCCGTTGTAAAAATAAGCTCCAGTAATCTGTCTACACATTCGTCCAAAACTTCTTCCTTAATTTCTCCCCCTTTAACAGCCTCGACAATTTCCCCATTGGTCTCCCCTGCAGTCGATGGCATTTCCAGCTCATTACCGGCAAGTAATCCGGCAACCCGGTCATTGCTTCCGCCCCAATCGGTCACAACAACCCCTTGAAAATGCCATTCATCCCGGAGGATATCCCGCATCAAATGGATGTTCTCATTCGTATAAGCACCATTTAACAGATTATAGGAAGACATCATGGTCTTTGCTTTACCTTCTTTAATAGCGATTTCAAATGCGGTCAAATAGATTTCCCTTAGCGTCCTTTCATCGACGATAGTATCGATCGCCATACGTCTTTCTTCCTGATTGTTTGCCGCAAAGTGCTTCACACAAGCTGCTACCCCTTTTGATTGAATACCTTTAATCATTCCCGCGGCCAGTTTTCCGGCCAGATACGGATCTTCACTGAAATACTCAAAGTTTCTTCCTGCCAATGGGCTTCTCTTCATGTTGACCCCAGGCCCAAGAAGGACATTCACTTTCTGGGCTGCAGCTTCTTCCCCCAGATATTCACCCATCTTCTCTCCCAGCTCCACATTCCAGCTATTTGCAATCGTTGCAGCCGTTGGAAAGCAAGTCGCCGGAATACTGGGATTCAGTCCCAAATGGTCGGCAGCTGCTGCCTGTTTGCGAATTCCATGGGGGCCATCGGCAAGAAACATACTATTAATGCCTAGGCGATTGATGTTCTGGGTTTGCCAAAAATTTTTGCCTGACATTAAAGATGCTTTTTCTTCTAATGTCATCTTTCTAATTAAATCTTTATGTTTCATCTCGATTCCTCTTTTGCAGTTTCGGCAGTACCCAGAAGTACTGCCGAAACATTGTTTTTGATCGTACAATTCATCAGTCTATTTTTTAATGAAACTTATATTCAAACGTTTTCAGGCTGAAATATTGACTTTATTCTGCTTTTTCAGTTTTCTAGTGACGAATACAATGATCGCAAGAGCTGCAAGTAGAATGACAACATTTGCAGCAATCAGCCAGTACTGCCATAAAGGCGTAATTTCAACAATTCTGGAACTTGTAGATATTCCATTCATAGCGTTGCTGTTGACAATGGAATAGAGAATATTGTGAACAGATTCTCTTAAATGATTGACCACTGTAGGAGTTAACTGATCATTACTCAGCTTCCACAGTTTGGAATCTGTGTTCAACCAGAGGTTGGTTCCAGCTTCAATTCCTTCTCTCAGATCCTGGTAGGCGAAGTGAGAGAGGGATGCCTGATCGGTTACGACAGTACCTTTAAAGCCCCACTCATTTCGAAGAGTTTCCGTCATAAGGCCTTTATGGCCGCCTGCCCAACGAGCCCCAATTCTATTCATGGCTGCCATAGCACCGCGAGCATCTCCTTCACGGACAGTGGTTTCAAAGGGTTTTAAATAGATTTCGCGCATCGCCTGTTCATTTGCAAACATGGCGCCGCCTAGACGATTCGTTTCCTGATCATTCAGTGCAAAATGTTTCATATATACAAAAGTGCCTTTTGATTGAACACCTTTAACTTCACTTGCACTTAACTTACCTGATAGAAAGCCGTCTTCAGAGAAGTATTCAAAATTTCTTCCACCAAATGGGGTGCGGTGAGTGTTAACACCTGGAGCATACCAACCTGCAACCTCATTTCTAATGCCATCTTCCCCGACTGATTCTCCCATTTTTTTAATGAGTTTCACATTCCATGTCGAAGCCATTACGACTTCCGCCGGATAAGCCATCCCCTGTTTATTTCCGCCCACAAGCGTATTGGAGATTCCTGCAGGGCCATCCAAATTTGACGTTCCGGGTAGGTTGATTGATTTAATCGGTACAGTGGCATACCCGCCCATTCTGACAAGTTTAGTCATTTCATCAACAGTCAGTTGATTCAGCAAGACATCCCAAAGTTTATCGTCATAATCACGTCCTATAAACATGGCAGCATTTAATTCTCCAAATTCTTTACTAATGACACCTGTTTCAGGCATGACAGCATCCTTGTCTTCGGTGTATGAGATGGCAAGATCGTCAAGCAATTCCTTTGATGCGGTTAAGGAACCATCCTCATAGGTGGAAGGCCATGTACCTTTCCAATCCTTTCTGGAAAGATATTTAAAAGAAGAATCATAATGTTTGATGTCAACATCATCAAACTGATTGGATATTTTATTACCCGTTACTGCAGACTCCGCATAAGTTGTAGAATCAAGAGTATCAACAGTAAAATTCTGTACTAATGCCGGATTACCATCATAATCCATACCGTCTTTAGTAGTTTTACCCTTTGCTGCGAGTATGTTATTCAAGGCATCATGTGCGTTTTCACCTGCTGTGAAATAATAATCTCCAGCATCCACAATGTATGTCCCTTTGCCGTTGGCATCGTATGTTTTCATTTCTTCTTTATCCACTTCAATCGTAACGGTTTCTGACTTGCCTGCTTTCATTTCCGAAGTTTTTGCAAATCCTACCAACTCAACAGACGCCTTTTCAATGCCGTTATCTTTGTCATATTTTGTATAAGGGGATTGCATATAAATCTGAACAACGTCTTTTCCCGGAACAGAACCCGTGTTCATCACTTTTAAAGAAACTTCATATTTATCATCTTTTTCCTTTACTCAATAATCGGACCACTTAAATTGCGAATATGAAAGACCATATCCGAATGGGAACTGAACCTGCTCGGAATAATTGTAATCGATTTCCTTTTCGTTACCTAGGACTACATCCTCATATCGAGTCTCATAATACTTATATCCGACATAAATGCCTTCACCGTAAACCATGTATGAATTGCCCTTATCAACTTGACTGTTAGCTATTTTGTAATTCCCGAAATTAGCCATTGCAGGAGAGCTAAATGCATCATACGCATAGGTATCAACTAAATTTCCCGATGGATTGACGCTTCCATTCAATACCTCACCGATTGCATATGCACCGGTCTGTCCCAGAGCACCGACCGAAATAGCAGCATCAATGTTATATTCATCTAAAAAGCCTAATTGTATAGGGTTAGATGAATTGATTAGAACCACAACAGTTTCAAAGTTTTCTTTTGCAAGCTTAAGCATGTCTTTTTCATTGTTGTCAATTTCAAGATAATGATATCCTGTAGAAAGCTTGTCGGTTGCAAGATCAGAGTGCTCTCCACCGGATCGGCCGATCACAACCAGTGCAGCGTCATTGTAATCTTTGAAGCTATTGATTTCCTTATCGGTATACACACTCCGCGGAACTTCATTTACCTCAAAAGATCCCTTCCCTTCTATGTCCGGTGTTTTCTTTCGATAAGAAGAACCTGCGCCGGTCTGATAGAAATCCCAAAGCGTTTTATTGACTTCGAATCCGGATTGTGCAAGCACAGCCTTCAAATCCGGTACTTTTGCAGTTTCAACAGAACCGGAACCGCCGCCTCCATAAACGAGGTCAATTGAGTTCTGACCAAGAACAGTAATTTTTCCCTTAGACTTAAGCGGCAATGCATTGTTTTCATTCTTCAACAGCACAATGCCCTCTTCTACAAGTTTCTGCACTACCTCTTCTGCGCGAGCTTTCTGTTTGTCTGCAGAAGCAAACGAACTCTTATAATATTCATTGTCTTCCTTATCTTTATCATCAGTGACAATTTTGCTGGTCGGATGACTTAAATAGATTGAGATAATCTGCGAATAATTTTTGGCATAAATATCCCCTACAATAACCCCTATAATCAGCACCGCACTTACTATATATAAAATAATGGCTGCGGGCTTTGATATTTTTTTCGTTTTTTTCATGTTTTTCCTCCACCATTTAATTAAACTTAGTAAGCGGACTATATGGACTATGTCAATTTAGCTACTCAAACTGAATACGCTTACATACTTAGCATTTAATTGTGGGCGCGCTTAAATTAATTGCTTTACTTGAATTTACCATATAGATCAAACGGTGCATATCAACGAAAAGTTCCGGGGCATAAACTTTTCGTTGATTATAAAAAAAAGCCGTTTTAACTGGCTGTTCGCCCATCAAAACCGCTCAACTTTATCTTTGCAATAATCCTTTATATAATTTTTGAATAAAGATACGGACTTTGATTCTATGTCTCTTTTCCTGCTGACCAGGTAAATATTCTGAGGGATTTTTTCCTTCAATCGAACGAGTTTAAGCCTATCGTCATGATGCGCCTCTTCAACAAAGTCCACGGATACTGCAACATATCCGTTTGCCTCACAAAGGGAGTGAGCCGTTTTAATATTTCCAAACTCATGAACAATATGCGGAGTGAAGCCATGTTCCAAACATTTATCGATCAAGCTGTGCTCCTTCCCCTTTTCAACAGATTTAATCACTAACGTTTCATTTTGTAAATCAGTTATGGAGATCACGTCTTTAGCTGCCAGGGGATGCCTTTTAGAAACAAGGATTACAACTTCTCCGGTTCCGATCAAATCGCAGTCGCAATTTTCAATTTCTTCACTGCCCATGATTAAGCCTACTTCTGCTTCTTCTTGAAACAAGTCACCTAAAGGATATTCATCCGGCAGCTCTCTTAATTTCATCTGGATATCGGGATACTGATTCGAAAAGGCAAACAGAATTTCTGCAGGAACCATTATCGTTGTTGAGAAGGTAACCACGACATTTAATATGCCATCTTTACCGCTCATTATACTAATCTCTTTCACCAAGTCATCCATTAAATAACAGATATGTTTAGCTCGGGCAAACAATAATTCACCGCATTCTGTCGCTTCCATTCCATGCGACCCTCTAATAAACAATTTTGCCTCCAAATCCATTTCAAGTTGTTTAATCGTCTTACTGAGCCCTTGTGGGGTAATAAATAAGTCTTTAGCGGCAGCAGTAATACTTTTCTTTTCATAGACTTTGATGAAATATTCTAATACCTCTTTATTCATAATTTTCTCTTCCCTATATTTCCTGTCTTACGGCTCTTTTTCATCTTGCTTCTTTCTTTCAATATATGAACAAGCCCTTTAAGAAAACGACCATTTACCATCATTAAGATCCCATCCAGCATCGGCATATTTACGATCCCGCCTGTCATTCTGGCAATTCCCCTGAATGGCATGTGATAGAATGACATCATAATCAAATTGGCAATACTTCTTTTTCCTATTTTTCGGAAAAACCAATGAACAAAAATGATCGCAAAATAAATAAGTCTTCCTGAAACCCCTTTTGCATATTGGCACTGTTCTATAGTATCGTTGTAGCCCAACGGTTTTGTCCGGTCCCATTTCGGGTTGGGAGCCTTCCCTCCCAACAGGGTTTCAAATTCTTCCAGACTGATATTATGTACATTTGCGGAGTAATAGGTTGGCAGTTCCTCCTTGTCGTATGGAAGAGGCGCGCCTGTACCTTCTACAAAAAGGGTATCCGCTAATCGGATATCGGTACACGATGCGCCAACCATAATGTCGTATTCGGCTTCTTCGATTTCCCAGTTATTCGTCTTAATATTAAAATACCGGAATGTTTTATCATCAAAAGGGATCGTTACTGTTTTTGTTTCACCTGCATTGATGAAAATCTTGGAAAACCCCTTTAATTCCTTTTTCGGTCTGAAAATATCCTTGGATTTGCACCCCACATAGAGTTGTGCAATCTCCATCCCGGCAATTTTCCCGGTATTTGTTATTTTAAAACTGACACCCTCATGATTAACCTGAATATCGGAATACTCAAAGGTTGTATAACTAAGCCCAAATCCAAAAGGGAATAGAACATTAAGCTCAGCTGTATCATAATAACGGTAGCCAATAAATGGACCTTCTCGATATTCAACGCTCACTTCCTTTCCTGGAAAATGGTAGGAAGGTGTATCCTCATAGCGAATTGGATAGGTTTCAGCCAATTTCCCGGAAGGATTCACATCACCTGACAACACTCTAAGGATGGATCTTGCTCCCGCCTGTCCGCCTAAATAGCCATGTACAAGGCCTTTTACTTTATTAATCCATGGCATTTCCACCACAGAACCGCAAGAAAGAACGGCCACAATGTTCGGATTTACTTCATTTAACGCGTTCAATAAATCGATCTGGTTTTTTGGGATCTTCATACAATGCCTATCCAAACCTTCAGCCTCTGTCACTTCATCCAGACCAATATACAGAAGAACAACATCCGCTTTTTTGGCGAGTTCACATGCTTTTTCGATTTTCTTCTGATCTCTCTTCCCGTATCGTTCAAAGCCGGTTTCAAAGCCGATACTGACAATTCCAGACTCCTCGAAACAGTTGAGAGTGTGATCCAGTATTGTTGGATTAACGATAGATGACCCTGCTCCCTGGTAACGGGCATCTTTGGCAAAATCCCCAATTACGGCAACTTTTCTGCCAAACCGGATGGGTAAGATATGGTCTTCATTTTTAAGAAGGACTATTGATTCTTCGGCAGCCTTCTGCGAAACCCTGTGATGCTTTTCCACATTAAATTCGGAGTGAGGTTTATTAAATACCTCATTTGTAGTAAAAATAAGCTCTAGTAATCGATCAACACATTCGTCTAACACTTCTTCTTTCATCTTACCGCTTCTGACTGCTTGGAGAATTTCCCGGTCGGTCTCTCCTGCAGTAGTCGGCATTTCCAACTCATTTCCAGCAATCAATCCTGCAATTCGGTCATTGCTTCCTCCCCAATCGGTGACAACAACCCCCTTAAAATCCCATTCGCTACGCAAGATACCCTGCATTAAATGTAAATGTTCATTCGTGTAAGTTCCGTTTAACCGATTATACGACGTCATGATTGACTTAGTCTTACCTTCTTTGACCGCAATTTCGAAGGCGGTAAGATAGATTTCCCTAAGGGTTCTTTCATCGACAATTGCATCAATCGTCATACGTCTTTCTTCTTGGTTGTTTACCGCAAAATGTTTCACACAAGCGGAGATTCCTTGTGATTGAATACCTTTAATCATACCTGCGGCAAGTTTTCCGGCTAGATACGGATCTTCACTGAAATATTCAAAGTTTCTGCCGCATAAAGGATTTCTCTTTATATTAATACCAGGTCCCAATAAGACATTCACATTTTGCGTAACCGCTTCCTTTCCGAGATACTCCCCCATCTTTTCGGCCAGATCTTCATTCCAACTATTTGCTATCGTTGCAGCTGTTGGAAAACAAGTTGCAGGATCCCCGGCATTGAGCCCAGGTTGTTCTGATCCGACTGCCTGCTTCCGAATCCCATGGGGGCCGTCTGCCAGAAGCATGCTTCTGATACCTAGACGATCTATGTTCTGAGTTTGCCAGAAATCTTTTCCCGACATTAATGATGCTTTTTCTTCTAACGTCATGTCTTGGATTAATTCTCTATATTTCATTCGCGATTCCTCTTCTTATCTTTTCAGTATTTCCCCATAAGATGTGCCAGCACATTATTTTGATTTATTATAATTGTACAAAAAATATTTTTTTATAGCTATTGATAATATATTGATAATATTATAGTGGTTCTGTCTGTCAACGGACTTTTGGAAAACCTCAATTTATGTTCTTATAACCTTTTTTCGTATTGGTGCTGAAATAGTTAGTTCAACATGATGTCAGTGGAACTATTTCCAAAAGCCCCACATCATTTAATCTTTATCTACATTAGGATATAAAATCCTGCGAATAAGTCTGAATTTGCAGAAGGTCACTGTTCCAGTGCCGTTTCTTCAACCGGCATCTGGAGGGCTATGAATTGATCTCTAATTGTTTTCCCCTGCATTTTCCTCAAAGAAATTGAAAAGTTCCAGTTCCTCCCCATCCGTAACATTCTAAACTTAGGCCAAAACGATTATGTTAATCCTGTAACGTTTATGTAATTAAATAACATTTGACTGATTGATTTTTAACAACAGTTGTTTTTTTGTTTTTAAGTTTTATTTCAGGACTAAAAAACAAGTCCTTTGTCTGATTGAGGGAGGGCGAACCCCTGCTAAAATAAAATGCGTGTTGTTGGGAAATATTTCTCTAAAAGGGAGGGCCGATTGTTAAAGGACATCGAAATTTGAAAGGAGAACAATTGTGGCTAAGTCTATCATTTCTGGTTTTATTTTATTTTTTCTGCTTATTTTTTCGGCAACTGAACCAACATCAGCGGCTTTTTGGAATACAAAAGGAGACAACATTATTCATGATCCTTCCATGATTAAAGAAGGAAATACATGGTATACATTCGGTACTGGTATCGGCAATGGAATCCGCGTCATTAAATCGACAGATGGAAAAACGTGGAGCGCAGCACCAAGTATTTTTACAACTCCATTATCATGGTGGAAACAGTACGTGCCAAACCATGAAAAAAACCAATGGGCGCCTGATATCAGCTATTATAATGGTCGCTATTGGCTTTATTATGCGGTATCCGCGTTCGGCTCGAATACTTCGGCGATCGGACTGGCTTCAACAGACCGAATCTCTTCCGGGAATTGGCGCGATGACGGACTTGTCACCCGGACGACGACCGCTAACAATTATAATGCGATCGACCCTGAGTTAGTCATTGATAAAGAAGGAAATCCGTGGCTGTCCTTCGGCTCGTTTTGGAGCGGCATCAAGCTGACAAAGCTTGATAAAAAAACGATGAAACCTACAGGGAAGGTTTATTCCATCGCATCAAGGCCGAGCCATGGCGGAGCGGTTGAAGCGCCGTCTATCACATATAAAAACGGCTACTATTATTTATTCGTTTCGTTCGATAAATGCTGTCAAGGTGTGAACAGCACGTATAAGATCGCTTACGGCCGCTCAACAAAAATTACGGGACCTTACTATGACAAAAGCGGCAAGAAAATGACGGAAGGCGGAGGCACAATCCTCGACTCCGGAAACGACCAATGGAAGGGCCCAGGCGGCGCGGATATCGTGAACGGCAACATCATCGTCAGACATGGTTATGATGCGCTTGACAATGGAGCGCCTAAGCTGCTGATCAATGATTTATACTGGGATTCCAAAGGCTGGCCGAAGTATTAGTTTTTAAACCGAGCAGATGTTTTCTGCTTGGTTTTTACTGTTATTTTAGCAGTAGCTATATAAACGATTCATTCAAAATGATCATGCCACTACATTCATCATCCAGGGCTCGTTATGAATAAAAGAGCCGCCATTCAGGTACCAAACAACAGATCCTACATATACGTATAACAAAACCGAGCATAAAAGTGCCCCCATTTTCCTTTTTGGAAGAAAGTCTTGAAAGGCAAAAAAATATTTAATCCGCCATATCTTCAAAATATCGATCATTTTGATCAACTTTTTTAATAAATTCCTCTAGAGAGTCAGCTATTTTTTTATCAAAAAAGAATACTGGAGACTTATCGGGATCATTTAAATCAAGCGTTAAATATACACCTTCATTTACCTCATAAAAAACAAGCTTGTCTTCATCTTCATATATACCATCTAAATCAGGGTCAAATTCGTAAATATCTTCCCTTAAAGTAATATCTGCGATAGTAGCGAGGTCTAAAAATCTGTTTATTGCATTATTATTCCCATTTATAAACCCGTACCCAATCTCTAAATAAAATTCTCTGAGCTCTTTAGGAAATAGAAAACCAAGTCTATCTTCCGCTTTTATTAGATCGTTTTCTTTTAGCTCATAAACCTCATGATGACTATTTTTTATAAAATTAAATTTGTTCAGCCTCATGAACCTCCTTAGAGTGGTGCACCTTTACCATGAATATCCGAAAGATGCTCATCACGGACAGATATCTCCATATTGCATAATCAACCTCCAACGATAAATTTCCTCCTGACAGACAACAGAGCCAGGCCGCCAAACGCTCAAGCAAAACCGTCATATCTTGCTGTTTGATTCCACTATCCGCACCGCTTCTTCCTCTGCACCATTTTGATAAATAATCAAGCGAGTTACCACACCATCCTCCAGAATAAATTCCACTTCAACAGACAATGACCTGAGGAAAAAGCGCGTTTCCGAGGCTGGAAATCATTCAAAACGGATCTGTCCGGTGATTTGCATATAAAGCCGGTCCTTATCAACTGTCACATGAGCGGCGGTGCCATCCTGAAGTGAATAACTTCCGACATATCTTTTGTAAATGGCCGGATCGATCTCTTTTTTCTTTTGATCGGCAGGGCGATCAGGGATTTTGCAGGCCTTGTCAAACAGGATATTTTCAACGGCTTCAAAGATGGCCTGTTCATATTCATCATCCTGTTCCACATTGCTCAAATAAATGAAGGTTTTTCGTTGATCGATATATCGGATCATTACGGTTGAATAGCCTGGCCAGCCTCCGCTGTGACCGACAATTCGCCCTGTTTCAGGACTGTCCCGAAGCACCCAGCCGCACCCGTAATCTACAGACTCTCCGTTTTTCAGAAAAGTGGGGGAAAAAGCAAGCTCTTTTGAGGCTTGATTGATTAAATGGTCTGTATATAAAGCCTGGTCGAACAAATATAAATCATGAATGGTTGAGTTTACGGTTCCGTCCCCCTGAATCCCGTCAAGATAGCAGACATATTTTGTTTCTTCAAGGTCATCAGGCAGAACGTACTGTTCTGTATGCACGTCATACACATATCCATACGCATAGTTCTCAATGGTTTCAGGCTGAAGCCTTCTGTTATACACCCTTGAGTTCCGCATTTCCACCGGTTCAAAGATACTTTTTTTCATATATTCGGCAAAACTCAGACCTGATGCCTTTTCAATGATAACCGCAAGCAGCACATATCCCGTATTGCTGTACAGCCAACCTTCACCCGGGGCAAAATAGCGTTGCGGCTGATGATTCACCAGCATATCAACGATATCTTGGTTAACAGCAATCTTGTTGTGATCCCAATGTTGCAGAAACCATTCCATATAATCGGGCAGCCCTGACGTATGTGTCAATAAATGGTGAATCGTTACGCCCTGATAGGGGAATCCCGTCATCCACCGTTCTATGGGATCCTCGATATTCAATGCCCCTTGCTGTGCTAATTGAAGGATCCCCAAGGCGGTGAACGGCTTGGATAGCGATGCTAATTCAAATAAGGAATGTTCCTGTAACAAACGCTTATCTGCCAGGTTTGCATAGCCGAAGGCGTTTTGATAGAGAATGTCACCGTCTTCAGCAACTAACACTGCCGCATTGATAGGACTTCTTTTATTCAACACACGAAACAGATGGACAAGCTGTTCTCTTTTTTTCTGTTTCACTTCTTCACCTCCTTTCTTTTTATACACATATGGAAATTAAAGGTTTCAACTAAAAAAAGACAAGAATACATCTTGTCTTTGAAGGATGGATATGAGCTGTTTGTCCAACCGGCTAATAAATTTCTTTATCTAAACCAAGCCTTCCCTAAATGATTCATAAAGTTTGGATCATTAAAAGGAACGTTTGCACTTCCAAAATCCGCTGTATTCAATGCGTTTCTTGCAGCAGGTGTTAAGTCTTCCCAGCCGATTAAAGGCTGCATTCCGCCTTTTGCGCTGTCAACGTATAAGCTGTGATTGATCGGTGATTGAGGAGCGTCATATCTGATCTTAGGATGATCGCCATCCATGATATGACTGTTTGGAGCTGTTTTTGCAAATTTGCCGTGTTGTGAATAGGCAATTGACAGTACCTTCGGATTTTGATTGGCCGGGTTGTCAATCCATACGACGATGCCTTCCCAGTCATGTCGATGGCCAAATGGCTTTAAGGCGATCGGTGAATCTTTCGGAAAATACCAAGCATACATGATGGCCCATACCCCGTTGTACCACGCAGATCGCGAATATACTTGTCCGACGCTTTTGCTGCAGTGGCCTTCCGGCGCTCCGGTAGGCTCTAATCCCCCGCTCGTATTGCCCTGCGCGTCTACTGCGGGAAAGGGCACACATCCGCTGGCCACCTTTAAATATGGCTGAAAGCGTTTCGCCGCTTTTTGCGTAACGGTAACAGGTGTTACTTCTTTGAAGCCTATCACTTTGTCATGATCGATGACCGCTGCGTTTGCTGATGGTGTTAAGCCGACAAAAGCCAAAACAGACAAAAAAAGCACATATGCGATTTTCTTCATTCTCAACTTCCTTTCCATTCATTTTACAGAAGGATATTGATAATTGCATTGAAGATTGCCTGGACACCAACATCATCTAAAACGTCATCGTTAACTTATGTATTTCTGCAATTCATCTCTATTTGCATTAAGACAAAACAACTGTAACCGTTTTTCTCACCCTCCTTTCATGAACTTAGTATACAAATTTTTCTGCAAATAAAAATGATCCAAAACGATTAACTTCTTGTCCATTCCAAATCTCCAAACGACAGGAATGATCATATCGATTCACAATTCGAGAAATTCAAAAAGATACTTTAGACCTAAAATGAGGTTGAACACAAACTTTCAATCCTTAATGGGATCGTTCTCTCAGTGTTCTTCTGTTCCCTATTGATCAAATCTGCCTTCCAACTTATAATTATCAGATAATTCAAAATAAAGACAGGAGGGGTTTTATGAATTCAGTCATTTCAGCGGATGATGTGTGGATGCTTTGGGGATTTATTGCGGTTTGGGCGGCGGTGAGCATTTATTTGGAGCAGCGGTTTCGCTGGGCGGCGGCGGTGTCAGGCGCGGTGCTGGCGCTTGGCGGGGCGATGCTGTTTACGAATGTGGGGATCCTGCCGACCGAATCGCCTGTTTATGACGCGGTTTGGACATATGTCGTTCCGCTGGCGATTCCATTGCTGCTTTTTCAAATCAACCTCCGGAAAATTCTCCGGGAAAGCGGCCGGCTTCTGTTTATGTTTTGCATCAGTGCGATCGGTACAATGATCGGAAGCATTTTCGCATTTTTTCTTTTTAAAGAGCAGATTCCACACCTTGACAAAATCGGCGGAATGATCAGTGCTTCCTATATTGGAGGAGGGGTGAATTTCGCGGCGATGGCGGCGAAATTTTCCCCTCCTGGAGAATTTGTTTCATCGACAGTTGTCGCTGATAACTTCATGATGGCGCTGCTCTTTTTCACTTTAATGGGCATACCGGCGGTGAAATGGTTTCAAAATCGCTTTGCCGGAGGGAAAGCGGCGGCGCCGAGACAAAACGAGGCGGAAGCCTATTGGAAACGAAAAGAAATCTCATTGCAGGATATCGCCTTAGGGCTGGGAGCTGCTTTTGCGATCGTTGTCGTTTCCGTGAAAGCGGCGGCTTATTTTAAAGAACGGCTCGCTTCCGACGGCGGGTCGTTTTTCGCCCAGTTCATCTCCGGCATTCTCGGCGATCAGTATCTGCTTTTGACAACGCTGACGCTTTTCTTAACCTTCGCCTTTCCGCGCTGGTTTGAAAAGCTAAAGGGTACTCAGGAAATCGGCACTTATTTGATTTATTTATTTTTTGTGGTGATCGGCATCCCCGCAGACTTGCGGATCATCCTCATGAATGCTCCGCTCCTTTTAGCGTTTGTCTTTATCATTGCCATGTCCAATCTGCTCGTCTCGCTGGCAGCGGGAAAAATCCTCCGTTTTCGGCTTGAAGAAGTTTTGCTTGCGACGAACGCCTCTGTCGGCGGTCCGACGACGGCGGCTGCAATGGCAATTGCAAAAGGCTGGCGGGAGCTCATCGCCCCGATCATGCTCGTCGGCACGTTCGGCTATCTGATCGGCAATTATGTCGGAACAATGCTTGGAACATGGTTTTCATCACTTCTGTGATGCAAAAAAGCCGGGGAATCCCCGGCTTTTTCGTCTCCTACGTGCGGAAGAGCGTCTCCGTTACGGTTTCTAAGGCTTGTGCGAAGTCCGCCTGTAAATCATCGGCATGTTCGACACCGACGCTCAGTCGCAAAAGTCCGTCGGTAATACCCCGTTTTGCGCGCTCCTCTTTCGGCATGGCGGCATGCGACATTTTCGCCGGATAGGAGAGAATCGATTCTACCGCTCCTAGACTGACGGCAAAGACGGGGAGAGAGACATTTTCCACAACCTGTTTGACGGCTTCCGCATCCTCCAGCTCAAAGGAAAGCACCGCGCCGGCGCCGTTCGCCTGCTGTTTGTGAACCGAAGCGCCCGGATGTGAAGACAGTCCCGGATAATACACTTGTTTGACGGCAGGATGGTTCACGAAAAACTCGGCGAGCTGCTGAGCCGTCCTGCTCGCTTTTTCAAGCCGCACCTGGAGCGTTTTCAGCCCTCTCAGCACAAGCCAGCAGTCCTGAACACCGAGGACCGCGCCAAACGAATTTTGCAGTTTATAAAGGTCTTCCCCGAGCTTTTCGTCTTTGACGACGGCAAGCCCTGATAAAACGTCGCTGTGGCCGCTTAAAAATTTCGTTGCGCTGTGGAGCACGACATCAACGCCGAGCTCAAGCGGACGCTGAAGCGCCGGGGTCATGAACGTGTTATCGAGAAACGTCAGGCAGCCGTGCGCTTTCGCCAGCTTGACGACGCCGGTGATATCGGTAATGCCGAGCGTCGGATTTGACGGTGTTTCTAAGTAGATGACTTTTGTGTTTTCCTTGATGTTTAAAGCAATTTCATTTAAATCCGTCATATCGACGAATGTGTGCTCAATCCCGAAGCGGCTCAGCACGTCTGTAATCATTCGGTACGTTCCGCCGTAGACATCCTTTGTGACCAGGACATGATCCCCTTTGGACAAAAGCAGAAAAGCGGTGGAAATGGCAGCCATTCCCGAAGAAAACGCAAAGCCGCGCGTCCCCCCTTCCAGCTCGGCGATCGCGTCTTCAAGCGCCTTCCTTGTCGGCGTTCCTGAACGGCTGTAGTCATATTCGCCAAACTGGTCAAATGAGCTTTGATGAAAGGTGGAGGCATGCTGGATCGGTACGCTGACGGCTCCTGTTGTTCCATCGGTTTTATGCTGATTGTGGACAAGCTTTGTCTCGAGTGTCCAATTTCCCTTACTCATCGGCCAACCGCCTCCTCTTTCACTTGCTGCAATGCCTGCTTGAGGTCATCCTTCAAATCCGCTGCATGCTCAATTCCGACCGAAAAACGAAGGAGCCTGTTGCAGACGCCGCCGGCGATGCGGATTTCTTCCGGTATATCCATATGGGTCTGTGTCGCCGGATAGGTGATGAAGCTTTCAACACCTCCAAGGCTTTCGGCGAAGCAGATTGTTTTTAGGTTTTGAAGAAACGGGTTGACCCATTCCTCCTTTTGGACACGGAATGACAGCATGCCGCCTTTTCCCGGATAAAGAACATCGGCAATTTCCTCCTGCTCTTTTAAAAAGGCCGCGAGCTCACGCGCGTTTTCCTCGTGCTGCTTCATTCTGAGGGCCAGCGTCTTCATGCCTCTCATCAAAAGCCAGGAGTCAAACGGTGACAATACTGCGCCGATGGCGTTTTGATGCTGAAACATCTCTTCTGCCAGCTCTTCGTCTTTGGCGACGACAAGCCCTGCCAAAAGGTCGTTATGGCCGCCCAAATACTTTGTCGCACTATGGATAACAAGGTCAGCTCCCAGTTCAATCGGCTTTTGCAGCACCGGGGTGTAAAACGTATTGTCGACAATCAGAAGTAAATCATGGGCTTTGGCGATTCCAGCGACTTTTTGAATATCGGTTTCCTGCATCAGCGGGTTAGTCGGGGTTTCCACAAAAAGCGCTTTTGTGTTCGCCGTGATCTTTGATTTGATACAGTCTTCATCTGCAAAATCATCATACAAAAAGCGCAGACCGTATTTCTTCCATTCATTTTCAAACAGACGGTATGTTCCTCCGTATAAATCCGAGGAAACAATCAGCTCATCTCCGCTTTGAAACAGAGCCATGATCGTCTGAATGGCGGCCATACCCGAACTGAACGCAAAGCCGCGCGTCCCCCCTTCGAGTTTCGCGATCGCATCTTCCACAAGCTGTCTTGTTGGATTTTTTGTGCGGATATAGTCAAATCCGGTTGATTCCCCGATTCCTTTATGCCTGTAGGCGGACGAGAAATAAACGGGGGGGTTGACGGTTCCCGTTATTTCATCACTGCGGTTTCCGATTTGCGCCAATGTTGTTTGTACATGTTCAGTCATATGACACCATCCTTTAAAAAGTAAAAACCCCTTCTTCATAAGAAGAAGGGGGATTATGCGCTTCTTCTTATCTCCCAAGCATTCGCTTGCTGGATTTAGCACCTTGGTACACTGGACAAAGTTCAGTGCAGACCGGTTGCTGAGGTTTCAAAGGGCCAGTCCCTCCACCTCTCGTGATAAGAAATCTGTTTAATTTTCTGATTGTTCTTTACTTTAAACTAATTCAGGACATTTTTCAAGGGTCTTTTTTTTACCTTTCGACCGCCTACATAGTGGTATGATGAAAAAAACGGCCAGTGGGAGGAAGCGATGCCTAAAACACAGCGATTAATCGAATTGATGATGACCATTCAAACAAAGCGAAAATTCACCGCCGGGGAGCTTGCAGCCGAATTCGGGGTTTCCTACCGCACCATTCTCCGGGACTTGGACGAGCTGAGCGCGCTCGGTGTCCCCATCTATTCCGAAACAGGCGCCAATGGAGGCTATTATTTGCTGAATGAGCCGATGCTGCCCCCGCTTTTTTTCACAGAATCTGAGGCAGCCGCCATGTTTTTCGCCTATCAATCTTTGCAGTTTTTTGGCTCGCTGCCCTTCGAAACGGAAACGAGGACGGTTTTAAAAAAATTTTATCATCACCTCCCGGAAAACACGCAAAAGCGGATCGATGCGATGAAGGACAGGATCGTCTTCTGGAATCCGCATCGTCCAAAGGCGGCAGAGCATTTAATCACATTGCTGGATGCCGCTGTAGAGCAATCCGTTTTAACCATCCATTATGAGGGAGCGGCAGAAACGAAAAGATCAATACAGCCGATCGGCTTATACAGCTGGAATGGTTTCTGGTATTTGCCGGCATACTGTTTTAAAAGGCGGGCTTTCCGGCTGTTTCGCGCAGACCGCATTGTCAAAGCGGAAAAAACAACAGACGAACAAGCCCTCTCTCTTCCATATCAATCCGTTCTCAGCTGGATTCAGACTTCTGAAAGCAAGTGTCCGGACCCCGTTCGTTTATGTGCACAATTGACGCCGGCCGGCGTAAGACAGGCGATGTCTGACCTTGATTTGGCGAAAATCGTTGCCATGAATGAAGACGGAAGCGGCTCGATCAATACAGATATTCCAACAGCGGAAATGGACTATATTGCTGACCTATTATGGAATTTAGGCGCTGAAGCTGTTGTGATCGAACCGGCGGAAATCAAAGAGCGCCTAAAACAAAAAGCGGCTGAGCTTTTGGTGCGCTACAGCTGATTTTTTCGAACCATGACAAAAGCTGTCAGGATTGCGTGGTAAGATCAAGGTATATTCACGTAGAAAGGGTGACGCTGATGAATGCTGTTCACACAATGCGAGATGTTCTCTTGCACGAAATGGAAACGGGGGTGCGATCGACATGCCTTCTTTTCGAAAAGGTGAAGGAATCTGACTGGTCCTACCGCCCCGCCGACAACATGCGCAGTCTGAAAGAGCTCGCTTGCCACCTTGCCGCCATACCGGAATCAGACCTGGCGATTATGCAGGAAAAAAAGCAAAGCGATATCGCTGTCATTGAAAACCGCTATGGGGACTTCCAATCTGCGGATGACATGACGCAAGCCATGAAAACAGGCTTTGAACAATTGAAAACCTATTTCGTCTCCATGTCAGATCAAGCATTGTTAACAAAGAAAACAACACCGTTTTATCTTGAAGAAGGCATGACCCAAAGCCGCTGGCTGGCGGAAACATTCACCCATATCTTCCACCACCGCGCCCAGCTGTTCAACTATTTAAAACAGCTTGGTTATCAAGTCAGCATGTTCGATCTCTATATTTGAATGAAGGTGATTTTGATATGAAGCTTCCTCTTACAGACAAAGAACGCTCCGGGTTAAGAGCCGCCAAGTTCAAAGTAAAAGACACAGCGGAAATGGAAGTGAAAAGCCTTGCTCAAGCGCTCGGTTCAACTATGGCGCGGGCCAAATACATCAAAGCGCTCGCCCAATTCCAAACGGTTCCTTCCATCGGCCCGAAAATCGCTCAGGAGGTCATCGATTTAGGCTTTTATTCGCTCGCTGACATCAAAGATGAGACAGGTGCGGATTTGATCATCCGCCTCGAAAAGCGAAAAGGCTATTGGGAAGACCCTTGTGCAGAAGATGCGCTGCGCTGTATCGTCTATTACGCCAACAATCCCGGAAGCGGGAAAAGCTGGTGGGATTTCACAGAAGAAAGAAAAAGATACCGCGAGCAATACGGATATCCTGCGGATCGACCGTCCACCCCCTGGTATGAGAAAAAACGCTGAAAGGCTGCCGATTTCCGGCGGCCTTTTTGATAAGCGAAAATTGCGTTTCGCAAGAGAATTTTTGTGAAATTCGTGTTACAATGTATGGAAACGTTCACAACATCATTTCTGGAGGAATTCACCTTGGCTATGAAAACAGGAGTCATTCAGGAAAAAAAGCTTTTTTCAAAAGAGCTCGGCGAAGAAATGGAGCTTTTGGTCTATCTGCCCGCCTCCTATTCCCCGCTCTACAAATACCATGTCATCATCGCCCAGGACGGGCACGACTATTTCCGGCTCGGCCGCATCAGCCGCCAGCTTGAGGAACTGCTTAACAACGGTGAAATCGAACGGTCCATCATCATCGGCGTTCCTTACAAAAACGTGCAGGAAAGACGGCTTACATACCATCCGGAGGGCTCGAAGTTTGAAGCTTACAAACGCTTTCTCGCACATGAACTTGTTCCTTTCGCAGACCGTGAATATCCGACATACCAGGTCGGATCAGGGCGGACCCTGATTGGTGATTCGCTCGGCGGGACGGTCTCCTTGATGACAGCGCTTGATTACCCGAATATGTTCGGCAATGTCATCATGCAGTCCCCTTATGTCGATGACCATGTATTGGACAAGGTGCTGCACTCCGATTCCCTGCAGCTGATCTCCATCTGCCACCAAATCGGCACAAAAGAAACCGAAGTTCACACAACAGATGAGCAAATACTCGATTTTACGAAGCCCAACCAAAAACTGAAAGACTTGCTTCAACAAAAGAAGGCGGACTATGACTTTGAAACATTTGATGGTGATCATAAGTGGACGTACTGGCAGCCTCTGATCACCCCTGCTTTAAAAAAAATGCTCTAGCTCTCCGTATATCGGCCTATCTTTGATATACTAAACCATATAAATTGTTTAAGGAGGGAACAAAATGAAATACGGTATTGTGTTATTTCCATCAAAAAAACTTCAGGATATTGCAAATTCCTATCGAAAACGCTATGATCCGAATTACGCTTTAATCCCGCCTCATCTTACACTAAGAACATCTTTTGAAGCGTCTGAAGAAAAAATCGGCCAAGTCGTGCAGCAGCTGCGAGAACTGGCAAAAGAACTCAAGCCGATCCCGCTCAAAATCACGAAATTCAGCTCTTTCGCTCCCGTGAACAATGTCATCTACATGAAAGCCGAACCGAACGAGGAGCTGACAGAGCTTCACGAAAAAATGTACAGCGGCGTTTTGGAAGACAAACCGGAATATGCGTTTGTTCCCCATGTCACGATCGCCCAAAACCTGTCAAATGACGAGCATTCCGATGTCCTCGGCTCGCTGAAAATGAGAGATGCGTCACACGAAGAAACCGTTGACCGCTTTCACCTGCTTTACCAATTGGACAACGGCTCGTGGACAGTGTATGAAACTTTTATTTTAGGAGAGTGATGAGTCCCAGTGGAAGCCGTCATCGCGAAGAATAAACAACAGCTGGAAGACGCATTTTTTGTAAGAGAAGAAGTATTTATCAAAGAACAAAACGTATCTCCGGAAGAAGAAATGGATCATCTCGATCAAGAGTCTTCACATCTTGTTATCTATGACGGAAAAGAGCCGATCGGAGCCGGGCGTCTCCGCCTTGTCGACGATTTCGGCAAGCTTGAACGGATCTGCGTCCTCAAAAGCCACCGCTCGCTTGGCATAGGCAACCTGATCATTGAAGCGCTCGAACAGGAAGCCCGGAAACAGGGGGCTCATCAATTTATGCTGAACGCCCAGACGCAGGCCGTCCCATTTTATGAAAAACACGGCTACAAAGTCGTTTCAGAGGAATTTTTAGACGCGAATATTCCCCATGTGAAAATGGTGAAAAAGTAACCGTTCCAAGTCAAATTGGAACGGTTTTTCTTTTCCCGGAAAAACATTTCATAGTTTGTTCATCTTTTGTTTATCGTTTATTCAACATTATCCATTAAAGTTGTTTTTAAGCTTTGAAGGAAGCGCTAAAAATCCGATGGGAGGTCAAAATCGAATGCCGCTATGATCAAACAGAAGCTCGTCACATTATTTCGTTTTGGAACCGTCGGAGTCGGAAACACACTCATTGATTTCGGCGTATTTTTCCTCCTGACGTCACTCCATGTCCCCTACCTTATCGCTCAGATTTTCTCCTATTCGGCAGGGGTGGCTAACAGCTATATCTGGAATCGGACATGGACGTTTCAAGTCAAAGAAAAAGCCCACGGAAAGGAAGTTTTCCGATTTATCATCATCAATTTAGCAGCGTCAGCCATGACTTTTCTGCTTCTATACGCTCTTCAACAAAGGGGGCTGTCCCTTGTGATCAGCAAAATAGCAGCAACTGTTCTCGGCATGGCGGTCAATTTTGCCGGTAACCGGCTTTGGGTGTTTCAGGACCCGGAAACAAATCGATAAACAAAAATGAACAGGAGTGAAGGAATATGAAAGTAAAAAAAGCCGTCATCCCAGCAGCGGGGTTGGGAACAAGATTTCTCCCGGCGACAAAAGCGCAGCCGAAGGAAATGCTGCCGATTGTCGATAAACCGGCCATACAATATATTGTCGAAGAAGCCGTCCAATCAGGAATAGAAGATATTTTGATCATTACAGGAAGAAATAAGCGCTCGATTGAAGATCATTTTGACCGGTCGGTTGAGCTGGAGCAAAGTCTATTAAACAAAGGAAAAACTGAAACATTAAAGGAAATACGGGACATTGCCGACATGGCAAACATCCATTACATCAGACAAAAAGAGCCCCTCGGACTCGGGGCTGCGGTGTTGTCAGCACGTCACTTCATCGGTGATGAACCGTTCGCCGTCCTGCTCGGCGATGACATTATGGTTTCGGAAAAGCCGGCTCTCCAGCAGCTCATCGATGTCTATGAACAATACCAGACAGAAGTCATCGGCGTTCAGACGGTTGAACCGGCAGATGTCAGCAAATACGGGATCATCCAGACGACCGTGCAAAAAAATAAAGTCTATGATATTCAGGATCTCGTCGAAAAACCTTCGGTCAAAGAAGCGCCTTCCAATATTGCGGTGATGGGCCGCTATATTTTGGACCCTGCGATCTTCCCGGTGCTCGAACATACGAAAAGGGGCGCGGGAAACGAAATCCAATTGACCGACGCACTCAGGGAAATCTGCAGAACACGAAACATTTATGCCCGGCAATTGGAAGGAAGCCGTTTCGATATCGGTGACAAACTCGGCTGTTTTAAAGCGAGCACGGAGATCGGCCTGATGCGCGAGGAAATGCGGCCAAACCTGTTAGCCTACTTGGAAAGCGTCTTAAAAAGGGAGATGCAGAAAGGAGCTTTGCGATGAAAACAGTGCTGGTCACCGGTGGTGCCGGATATATCGGCAGCCACACCGTTCTCGAACTCAAAAAACAAAACATAGCCGCTGTCGTTCTTGACAATCTGTCTACAGGGCACAGGGAAGCTGTTCATGCCCCCCACTTTTACGAAGGCGATATCAGCGACAGCGAATTGGTCAAAGCGATGATCAGGCGGCATGAGGTCGATGCTGTCATCCATTTCGCCGCAAAGAGCCTTGTATCAGAATCAATCGAAAAGCCGGAGCACTACTTTAGGGAAAATACGATGAAATCATGTGCATTTTTTGAAACGATTATCGGTGCAGGTATCAAAAACATCGTGTTTTCTTCAACCGCTGCCGTCTACGGTATAACCGGAAACAAACCGATTAAAGAAACCGATCCGCTCGCACCGGTCAATCCTTATGGCGAATCAAAGCTGATGATTGAAAAGTATCTCCATTGGGTCGGCAAAAAGCACGGTGTGAAGTGGGCCGCCCTCCGCTATTTCAATGCGGCAGGCGCCGCCTTAAACGGAGCCATCGGCGAAGACCACAATCCGGAAAGCCACCTCATCCCGCTCGTTCTGCAAACAGCCCTGGGCCGGCGGGCGGCCATCTCCATCTTCGGTGATGATTATCCGACACCGGACGGGACGTGCATCAGGGACTATATTCATGTTTTGGACTTAGCTTCGGCCCATCTTTCAGCTCTTTCCGGGATATATGAAGACAGACTGAAACAAAATGTTTATAATGTAGGGACAGGAGCCGGACATTCCGTAAAAGAAATCATTGAAACTGCGGAAACGATAACAGAACGAATCATTGCGAAAAAAACGGACGGGCGGAGAGCGGGAGATCCGCCTGTGCTTGTGGCAGACAGCGGGAAATTGCAGGAACAGCTCGGGTGGAAGCCGAAATACAGCGATTTAGAAACCATTATTCAAAGCGCTTGGGAATGGCATAAAGCTCATCCGAGCGGGTTTTAACATTCGCTTGTTTCCGTCATTAGCGGCAGGCATTTCTGCAGCTGGCCTGAAAGTTCGGCTGATGAAAGTGTAAAGGCAGGGTGAAAAAAAGAAAATGGGAAGCATAGTGAATGATATTTTAATGTGGCTGACCGATCTCGGATACCTCGGGATTGCAATCGGTTTAATGATCGAGATCATCCCCAGTGAAATCGTGCTCGCTTACGGAGGATACATGGTCTCAAACGGAACGATCACCATCACCGGAGCCGTGATCGCCGGCGTCATCGGGGGAACGATTGCCCAATTGTTTCTTTATTGGCTCGGCTACTACGGAGGACGTCCGTTTTTATATAGATACGGAAAATACTTATTCATCCAAAAGCATCATATCGAAACAGCGGAAAAATGGTTTGAAAAATACGGCGGCGGCGTTGTCTTTTCAGCCCGGTTCATCCCCGTGGTGCGCCACGCCATCTCCATTCCGGCCGGCATCGCCAAAATGCCGATTTGGAAATTCACCGGCTTGACTGTGCTCGCCATCATCCCGTGGTCGATTTTATTCGTCTACCTTGGCATACAGCTGGGCAGCAAGTGGGATCATGTCGAAAATGTCGCCCGGACATACACAACACCGATCATGTTCGCGGCTGCCGCCTTGATTATTCTCTATTTCGGGCTCAAAAAGTTTCGCAAAAAATAACGAAAACCCCGGCCTTCAACAGCCGGGGTTTTTCATGGGCATGACAGTTAAACAGACTCATTGATATGGTTTCCCCTCGTTTTCCGGCCTCCGCCCCGGCGGTTCAGCGCTTTTTTCCGCTTCTTTTCCTGCAGCCGCTTTCCGAAAGCGGACAGATTTTCCTCTCTTTTCTCCACTTCCCGGTAAGCCCGTTCGCTTGGAATATCGGCAGTTTTTTGTATATATGCATAATTTGATTTCCGGTTGATGCTGCGATTGGCGTATTGTCTATACTGATCATTGTGAACCGGCGGCAAATATCCCATCGTTCCTCCCCCTCACACTTACATTCCCAAAAATCGACTGTTTGAAACGGATCTCATTTGATATGATAGACGTTGTCTCACAACCGGACGACTACCAATTGTTGGAGGTGCTCTTTTTGAAATGCGCCCGATTAAATAACCGAGACATTCATATACATAAATATTCGAGAGAACATCTTCAATTCCTCTTTGATGAGGCAAGAAAAGACCGCATCACTTGCAAACACTGCGGCACACCTCTCAGACTGAAATTGACGATTCATGAAGAGCCGCAATTTTTCCATAGAGAAAACGGAGATTTTTCTCTATGTGAAGCGGAAGATCTGAAAGAACAAACAGAAGAGATCAAAGAAGCGGACTATCAGGAAAGCGGCGTCTTCCGCCTGCCGCAAGGAAAAGCGATTGCAGAATCACAGCAGACGGTACATTGGGAGCCGCCGAGAGAAGCGGCTGTTTCGACTCCGTTTGCTCCGGAGACAGAAGTGGCGGCAGAGCAGGTGTTTCCGAATGTCCCTTTAAATGAAAAACAGCTTGAAGCCGTTTCTGCTTCAGAGGAGCCGCTGTTAGTCCTGGCCGGTGCCGGAAGCGGGAAAACGCGGGTATTAACCGCCCGGGCGGCGTATATGATCGAAAAGCTCGATGTCCCGCCGTCAGCCATCCTGCTTGTGACATTTACGACAAAAGCGGTGAAGGAAATGAAGGAGCGGATGGCTTCCCAGTACGGACTGGCCGAACGCACTGTCAACCGCATCGTGACCGGCACATTCCACAGCCTTTTTTATAAAATTCTCTATCATCACGATCCGGATAAATGGAATGGCGAGCATTTATTGAAATGGGAATGGCAAAAAGAACAGTATATCAAAATGGCGCTGGCCGAAGAAGGTCTTGATGAAAAGGATTTTCCCGTTGACCAAGCGATCCAGCAGATCGGCTACTGGAAGAACGCTTACCTTCCGAAAGAGCGCATCCCCCTTGAAGACGAATGGGAAAAGCGGGTGCACCGGCTGTACCGCCATTATGAAGAACGAAAAAGAGAGCGGCGGCAATTCGATTTTGACGATATGGCATCGGCATGCTATGAGCTCTTTCAAGAACGGCCCGATGTTTTAGAGAAATACCAGATGCGCTTTCATGCGATTCTGATCGATGAGTTTCAGGATATCAATCCTGTTCAATACGCGATCATCAAGCTTCTCGCAAGTCCTGAAAACAACCTGACATGCGTCGGGGATGATGATCAGTCGATCTACGCGTTCAGAGGCAGCAGCCCGTCTTTTATACTGGACTTTGATCAAGACTACCCAAACGCGAAAACGATCCGCCTCACAACCAACTACAGGTCATCCCACCCGATCGTGGCAAGTGCGGACGCGGTCGTGAAAAAAAATAAAAAGCGCTTCCCGAAAACATTGAAAGCAGTCAGGGACGACCAGAAAAAACCGATTTTATTTTATCCTTATGATGAGGAAGAAGAAGCGATCATGGTCGTCTCAGATATCCGGAAAAAAATCGAAATGGGGGCAAAGCCGGAAGATTTCGCCGTGCTTTATCGGACAAACAGCGGCGGACGGGCCATTTTTGAACGGCTCCATCAATCAGCCGTTCCCTACGCAGCCGAGCAAGGCGTCAGAACATTCTACAGCAGGCGGATTGTCCGGCAGATGCTCAGCTTTTTGTATTTAAGCCAAAATCAGGACGATGCCGAAGCCATCAAACAGCTTTTGCCGGCGCTGTTTCTCAAACAGTCCGCATTAAATACGCTCAAAGCCGCCTCGATCACGGAAGACTGCACAATGGTAGAGGCGCTCGCAACATTAACTGACATCAAACCGTTTCAGCGCGAAAAAATCAAAAAAATCATTCCTTTTTTCACCGGCCTGAAAACGATGAAACCGGTCGAAGCGATCACGTTTGCCGAGGAAAAGATGGGCTTTTCCGATTACTTGAAAAAGCGCGGAAACGAAGGCAACAAGCTCGAAAAAGGGTCGGATGATCTGCGCGATCTCAAAACAGCAGCGAAAAAATTCAAGACGATTCCGGAATTTCTCGAACATGTCGACCATATGCGGGCTGCCGAAAAAAGCAAACCCGATCCCGGCGGTGTCCAGCTTTTGACGATCCACCGCGCGAAAGGACTCGAATTTAAAACGGTCTATATCCTCGGAGCGCTAGACGGCTCCATCCCCCACGATTTCGCGCTCGATGCGGCGAGAAAAGGGGATGAAACCGCTCTTGAAGAAGAACGAAGGCTCCTCTATGTCGCGATGACCAGGGCCGAACACAATTTATATATCAGCGTCCCTTCGGTCAGAAGAGGCCGAAGCGCATACCGCTCAAGATTTTTGCAGCCGCTTTTAAAACCGAAACCTGAATTGCAACTCAAGTAAAAAACACCGGGCCTCCCTTTCATCGGAAGGCGCGGTGTTTATTTTTTGGAGTTCATCATTTTCGTGATCGTATTGAAATCCATTTTTTCTTTTCCGCTGACAATCGATTCGACGATCTTATCTTCCATTTCCTTCGGAACCCGTTTGTTCGCCAATTGTGCAACGCGCTTAATGACGCTGCGGACCGTATTTTCATCTTTGAAGTTTGCGTTTTGCAAAGAATTTGCCAGCTGCATGACGTCCGTCATACTGACGCCCGTTTTCTTTTCAATTTTCTTGAAAAATTGATTGTCCATACCCCTGCCTCCTTTTTTGGGAGTGATACGCTATCTTATGCATTCGGAAAACGTGTTGTGCTTTTCCACCTGAACAAGAAGAGAGCGCGCAAACCAAAGGCGCGGCGCTCTCTTCCTTTTGAACTAGAGAATTAGTATTTAAAAGAAGCACCTACAATGATAAGAAGAATAAACAACACAACGATCAGCACAAATTGCGAGCCATAGCCGCCTCCGCCATAGCCATAGCCTCCGCCACAACAAAAGCCCATCTAAAGCACCTCCTTTTCTCTCTACACGATATGATAGTTGCTAGGTTTCGCTTGGATTGATGCATAGGGCTTGTGTGGATTATTTAAAAATGCCCGGAAGATTCCCCTCTTTCCCCAGCCGTTTTTCAGCGTATTCCGCAAATTGTTCAAGCTGTTGTTCAAACTGTGCTGCGAAGCAATCAAACCGGTCCAATTCTTTCTCGTTATCAAACATGATCCGCTCATGATCTGCCTGCTTTCGCTGATGCTTTTCGAATATGGACTCGAACAGCTGTTCAAAAAGATTCATGCGATCTTCCTCCTCATGAATGATGTATGCAAGAGGTGAAAAAAGGGAAACAAAAAACCGGATGATTTCCGGTTTTTTTGTTCATATTATTGAATTCTCTTTTTTTTGCCGCATCCGCAGCCTTTTTTCTTCACTTTTTTTGAGAAAGTGGACTGATTGTTGCTGGAAGCATTCTTTAATCGGCCTTGCTGCCGTCTTTTCAATTGTCTCATTGCCATTCCTTCCTTTCTCATTCTTATGTGCCATTATATGATTCTTTCTTCGATAAGTTGCTGTGACAAACCCCCATTCAGTCCAGCCATTTTGATACAATCGTCTCCAGCACCCCCGCTAAGCCTGCGATGGCAAGCAAGAGGATCAGCCATTGGGCGACGTCCGGAATGAAGGCATAAAAAATCAGCAAGAACGCCGTACACCACACCCCCGTGCACCAATAGCAGCTCAACAGCTCGCCGATCCAGGCTCTCAAGCCTTTCCCTTTCATGACAATATAGGTTTCAATTTCACCGGTTTTTTCGTTTTTTTCTTCAATTTCCTCGTGGAAAAAGCTGCGTAGCGGGGCTGTGATCGTATCAAACACGATCAGGCGCGTCAGCCGAAACACCGCAATGGAAATTAAAATGAACAACAGCCAGCTTTGTATCACAGGGCTCCCCCTCTAAAAAAGTCTATTTCCAAATATATGCTATTCGCATCATAAACATGATGCGAGAAGCTTCATTCCTCTAAAATTGGGTGCTGAATTGTATGTTTTCCTTATTCCGCTAAGATACCGGTCTGCATTTAATAAAGTGTGGATAAGAAAGGAGTGAAGGTTATGTCGTTTCATGAAAATGCCGAAGAACTGTATGAGAAAACGTTCAACGAACTAACCAGTGAATATGACCAGTTGATTGAAGTGATTGATTCGGAACATGTCACGATCAACACGGCAAACGTAACAGCCGCACTCTCTTTACAGGCCATCGTCATCACATTGATGATCATGTCGGCGCAGATAGCGATCGAAGATCAGGATACGGCAGACATCGTCACTGAACACGTTTTAGCCGTAAATAGACTGCTAAATAGAAAGAAATTTTTCATTCAAGTCATTGGCAGCCGAAATGTAACCATTACACTTTCCTCTCTGCAGATCCTTCTTACAGTCCAAGTTTTAATTGAAGTGCTGATCGCGCTTTTAACAGAACTTGACATCCTTTAAAGCTTCTTTCTTTCTAATATTTTTTAGAAATTGAGGTGAGAATCAATTGTCAGACCGCGAAAAACTTAAAGCAGATGTCAGCCCGCTAACGAATACGCTTGTCCAAAATATTCTAAGAAAACACGGCGTCTCAAAAGATAATGTGCGGAAGCTGTCAGAAGGGGAAAAGGAAACCATTTTGAACATTCTCGATGATTTGAAAGCACAATCCGAAGCCCTCATCCAAAAACAGAAAGAGAAGCAAAAATCCCAAGCTGAGGCTTCCTCACAGTCTGAAGAAAAACCAAGACGAAGAAGACGTTCAAATAAATTAAGAGAAAAGCTCAAACAAAGAAGGCAACAGGAGACGACAGCCGAAAAAGAAGAAAAAAATGGGGATTTGGAGTAGGGTATCTGCCATATACAAGTTCAAGAGTTTGAACATTTAATAATAGTAAATGGAAGGAGGAAATCAAATGGAAACCAGACCATATTCTTGGGTTGCGCTTGATCCTGAATGCGAGCATCCGGGATCAGAGTATTATCCGAGATTCCCTAAGAAACAGCTTTGTGATGACTACAGCTGCAAATGCGGCAAAGACGAGGCATTTATCAATCAGGAGCTCGATCAGTTCAACATTAACAAACAGCTTTCAGATGAAACGATCATCATCAAAGACTCTTGCGATATCAGAGTCTCTACCGAGGAAACGCAAGTTGTCGCATCCGTCATGACAGCAGTACAGACAGCGATCGTCACAGTCGTTCTTGCAATCATTGATGATGCTGAGCTTGCAGAGCTTGTATCACAAGACCTGCTGCAGGTAACAGCAAACAAACAAGCAAACCGACAAAAATTGGTCATCGACAATTCCCGCGATGTAACAGTCACAACAGAAGATACAGATGTCGCTGTATTGGTCAGCACGGCGGTCCAAACGCTCACAGTTGTCATCGCAACGCTTATTGTCGGCATCATCTAATACAAAAAGCAGAGCCACCAAGCTCTGCTTTTCTTCATTTTTATAGACGATCACCCACACCAACAAGGGCACGGGTACATATCTTGTTAAAGACTAAAGTCAAATATCCTATACAAAGGAGCTGAAATCCATGAGCTGCGGAAAAAACCATGGCCGGCATGAAAATTGTGTATGCGAAGCAGTTGAGCAGATTATTGAAGAGCAGAATGCAGTCGAGGAAACATCAGCGTGCTCGACAAGCTGCTTTGGCAACCTGCTGAGTCCGACTGTTTCCGGTAAAGACACGATTCCGTTCCTTTTGTACGACAAAAAAGGCGGACTGTTTTCAACATTTGGAAATGTCGGCGGATTTTCAGATGATATGCAGTGTTTCGAATCTATTTTCTTCCGGGCAGAAAATCTAAAAGATTGCTGTGCAACTCTTTCAATCCTGAGGCCTGTGGACATAAACGGCGACACACTCAGCGTTTGCCACCCTTGTGACCCTGACTTTTTCGGGCTTGAAAAAACGGACTTTTGCATCGAGGTTGACCTGACATGTTTCTGTGCGATTCAATGTCTGTCACCTGATCTAGTCGATCGCACAGCAGACAAAAATCATCATCATAACGGTTAAAGATGTTGGACTGTATCAAGCCGATTCGCCCATAAGGACGGCTTGGTACACTCTTTACAACGGCTGCCGGCTCTCGGCAGCTCCTTTTGCCAATAAAAACCCGGCCGTTTCGAAACGAAATTAAAATCCTGATTTAGGAGGGATGATAACATGACGAAATTTTCAGGCGACAATTGTGTTTGTGAAGCCGTCGAAAACATCCACGACCTGCAAAACGCCATTGAAGAGGAAGGCTGCCCGACCAGCTGCTTCAGCAACCTGCTGTCACCGACACGCAATTTAGGCGACACCATTCCATTCATTTTATACACATCAAAGTCAAAGCCTTTTGTAGCGTTCGGAAATGTGGGTGAACTTCAAGCAGGCCCTTGTTTCAGCACCGTTTTCTTCAGAGTGGAAAATATCGATGACTGCTGCGCCACACTAAGACTGTTGATCGCCTTTGATGAAAACCGCCGCATTCTCGATTTTACAGATGATAAAGATAAAATATGCGATGTGTTCCGCCTTGAAAAAACGAATTTCTGCATCGAAGTCGATTTGGAATGCTTCTGTGCTATCGAATGTCTCAATCCGCAACTGATCAACCGTTCAAAATAAAAAGTCCCTGAACCGGGACTTTTTTTGTTAAAAGCCGAGCGGGTGCAGCGACGTGATGCTCTCGATCGCAAGTTTCGCCGGAGCGCCTTTGCTCGATGTCCGAACGAAGACCGCTCCGTCTTTTTTGTCAACGATCGTCCCTCTGTATGTTTTTCCGTCTGCTTCTATCAGACAAAGGGTTTTTGGCATATTTCCCGGCAGGCTTGTTAAAAAGTCGATCTTTTCATTGATGGACATTTTGCTGATCGGCTTCTTAACCGGCTTCATCCCTTTTTCAGGTCCGTCCGTCTCCTCTTTGTGCACGGCTTCCGCTTCTTTCTCCTTGGAAGGCGAAGCTTCTGCGCGCTCTTCTTTCCGCTTTGCCTTTTGCTCCGAAGGAACCGGCTTTTCCTTTTTCTTTCGTTTAATGAGAATATCCTGCATGTTGGCGTCCGCCGTGCCATAATCCGGCTGCACAATATACATGAGCGGCTTTTGCTCCGCGTCGTTTTTCTTATTAGACATCTTTATCCCTCCGTTTGCGTTCATGGTATATCTATATGACGGGAACGGAGAAATCAGAAGAAAAGAAAAAAGCAATCCTGTTTAGGATTGCTTTTTCAGCCCTTATTTTATCGGGCAATAATATGATAGCCGGAATCCACATGCAGGTTTTCGCCGGTCATGCCGCGCGAAAGGTCGCTGAACAGGAAAGCGGCCGTGTCGCCGACTTCTTCCGGTGTCGTCGTGCGGCGAAGCGGTGCGCGCTCTTCAATCTCTTTTAAGATGGAGTTGAAGTCGCTGATTCCTTTGGCTGACAATGTCCGGATAGGACCCGCGGAAATGCTGTTGACGCGGATTCCGTCTTTTCCGAGATCGCTCGCCAAATATTTGACGCTTGCATCAAGCGAAGCTTTCGCAACACCCATGACATTGTAGTTTGAAACGACGCGCTCTCCGCCGAGGTATGTCAGCGTGACAATGCTTCCGCCTTCTGTCATGATGCCGCGGGCCGCTTTGGCGACCGCTGTCAGTGAATATGAACTGATGTTGTGTGCAAGGAGAAAACCGTCGCGGGTCGTATTCAAATATTCTCCTGTCAGCTCTTCTTTGTTGGCGAACGCGATGCAGTGGGCAATGCCGTGAATGACTTGAACTTCCTCTTTGATTTTGGCAAAGCATTCTTCAATTTCCTGATCGTTTGTGACATCGCATGGCAGAACAAGCGAATCATTGCGCTCCAAGGAATCTGCCAGCTCCCTGACCGATTTTTCAAGGCGATCTCCGGCATACGTAAAAATCAATCTGGCGCCGGCATTGTGAAGCGAGCGGGCAATCCCCCATGCGATGCTTCGTTTATTGGCAACTCCCATGACGACAATATTGCGACCTTCAAGAGATAAATTCATATGTATTAAATCCTCCTAATGATTAACATTTTATTAGTACCTGATCATAATATATAGTATCACAATTGATAGCAGTCTGACAATTTCCGAAAAAAACAGCAGGCGTTCCGTAAAAAACACGCTGCCGTTTTCCGATTCTTCTTTGTTAGCTACAGTCTCGCGCCCCTCTTTTGATAGGCAAAATGATTGGTCGGCCCGTGGCCGGCTCCGATATCCAGGCTGTTTGCAACCGCTTCGTGAACGAATTCTTCCGCGACTTGAAAAGCTTCATGTATCTCACACCCCTTCGCCGTTTGCGCCGTTAGAGCAGCGGCAAACGTGCAGCCTGTTCCATGAGTGTTTTTCGTCTCAATATAAGGATTGATATGTTCAATGAAGCTTTCTCCGTCAAAGAGGAGATCGGTCACTTTTTGGTTTTCCGGCTGATGCCCGCCTTTAATAATCGGGTAACGGACCCCCATTTTATGCAATTCCTCCGCCGCTTTTTTGCGATCATCCATCGTTTTGATGCTTCTTCCGGTCAGCACTTCCGCTTCCGGAATGTTCGGGGTTGCCGCATAAGCCAGCGGCAGAAGGCGCCGCTTCAATGTCTCCACGGCTTCATCATTTAATAATGAAGCTCCTCCTTTGGCAATCATGACGGGGTCGACGATGACGTTTCCCAAGTCGTATCTCGTGATGTTTTCAGCAATGACTTCAATCATCTCCGCGCTCCAGAGCATTCCCGTCTTCACAGCATCCGGTCTTAAATCTTCGGCGACGGCTTCAATCTGCTTTGCCAGCGCTTCTGGAGAAAGCGGATAAACACCGTGCACCCCTGTTGTGTTCTGTGCGGTAATCGCCGTCAAAGCGGTCATCCCGAAAACTTTTAGCTCCTGAAAGGTTTTGAGGTCGGCTTGGATACCCGCTCCTCCGCCTGAGTCAGATCCGGCGATCGTCAATGCTTTATATATGCTCATCATGTCTCTGCTCCCTTCGGTGTTTAGCCAATCCACCTGTGGTATATCGTTTTCGCTTTGTTGACATCGTTTGTTCCGTGAATAAAAGCGCGGCCGTCACGGAAAATGACGAATTTAAACTCTTTTAGCCTGCAGGATACAAGATAAGGATTCCCTGTCACATCCAAACCTGCTTGTTTCAATTTCACAGCCAGTTCTTTTAATTCAGGCACCCGGCCGCCCGCCGGTCTGATTTGAACCGTTTCCCGGCCGCAGAGCACGGCGGCTTTTGTTTCGTTTTCCGCGGACAAAAACGGGAAATCCCGGGTCCCGCAAGTCGGGCACGCCTGATTTTTAAGGGCATCGGCCCGAACTTCGGATCTTTCGTTTGTCCATATATCAAATGAGCGGAGCACCCCGCCCGCCTGATGTCCTGTCAAAAGCTTAAGAGCATCTATGACCTGGAAGGCGGCTACCTGCTGGACGATCGGACTGATGACGCCTGCTGTGTCACATGTCAGGAAGCCGTCCGGCAGATGCCCCAAAAGGCAATGAAGACAAGGCGTTCTGCCGGGGATAACGGTGTAGGTAATGCCATAGCTTGCCACACATGCCCCGTAGAGAAAAGGAACGCCCAATTTGACGGCTGCATCGTTTACGATCAGCCGGGTTTCAAAATTGTCCGTCGCATCAATGATCAAAGAAGCGCCTTCAGCGAGGCTGATTACTTTCTCGGCGGTTACGTCCGTGACGATTCCTTTGATGCGGACGGAGCTGTTGACGAGACGCAGCCTTTTTTCAGCAGCAGCCGCCTTGGGCAGATGGAGAGCGACATCCTCTTCTGTATAGAGCTGCTGACGCTGAAGATTGCTCCATTCCACATAATCCCTGTCAGCAATCGTCAGCGAGCCGATCCCGGCTCTTACAAGCATCTCAGCACTCGCCGCCCCCAAAGCCCCTGCCCCGATCAGAAGCACATGGGCGTCCTGCAGTTTTTTCTGGCCGTCCGGCCCGATCGGTCGGAACAGCTCCTGCCTCGAATATCTGCCGGTCAAATCGTCAACTTCCCTTCTTCAGGACTTGAGGCAATGCCGTAGTTTTTTTCCGGAATTCTTCCGGCAAGATAACCGAGCCGTCCCGCTTCAACGGCAAGCTTCATCGCATGCGCCATTTTCACAGGATCCTTTGCACCGCTGACAGCGGTATTCAATAGCACCCCGTCAGCACCGAGCTCCATCGCATATGCGGCATCTTTCGGAGAACCGATTCCGGCATCGACAATGACTGGAACTTGAGCCTGCTCGATGATGAACGACAGGTTGAGCGGATTGATGATCCCCTGTCCTGAACCGATCGGGGAGGCCCCCGGCATAATCGCATGGACGCCAAGCTCCTCCAGTTTTTTCGCCAGCACGACATCATCCGATGTATACGGCAGGACGATAAAACCTTCTTCCAGTAAAGTTTCGGAAGCTTTCAGCGTTTCGACAGGATCAGGTAAAAGCGAACGGTCGCAGCCGATGACTTCCACTTTGATCATGTCGCAAAGGCCGCTCGCTTTGGCAAGCTTGGCAATCCGCACCGCTTCTTCGGCCGTTTTCGCGCCGGCCGTATTCGGAAGCAGCGTATAGCGGCTTAAATCAAGCTGTTCCAAAAAGTTAGGCTGCGACTCTTCAAAAATATTCATCCTCCTCACTGCAAAGGTTAAAATCTCAGACTCTGATACACTCACGGCCTCTTTTTGGACCTCAAACGACGGGTATTTTCCCGTTCCGAGCAATAGCCTTGATTGAAATTCTCGATCCGCGATTTTTAACATGTTTATCCCCCTCCGACAAAATGAACGATTTCGATGACATCGTGTTCTTCCAATTCGACTTTGCGATATTGGTCTTTTCCGATAATTTCTCTGTTTCTTTCGACGACGACAACCCGGTTTTCCAGCTGATAGGATGCGAGCAGATCGTAAATCGTCCCCCCGTCATCCTTCCACTCTACCTGCCGTCCATTGAGCTGAATGTTCATCCGCCAACAGCCTCCTTTCTGTCCGCTTTAAACGCTTCTTGCCACGTTTGATCAACAGGTCGGTCCAGTATCATATTGGTGATCATCTCGCCTGTTGCTGGCGCCAAAAGAATGCCGTTTCTGAAATGCCCGGCCGCAAATAAAATCCGTGTGTTTTCCGGATGCCTGCCAATGTATGGATTACCGTCTTCGGTTTCCGGTCTGAGACCGGCCCAGCATTGGTCAATTTTCATGTTTTCGATCTCGGGCAGCATCGTTTTCGCCTTTTTGATGACGGCTTCGATTCCGCCGAGCTCAGGCTGTTCACTCCAATCCCCCGGTTTCATCGTGGCGCCGATGACAAGCTTCCCGCTATGGCGGGGGACGATGTAGCAGTGGTCATGATACAGTGTCCTTGTTAAAGGGATCCCGTCATTCCAAACGGACAGACACTCACCTTTGACAGGGTAAAATCTTTTATTTAAGCCGAGCTGTTTGAAGAAAACACCGCTCCACACACCGCTTGCGATCACGACATGCTCCGCTTCCGCCTTGCCCGCCGCCGTCGTGACCACGTGCGCGCCAGACCCGGGCTCGATCGATATGACAGGGGCAAATTCAAAGATATCGGCGCCCGCCATTCTCGCTCCTTTGGCAAATGCCCGGCAAACGGAAACGGGTTCGACATGAACATCGTCTTGAATAAAATTGGCGCCGAGTATTCCTTTTCCCGCATAAGGCTCTTTCTCATACACCTCTTCCGCGCTCAGCCATTCGGCAGAATCCAGTTCTCCCATCTTCACAAGGCGCTCTCGATCGCTTTCAGAAAAGGCGAGCTTTAAAATTCCGCCGTTATGTCTTTTGATGTCAATCCCGCTGGTCTGTTTTAATTCAGCGGTGAGGCGTTTGTATGCCTGTTGGCTCGCTCTGGCAAATTCAAAGAATGTCCCGGGTTTATCGCATTCGGCATGGGCGCCGAGCATGCCCGCCGCCGCACCTGTCGCTTTTTGTCCGATTTGACCGCTTTCAAAAACAGCCGTTTTGATCCCTGCTTTTGCAAGATGATAAGCAATCGAAGCGCCGATGATGCCTCCTCCGACCACGATTGTGTCATAGCGCTTTTTCATATGAATCTCCCTTCATGATCGAGGAAAGCCGTGCGGCTGCCGCATGCGGGCTGTCGCTCGAAAAGATCCCCGACATGACCGCGATCCCGTCAGGATCAGCCTTCTGCACGTCAGGAAGCGTTTTTGCGGTGATCCCGCCGATTGCGATAACCGGAATGCGAACGGCCGCCTTCACATCAGCGAGGCTCGCGGTTCCTCTTCCTGTCCGGCCTTTTTTGCTGTCTGTCGCAAAAATATGGCCGAACAGCACGTAATCGGCCCCTTCTTTTTCAGCCTGAACCGCCTCTTGAACCGAGTGAACAGATTTGCCGATTTTCAGATGCGGAAAACGATCTCTCACACACTTGACAGAAAAGCCGTGCGACGGCAGCTGAACACGATGGATATTGTGGAACAACGCGACATCCACCCTGTCATTGATGACGAGCTTTTGTTTATCCACGCCGCCGATGAGCAGCCTGCTGATTAAATCAGATATGTCGCCTGTATGCTTTGATCTCTCGCGAATGTGGATAAAGTCAGCAGCATTCTTGATGGAAATAATTTTTGCCGCCAATTCCTCCACAGAATGCCTGTTATCGGTGATCGCGTGAAGCTGCAACCTGATCCACCCCGCTTTGTGACCAGCTTTCTTTTTGATAGGCCATATCCCAGAACCGGTATTCGTAAAAGCTGGAGATGACGAAGTTCTCCTTCATCTTCTCGCGGGTTTTCTCATCAGCGTCTTCAGCCAGTTCATCGAAGCGGTTGATCTGTTCCGTTACAGATTTTTTAAACCAGCCTCCTCCGTATGTCGCGATCCATTCCTGATACACGGCATTGTCAGGTTTGCACGTTTTCAGCGTTTCGCCGACCTCGTAGTAAAGCCAATAGCACGGAAGCAATGCGGCGAGAATTTCCGCAAAATTACCGCTCATGACGGAACGGTACATGTGGCTCGTATAGGCATATGCCGTAGGCGACGGCTGAAACGCGTTGATTTCTTCTTCTGTAATCCCCAAAAGATCAGTAAATTTTCTATGGAGCGACATCTCGGCTTCATATGTGCCTTTCGCGTGGTCAGCCATCCGGCTTGTCGTATACAAATCTTGAGCATATGCCGCTCCAAAGGATTGGACTTTGGCAAAGTGTGTCAAATAGTAGGAATCCTGCATGACATAGTATTTAAATCGATCAACCGGAAGTGTGCCGTCTCCGATTCCTTTGATAAACGGGTGGACAAAGCTGCCTTCCCACCATTCGGCAGCGCTTTTTCGGCATTCTTCTGAAAATTTCATTTCAAGGCTCCTCCTTCATTCCTGAAAAATGAAAAAACCACTTTCCCCGCAGGAAAAGTGGTTTGGAATTTGCATATAGACATCGTCAAATACCTTGCCACTTCCCTACGCAGGTTTGAACCTGTTCAGGTTATGAGGGTCTAAAAGTCACACTTTTATCTCAGCCCTTATCAAGGACTCCCCTAGTGGAAAACATTTCTTTTTCATTCAGTTATACTTTAATCTTATCACGAAATAGAAAATGGTCAAGCATCAGTCTTCAAGCGTTTTTTTCAATTCTGCGATATATTCGCGCGAACCGGTGGCGATCAGCCTGTCGCCCATCTTCAGTCTTGTATCCCCGTGGGGCACAAGGCTGTCGACGCCCCGGAAGATCCGCACAAAAATGACATCTCCTGTAAAAGGAAACTCCCTTAACAGTACGCCGTCAAACCGGTCATTGTTCATATTGATCTGATATAAAGATGCATCCTGATTGGTCAGGAGCTTCATAACCCCCGGCGCTTCAATAAGGGCACGGAGCAATGTTTTCGTTGACAAGAGAATCGAGAATGTGTCGATCCCTTTTTCTTTCAATTCGCTTTCCGCCTGCGGCGAATCTGCGCTGGCGATAATTCTTTCCACCTTTTGCTCCTTCGCGTAAAGCGCAATTCCCGTGTTTCGCTCTTCATTTCCCGTCGCCACGACAAGAATGTCTGTTTCAAAAACGGCAAACGATTTTAATGTGTCATATTCATAATCAGGCAGCACTTCCACATCAAAGACGGAATCGGCCAGCTTCTCTTCTTTCTTTTCCTGATGAACATGGAGAATCCTGACGTTATATTCTTCAGGAGACAGTTCAAGTGTGACCGGAAGCGTCATTTGATTGGCGCCGATAAAAGTGATCGTCTTTTTCTCTATTTCGTTTTCCGCTTTCGGCATCAGCTTTTTAAAGCCGGTCGGTGTAATGATGCATGTGATCACAGCCACCAAAATCAGCGCGCCGGACATTTGCGCATCGATCACGCCGATGCGTTCGCCGATCGTCGTCGCTGCAATGACAAGAGACAGTGTCGATGTCAAAAGAAAACCTGAAGCCAGCACGGTTTTCGTGTCATACCATTTTTTCAAAACCAATGCGGGAATCACCTTGCTGATGAGTAATGCTACAAAGAGCAGCGGAATCATCACTAAAATTTTCGGGTTTCCAAAAAGCGACCAAATATCAAGCTTGACACCGGTCATCACAAAAAAGATCGGGATTAAAAAGCCATAGCCGAATGAATCAAGCTGCTGGACGAGCTCTTTGTTCGGTGAAAGCAGCGACACGAGCACCCCAGCTAAAAATGCGCCGAGAATATTTTCCGCGCCGAGCGATTCCGAAAGGGCGACCAGTACGATAATCAAAGTAAAAATCGCCCTTGTGCCGATTTGAATCGTCCCTTTTGACATCACTTCTACGAAAGAGCGCTTTTGAAAGACCCTTCCGAAAAGGTAGAGGACGACGCCTGCGCCAAACAATATAATCAACAGCCACATGTTGCTGTTTTCTTCACCATAGATCGATGCAAATACCGCCAACAAAATCATCGTCGCAAGATCGGCAATCACCGCCACAAGCAAAATAATCTGGCCGATATTCGTCTTCATGAGACGCTCTTCCTTCAAAGTCGGGACGACGACGCCGAGAGAAATCGTTGAAATGATCAGCGTCATTAAAAAGGCGTTATCAATAAATCCGGCCAGTACAAAGCTGTATGACAAGCCGAGCGACAAAATAAATATTCCGACAAAGATAAAGGCAGCCGTCGTAAATGTATTGGGAGCTGCTTTTCCGTTTGGGAGAAGCAATTTTTTCTTTCCTTTTTCAAAAGCGGAAAAATCAATTTCAAGACCGCTTAAAAACATGAGAAAAATAAATCCGAGCATCGACAGTGTTTCCAACCATGCATCATGTTCTGCAACAAGGTTGAAGCCGCTCTTGCCGATAATAAGCCCCATAATGATTTCCGCAACAACAACAGGTATACTGAGCCTAAAGCGGTGCAGCAGGATGGGCGTTAAAAATGCAAATATGAGTACAACAACTAATGATGAAACAGAAGTGTGCTCCATAAACTGGTACCTCCTAAAAACCGGTTTCCGGGTATGTTTATCTTGCCCTTTTTCAAGGCAAAAAAGATCCATATTTTTGAAATGTTATGTGAGAAAAGATGACCAGGCTTCACTTTGATCACATGTGTAAGAACCGATTTTAACAAGGCTCGCCCAGAAAAAAAAGTGATTTGCCTGATTTTCTCCATTAAAAATTTTCGCCGCCCAAAAAAAGGATGATTTCCAATAAACACTGCTCATGAACAAACGGCTTCGGGCCATGATAAGCATAGAAAATGAACCGCTTTCAGCTCGGGGTAAGACTAAAAACAGGAAGTGAAAAACAGATGAAATATGATGTGATCGGTGATATTCACGGATGCTACGACGAGATGATCGCACTGATTGAAAAGCTCGGCTACTCCTTTCAAGCAGGCCTGCCCGTCCACCCGGATAACAGAACGATCGTCTTTCTTGGAGATTTGACGGACAGAGTGCCCAAATCCATTGAAGTGGTCGAATTTGTGGCCCGGGCCTTTGAAGAAGGAGCCGTTCGGTATGTGCCGGGCAATCACTGCAACAAGCTTTACCGCTTTTTCAAAGGTAATCCGGTAAAGCTGATGCACGGACTTGAAACAACGGCTGCCGAATACAAACAGCTGCCCCAAAATAAACAAAAACAGGTCAAAGAGCAATTCATGCGCCTTTATGAACGCGCTCCGCTCTATGAGATCCTTCATAACGGCGAACTTGTCGTCGCCCATGCGGGCATCAAAGCCGAAGACATTGGAAAAAAACCAGTTGGAAAGGTCAAGCAATTTGTGCTCTACGGAGATATTACGGGGGAAACGATGCCTGACGGAAGGCCTGTCAGACGGGACTGGGCGGCTCATTACCGGGGAAAACCGTGGGTTGTGTACGGCCATACACCAGTCAAAAGCCCGAGGACGCTTCATCATACGATCAATATTGATACGGGGTGTGTCTTCGGCAACATGCTTACCGCCTTCAGGTTTCCTGAGTTAAAGACGGTATCCGTAACGTCCTCAATGCCGTATGACGAATCGCGATTTCGCATGAATCCATAAAAAAGAGAGCTGTTTTAGCTCTCCAATAACTGTCCGATGTCGTTCGGAACCGGTGCCTGAAATGTCAGCTCTTTGGTTGTCAGCGGGTGGATAAACGTCAGCGCTTCGCTATGGAGCGCCTGTCTGTTGATCAACTCCCGGCTTCCGCCATAAAGTGTATCCCCGCATAGCGGGTGTCCGATATGGCTCATGTGGACGCGGATTTGATGGGTTCGTCCGGTTTCCAGCTTGAGCGAAACGTCCGTGATCCGGCCGAGGCGGCTGTTCACCCGAAAGCGGGTCACCGCTTTTTGTCCGTCAGGGAGCACAGCGCGCTCAATAATGCTTGACGCTTTTCGGCCGATCGGGGCGTCGATCGTGCCGCAATCATCGCGGAGCAGTCCATGGACGACTGCGCGGTACCTCCTTTTGACAAGACCCTGTTTTTGCATTCCTGATAAAAGCGAATGGGCAAACCGGTGCTTGGCGACAAGCATCACCCCCGATGTATCGCGGTCAAGCCTGTTGACCAGGTGCACGGTCGCCTGGCACCCGGTCTTTTGATAATAATGAATGAGCCCGTTGGCAAGGCTTCCGCCCGGGTGCTCCCGCGACGGAATGGACGAGAGACAGGGCTGTTTATTCAAGACGAGAACATGATCATCTTCAAATAAAATATCGAGCGGTATTTTCTCGGGCAGCAATGATTCGCTCACGCTTTCCGGCGGAAATTGGATGAGCAGCTCGTCCCCTTTTTGCAGAACATGCCTGACTGTCACATGCTCTCCGTTTACCAGCAGGTCGCCGCCCCCGAATTTGATGTCCGTTAGCATCCGCTTTGAAATGCCCAGGCTTTGCACATATTCTTTCAGAAGCATGCCATGCTCTTTTTCTGTTATCCTTTGGTTCATTGAAAAATCGTTCACAGCAACCCTTCCCTACTCACCCTTGCCGATGAAGGAATCCTGCACCCTCTTCCAAAACGGAAACGGCCGGAAGCGGGCGAATCTGACATTTTCTTTCGCGACGCGGCATTGAATCGACTTCACGTCTTTATGAAGCAATGTTAAATGATCGATTGCCACCTGAAATGTGACATCATTGATCGGTTTGATCAAACATGTGTGGTGTTCAGGCAAAATGAGCGGCGAACCGACCGTCCGAAAGACGCGGTTGTTGATAGACGCCATTTCGGCAAGCTGTATGGCTCTGATGGACGGGTGAATAATCGCCCCGCCGAGCGCCTTGTTATACGCCGTGCTTCCAGACGGAGTTGAAAGGCAGAGTCCGTCGCCGCGGAACGTTTCAAAAAGCTCACCCTTAATCTCGACATCTGTGACCAGCGTTCCTTCAATGCTTTTGATCGTACATTCATTAAGTGCCAAATACCGGGCTTCATCACTGCCGTCATTGTAGCGGACGATCACTTCCAAAATCGGATACTCGACGATTTGAAACGGCGTTTTGGCAATCGCGATCACCAGCTTTTCAATTTCATCGGGAACCCAGTCCGCATAAAAGCCGAGATGTCCTGTATGGACTCCGACAAACGCCGTTTTATCGAGGCGTCCGCCGTATTTGTGAAACGCGTACAAAAGCGTTCCGTCGCCGCCGACGGAAATGACGATATCCGGCTCTTCTTCATCGCACTCAAGGCCGAAGTCAAGCAGATATGTCTGAATTTTGCTTTTTAATGAATCTGAAACCGGATTTCCTTTCGATGATACTGCAAATTTCATCAGTCGATCTCCTTTCCCCTAACGGTCATCCTCGTCCTTTTTCTTCCGCGAGAAAGCCGCCTGGGCTTCCTGAATTTCGCCCCTGATCTCAGACATTTCTCTGTCAAGCCTTGAAGCCGCTTCAGAAGCTCTCTGAAGCCTCAGTTTCACTTTTTCCGGAATGTTGCCGCTGTACTTATAGTTTAAAGAGTGTTCAATCGTCGCCCAAAAATTCATCGCCAGCGTGCGGATTTGGATTTCAACGAGAATCTGTTTTTCTCCGTTTGTCGTCTGCAAAGGATACAGCACCACCAAGTGGTAGGAGCGGTAGCCGCTCTCTTTATGTTCCGCGATATAATCGCGCTTATCCACAACCGTAAAGTCTTTTCTCGCCAGGAGCATCTCCACGACGATGTGAATATCCTCAAAAAACTGGCACATGATTCTGAGCCCGGCGATATCCTGCATGCTCTCAATATTATGTAACGGAATGTTTTTCCGCTTGGCTTTTTCCAAAATGCTCGGAACAGGCTTTACCCGTCCGGTCACAAACTCAATCGGTGAATGTTCTTCCTCATATTCATAAAGGCCTCTCATCCCTTTAAGCTTCACTTTCAGCTCTTCAACTGCCTGCCGGTACGGCGCTAAAAACTGCTCCCATTGTTTTTCATCCATAAACCTTCCCCCAATTTCCTTGCCTTTTTTTCTAGAGGAATACCTTTTTCACTCTCTCTTCCATTTCTTCGCCATAATTTGCATTACCTTTAATATTGTCTATTAAATACGCGAGCTCGTCATGGAACCCGCTAAGCTCCATGCTCTCGTTTCCGATCTTTAAAAACACCGGAAGCTTTTTATCAAGAGCCGATTTAAGTTCGGACCAGATCGCCTCGTTTAAAATGACGTATTGGAAAGATTCACCTTGTTCAAGTATGTAAACAAATGCAAAATGATCGGAGTCCGCCAGCATCCGTCCGGCCGGTTTTCGCTCCGCTCCGTCATTGATCTCGCTTATCAGGACGAGCCGGTCATTTTGCAGATTCGCTTCAGCAATTTCAATTCTATTCTGCATAATGCTCTCCTTTACATAAAAAGTACAGTTTCATTTTATCATATCAGAATCAAGATTGATAAACGTTCCCTCTCACGAGATAATAAGAGAAATGTCATTTCAAACAATTGAGAGGAGTAGAAAATGAGTCAGGAACTCGAAATAGAATTTAAAAATATGCTGACAAAAAAAGAATTTGAACAAATAAAATCACATTATCAATTTTCTGCCGGAGAGTTTTTCACACAAAAAAACCATTATTTCGATACGCCGTCTTTTTCATTAAAAGAAAAAGGAGCGGCTCTGAGAATTCGCGAAAAACAAGGCCGGCATGTGCTGACATTAAAAGAGCCCGCTCCCGTCGGGTTGACGGAAACCCACCAGCAGCTGTCCTTTAAGCCTGACCCAGAATCATTTCAAATCCCGGACGGTCCCGTCTCCGACCGTCTGAAGGGCCTCGGTGTTGCACCAGGAAGCCTCGCATACTTCGGTACGCTTGCAACAGACCGCGCCGAAAAAAAACTGCCGCAGGGGTTAATAGTTTTGGATCGCAGCCGATACTTAACAGTAGAGGACTACGAACTGGAATTCGAAGTCGCTGATTATGAAAAGGGAAAGCATGATTTCAAAGCACTTTTACAATCATTCGGCATCCCTGAGCGACATACCAAAAATAAAATCGTCCGTTTTTATGAGCAAAAACGAGAAAGGATAAATAAGGTGGAAAAACAATGAACATCAATCTAGCCGCCCTTCTGGAACTTCAGGCGATTCGCTCGTTTTATCAAACGTCAGGCAGCACTTCCGAAGATACGGATTTTGACTTCAGCTCGATTTTAAATCAATATTTAGCGAATACAGGCAGCCTCTCGCAGGGAACACTTCCAGCCGTTCAGACGGCATCCGGGTCCCTTCCGGCGGAAAAAACCGCGCCTGTTGCCGCCGCATCATCCACCGCTCAAAAAACCGTTTCTTTTGGCGACCAAAATCAAAAAATTGACGAGATCATCAAACAAGCCGCTGAAAAATACGGTGTGGATGAAAAGCTGATTCACGCTGTCGTCAAACAGGAGTCTGGCTACCGGCAGCAGGCGGTCAGCCCGTCCGGAGCCATGGGGCTGATGCAGCTCATGCCGTCGACGGCAAAATCGCTCGGTGTCAGCAATGCTTTTGACCCCGTTCAAAATATTGAAGGCGGGACAAAATATCTAAAGCAGATGCTTGATAAATACAGCGGGAATGTCAACCTCGCCTTGGCTGCGTATAATGCCGGACCTGGAAACGTTCAAAAGTACGGAGGGATTCCGCCTTTTAAAGAAACGCAAAATTATGTAAAAAAAATCACCGCGAATTACTACGCCTGAGCCGGAAAGATTTCTTTCCGGCTTTTTGCCGCCCATAAAAAAAACCTCCAAATGAATCCTCCAAGTATAAAAAATACACATTTAATAAACGAATATGATATGATATTTCATACAAAACAAGCGATTCCATTCCGCGGGCTAAAAGTCGGTTTATTTGTAGAAATGGAACGGGGTTGCTAAAATAAGTATATACAATCTTGAAATAATAAATGATGCACAAGATAAATATTTTTTTGCAATGGGAATCGTTATTTTTTCCTATTAGCCATTTTAAAAGGAGTAGTCAACATGGGACAATCGTTTAACGCACCTTATGAAGCGATTGGAGAAGAACTTCTATCGCAACTTGTTGATACTTTTTATGAGCGGGTGGGACGGCATCCGCTGCTCTCGCCGATTTTCCCGGATGACTTGACGGAAACGGCGAGAAAACAGAAGCAATTTTTAACGCAATATTTGGGAGGCCCGCCGCTTTACACAGAAGAACACGGACACCCGATGCTGAGGGCTCGGCACCTTCCGTTTCCGATCACACCTGAACGGGCGGATGCGTGGCTTTCCTGTATGAAAGAGGCAATGGATCATGTCGGTTTGAATGGCGAAATCAGGGAATTTCTTTTTGAAAGGCTGACATTGACAGCCAGACACATGGTAAACCAGCCTAAAATGGAGGATGGTTCACATTGACGGTTAATCAGCGTGACCAGTTTTTCTCCCATTGCCACGGACACCCGCAAAAGCCGATGGAAATTTATATGTTTGTCGATCCGCTATCTCCGGAATGCTGGGCTTTGGAGCCTGTGATCAAAAAATTAAAGATCCGCTACGGCCGTTTTTTCACATTGCGCATGATTACCGCCTGCAGCATTACGGCGTTAAATGTCCAAAAGCGAAAGAAACACCGTCTCGCAGAGACTTGGGAAAAAATCGCCTGCAGGTCGGGAATGTCCTGCGACGGTACGCTTTGGTATGACAATGCGCTTTCCGCTCCATACCTTGCCTCCCTTGCCCTCAAAGCCGCGGAGCTGCAAGGCAGAAAAGCCGGGCTTCAGTTTTTGCGAAGCATGCAGGAAAACTTGTTTCTCAATCAGCAAGATATTACCGATGAAGAAGTGCTGTTTCATATTGCGGAAAACACACGGCTTGATGTGGAAGAATTTAAAAAAGACCTTCATTCACAAAGCGCTGTTAAAGCCCTGCAATGCGATATGAAAATCGCTGCCGAAATGGAAGTCGAATCCGTTCCGACGCTTACCTATTTTAACAGCCTCCGCGAAGCGGAGGGGTTAAAAGTAACCGGAAATTATTCATATGATGTATATGAAGAAGTGCTGTTTGAAATGCTCGGCGATGAACCGAAGCCGTCGCAGACGCCGCCGCTCGAATTGTTTGTTGAATACTTTCAATTTGTGGCGGACAAAGAAATTGCTGTCGTGTATGATTGGTCCCTTGAGGAGGTCGAACGCGAAATGAAAAAGCTTGCTTTCGCGCGAAAGGTCGAAAGGGTCGAAGCCAAACACGGCATGTTTTGGCGCTATGTAAACGAAAACGACGATGCCGGGCCGCTCTATCAGTGTGAAAAATGACACGGGATTCCCCGTGTTTTTCTTTTTCTAAAATACCAAACATATGTTCTTTTTAAAAACAGTAAGAAACCGCGCCGGGATAAGCGCGGTTTCTATTATGTCTTAACGACAACAAAGGGGATGGGAGAAATTTTTCACGGTCAAACAAAGGGGTAAATGTTTGTTTGTGATCAATTTCACATCATTATAATATCAAATCATGTCGACTTTTGACAACTGATTTTATTACTTTTCACATTTTTGTCACAAAACATAAAAAATAGATGTCCATCATATGATGAAAGTAGGAAAGAAAACACCTGTGCTTCACAAGGTGCAGGAAGCCTAAAGCCCCGGCGATTCACAGATTTTCCGCTCCGCCTTTACGCTTTTTTTGATTTTAACATTTTATCAGTCCATAGGAGGGTTTTTATGCTGCAAATTGTTTTGGGACTTGCATCAATATTGGTTTTTTTTATATTAAATATTTTAGGCTTGATGCAGATGCTTCCGCTTTATATCACATCCCCCCTGCTGTTTGTATCCATCCTTTTTACGATCAGCCGCTTCAACCACAGAAAAACATTTAAAGGATTTTAACGCGAAAAAGCCGCCGGCAAAAGGCAGCACCGGCAGGCTTTCATATTATGGATTAAGCTTAAGCAGCAGCTCTTCCATTTCATCGAGCTGTTTTTCAAACGTTTTGCATGCGGCTTCAATCGGTTGTGACGACGTCATATCAACGCCCGCTTTTTTCAGCACTTCAATCGGATAATCCGAGCTGCCCGCTTTTAAAAATTCGATATAGCGGTCAACTGCTGGTTTGCCCTCTTTTAATATTTGCTGGCTTAAAGCCTGGGCTGCACTGAAGCCTGTCGCATATTGGTATACATAGTAATTGTAATAGAAATGCGGAATTCTTGACCATTCAAGGCCGATTTCCTTGTCGAGCTCAATATGATCTCCAAAGTACTTTTTGTTCAAATCATAATAGATGCTCGTCAACAGCTCAGGAGTCAGCGGCTCCCCTTCCTGGGCCCTGACATGGATCTCATGCTCAAATTCGGCAAACATCGTCTGTCTGAACACCGTTCCTTTAAATCCTTCAAGCATGTGGTTTAAAATATAAAGCCGCTGCTTCTCATCCTCAAGTGTATTCAACAAATATTCTCCCAAAAGGGCTTCATTTGTCGTTGAAGCCACTTCAGCCACGAAAATGCTGTAGTTGCCGTACGGATACGGCTGATATTTTCTCGTATAATAGCTGTGCACTGAATGGCCGAATTCATGAACGAGTGTAAAGAGGTTGTTGACGTTGTCGTGCCAGTTCAGCAAAATATACGGATTGGTTCCATATGTTCCGGAAGAATAGGCGCCGCTTCGCTTCCCTTTATTTTCATACACATCGACCCAGCGGTTGTTTAAGCCTTCTTTCAGAATCGATGTATAGTCTTCTCCCAAAGGTGCGAGACCCTTCAGCATATAATCTTTTGCCTGTTCATATGTGACCTTCATACCGGCATCTTTCACAAGCGGAGTATACAGGTCATACATGTGCACCTCATCAAGTTCAAGCACTTTTTTTCTGAGCTCGACGTATCGATGCAGGAGAGGCAGATGTTTATTGATCGTTTCGACAAGGTTATCATAGACTTCCTCCGGGATGCTGTTGCGCGACAGCGCCGCTTCCCTCGCCGATTTATAATGTTTAACTTTCGCATAAAAATTGTCTTTTTTCACCGCTCCGCTGAGCGTTGAAGCAAGCGTGTTTTTAAAGCGTCCGTACGTCTCGTACACCGCCTTGAAGGCAGCGCGTCGGACATCACGGTTGTCACTCTCTAAAAAGGTAATATAATTACCGTGTGTCAGCTGCTGTTTTTCCCCGTTTTCATCCGTAATCTCCGGGAATTCCATATCGGCGTTGTTCAGCATTCCGAATGTATTTGACGGTGAAGAGAGGACATCTGAAACCTCGGCCAAAAGCCCTTCTTCCTTCTCACTCAGCACATGCGGGCGCTCTTTGTTAATTTCTTCGAGCGCATGGGAATAAAGCTTTAATTCCTCTTTTTCTAAAAGGAACTGCTGCAGCTTTTCCTCTTGAATCGACAGAATTTCCGGCACCATATAGGCTGTGGCGCTGGCCGCCTGTGTATAAAGGTTGCCCGCTTTATCATTAAGGCCTTGATAAAACGAATTTCCCGTATCTTGATCATAGCGCATATGTGCGTAAGTATACAGCTTGCCGAGCCTTTCCATCACCTGATCCTGAAACGTCAGCGCTTCATACAGATCATCGGCTGAATGGCCGAGCTTGCCCTTGAATTCGGAGAGCTTAGGCAGCAGCTCTTTCACCGCTTGAAATTCCTCATTCCAAGCGTCATCGGTCGGGAAGATGTCCTCGAGTCTCCACGTGTCTTCTTGCTTTACCTCATCTCTTTGAGGCAGTTTCTTCGCTTGTTTTTCTTCAGCCACTGTAATTCCCCTCGCTTTCTTTACTCCAAGTCCATTGTTGCGCAATAAACTTGTATTGTGTTTATCTTCTGTTTTTTCACCGTCTTTTGTCAAATCATTTGCCAAAAAAATCATGCTTGACACCGCGACTAAACAACAAAATACATATCTTTTGATCTGAAACAGGCTAAAGACACCACCTTCCTTTCCTTAGATTGAACGAAAGGCATGGTTGTCATTCGGAAAAATACCATTCGTCACTCTTGAAAAGCTCCGAAAGCCGTGTTTTTGCAACAGGCAAACAGGCGGGATAATAAACTTCTTTCTCTTTCTTTAAAAATCCTTTTTCACAAAGGAGACAAATGTATTCACTCACGGCTCCTGACGCCGTCTCCCGTCCGTTCCACCTCAACTTCAGTTTGCCGCTTGAAATGAGTTTGTTCATGAAAGAAACGGCTGAATTCAGGCGGAAGGAAGACTGCTTCACAAGATGCAGATAAAGGTGGCCTTGCCATACATAAACCGGATGGGCAAATATATAGCCCTTTGATAAGGGAAGAAAAACTTCAGACGGAAAAAAAGGAAGCGGAACGCGAAATTTTTCGTAAAACAATGCAGCTATGTCTTTTTCATCTTTTGATAAAAAGCGCCGGGATGTCGTGCGAAATTTGAGGAGATTCCTCTTCCAGGAATGAAGCTGATAAGGGGAAGGCCTGACAGCGGAACGCAAATCACCGATCGTTGTTTGCTTGAGAGGGAGAAACCTTACCGTTGCGGATATTTTGTTTTTCAAAAACGGGATTAAATGCTCAAGGACAAGAAAAGCCTTTTGATCGGGGCAAAAAAACAAAAGCCTCGGGAGCTTTCTGCCGGTCCCGCTGAACTGCCAATGAAAATGTGAAAGCTGAAAAAAACTGCCCGTCAAGCGCTTCACGCGGTTTGCACCGATGATCCAGAGCGGCTCAATCCCGAGTTTCAGGAAGCCGTCCGTCCTTTTTCGATGCTCCGCCTTGCTGAGATTCGCACATTGAAACTCAACGGCTAACCGGCTGTCCGCAGAGCTTACAAGCAAATCCGGCCTCTGTCTGATCTGATCCAAATAAGGTTCCAGCACCGGATTGAGCCCTTGCCGACTGAACCATTTGTACAGGAGCCTTTTCCCTTGCAGATGATAGAGGCTTTCCGGCTCATGTGAAACAGGACATGTTGAATCCGGCTTATGGGCAAAGTGATGCACCTTTTGAACGCCGATTTTGAGATCGAGCTCATGATGGCAGACCGGACAATAAAAAGCGTGTTTTTTTCTCAAGCGGTTGAGTTCATCTGCGCTGTATCCGTCGGCAAGACAAATCAGCCGCCCTTCATTGTTTTGTGCGCTGAACACTTCTTCTCTCTCCTTTCTTTATTTAGTATTCAACAGATGTACGGTCTCCCCTTTTTCTGAAAACGCTTCAAATTTAAGCTGATTTTATATAAAGTAGTATTATAGAGCACGAAATAGATGGGAAAAGGAGTTTTTGATATAAAAAAGAAACTGACCACAAAACTGACATTGCTCATTCTATCATTGCTGTTCATCTTGCTTTCTGTCATGAGCGGACTTTATCTATTGATTTTAGAAAATTCTTTAAAAACGCAAATTGAGGCCAGAGCGCTCGATATGGCGAAAACGCTCTCCCAAATGCCATCCGTACGGGAAGCCTTTGAAACGCCCGATCCTTCAGAGACGCTGCAGCCGATTGCAGAAAAAGCGAGAAAACAGTCCGGTGCCCAATATGTGGTCATCGGCTCGGTCGATTCGATCCGCTATGCTCATCCCGATCCGGAAAAAATCGGCAAGCGGATGGTCGGCGGGGACAATCAACGAGCCCTTAAAAAAGGCGAATCATACGTTTCCGAAGCCGTCGGCACACTCGGAGCAGCCGTCAGGGGAAAAGCGCCGATCCGCACGGAAAATGGAGAAATCGTCGGCATCATCTCGGTCGGTTTTTTAAAAGAAAACATCCAGGATATCGTTTATCAATATCAGACGAAACTCATATTTTTATTGGGATTTGTTGTGCTGATGGGGGTTTCGGGAGCCGTCTATATTTCCCGCAATGTAAAAAAATCGATTTTCGGCCTTGAACCATATGAAATTAATCAATTATATACGGAAAAACAAGCGATTACCGAATCTGTGCACGAAGCATTGATCGCCATCAACAAACATGAAGAAATCACCCTTTTGAATAAAAAAGCCTGTGAACTGCTCGGCGCAGAAAGTGAAGACCAATGGCTGGGCAGGCCGATTGCCGAGCTTCTGCCGGACACGCTCCTTCCGGAAGTCTTGAAAACGAAAAAAGCCCAAAAAGACCAGGAATTAACGATCGGAAACGAAGAGCTGATCGTCAACAGGGTGCCGATTTTTGAAAAGGAAAGCATCCGCGGCGCTGTTGCGAGCTTCAGGAGAAAGACGGATATCGACGAACTTTCGAAAAAACTGGCGCAGACATCGCAATACGCGGAAGGGCTGAGAGCGCAGACCCACGAATATTCAAACAAGCTCAATACGATCGCCGGCCTGATCCAGCTTGAAAGCTATACTGAAGCGCTTGAATTAATCCAAAAAGAAAACAAAAGCCATCAGGATATGCTGCACTTTTTGATTCATTCCATACCTGACCCGCTTCTTTCAGGTCTCTTACTCGGTAAAATCAATCGCGCCAAAGAGCTCCACATCAACTTGGAAATCGATGAGAGCTCAAAAATAGACGCATTGCCGCCGGACATGGATCAGGGTAAATTCATTACGATCCTGGGGAATCTCATTGAGAACGCATTTGACGCCGTCTCTCAAAAGAAAGAGCGGAATATCCTCGTGTTTTTATCTGATGGAGGGGATCATATCCTGATCGAAGTCGAAGATTCGGGAGACGGAATTCCCGATGCAGACACAGAGCGGATTTTTCAAAAATTTTATTCGACAAAATCTGCAACTCACCGCGGTCTCGGGCTCTTTTTAGTAAAGGAAGCTGTCAATGCATTAAACGGAGAAATTAAAGCGGGCAAAAGCGAGCTTGGCGGAGCATTGTTTACTGTCGTGATTCCAAAAAAAAGAGAAGTGCTGGGGGTAGAAAGATGAAAGCACTGCAAGTTTTTATTGTTGAAGATGATATCAAAAACGCTGATATTCATCAAAAGCTGATCAGCAAAATTGAAGGGTTTTCCGTCGTCGGCATCGCCGAAAATTTTCAAGACGCCAAAGATTTGCTTCCGGTCGTAAAACCCGACCTTGTCCTGCTCGATATTTTTTTGCCGGATGGCTCCGGGATGGAGCTTTTATGGCTGATCAGACAGAAGCTGAGACGCACCGATGTCATGATGATTACAGCGGCCAAGGAAGTGGAATATGTTGAACAGGCGATCCGCGCCGGTGCGGTTGATTATTTGATTAAGCCGATCATGTTTTCCAGATTGAAAGAAACGCTTTTAAACTACCGTTCATACCGATTGAAAGTGAATACGCTGTCATCGATTGACCAGACGGATGTCGACACATTGATGGCGAAAAGAAAGAGCATGATGAAAGAAAAGCGGACAGCGGAAGATACCTACCCGAAGGGCATTGATGGACTGACATTAAAAAAAGTCGCCGATGTGTTGCAGAGCAGCGACAATGCCGACGGTGTCACGGCTGAAAATCTCGGCCGGACAATTGGTATCAGCAGAACGACCGCAAGGCGCTATTTGGAATTTTTAGCATCTGAAAAGCATGTCAAAACAGAACTTTACTACGGAACTGTCGGACGCCCTGAACGCAGATACAAGCCTGTTAAAGCAAATGAAAGTCCGGAAGCGTAGCGTTCCGGACCATCAAATTTTTTTACCCTTCGACATCGATCGATTTGTTTTGCCGGTTTCTCATTGCCCGGGAAATCGGCGGCACGATCAGAGACAGGAGTGCCACAATCAATAGACCGACTGTGACAGGGCTTTCGAAAAAGATGGACAGTCTCCCGGAAGAGAGTGTCATTGCCTGTCTGAACGACTCTTCCATCATACTCCCTAAAATAAAGGCCAAAATAAACGGAGCTGCCGGAAAGGAAAGAACCCGCATCAAATAGCCGAGGATGCCGAAGAAGACCAAAATATAGAGATGGACAATATTAAAGGTCACAGCATAAACACCGATCAAACAGAAGACAAAAATGAGCGAAATCAAGAGCTGCTTGGGAATCAGTAAAATTTTTGCCAAAAAAGGAATGAGCGGCAAGTTCAAAATCAGCAAAAACAAATTGCCGATGTACATGCTGGCGATCACGCCCCAAAAAACGTCAGGATGATCAGTCAGCATAAGCGGCCCCGGCTGAACACCGACGACGAGAAGCGCACCGAGCAAAACGGCGGTTGTTCCTGATCCGGGAATTCCGAGTGTCAACAGCGGGACAAACGCTCCGCTCGTTGCCGCGTTATTAGATGTTTCCGGCGCGGCAATCCCTTTAATATTCCCTTTGCCGAATGATTCAGGATTTTTCGAGATACGCTTTTCTGTAATATACGAAATAAATGAGGCGATCGTTGCTCCTGCACCCGGCAGGACGCCAAGCAGGAATCCGATCACTGAATGTCGTGCAATCGGCCCGGAAATCTCTTTCATTTCGCTTTTTGTCACCTTCAGGCTGCCGACTTGTGAGGCTTCGTTTGTCATCGGCTTGTTTCGCGTTTTAATTAAAAAGGCGACTTCAGCCAAGGCAAACAGTCCAAGGGCGACGATCAAAAAATCGATTCCTTCCAGAAGGCTTGCTGCACCGAAGGTAAACCGCTCTGTTCCCGTTTGCGGATCAATTCCGATCGTGGCGGTCATAAAGCCTAATGTTGCCGAAATTAACGCTTTGACGGTCGATCCTTCCGACAGGCTGGAGATCGCCACCAATCCCAGGAGCATCAGGGCGAAATATTCGGTCGGTCCAAATGTAACGGCGACATTGGCCATCGCCGGAGCGACAAGCATCAGGGCAACGACGGTAATCGTACCGCCGGCAAACGAACAAATGGCAGCTACAGCCAGCGCCTTTCCTGCTTTCCCCTGCTTCGCCATCGGATATCCGTCAAACGATGTGGCAACGGTTCCGGCCACACCGGGTGCATTTAAGAGAATGGAGGATGTCGAGCCGCCAAACACCGCGCCATAATAGACACCGGCCATTAAAATCAAAGCGGATGCGGGATCCATCCCATAACTTAACGGAATCATGATGGCAATCGCAGTGATCGGTCCAAGCCCAGGAAGCATGCCGATCACTGTCCCGATCAATACGCCTAAAAATGCAAACATGATATTTTGCGGGGTCAAAGCCACCTGGAATCCGTATAAAATACTTTCTAACATGCACTTCCCTCCCTACTCGTTTATTAAAAAGGCATAACCCCCTGCGGTAGCATAATGTTCAGCAAATAATGAAATGAAACATAAATGGCGCTGCTGAAAATGAGCGAAACGGCGGCGGCAGTTTTCCATTTGCGATAGCCCAATACCGCCGGCAGGACGATCAGCAGCAAAACGGTTGACAATAAAAATCCAATGATCTCCAGCACCGTAATATAAATGATGAGAGAAGCGACGCAAAAGACCATCACCTTTACATCCTGCTTCTTTAATTGAAACAGCTTTTTTGCTTCCGTGTCTTTCTTGTCCTTTTCAAAAAACAAACAGATCCCGAGTATGACAAGCACTACGCCGAGGCTTTTCGGCAGCACGTCCGCGTCAATGACGGCGTACGGATAACTCTCCAAATTAAAGCTGAGCGCCAAATAGACGGCGGCTACAGCCAAAACCACGACAGAAACGCCCCGGTTTGTGATCCTCATTGGTCTACACCAGCCTTTCTCGATTTCTGACAAGCCGGCGAAGCTTCGCCCGGCTTGCCGTCTGAAACGATCACATCGTGTTTATTTGGCTTCATCACCAAGCCCGATCTCATCAAGCAAACTTTTCATTGCTTTGTGTTGGGCATCAAGATATGTTTTGAATTCCTTATGGTCCATATATTTGTCCTCCCAGCCGTAGCTGTCCCGAATCGATTTCCAGCTGTCTTTTTCCATCATCTCTTTGATTTTCTTCTCATAAAACTTGACAGCTGCCTCACTCATTCCGGGCGGTCCCATAAAACCTCTCCATACGGTGAATTCGTCATCGATTCCCTGCTCTTTTAATGTCGGAAAGTCTTTGACGGTCTCCCCTTTCATGCGCTCCGGCGCGGTGATGGCCAGCACCCTGACCTTTCCGGCTCTCGCTTGTTCGGCGGCTTCACCGACCCCTGTCGAGTAGACATCCGCTTTTTTGCCGAGCAGCATGCTCATGCCGGCGCCGTCTTGCGCCGTAATATACTTGAGCTGCTTCGCATTAACACCCGCTTTTTGGACGGCGCTGACAAATTGCATATGGTCCATGCTTCCCGGTGATGACGTCCCGACAATCGAAACAGACTTCGGATCTTTTTTCAGTGCTTCAATCAGATCTTTCATAGATTGATATGGCGAATCTTTATGAACGACAAACGCGCCGTAATCGGCAATCACGCTTGCGATCGGTGTGAAATCTTCATGGCCGTATTGAGATTGTCCGTTTAACGGGACGAACAAGATCGGCGGTGATGTAACAAAGAGCGTATGATTGTCGCCTTTTTTGCGGTGGACATACGACCAACCTGTCGCTCCCCCGCCGCCCGGTTTGTTGACGACAGCCATCTTGTCAATCAATTGTTCTTCACCCATGATTTTTGCCACAGTTCTGGCCGTTGTATCCCATCCCCCGCCGGCTCCGGCGGGCGCAACAACCTCAATCGGTTTTGAAGGTTTAAAATCTTTTTCTTCCCCGGCTTTATTGTTTGAAGCTGCGTTTCCGCCGCATCCTCCCAAAATGAGCGCAAACACGAGCAAAATCGTCAAGCCGCAAAGTTGACCCCTTTTTGACATTTGTGTTCCCCCTTTATTGTAATCGCTTTCATTATAGCTTCCTTATCTTTTCGTGCACAGTTTAACTGCATAAAATTCTTTTTGTTCATAATGTTCACAAAAAACCTTCCCCAAATATAGATTACAGGCAATTTACCTCCATTAAAGGGTAGGATAGGCTCACAACGGCGGGATCAACTTCTGCTAATTAATAAACCCTTCTCCGCAGAGAAGGGTCAGTCTTTCAATTTGATATTACACACACATTCTTTAAGGAAGATACATCGTAAATTTGCCGTTTGCTACCAGGCTGTTCAGCATGTACAGGCAGGATCCGTAATAATCGTCAGGAATATAGGCGCTGTTAAACACATTGGCAAACCCTGTCCTTAATGAGGCATCGCTTGCTGCAGTCGCTCCGCCTGCATTGGCGGCGATCAGCCCCACCGGACTTCCTCTTTTAACGGCCGTCCCATTCAGCGTATATTCATGGGCCGTTCTCCCGAAGTTTTCCCGTTTCATAAACGTCAAGAACTTGTTAACCGCTTTTTGCTCGCTGGCGCGATATGCGTTATCTGCCGAGGACCAAAGTGTATAATCCATCGCGATGTGGGACACCGTCCGCCAAGCATCATAGCTGAAATTTCGGTCTGTTTCCGTTGAGGAATGTGCCGCATCGCTTACACCGTCGAAGCCGGCTTCATCAGGAAAGAGCCCTGTGGCGGCATTGGTGACGGATGATCCGTTATTTAAAACACTTTTAAACGTCGTTTCTGACAAGTATGTTCGAGATTTGTTTGCTGCCTCTTTCCAAAAATACTGCTGGCTGCTTATGGCGCTTTTAGCGAATAACTCGAAAAAAGCAGGAACGTGGTAGGAAGGATCCGTCCAATTGACATAAGGGCCGAATCGAACCATCTCCTTGCTGTTTTTAATAAAAACTCTCGCTTCCTTGCCAGCGTTGGCGTATTCGCCAGCACCGGCCAAAGCGTCAAGCAGGTCTTGGGCCCGCGCTTTGTAATCATACGGGTACTCTTTATCACCCCAGCGGCCAGACGCCATAAGAAGCGCTGCCGCAAACCAGACTTCACCGTCAGATGCAACATTCTGATCAATGGTTTGCACGTCTGAGCTGTTCGTTTTCATTTGCCAGCGATGGTAGCCGTACAAACTGTCATTTTTCTCGGAATGGCGCATATATTTGCGGACGAAATCCCATAGCCTTTGGAACTTATACTCATCATTCATTTGCAGCGTCATCATCATCCCGTAGCTCATACCCTCTGTTTTGACACTGTAGTAACCATTGCCCAGGTTATCGTCCGTCATCGAAGTGATATAAGCTGAACCGTCCTTCATATAATGAAACAGCGATCCGCCTTTCTCATCAAAATACTTTTTATAGGCCTGATTCAAATTGTTTTTGCCCGTTGGTCCGAGAAGAATATACGGCTGCCATGGCTGTTTGAGAAAAAGCGGCACAAAAACATGTTAAACCAATAAAGACAGCCATAATCCATTTTAAACATCTTCGCTTCAAATCGTTCTCACATTCCAAAATTTGTCATGATACCTCATCCATCTTAATCAATGAAGCGGGAAGTGTATAGATGATATTGACCTATTCGGTTTGGGCCGAAATGATTGGAAAGTGTGAAGCCGTTTGAATGATGGAGAATGGGAGGAGTGAAGTTGCGGGAACTTAAGCTTATCATGATCTTTTTTGTTCCCATCGTTGCTGACTGTGTAAAGGAACGGAGAAAATTAAAGCCGGCTTCAAAAGAAACCGGCTTTTTTATGCAAAGTGCTTTTTTATTGTATGAAGAGCATGATTTGCTGCGATCAGTTTTCCATACTCCTCCAGCATGTGAATCGTCATTTTTGATTCTGAGGCGTATTCCAGCAAAATGCTGAGCTGATTTTCAACCTCTTCATCAGGCAGTTCATTGAAATCCACGAATAAATAATAGCGGTTTTCATGAGAATACAATGTCGTTTGGCAGCCGACGACGGTCATTTTTGACAATGAGATGACATCCTCAAAATCAGCAAATTTTAATACGAATTGCAGCTTCTGCTCTTCGGCATCCTCTTCCTTTTGAAAATCTTCCAGCAATGCATCGAGGCTTTCTTCTGCTGCATCTTGCTTTTTATCTTCAGGAATCGGCAGTTCTAGCTTTTGTCCGTCTTTGGAAAGCTGAGCTCTTGTGACAATGATTTCCAACCCTTTATCAAGGGCCTGCACTTGAATCCAAAGGGGGCCTTCAACGGCAAACTCTTCTTCTTCGTGCACTTCGTCCATCATTTCCCAAAACAGCTCTTCACTGCGTTCACGATTGTACCAGATTTCTTCCCTGTCAAACCCCCGGTCTTCTATATCACCGTAGGAAATATAAAACTTAACCGTATGTTCGTTTATTCTTTCGATTTCCATTTGCCAACCTTCCCTTCTTTGTATGATGGTGAAGGGATAACTAAGCTCCCAATTAATTGTACTTTACTACACTTTACCCATTACGTCCACTTCTTAACCTTATCCCTGAACAATCTTTAATTTCTATTTTATGATAAAAAAGGCGCAAAAGAAATAAAAATGCATAAAAGACAAGCAAACATAATTTCCGCCCCGCTTCATATATTAATTGTACAAGCAGAGCTGAAGATGACGGGTTCTAAAAAAAACGGGCCCGTTTAGCAAAGAGAGGTGCCAGTTGATGGAACACGATGTGTTGATGTCATTCCTTGTCATCATCGGAATCGACCTCATTCTCGGCGGAGACAACGCCGTTGTCATCGCAATGGCCAGCCGCAATTTGCCTCCCATGCAGAGACAAAAAGCGATCATCATCGGCACATGCATCGCCATTTTCATGAGAATCATGCTGACTGCAGCCGCAGTGTATCTGCTGACAGTTCCCTATCTGCAATTGATCGGAGGAATCTTCCTTCTGTATTTAGGATACCAGCTCCTGATTGAGAAAAAAGATACCCAGCATGTCAAAAGCGGGACATCCCTATGGAAAGCGATTCGCATTATTGTGGTGGCTGATTTGTTCATGTCCTTAGATAATGTCATCGCTGTGGCCGGGGCCTCGCATGGGCGGCTGATGCTCGTCGTTGCCGGACTCATGATTTCGGTGCCCGTTATTATTTGGGGCAGCAGGCTGATTCAGATCGCCATGGCCAAATTTCCGCTGTTGCTATACGCCGGCAGCGGTCTGCTCGCATATACAGGCGGCGAAATGATCGTCAGAGAGCAGGAGCTGTCTTCCTTTATGGCCAAACACGGCATGATTGAAATGCTGCTCCCCGTCCTAACAGTTATTTTTGTGATTTTAGCCAGTATTTATTATGAACAACTTAGTGAGAAACATTAAAAAGAAGGCTGAAAAATTTCAGCCTTCTTTACTCTTCACAATTAATTGGCCAGACGCTGCGCTTCCCTCAATTGGAATGTGCGCACTTTGCGAGGCAGGAAGCGGCGGATTTCGTCCTCATTGTAACCAACCTGCAGGCGTTTTTCGTCGATGATGATCGGACGGCGCAACAGGCCTGGATGTTCATTGATGAGCTGGTAAAGCTCTTGCAGAGGCATTGTTTCAAGGTTGACGTTCAACTTTTGGAACACTTTTGAACGAGTTGAAATGATCTCGTCGGTTCCGTCTTCCGTCATCCGCAAAATTTCTTTTATCTCATCAATTGATAAAGGCTCTGAAAAAATATTTCTTTCCGTAAATGGAATATCATGCTCTTCTAACCATGCGCGCGCCTTTCTGCATGACGTGCAGCTTGGTGATGTATATAATGTAACCATATGCTTCACTCCTTAAAAAGTAGAATGAAATAGCGCATTCTTAAATTGAAATTAATCTAAAAAAGTAATCTTTATAGAGTATTATACTATAAAAAAGTAAGTGTGAACAGTCTGTAACAGAAATTTTTTGACAATCCTGCGACTTTTGTTCTTTTTGCCTATTCTCATTCTCAACTAGTTTAGTTCATCGAAAATGTTCTTTTGTTTTTGATCATCAACGATCTTCAGGACATCATCGACATCCTCAAACGATTCTCCATACCATTTTTCATCTTGATATGTATGGATTTTTTCATACGTTTCTTTCATCGCTTCATATACTTCTTCTTCCGTGTTTGAACGGGGAGACCAATATAAAATCTCCATTTCACTGACTTTGCCGGTGGCAAGCGACCGGCGCCGGTAACCAATTGACTCAGCGTGTTTAAAGTTTTGCTTTTGGTAAAATTTGAGACGATTTGCCGTATCTGCATCCTCTTCGTCCACAGGTTCGACTTCGAGAAGGATCGGCTTGTTTTTCTTTTTCAGCTTTTCGAGCAGTTTTGAGCCGAGACCCTGGCCTCTTGCATCTTTAGAAACGAACAGATAGTCGATGAAGATAAAGGAATCAAACTCGGCATACATCAGCACGTGATGACGGCCTTCTTCTTTATGGTAAATATCGTTTTGTTCCTTTAATAATGCCTCCATATGTTCTTTTGATTTCATTTCTTCAACGGGAAAATACTCGCTAAGCTTTTCATACCAGTTCATTGATTTGCTCCTTATGATGTTCTTATGATTCACACCTTAGATATACCCGCTTTCTCTTTAGTTTAAACAATTTCTTTTAAGCATCAGGAGCAGATCAAGCTGAGCATGTTACCTATATATACTAAGACGAACGTCCGCGGCGAAGGTTTCATTTTTTTTTCACAAAAAAACGGAGCATCTGTTTTGCTCCGTCAAAAAGGCAGCCATCAGGCCGCCTTCTATATTATTTCGATTGGTACGCTTTGAACTCTTCTTCAGAACACATGACAAAATGTCCGGGCTTCACTTCGCGAAGCTCCATCTCTTCCCCGTCTCTCAGCTTATGGACGGACGGATCATACGTTTTCCGCATACGGTTGCGCTCGTAATCCGGATCCGGAAGCGGAATGGCTGACAAAAGCGATTGTGTATAAGGATGAAGCGGGTTCTCGTATAATTCATCGGCCGGCGCCAATTCAACCAGCTTGCCAAAATACATGACGCCGATCCGGTCGCTGATGTATTTCACCATCGACAGGTCATGAGCGATGAAAAGGTAGGTCAATCCCCTCTCCTTTTGCAGATCCTTCATAAGGTTGACGACCTGAGCCTGGATCGAGACGTCAAGCGCTGAGATCGGCTCATCGGCAATGATGAATTCAGGCTCGACCGCAAGAGCCCTGGCGATTCCGATCCGCTGGCGCTGTCCTCCGGAAAATTCGTGAGGATAGCGGTTTGCGTGCTCTTTGTTTAAGCCGACAAGATGGAGCAACTCGTGCACCCGTTCAAGCCGTTCTTGCTTCGATTTTGCCAGGCCGTGAATATCGATCCCTTCCGCGATGATATCGGCGACCGTCATCCGCGGATTCAGTGAAGCATACGGGTCCTGAAAGATCATCTGCATCTTCCGGTTGAATGCAAGAAGGTCTTTGGCAGACTTTTTGTCGTGCACATTTGTTCCTTTGAATAGCACCTCACCGGATGTCGCTTCATATAAACGAATGATTGTCCGTCCTGTCGTCGATTTACCGCAGCCGGATTCACCGACAAGGCCGAGCGTTTCTCCTTTATAGATGTCAAAAGAGATTCCGTCTACAGCTTTCACAGTTCCTTTAGGCGTTGAGAAATGCTGTTTTAAGTTCTTGATTTCAAGCAGTTTTTCCGCCATATCATTCACCTTCTTTCACTTGAACCGGTTTTTGGTCTTGAAACTCCCGCATTTTGCTTTTGACGGCCGCAGGCGGTTCAACCTTTGGAGCGTCAGGATGCATGAGCCATGATTTGACATAGTGTGTGTCAGATATTTTAAACATCGGCGGTTCTTGTTCAAAATCGATTTTCATTGCATAAGGGCTTCGCAATGCAAATGCGTCCCCTTTTGGCGGTTTCGTCAAATCAGGAGGCGAACCCGGAATCGCCATCAATTCTTCATCACCGTCATTGTCAAGGCTCGGCATTGAAGCAAGCAGCCCCCATGTGTAAGGGTGTTTCGGGTTGTAGAAAATTTCATCAACCGTTCCGATTTCAACAATCTGGCCGGCATACATAACGGCGACACGGTCGGCCACATTGGCGACGACGCCGAGATCGTGCGTAATAAAAATGATCGATGTATCAATCTTTTTCTGCAAATCTTTCATCAGTTCCAAAATTTGCGCCTGAATCGTCACATCGAGCGCTGTCGTCGGTTCATCAGCGATTAACAGCTTCGGATTGGCGGCGAGCGCCATCGCGATGACAACCCGCTGCCTCATGCCTCCGCTGAATTCGTGAGGATATTGATTCACACGCCGTTCAGGCATCGGAATCCCAACGAGGCTGAGCAGCTCGACCGCCCGCTTATTCGCGTCCTCTTTTGAAATCTTTTCATGTTTAAACAGTACTTCGGTGATTTGGCGGCCGACTTTCATCGTCGGGTTCAAAGACGTCATCGGATCCTGAAAAATCATACCGATGTCTTTGCCGCGAATCGACTGCATTTCCTTCTCTGTTTTCGGCACCAAATCTTCTCCGTCGAATAAAATTTGTCCTTTTTTAAAGTAGCCCGGCGGCATTGGAATCAGCTTCATAATCGCCTGTGAAGTGACGCTTTTGCCTGACCCGGATTCTCCGACGATCGCAAGCGTCTCTCCTTTGTCAACGTGAAAGTTGACACCGCGGATCGCCTGGACTTCGCCGGCATATGTTTTAAAAGAAATGGCCAAATCTTTCACTTCAAGTAAGTGTTTCATCTATCTCACTCCTTTATTTACGAAGCTTCGGATCTAAAGCATCGCGCAATCCGTCGCCGATAACGTTAAATGCAAACATGGTCAAACAGATAAATGTAGCCGGGAAAAACAGGCGCCATGGATAATATTCCAAGCCCTGCACACCGTCGGTTGCCATCGTTCCCCAGCTCGCTAACGGCTGCGGGACGCCGAGGCCAAGATAGCTTAAAAACGCTTCATAGAAAATCGCCGTAGGTACGGTCAATGTCATGGTGACCAAGATCGGGCTCATGATGTTTGGAAGCAGGTGTTTCCTGATGATGCGGGAGTTTTTCGCGCCCAATGTTCTCGACGCCAGGACAAACTCCTGGTTCTTAAGCTGAAGCACTTGTCCGCGCACGATTCTCGCCATGTTGATCCAGCCGGTGATGACCATGGCAACGATCATCGTGATCAAGCCTTTCCCCATGACAACGAGCAGCAGGATCGTCATTAATAAGGATGGAATCGCCCATAAGATGTCTGCTATTCTCATCATAATTTCATCCGTACGTCCGCCTCTGATGCCGGAAATCGCACCCCATATCACACCGATCAAAACGTCGATCAGCGCAGCAGCGAGTCCGATTGTCAGCGAGATGCGTGCGCCGACCCATGTTCGGACAAACACGTCTCTTCCAAGGTCATCTGTTCCAAACCAGTGCTCTGCGCTTGGCGGCTGATTCGTATTCGTTAAATCTGTCTCTTCATATTGAAAGCTCGAAAACATCGGCGCAAAGATGGCCATTAGAGCGATCAGGATCAGAATCACCAGCCCAAACAGCGCGAGCTTGTTTTCTTTAAATCTCAAGAATACATCCGTCCAAAACGAAAGGTTTTTCTTAGAGATCTTTTCGGCTTCGCTATGGTCAACAGCTGCAGGTTCAAACATGTCTTTTGGTATTTGCTGCATCCTTTTACTCCCCTTTCTTAGCGCCAAACAGTTTGATGCGCGGATCGATTAAGCCGTACAAAAGATCGACAAGCAAGACGCACAGCAAAAGAATCGCCCCGAAAAATACGGTGACACCCATGATAACCGTATAGTCGCGGTTTGTAATGCTTGTGACAAAGTGCATGCCCAGTCCCGGGATACCGAAGATTTTTTCAACGACAAACGTCCCCGTCAAAATGGATGCCGCCATCGGCCCCATATACGTCACGACAGGCATGATGGCATTGCGGATCGCATGCTTAAAGGTAACCGCTGACGTGCTTAACCCTTTCGCACGCGCCGTGCGGATGTAGTCGCTGCTCAGCACTTCAAGCATGCTTGAACGGGTCAGGCGGGCGATAAACGCCATCGGCATTGAGGCGACTGCGATTGCCGGAAGCACGGTATGTCCCCATGACTCCCATTGTGCGACAGGGAACCAGCCCAGTTTCATCGCCAGCACATACTGCAGAAGCGCCGCCATGATGAAGTTCGGCACGGAAATACCGACAACGGCGATAATCATCGCACTGTAGTCCTGCCATTTATTCCTCTTCAGCGCTGCGATCACGCCGAACAAAACACCGAATGCCAGGGCGAGGCAGATCGCTTCCAACCCAAGTGTAAAAGAGATCGGAAAGCCGGAGTTGATTAAGTCGTTTACAGTTTGTCCTTTATATTTAAATGAAGGCCCAAAATCCCATTTCATAACCGATACTAAGTAATCGAGATATTGTTTAAATAGGGGCTGGTCTAAACCATAGTAAGAATTGAGGCTTGCTTCAATTGCAGGAGGAAGTTTCTTCTCGCCTGAAAAAGGTCCGCCCGGAATTGCTCTCATCAGGAAGAAGGTAGCTGTTACAATAACCCAGAGAGAAATCAGCATATATACGAGACGACGGCCTAAAAATTTAAACATTGTTACACACCTCCGAATATTCAGTCTATTAACTTCTTTTCATAAATAAAAGTATATGGGGGGAAACTCCTAGGCCCCATATACTTTTTGATGCAGTTTTATTCAAAATACGCTGTTTTGAAATAGATCTCTCCAGTCCCTGTCAGAACAACGCCTTTTAAGTTTTCATCTTGCATATAAGGCATTGTGTAGAAGTAAATCGGAGCGATCGGCAGTTCATCCATAATGATGCTTTCGGCTTCTTTCATCAGCTTGATGCGTTTATCGTCATCGGTTTCTGTGGAAGCTTTTTCAAGCAATTTTTTGTATTCTGCATTTTCCCAGTTCGTATCATTGTTTCCGCCTTCTTTGTCACGGTATGTTTCAAGGAAGTTCATCGCGTCGTTGAAGTCGGCGATCCAGCCCATGCGGCCGATTTGATAGTTTCCGGTATGGAGTTTATCAATGTATACGTTCCATTCCTCATTGCCTAATTCAACATCAACGCCTAGATCCCTGCTCCACATTTCCTGTACGGCCTGGGCGATTTTTTGGTGGCCTTCATCCGTATTGTAGGAAAGCGTGATTTTCGGAAGGTCGGACGCCTTTTTCAAACCGAGTTCTTTCAAGCCTTTATTCAAGTATTCTTTTGCTTTTTCAACATCGTGATCTTTGAAATAACCTTTGTTTGACTCAAACCCGGTGACAGCCGGCGGAACGAATCCCATCGCCGGAATCTGTTCAGCCTGTGTGATGTTTTTAACGATCGCCTCGCGGTTGATCGCGTATGTCAAGGCTTTACGGATGTTGACATTGTTCAATGGAGCAGCTTCCGTATTGAATTTGTAAAGGTAAACGGCTGCGAACGGATCGATATGCAAGCCTTCTTTTTTCAGGCTTGGAATCGCATCTGTCGGAATCTCATCAAGTGGCTGTCCGACGAAATCAATCTCGCCTTTTTTGTACATGTTGAGGCCGGTGTTGGCGTCGTTGACCATCGCCATGTTGATTTTCTTCAGCTTGACAGCGTCTTTATCCCAGTACTGGTCGTTTTTCTCCAGCACGATGCTTCCGTTGTGCTTCCATTTCGTCATTTTGAAAGGTCCGTTGGATACGTAGTTCTCGTCGGCTTTTGTATACCATTTCGGATTTTCCTCAGCGACCTTTTTATTGACTGGCATATATGTGTAGAATGCCGTCAATTCCGTAAAGTACGGTGTCGGTTTTTCAAGCTCGACTTTCAACGTCTTGTCATCAACTGCTTTAACGCCGACATCTTCAATTTTGCCTTTGCCGGTGTTCGCCGCTTCACCGCCTTTTAAGTAGTAAAGCTGGTAAGCGTATTGTGACTCATTTTTCGGGTCAAGTGCCCATTTCCAAGCGTATTCAAAATCCTCCGCTGTTACAGGATCTCCATTTGACCATTTCGCGCCATCGCGGATCGTAAACGTGTATGTCTTCTGATCATCGCTGACTTCGATTTTTGACGCGGCAGCTTCAACCGGCTTTCCGTCTTTGCCGATTGTCGTCAATCCTTCAAAAGTCTGACGAAGTACGTTTGCAGAAACCGAATCGTTCGCAAGTCCCGGATTGAGTGAAAACGGCTCGGTTTTAATGTTTACATTCAATGTGTCTTTGCCTTTGCTGTCTTTTTTACCACCATCGCCAGAGCTTGAGCCGAAGCCGCAGGCGCTGAGAACGAGAGTGAAAATAAGCATTAAACTGATTAATGACCAACGCTTCTTCAAAAAGAAACCCCCCTAATTCATATTTTTTAGTTCCTTACTCCTGAACATTCAGATTTATCATAAAAAAGTATTAGGTCCACTTGCCATACTTTTTTCTCTGTTTCGTCTATTCTGAATATTTTTATGTAAAGAACCTGTAACACCGAAGTGAACAAATTCATTATAATTAATAGAATAATTTATTGCAATATTAATTTTCAATTATTTTTTTATTCAAACAATTTAACTTTGTCAGTTTTTCTACCAATGATACAAATATACTTCTCTGTATTAAAGCGTAAACACACTAAAATGAAAGTCGATATTTAACAGAAAGAAACGTTTTACACATATAACATTTACTATTCGTTATAAAGAATTCACCACTGTCAGGCCGACTCTTCTCATCCCGATATTGTTTTTCTTTTTGGAGCCCCGTGACTTTCATTTCGAATTTATATATAATAAAATTATGGATAAATGCTTTGAAAAAGAAGAGTACACATTTCTCCCCATTTACAGAGAGTCCGCGGGGCTGGGAGCGGATAATGGCGAATGTGGAATGGGCTTTGGAGCAGCTGACCGAACACGTATAAGTAGGCTCAGCCGGAGCAGGCTTCGTTAACAACGTTTAAAGTGATTTCATTTTGATCATAATGAAATAATCAGGGTGGCACCGCGGTTCATTCGTCCCTTTCTTAAGGGAAGAGTGGGCCTTTTTATTTTGAAATGAAAAGAGGGATTCATATGAAGAAAACGATATTTTCCGGAATTCAGCCGAGCGGCTCTGTTACGCTTGGCAACTACATCGGTGCGATGAAGCAGTTTGTCGAGCTGCAGGATGATTACAATTGCTATTTTTGCATCGTTGACCAGCATGCGATTACGGTTCCGCAGGACCGCCTCGCATTGAGAAAAAACATCCGCAACTTGGCCGCGCTTTACTTGGCCATCGGCCTTGATCCGGAGAAGGCGACGCTGTTCATCCAATCCGAGGTGCCGGCGCATGCCCAGGCAGGCTGGATGATGCAGTGTGTCGCCTATATCGGCGAGCTTGAGCGGATGACTCAGTTTAAAGACAAATCACACGGAAAAGAAGCCGTCGTCTCCGGTCTCTTGACATATCCCCCGCTCATGGCGGCCGATATTCTGCTGTATGGCACAGACGTCGTTCCCGTCGGCGAGGATCAGAAGCAGCATCTTGAGCTGACGAGAAATTTGGCAGAACGCTTCAACAAAAAATACAATGACATCTTTACGGTTCCCGAAGTGAAGATTCCGAAAGTCGGCGCCCGCATCATGTCGCTTGCCGACCCGCTCAAAAAGATGAGCAAATCGGACCCGAACCAAAAAGCGTTCATCACCCTGCTTGACGATCCAAAGCAGCTTGAGAAAAAAATCAAGAGCGCCGTCACCGATTCTGACGGAATCGTGAAGTTCGACAAAGAAAACAAACCGGGCGTCTCCAATCTGCTGACCATCTATTCGATTCTCGGACAAGTCTCAATCGATGAGCTTGAGGCCAAATACGAGGGCAAAGGCTACGGCGAATTTAAAACCGATCTCGCCGACGTCGTCGTCGGCGCCCTGAAGCCGATACAAGATCGGTACTATGAATTGATCGAATCTGAGGAATTGGACCGGATTCTGGACGAAGGCGCCGAACGGGCAAACCAAGCGGCGGGCAAAATGCTAAAGAAAATGGAAAACGCGATGGGGCTCGGCCGCAAAAGACGTTAAGCAAAAAACACCTTCTTGATTGCTTCTGCAATGAGAAGGTGTTTTTCATAAAGAACAGGCCTGCACGGCCGCAAAATGCGATATTCCTATAATTCGCGTTGATGAAAACATGCCTCTGGTCCTGCAGAAGCCGCTTTTTCGCCGTGTTTTTTCTTTATTAGTATAAGGTTCTGTTTTTTAATGGAAAGCGCAAAAAAGCCATCGGCATGACCGACGGCTTTTTAGTTGACTTTTGACTCATTTTCAATTTCCCAAAGCTTCTCAAAAAACGGCTGTCCTTTAATTAAGTTTTCACAAAAGTCCCGGTGTTTGTCAGACCAGCCGTCAATCGTTTCATTGAAAAGCATGTCCCAGATTTCTTCAAATGTCATCCGTTTAATCTGTTCATACATATACGGATTCCATTCCGTGTACCAGTAGGCGATCTCAGCGCGGTTTTTAAGACCTTTCAGCTGATCAAGCGCCATGAACAGCAGCTGTTTCAGCTGACGTTCTTTTCTTGTTAATCCTCTGACATGCTCCGGTGATAATGATAAGATGTGGTATTCCTTGGAAGACTGCAGCTTTTCCGGTGCAAATTCGTATTCTTGTGCTTCAACGTCCTTGACCATGTCATAGACGAGCTGTTCCTGTCTTGGGATGAGGCGGCTTTTTCTGACGGGGATCGAATAGCCGGCTGTATCAACCGCCAGGATTCCGATGCCGTCTGTTACGACGAAGCAATGATCAAGCTGTGTACGCTCATGGTTTTTGCGGATATATGCTTTTTGATGGACATCCTTTAATAATTCGGATGGAAGTTCTGATAGATCATTTTCTATGTAGTTGAACAAAACGGACGAAACTCTTAATAAAGGCACCTGATCCAACAGTTCAACACTGTCTTCCTTCCGCCATTCATGAAAGTGACAGACATTGTAGCCATTTTCTTCTCCCTCAAACCAATTCACCCACACATCATGAAGAAATAACATTTCCTAACCCCTCACTTTATAAAAACTGTTGTCCACAGTATAGGCAAGGGTAAAGGAAATTATTCCATCTATGGCAATGGCTCATAAAAAAAACAGGGCCGCCTGAAAGACGCCCCTGTTTTCTCATTTAATATTCTTCGGATCAAGCGCATCTCGGAGCCCGTCTCCGAGAAAATTAAAGCACAAAACGGTGATTAAAATCATCAAGCCCGGAAACAGCGGATACCACCACGCTTCAATCATGATCGTAAAGTTTTGCGCATCCTGCAGCATGTTGCCCCAGCTCGCCATCGGCGGCTGGACGCCGAAGCCGAGATAGCTTAATGCCGATTCCGCAAGAATCACGGTACCGACGGACAGTGTCGCCGCAACGATGATCGGCCCCATGGCGTTCGGCAGGATGTGCGAAAAAATGATTTTGTAGCTCCGCGTCCCGATCGTTTTTGCGGCCAGGACAAACTCCCGCGATCTCAAGGACAAAAATTCTCCGCGCACAAGCCGCGCCGTCGTCGTCCATCTCGTCAAAGCGAAAATCAGAATCAGCTTGTCAATGCCAGGCTGGAAAATCGTGACCAGCGTGATCAAGAGAAAGATATCCGGGATGGATAGGATGATATCAACGATTCTCATCAATATCGCATCAATGATTCCGCCGAAATAGCCGGCAATGGCGCCGACCACGGTTCCGATCGTGATCGACCCGAGCACTGAGGCGAAGCCGACAAGCAAGGAAATTTGCGCACCGTACAGCAGGCGGCTGAAAATATCGCGGCCGAATTTATCCGTTCCCATCAAATGTTCGGCACTCGGCGCTTGCAGCTTGTGAAGCAGATTTTGCTGTTCCGGTGCATATGGAGCGATCAAAGGTGCAAAAAGCGCTGAGAGTACCACAATTAAAAGCATCAGGCCGCCGGCGACAGCCAGCTTATTTTTAAAGAATTTCTCAAAAAAGATTTTCGTCATCGTTTCCGGTTTTTGCGGAATGTTTTCCTGTAATCCGATTTCCGCTGAAGGTGCTGAAGGATTTGGCTGTGGCATCGTTTATCCCCCCCTTATTGTTAATACTCAATCCGCGGATCGATCACCGCATACAGAATGTCGGCGATTAAGTTGCCGATGACGACCAGCACGGCAGAAATGACGGTCATGGCCATAATAACCGGGTAATCCCTTTGAAACGCGGAATCAATAAACAGTTTTCCGAGACCCGGCCAGCTGAAAATCTGTTCGGTAATGACCGCTCCGCCGATAAAAGAAGGAATCATCAGTCCAAAAATCGTCACGACTGGAAGCAGTCCGTTGCGCAAACCGTGCTTGTACACGACGCGATTTTCTTTAAAGCCTTTTGCTCTGGCCGTTCGTATGTAATCCTGTCTGAGCACATCAAGCATGCTCGACCTTGTATACCGCGTGAGCCCCGCCATATCGGCGACCGCAAGTACGAATGCAGGCAAAATCAAATGATGAACCCGATCCCATATGCTGAAACCGGAGTTGAGCGTCATCACACCGCCGGTCGGAAACCAGCCCAAGTTGACCGCAAGAACCATAATCAAGATCAGACCAAGCCAAAAATTCGGGATCGCAAGCCCGATGAATGATGTAAACGTAATGCCGTAATCAAGCTTGGAATAAGGGCGCCGCGCCGACAGCACGCCGAACGGTATCGAAATCAAAAGCGCCAGTATGGTTGAAACAACCATTAACAGAAGCGTGTTGGGCAGCCGCGCAAGAATCAAATCAATGACAGGCGTTCCTTTCCTGACGATCGAGGTGCCAAAATCGCCCTGCAACATATTGCCGAGCCATTTCAAATATTGAATATGCTCCGGCTCATTCAACCCGTATTTCTCGATGAATCGCTCCCGGTCAGCCTGGGTGATCGACGGATCAAGCATGAGCGAAACCGGATTGCCGGGGGCCGATTTCATAATCGCGAAGGAAAGAATGGTAATTCCAAGCAAGATCGGAATAGACATTAACGTTCTCCGAATAATGTATGTCACCATCTTCTATTCCCCTTTTATCATGGATTTTAAAGCGCAGGGAGAGGAAAACCGCCCTCTCCCCTTTAGAGAATATGAGATTATTGTTTCAGCCACCATTTGTTAATATTGTAGAAATCATCTTTCGGATGGAATTCAAAGCCTCTTAAGTTTTTAGGAACCGCCCGGTGGTAATTATAGTAGAACAAGAACGTGTACGGCTGATCTTCGGCAATTAATTTATAAATTTTCTCGTACGCTTTTGAGTATTCTTCGCGGTCTTTCAGTTTTTTCGCTTCCACAAGCAGCTTATCGACTTCTTCGTTTTTGTACCAAATGTTGTTGAGACCCGATTCAGACTGGCTGGAATGGAAAATGTCGTATTGATCAGGGAAGGTCCCTAAGCTCCAGCCTAACAGAAGCGCATCGTAATCCCAGTTTGGCGCGCTCGTTTGCTCAATTAGAGCGCTGAACTCGACAATCTGCGGCTTCGCTTCAATGCCGACTTCTTTCAGCTGCTGCTGAATGACGACGGCCGCATCTTCACGCACTTTGTTTCCTTGGTTTGTTTTCAGTGTAAACGAAAACTTTTTCCCGTCTTTGTCTAAAATGCCGTCACCATCTGTATCTTCCCAACCCTCTTCTTTCAGCATTTTTTTCGCTTTTTCCGGATCGTAGTCAAAGACCGGAATATCGGCATCTTTCGGATAGTTCCATGAGACTGGGCTTTCCGGGATATTCGCGACTTCTCCGTCGCCGTCAAGGACATTATCGACGATCGCTTTGCGGTCAATCGCATGTGTCAGCGCCTGACGGACTTTTTTATCTTTAAACAGTTCGTTTTTCTCGTTCCAGCCAATGTACGCATAGTTCAGGCCGAGTCCTGATTCATCCCTTACATGATCAAATTTTTCGACCGTTTTGACATCTGTTCCAGGGACGACGAAATAATCAATGTCCCCTGCCTGAAGCTGGGCGAGCGCCGCGTTGGCGTCCGGAATCACTTTGTATGTCAGTGTGTCGAGATAAGGTCCTTCCCCGTAGTAATCTTCATTTGCTTCCACTTTGACGTACTGCCCCTGCTTCCATTCCACAAATTTAAACGGCCCGGTGCCGATCGGATTTTTCCGGTTAAATTCATGGTCGCCGAGATCTTTAATCGGCACATCTCCCAAAATGTGTTCAGGAAGAATATAGTAGCTTAAAGTGACAGGCAAAAATGAAGGGTCGTTATGTTTCAGCTTGAATTCCACTTCGTATTTTCCTTTTTTTGTCACTTCGTCGATCATTTCGAAGTTTGAGCCGCGTTCGCCCGCATAATCTTTGCTGAGCGGAATGTTGTACGTAAACACGACGTCATCCGCGGTGAATTCCTCGCCGTCATGCCACTTGACGCCTTCTTTCAGTTTGACGTCAAAGGTTAGTCCGTCCTCAGACTCATCAATCTTTTCAGCGAGTTTCATCGTCGGATTTAGTTTCGTATCAGAGCCGACAAGCCCGTCAAATATAAACCCTTCGATATCAGAGCTGGAAACATCTGTTGAATATAAACTGTTAAATAAAGTAGGCTCTCCTGTCGAACCGATAACCAAGTCCCCGCCTTTTTGCGGCTTTCCGTCAGATTTGCCTTCTTTTTCTTCCCCGCCGACTTCACCGCTGTTGCAGCCCGCTAGAAAAATAGATAAGATCAATAGCAAGCTAAAAATCGAAAATCCTGTTTTGCGCATGTTCATTTTATGAATTCCCCCTTATTAAACTGTTGTCCTTCCTTTCAGACGAATTGACCCCCGTTTTTTAAGAAGACATTCCCCCTCTCAAGGATTAAATATGTGAAGGCCTTTCCCTTTATTCGTAAAGGTGGCATGCCACAAAATGGTTGGCTTTCACTTCCTTGAAAGCGGGTGCCGTTTCCGCGCAAATCGCTTTTGCCGCCGGACATCGCGTATGAAAGACGCAGCCATTTGGAGGATTGGCAGGGCTCGGCAGCTCCCCTTTCAAAACGATCCTTTCCCGTTTCTCCCGGCCTTTTTTCCTTGTGACGGGGACGGCGGAAAGCAAGGCCTGTGTATATGGATGAAGCGGATTGTCGTACAGTTCATGCTTATCCGTCAGCTCCATCATTTTGCCGAGGTACATCACGCCGACTCTGTCGCTGATATGGCGGACGACGCTCAAATCATGGGAGATGAACAGATACGTCAAGTTGAATTCTGCTTGAAGCTCTTCCATCAAATTGATCACTTGGGCCTGAATCGACACATCCAAAGCCGAAACCGGTTCGTCGGCGATGATGAGCTCAGGGTTTAAGGCGAGTGCCCGCGCGATTCCGATCCGCTGGCGCTGGCCTCCGGAAAATTCATGGGGATAGCGGTTTGCAAAGGACGGATGCAGGCCGACCCTCGCCAATAGCTCTTCAGCTTTTTCATTGCGCTCTTTGAGATTGTACATATGATGTGTGGTGAAGGGTTCATTGATGATGGAACGCAAGGTTTTTCTCGGATTCAAAGAGGCGTATGGATCTTGAAAAACCATTTGGATATTTTTGCGGACGCTTTTTCTCAAAGCTTCTTCCGACAGCCCGGAAATGTCCCGGCCTTTGAAAAGGATTTGCCCTGCTGTCGGTTTGTAAAGACGGATCATCGTCCTGCCGGCCGTTGATTTTCCACAGCCCGACTCACCGACGATCCCGAGCGTTTCGCCGCGCTTTAATGAAAAGCTGAGGCCGTCGACCGCCTTGACATCGCCGATTCTTTTCTGAAAAATTCCCGACCGGATCGGAAAGTATTTTTTGACGTCCTTCAGTTCGAGCAAGGGTTCGTCTCCGGTTATCTGCTGTGTGGTCTCCAACTGTTCTACATTTGATGTCATCGCCTTACTCCTCCTCCTCATATAAGAAGCATCTGACGGACCGGCCGTCCGGCCGCGTTTTCAAGCCGGGCTGGGCACCCCAGCATTTATCGACCGCGTTCGGACACCTCGGGGCAAAACGACAGCCTGCCGGAAGGTTGTCAGGCGTTGGTACATTTCCTTTTATGGCTGTTAATTTTTCAATGGAGCCGTCAATCACAGGGATGGAGTTTAACAGGCCTTTTGTATAGGGGTGCAGGGGTTCATCAAAGAGTTCGTCTACTGCAGCGTTTTCCACAACTTGTCCGCAATACATCACGATCACGCGGTCTGCGATTTCCGAGACGACGCCGAGATCATGGGTAATGAGAAGAATCGAGGTATTAAATTTGTCGCATAAATCTTTCATCAGCTCCAGCACTTGTGCTTGAATCGTCACATCCAGCGCTGTCGTCGGTTCATCGGCGATGAGCAGTTTCGGGTTGCAGCTGAGGGCGATCGCGATCATCACCCTTTGCCTCATGCCGCCGGACAAGCGGTGGGGGTAGTCTTTCATCAGCTGTTCCGCTCTTGAAAAGCCGACAAGCTTTAACAGTTCAACCGCCTTTTGTTCGGCCTCTTTTTTAGAAAGCTTTTTATGATAGATCAATACCTCTCTGATTTGTTCGCCGATCGTTAAAACAGGGTTGAGCGATGTCATCGGCTCCTGGAAAATCATCGAGATTTCGTTTCCGCGAATCTTGCAGAAATCTTCTTCCTTGTATGTAACGAGATCCTGGCCTTCCAGTTTGATGGAGCCGTTTATGATCTTGCCGCCGGAGCTCTGAACCAGCCCCATGATGGAGAGGGATGTGATGCTTTTTCCTGAGCCTGATTCTCCAACCAGCGCCACGGTCTCCCCTTTTTTGATCGAAAAATCGACGCCGTCAACCGCCGGAATCGGCTGTTTTTTTCTAAAAAAATAAGTTTTTAAATCATTGACTTCCAGCAATGCGCTCATCTAGATTCCCCTTCCCATAGATCAGAAGTTAAATATAATTGAAAACTAATATTTATTTTTTCAAAAGCTGCTGGATAAGACTGAATTATCTTAAAATTTTATAGTTGTATATTATTACATAACCATTACAAAAGCAAGGAATTTTTAGATTAAATGTAATAATATTAATTTAATCCCATAATTTTAATGTTTTAAAGCGACAGCTCTATAAAATCTTCAGACGGAAGGGATAAAACATCGGCAACTTTCAATTTCTTTTTCGACAAATATTTTTTTACAATATTGTAGCCGACGGCATAACCGAGCATATCAGGATAATAACCTTTTCCAAATAAAATATTGGAGAATAGTCGTCCTTCGTGGCGTTTCAGCTCGAAATGCGGCTCAACGAGGCGGGTTTGAAAATGGGCGAGCTGTTTTTCCGAGTAAATCTTGGTCCATGCTGCTGTTTCCGATGCTCCAAGACGTTCATAAACGGCATTTTCGGCCAGGCCTTCGAGAATAATTGTATCAAGAAGCGTCATATTTTTTTCTTCTTTTGCGATATTTTCTAACCGGCAGACATGGTTATATTCATGGGTCATGACCGCTGAAACGGCCGGGGGAGAAAGGTGTGCAGAAAGAAACAAAAAGAGTTTGTCATGAAAGGCAAGCCCTGATTTTGATCCGAATTCGGCGCGGATTTTGCGGTTTCTTTCATCGACTGGAAGGATGATGATCGGAACGTCGGGTCCGTTCCACCGTTTTTTGAGCAGCTGTTCTTCTTTTTCCGCTTGTTCAAATACGCCTTTTTTCTTGAGCTCCTTCATCGTATCCCTGCCTTCCGGCCAATTTTTGACCATGCCGTGGGATTGCAGATGGCTGATCAGCGACATGCTTTTTTCCTTCGGCGCCCCTTTGAAATACGGCAGAAGAAAAAAAGACAGCTCCCGCATTGATAAAGCTTGTTCATACCATTCGTATGTTTTAGCGACACTCATCTTCTCTTCACTCCTTTTTCACCTGTATGTTATGCAGGCCATAAAAAACGGCTACCATCTAGATGGCAGCCGTTTCAAAGAGGCTATTCATATTTTTTGAAAATAAGTGTCGCATTGTGTCCGCCGAAGCCGAGCGAATTGCTGAGCACAACATTGACATCCTGGCGGCGCGCCTTGTCCGGAACATAGTCCAGATCGCAATCTTCGTCAGGCGTTTCAATATTGATTGTCGGAGGAATGATGCCTTCTTTAATAGCAAGCACTGAGAAGATCGCTTCGATTCCTCCGGCAGCGCCAAGCAGGTGCCCTGTCATCGATTTTGTCGAACTGACGGCAAGCTTGTAGGCGTGTTCGCCGAAGACTTCTTTAATGGCGATCGTTTCGAATTTATCGTTGTACGGTGTGCTTGTGCCGTGCGCATTGATATAATCGACAGATTCAGGAGCGAGACCCGAGTCTTTAATCGCTTCTTTCATCGCTCTGACGCCGCCTTCTCCGTTTGGCGCAGGCGCGGTGATGTGGTATGCGTCTCCCGTTGAACCGTAGCCGACCACTTCCGCGTAGATTGTCGCTCCGCGGTTTAATGCGTGCTCAAGCTCCTCAAGGACGACGATTCCCGCTCCTTCTCCCATGACGAAGCCGTCGCGGTTTTTGTCAAACGGGCGGCTCGCCGTTTTCGGGTCCGGATTTGTCGAGAGCGCTTTGTTCGCAGAAAAGCCCGCAAATGACATTCTTGTCAGCGGCGCTTCCGTTCCGCCCGAGATCATCACATCGGCGTCGCCGCGCTGAATGACTTTAAAGGCATCGCCGATGGAATTCGTGCCCGTCGCACATGCCGTAACCGTACATGAGTTAACGCCTTTTGCACCGAGCGCGATCGAAATTTGTCCAGTCGCCATATCGGGGATCATCATCGGCACGAAAAACGGGCTGACCCGGCGCGGTCCTTTTGTCAAAAATGTTTCGAACTGCTGCTCAAGCGTTTCGAGCCCGCCGATGCCGGAACCGACCCAAACGCCGATTCTGTCGGCATTTTTATCATTGATGTCAAGCCCCGCGTCTTCGACAGCCATTTTCGCAGAGACAACGGCATATTGTGTGAACCGGTCCATTTTTCTTGCATCTTTTTTATCCATGTAATCTTCTATTTTAAAATCTTTCAATTCTGCGGCCACTTTTGCAGGATACTCATCCGCATTGACCCGTGTAATCGGCCCGATCCCGGAAACCCCGTTAACCGCATTATTCCAGCTCGTTTTGACGTCATTACCAAGAGGTGATAAAGCTCCTAATCCGGTAATGACTACTCTTTTACTATTCATAAGTTGCACCTCACCTTTCTTTCTAGCGGCCCCAGCGCATGGCAATGGCTCCCCATGTCAAGCCTCCGCCGAAACCGACCATCACAATGACGTCACCGTCTTTAATGTTACCAGCTTCAAGCTCTTCCACAAGTGAAATCGGAATTGAAGCGGCTGATGTGTTTCCATATTTATGAACCGTTTTAGACATTTTTTCAAGCGGAAGCTCCAAACGTTCGCGCGCCGCCTCCATGATCCGGATGTTGGCCTGATGAGGCACCAAAAAGTCGACATCCTCTTTAGTCAGTCCCGCTTTTTCAATGACATTGACACTGGATTCTCCCATTTGGCGGACGGCGAATTTGAACACTTCCCTGCCATTCATGATTGTATGATCTTTTTCATCCAAGTACAAGTGTTTTCCGCCTCTTCCATCTGCGCCGAGCTCAAAGGAAAGAATGCCTTTGTCATCGCTGACTGGTCCGACAACCGCGGCTCCCGCTCCGTCTCCGAATAAAACGGCCGTGTTGCGGTCATCCCAGTCGGTAATGCTTGAAAGCTTCTCCACTCCGACAACAAGCACATGCTTGTATGTTCCGGCTTCGATAAACTGTTTTCCGGTGACAAGACCGTACATAAAACCGGCGCAGGCCGCACTGATATCCATCGCACAAGCGTTGAATGCACCGAGCTTTTCTTGAATCATGCAGGACACTGTCGGGAATGACTGATCAGGAGTAACGGTGGCAACGAGGATCATATCAAGATCTTCCGCCTTAACATCTGCATCTTCCAGCGCTTTTTTTGCAGCGGCGACAGCCATGTCAGACGTCATTTCGTCTTCGGCTGCGATTCTTCTTTCTTCTATTCCTGTTCTTGTACGAATCCACTCGTCAGAAGTTTCAACCATCTTTTCCAAGTCGAAATTGGTCAGTATTTTTTCAGGGATGTACCGGCCAATTCCAATAATTCCAGCTTTCATAGGAAAGACTCCTTTATTCATGATTTTTTCCAACTAATGTTATGAGTAATTATTAGTATCTGGTACTAATCCTACCCTATTTTTTTTCAGTTGGCAATATATTCGTCTAATCTATCAGCAGAGAACCTTCATATAGTAGTGGTAAATAGAGCAAGGGGGGATGATGGATGGCAAATGACGATTTTTTCTCAAAAATGATGTTCGGCACAAATCAGCCCGCACACCGCGAGGAACAGTCTGATCGCCAGGAAGCTGAAGAAACAAACACCGCACAGGAACCCGACTACATGCATGTCATGAACCAGGTTGGACAAATTATGGATTCGATCGATGAACTGAAGCCGATGTTTAAAGAAATCGGCTCGATGGTGAGCGCTTTGCGAAAAAAGATTTCCATCTAAAAAGCCACTTCTCTTTAAAGTGGCTTTTCCCAGTTATCAAGCGTCTGCGTCGGCATCTGCTTTTCCGAGCTCATACGCTTCAGCCATAACCTTCGTAAATAAGGTCATAAACGGCTGGAGCATATCAGGTGAAAGCTCAATGCCCGCTTTCTCCATTTCTTCTTTTGCTTCGGGAACGTACTTCATGGCAATTTGCAAAAATTCCATCGATTTTTCATGCTGCATCTCTCGGTCACCTCGCATATTCATTTGGCAGTTTATTTGTTTTTTTGTATTGTTCAATCAACCTTTTCATGTCTTTTTGAAACGATTGATCGACGACCGGGCTGAACTCCCCCATCTCGATGACGCCTTCCTGAATGTCGAAGGTCCGCCGGCCACCCTTCAGTTCGCCTTTGTTAAATTCTGCGGCTGTGATTTCATAGGCCTCGTCGACATGCTGAATGGTGCTTGTCAATACGACGTTTTCCCCCAATTCAGACTGGTCGCTCACATAGCCGATGGCGTACAAACCGTCTTTTTTGATTTGTTCAATGACAGGGACATTATACCCGTCTCCGGCGGGATACACAACATCGACGCCCTTCTTTTTCATTTTTTCATATAATATAATGGCTTTTTCGGCGTCATCCCACTGCCCTACATAGTCTGTGATGACCTCGATGTCCGGATTTATGTATTTCGCGCCTTCGATAAAACCTTCAACTTCAGGCTGCCACTTTTGTGTCGCAAGCACGCCGATTTTGTTCGATTTCGATTGGTGGGCTGCTGTCATGCCTCCGAAAAATCCCATCGCTTTTCCTGCGAGGGATATGCTTGTCACATTTTGATGTTCGGCCTTGCTGTTCATCAGCACAAAATGAATATCGGGATAGTCGTCAGCTATGTCATTAAAGGTTTTTTCGTATTCGCTTCCGTGCCCGTAGATTAAATTGACGCCTTTTTTATGAAAATCCTCTACAGCCATTTTGACTGCCGCCTCATTGTCAATTCCTTCTTTATAATAGACATCGACATTGAAAACAGACTGTATTCTTAACAAGCCTTTATATCCTTTGGTTCCCCATACTTGATCACTTATTGTATCAGGGACAAGCAAACCGACTTTTTCAATTTTCCCCGCAAGCGGCGCTGAGCGGCAGCCGCATAAGGCAAGGAAAACCAAAAAAATCATGCCAAGCCTGTACACCATGCCATGTTCAACTCCCTTTCAAAAAACAAGCAGTTTTAATCTATCTTTATTGTATCCTTTCAAGGGTAGATAAGGAAGATCTTTCTTATTTTTTGTCGAAAGTTGTAGACATTTGTCTCTTCCATTCCTCGATTTTGGCATCGGCCTCTTCCGCAGTTGTTTTCTGTTCGAACTCCAATTCCTCAAGGTTTTGGTGCACCATGAAATCGGCGAGCTGAGCTGCAACGTCATCCACAAAAAAACACGCTTCCCCTTGCTCTGGACCTTCTTCTTCCGCTTTCCAGGGACCGTACATATCCGGCAGTACGATGGTCTTCACTCCTTGCTGTGCAATGCGCTGGCACCAATCTTCTTCCATTTGATGCTGATAGACAAGCAAAACGGCGGGCTTGTTTTGCGTCAATGCGCTCAGCTCTTTTTCGGACATGCAGCCTGTATATTGAATAAACACCTTGTCGTATTCGCTTTCAGGCTCTTTTTCAATGATGCGGAAATGTTTGTTTCTCACAAGCCACATTAACCGCTCTTCCAGGTAAAGCCGTCTGATGTCATCGTCCGGCTGATTTAATTTGACACCGATGTCAACGCCTTCCTCAAGAAGACGTTCGCAAAATGAAAGGCCGAAGAATTCATCTGCTCCATACACCAGCGCGGATTTCATGTGCTTTGACCACCTTTCGATCCAGCTTTTTCTCCAAGTAAAAACAGCCCTGATCAAAAACGGGCTGCTACCATTCTATTCTCTATAATACTTTTTCATGCATTTTGAAAAATTGCGCGATCGCTGAGTGGAGGCGTTGCGGATGATCAAACAGATGCAGTGTCAGCCCCACCCGGTAATCGCCTTTTTGCTGCCGCTCCTCAAACGTTTTGGCATGGATCATATACGGGTATGGAGAACCGTTTAGCCTTTGCCAAATATGGACAGGGACGAGGTTGTGGTACGGGGAGATGCTTTTAAACGGGTAATCGGCCGCCTCACGTTCAGAGATGCGGTAGCTTTCTGCAATTTCTTTCATAAACTGCTTATAAAAAAATTTATTTTCTTTTTCCCTTTGATGATGAGCCTGAAGATCGAGGCAAGGATTGAGAAGCGCTGCAGAACGTATTTGATCCGGAATCGAGCGGAGGAGTTCATCGGTGATCAGCGCGCCTGTTCCTTCTGCCAGGAGATGAATTTTTCCATTTAAAATTTCCTGTTTGAACACATAGTGAATGAGCTGCTTCGCGTATGAAATCGCTTTTTCAGAGCCCCAGTGCCTGCCGAACAAATTGCTGTTGACAAGGGTGTAGCCTTTGTTTCGCAAACTTGTCAACAGCTCGTGTCTTCCGTGATGCTGCAGCCAAAAACTCGAATCTTCCCCGACGAAATGGTTCCGGTCGCCGAAAATAAACACCGCAAAACCGTTTGGTCTGTATGGAAGATGGATCACATTCCACTCTGAATCGACTTTAAAAAAACGTTCCGTTATTTTCATCACTTGCCTGCCTCCTTCCTGCCGTAATCTGCTCCAATATTTTATGTGGAGAGCGCATCAAACGAATAAGGAAAAGTCCCAGTCAGCATGATGAAAATAAACTTTTAGAAACCGCCGATCTGATTTTTCTGAATACGAAGCTCAAGGAGAGCTTGTTTGTTCATGAAAATGCCCTTTCTAGTTTACCTTATGTGTGGTATGATAAGCTTTAGAATTGAATGAGAAGGACGAGGTGTGGAGAACGTGCGATTTGTCGTGACTTTTATTTGGACATTTCTTTTGGCGCACATGGCCTGCTACATTGTCGGCGCCATGAACGGTGCTGCATACAACTTTCAGACCAGTTCCATTATGGGCTTCATCATTTTTGCAGCCGTAATTGTTCTTGGAGAAATTATGCCTGTTAAACAGGAAGCAAGTCAACAATAAAAACCCCTGCTTTAAATAGCGGGGTTTTTTTATTGCCGTCCATATCGGACGGCTGTTTTTTTACGGCTTTCTTTTATAGGTCCAAAGCCGGTTATGGTTGGATGTCTCAGGGAAATATTCACCTGCCGACAATTTAATTTGCTGCGGATTTTTCACCATGCTCCCAGTTTCGCCGATTTCAACATATACACCGTTGTTGGGCGCTTTTTGGCCCGGGCGGAATTGATGCTGCTGTCCCAATTTGTTTCACCCCTTTTTAGCCTTTAGATTTCCCTGTTCATGCACAAAACATGTTGATTTTATCTTTACAATCTTTTGCTTCTTTTAGTTTAATGAAAAAAGCGGTTGATTATTGAAACATAACATCTTTCCCTCCCGTCTGTTAGAAGGGCGGAAGAGAATACATGTGAAACGGAGGAAAACCATGGATTTTTTAATGTTGATTAAGTATGTCCTTTTAGGGCTCCTTCAGGGATTTACCGAACCGATCCCTGTCTCATCAAGCGGGCATTTGGTCCTTGCACAGCATTTTTTAGGCTTGAAAATTGAAGGGTTCAGCTTTGAGCTGTTGATGAATGCCGGCTCTTTGATCGCCGTATTGCTCGTGTATAAACGCGATATCATCCGGCTGGCGACGAACGGCTTGTCCTATGTAACAGCCGGAAACGAAAAAGGAAAGGCAGACTTCAGATTTATCGTCTATCTGATCATCGCCACAATCCCGGCTGGTGTTGTCGGCGTTTTATTCGATGATGAAATCTCGGCTTTCTTTAAAGACGGTGTGCGCATCACCGCGATCACATTGCTCATTACAGGTTTGGCGTTGTTTTTGATCCGCAATCTTCGCGGCCGGAAAAACGACGGGGAAATGAGATTGAAAGACGCCGTCATTATCGGGCTTGCGCAAATGGTTGCCCTTGTACCCGGCATCAGCCGCTCGGGAGCGACGATCGTGCCGGCTATGGCGCTCGGCCTTAAGTCTGAAACCGCGCTGCGCTTTTCGTTTTTGCTATACATACCCGTCAGCCTCGGCGGAACGATTTTAAGCATCACCGATATTTTCAATGATCCGCGCCTGGGAGAGCTTTTCCTTCCTTATTTGTTTGCGTTCATCGTCTCCATCATTGCCACGTATTTTTCTTTGCGCTGGTTTATGAATATTATGGCGAAAGGAAACTTGATTTATTTCTCCATCTATTGCTTTATCATCGGAATCGCGGTATTGATATTTGCATAAAAAAACGGCTGATCTTCATTGATCAGCCGTTTTTTCGTTTTAAGCAAGCAGCGCCTTCAGCAAAGCTTTCTGCGCATGAAGACGGTTTTCCGCCTGCTGGAAGACGGCTGAGTTCGGTCCGTCGATGATCTCCGCTGTCACCTCTTCTTCCCTGTGGGCGGGAAGGCAGTGCAGGAAGATATAATCGGGTTTGGCGCCGGAGACAAGGGCGCCGTTCACTTGATACGGCTTAAACACATTGAGGCGCTCGTTTGTTTCCGCTTCCTGCCCCATGCTTGTGAAAACATCTGAATAAATGACATCCGCATTCTGTACGGCTGTTTTTGGATCATTGGTGATCGTCACCTTCGCACCGGATTCAGATGCGAACACTTCGGCAAGCTTGACAATCTCCCCGTCCGGTTCATAGCCCTTAGGCGAGGCAACCGTAATGTCGCTGCCGACTTTGGCACAGGCGATTAAAAGCGAGTGGGCGACATTGTTGCCATCGCCGACATAAACGATTTTCAGCCCGCTTAACGTTCCTTTTGCTTCTTGAATGGTCAAAAGGTCTGCGAGCGCCTGGCACGGGTGAAAAAGGTCTGTCAAACCGTTGATAACGGGAATGTCCGCATGTTCGGCAAGCTCTTCAACTTTTTCGTGTTCAAATGTGCGGATCATGATGGCGTCAACATAGCCTGAGAGCACCTTTGCCGTATCGGCGATCGTTTCGCCTCTGCCGAGCTGCATATCCTTGCTGCTTAAAAACAAAGCGTTTCCGCCGAGCTGGGCCATGCCAGCTTCAAACGATACGCGCGTCCGCGTCGATGATTTTTCAAAAATCATCGCCAATGTTTTTCCGTTAAAGATGTTTTGTATTTTGTTTTTCTTCATGGCGGCTGCTTCTTCGAGCAAATAAAGGATTTCCTCTTTCGCAAAGTCTTTCAGGCTTAAAAAATCTTTGCCGGACAAATCAATTTTTGGGGAACTCCCGATGTTTACAGTAGACATATTTCCACTTCCTTTTTGTATAAATCCTTGAGGGAAACGGCCCGTGTCGTTCCGCTCCCGCTTTTTAAAAATGCCCGCACCGTGTCTTCTTCCGTCATCACGGCCACTCCATGGGTAATGGCGTCCATGCGCTGCCGTTTCGCCTCAGCGGAATTCGTCAAATTAATATGAAGCGCTTTGTCCGGCCGTTTGATCCAGCTTGCAAAATCGGCGGATTGAACGGTGAAGCCCGCCTGCTCTGCGACATGTTTCAGATCATTGCCCGCTTCCATGTAGATACAGCCTTTCGTCTTCCAGACGCCTGCAAAAATTTTCTTCATGGCGCTTTCCGGGCTGTATGCGACATACATTCCTTCCCCTGTCGATTTCATCTCAGGTCCGAGCTTCAAATCGACATCCTGGATCGCATGTGATGAAAAGACCGGAAATTTCACAGCCACACCGCGGCTGTTTTGTGACATGGGCTTCAGCTCTTTGAGCGTCAATCCGGTTAAAAGCTTTGCCGCGAGCGGAATCATTTGGACTCCCATCACTTTGCTGACGACGGGAACGGTCCGGCTTGCCCGCGGATTGACTTCAAGGATGAGCAGTTCGTCTCCGTTCGCGATGAATTGAATGTTCATCATCCCTTTAAATTCAAGCTTGCGGACGATTTTTCCGGCTGCTTCTGCAGCGGCGCGCTTCATTTTGCCGGTCACAGAAGGCCCCGGGAGAATCGCATAGCTGTCGCCGGAATGGACCCCGGCTTTTTCGATATGTTCGATATAGGTTGGGATATAAATGTCCTCACCGTCGCTTACAAGGTCAATTTCAAATTCTTTTCCGGAAATGTATTGATCGATCAAAATCGGATACGGCATCGCTGCACCGTCTGCCAGCTCCAGAAGCTCTTCTTCCGACTGAACGATCATCATTCCCATCCCGCCGATGACATATGACGGTCTGATCAGCACCGGATAGCCGATATCATGTGCTTTTTGCACGGCTTCTGTTTTTGATGATGCCGTCTCCCCTTTGGCATGGGCGATGTCCAGTTCATCAAGCAGCTGATAAAACTGGTCTCTGTCTTCAAGCAAATCAAGTGTTTCAGATGACGTACCCAAAAGGGGGACACCCGCTTTCTCGATCGCTTCAGCCACATTGATGGCCGATTGGCCGCCGAATTGAACAATGGCAAAATCGATATCCTCGGCTTCCGCGACATTTAAAATATGTTCGGGTGTGATCGGTTCAAAGTAGAGACGGTCTGCCATTTCATAGTCCGTGCTGACCGTTTCCGGGTTGTTGTTCAGCATGATCGTTTCATATCCGAGGCTTTTCAGCGTCATGACGCTGTGAACGGCGCTGTAGTCAAATTCGACGCCCTGGCCGATCCGGATCGGTCCGGACCCGATGATAAGGGCCCGTTTTTTCGTTTTCCGTGAGAAATCTCCGTCGCTTTCTCCGAAATAAGTGGAGTAAAAATAGTTTGTTTTTGCGTCAAACTCTGCGGCGCAAGTATCGACGATTTTAAATGAGGCGGTAATGCCTTTTTGCTTGCGGAGCGCGCGTACGTCTTCCTCCGTTTTTCCCGTTAAAGAAGCGATCGTCAAATCGGTGAAGCCCTTTTCTTTGGCCTTTTTCAACAGGTCGCCGGAAAGGGCGTCCCCCTGTTCCATCAGCGTGTTTTCAAGCTGGATCATGTTGGCGAATACATGGAGGAAATAGTAATCGATCTTCGTTTTCACATGAATGTCTTCGATAGAAACGCCCCGGCTCAACAGCTCCATGACCGCGAAAAAGCGGCGGTCATCAGGGGTCTCAAGCAAAGTCCACAAAGCATCGGAAGACACGTCGCCAAGCTCTGGCAAATGGGTTCCGACCGTTTTCAGTTCAAGGGATGCGACCGCTTTTTGCAGCGCCGCTTCAAGGTTGCGGTCGATCGCCATGACCTCCCCTGTCGCTTTCATTTTTGTGCCGAGCTTCCGGTCGGCGTTTTTAAATTTGTCAAACGGCCAGCGCGGGAATTTGACGACGACGTAGTCAAGCGCCGGTTCAAAACTCGCATATGTCGAATCTGTCAGCGGATTTTTCAGTTCATCGAGCGTGTAGCCGACGGCCAGTTTGGCCGCCATTTTCGCGATCGGATAGCCGGTCGCTTTCGAAGCGAGGGCTGAAGACCGGCTGACCCTCGGATTGACTTCGATGACATAGTAGTTTTGACTCTCCGGATCAAGTGCAAATTGAATGTTGCAGCCTCCGACCACATCGAGCGCTGAAATGATTTTCAGGCTGGCCGAACGCAACCGTTGATAATCAGCATCGGTTAATGTCTGCGACGGGGCGACAACGATCGAGTCACCGGTGTGGATGCCGACCGGATCGATGTTTTCCATGTTGCAGACGGTGATGCATGTATTGTTCTTGTCGCGCATCACTTCGTATTCGATTTCTTTAAAACCGGCAATGCTTTTTTCAACAAGGCATTGATGGATCGGACTGGCGAGGAGCGCGCTTTCGATCAGGGGCATGAACTCCTCCTCCGTCTTCGCGATGCCCCCGCCTTTTCCGCCTAATGTATAAGCCGGGCGAACGATGATCGGAAAACCGATGGAGAGTGCAAAACGAAGCGCGTCCTCTTTGTTGTCGACGATTTCCGAATCGGGAACCGGCTCATTCAGCTCCTTCATCAGGGCGCGGAATTTTTCCCTGTCCTCGCCTTTTTCAATCGTATCCACCGATGTTCCGAGCAGCTTCACCCCGTATTTATTGAGAATCCCGGCTTTTTCAAGCTCGACCGCTAAATTGAGCGCCGTTTGCCCGCCTAAATTGGCAAGCAGTCCGTCCGGCTTTTCGCGCTTGATAATTTGCGTGAGGCTTTCTGTCGTCAAAGGTTCAAAGTAAATCTCATCGGCAAAAGACTCATCGGTCATGATCGTCGCCGGATTGTTGTTGACGAGAATTACCCGAAAGCCTTCATTTTTCAGCGCCATGCATCCTTGTGTTCCGGAATAGTCAAATTCTGCAGCCTGCCCGATGATAATCGGGCCTGATCCGATAACGAGTATGCTTTTAATGGTGTGATCTTTAGGCATGGGCGATTTCTCTCCTTGCTTCGTTCAATTTCTGTAAATATTCGCTGAATATCCACTCGCTTTCAGCCGGTCCCGGATGAGCTTCCGGATGAAACTGAACGGATATGACAGGCCGTGTTTTATGCATCAGTCCTTCGACAGAACCGTCATTGACATGCTGAAACCTGACCGAAAATTCCTTTGTGCTGATCGCAGCCTCATCTACCACATAGCTGTGGTTTTGGCTCGTCATAAAAACGCGGCCGGTTTCTCTGTCTACGACAGGATGATTGGCTCCCCTGTGGCCGAATGGCAGCTTATACGTGTCACCGCCAAAGGCGAGGGCGATCAGCTGATGCCCGAGACAAATGCCGAGCGTCGGGTAGGCTTTGATTAACCCCCGAAGCGTTTCCATATACGGGAGGATGGCTTTCGGATCCCCCGGGCCGTTCGAAAGGACGATCCCGTCCGGATTCAGCTTTGAGACGTTTTCCATCTCTTGATATGGAACGATCGTCACTTTGCAGCCTTGTTTGACAAGGGATGAAGCGATCGATTTTTTATAGCCGAAATCGATCAGCACAACATGTGTCGAGCCTTCTCCAAAAGTGCCGTTTTCATTCTGTCCGGCGACCTGTGCTGCGACATTTTCCATTAGACGCGGACCCGGCTTGCTGTCCTTTTGCAAGGTCAGCTTGGCATTGAGCGTTCCTTTGGCTCTGATATGCTGGACGACCGATCTCGTATCAACCTGTGACAAAAGCGGAACATCCCATTTCCCCAAGTAATCGCGCAGGCTTTTTTTCGCCTGATAATGGGAAAACTTGTCGCACGCTTCATAGACGACAACGCCCTTTACCTGCGGGCGCTTGCTTTCATAATCGCTGTCATTAATGCCGTAGTTGCCGATCAGCGGATATGTGAACACAATAATCTGTCCTTTATATGAAGGATCTGTCAAAACCTCCTGATAACCGGTCATTCCCGTGTAAAAGACGACTTCACCGGTACAGCCATCAAGGCCTTCCAATTCACCGCTGAAGGCAGTTCCATCTTCAAGAACCAAATATCCTTCCATCTTATGCCCACCTCTGATGAATAAATAATAATATTTATGAATTTTTATACCGTTCGTGCGAAAAAAAATTACTGTTTGACAGCCATATGATCTGTAAACACGCGGTTCAGCTTCTCCACCGCTTGACTGATTTCGTTTTTTTCGACCGTGAGCGGCGGCAGGAGCCTGATCACATTTTCACCTGCCGGAAGTACAAGCAGGCCTTCTTTTTGAAGCGCTTCGATCAGCGGCTGAACGGGTTCTTCACATTCAATGCCGGCGATCAGCCCTTTCCCTCTGATGTCTTTAACAAATGGAAACTGAAGTTTTTCTTGCAGTTCCTTCAGCAAATACGCTCCTTTTTCCGCGACTTCTTCGAGAAAGTTTTTTTCAAAGATCGTTTCCAATGTGGCGTTTGCCGCTGCCATGGCCAGCATATTTCCGCCAAAAGTCGTCCCGTGTGAACCTGGGGAAAACACTTCTGAAAGCTCTTTTTTACCGATCACCGCTCCGACCGGAAAGCCGCTTCCCAGCCCTTTGGCGACGGTGATGATTTCAGGCGTCAGCCCTTCGTGTTCGTATCCGAAAGCTTTTCCTGTCCTGCCGATACCCGTCTGCACTTCGTCCACGATGAGAAGGGCTTCATTTTTTCGGCAGAAAGCTTGAACTTCCTGCAAAAAAGCTTTGTTCGCCGGAATAACTCCGCCCTCGCCTTGAATCGTTTCCAGCATCACCGCTGCGACATCCTCTTGATTGCTTAATGTTTGAAAAGCCTCCGGCTCATTGTACGGGAGATAGTGAAACCCGGTCAGCATCGGTCCGAACCCGTGTTTAATCTTTTCCTGTCCGGTCGCGGCCATCCCTGCATACGTGCGGCCGTGAAAGGATTGCTTGAACGTGATGATCTTCGTCTTCTGCGTATATTTCCGCGCCAGTTTAATCGCCGCTTCATTGGCTTCGGCCCCGCTGTTGCAGAAAAAAACGAGATCGCCTGCACTGTGGTTGGCCAGATGTTCTGCTACTTTTTCTTGAAGGTTATTTTCGAATAAATTTGAAACATGCCAGACCTGATCGAGCTGTTTCTTGATCGCAGCTGTCACAGCATCAGGACAATGCCCAAGATTGCAGACCGCGATTCCCTGCACAAAGTCCAGGTATTGTTTTCCGTTTTCGTCTTCGGCGATCGTGCCTTTTGCTTTTGTAATGTTGATATTCCAGCGGCTGTACGTCTGAAATAAATGGCTCACGATACCGCCTCCTTTTGCTTGATGATTTTTGTGCCGATAAATGCATCCTCTTTCAGGAAAGAACCTTTTCCGCTGACGATCATGACCTCCTCCATTTGTTCGCTGAGAGCCGCGACCGCGGAATTCACCTTCGGTATCATCCCGCCGGAAATCACGCCAGCTGCAATCAGCTTTTCGATCTCTTCTGGTGTCAGTGCTGACAGCATGTTCTCGTTTTTCATGATGCCTTTTACATCTGTCACAAACATCAATTTGTCAGCGCGCAGAGCTCCGGCTATGGCTGATGCCGCCAAATCGGCGTTTACATTCAGCGTCTCGCAAGCCGCAGTCATTGACAGCGGGGCAATGACCGGGATGAAGCCTTTTTCCATGAGCGCTTCCGCCATCTGTCCGTTTACCTTTGTAATACGTCCGACCTTGCCGTATTCTTTTTCGTTTAAATATTCGGCCACGAGGAGGCCTCCGTCTTTTCCTGAAACCCCGACCGCAGGGAGCCCGTGTTTTGCAAGCTCAGAAACGAAATACTTGTTGATGGAACCGGAAAGCACCATCTCGGCGACATCCAGAACCTTTTTGCTCGTTTTCCGCTGTCCGTTGACAAACTCTGTATCGATGTTCAGTTTATCCAGCATTCTTGTAATGTCAGGGCCGCCGCCATGGACGACCGCGATATGCCAGCCTTCTTCAGCCAGCTTTTTTAGATTCTCAAAAAATTCGTCTGAAAGCTCGCGAATGACGCTTCCGCCGCATTTAAAAACGATTGTTTTGCCCATTGCTTTCCCCTTTTTACGTGCGATAGCTCGCGTTGATTTTGACGTATTCATAGGTTAAATCACAGCCCCAGGCCGTCCCTGTTCCGTCTCCCTCACCCATACAAACATCGATTTTCACTTCGCTGTTTTCCAAGTATTCTTTGGCAAGCTCTTCGGAAAACGGCTGTGGTTCATTGTTTTTAAACAGACACTGCCCGCCGAGGTGGATTTCCACCTTTTCAGGTGTCACAGAAGCCATGCTGTCGCCGATTGCGACGATGATTCTGCCCCAGTTGGCATCCGTTCCGTAGATCGCTGTTTTGACAAGGTTGCTGGCGACGATTTTTTTGGCGATGATCCGTGCCTCAAGATTCGTTTTCGCGCCTTTGACCCGGGCTTCGATGAGTTTCGTCGCCCCTTCACCATCCCTTGCGATTTGTTTGGCGAGGTCGGTGCAGACAAGGTGCAGACCTTTTTTAAACACCGGCCAATCCTCATGCTCCTCGCTGAGACACTCATTTTCGGCGCAGCCGTTCGCCATCACGAGGACCATATCGTTAGTGGATGTATCGCCGTCGACCGTAATCTGGTTGAACGAGGCATCGGTGATTTCCCTCAGCGCTCTTTTCAGCGCGCCCTCTTCTATACAGGCATCTGTGGTGACAAAACCGAGCATCGTCGCCATGTTCGGATGGATCATCCCCGAGCCTTTGGCGGCTCCGCCGATCGTCACTTTTTGACCGCCGATCATCAGTTCATAGCAGGTTTGTTTTGTCACCGTGTCCGTCGTTAAAATCGCTTCTTCGAAATCGCCTTCTTCGGGCGTCGTCTCTTTGAGAAGGCTGATCCCTTTTGTGATTTTCTCCATATCGAGGTGCTCGCCGATGACACCTGTTGAGGAAACGGCCACAAGCTCCGGAGCAATGCCGAGAATTTCCGCCGTTTCCCGGCGCATCTCATATGCATCAACAAGCCCCTGTTGACCCGTACAGGCATTGGCAATCGCACTATTGACAATGACCGCTTGAAGGTGCGCATCCTTTTTGAGGCTGTCTTGTGTCACCTTAATCGGTGCGGCCTGGAAATGGCTCTGCGTATAAACGGCCGCACTCACCGCCGGAACTGTGCTGATGATGATGCCCAAATCCTTTTTGGAATAGCGAAGGCCGCAGTGAATTCCTTTAGCCGCATAACCTTTCGGCGAAGCGATGCTTCCATCTGTTTTTTTGATGCTGTCTTGACTCACCTGAATCATGATTTGCTCTCTCCCGTCTTATGGATAAATTGGCGTAAAATCAAGTCCCGCCGCTTCATTCCAGCCGTTCATGATGTTAAAGTTTTGAACAGCCTGCCCCGCGGCACCCTTCATTAAATTGTCGATCACCGATACGATCGTCACCCTGTTCGTCCGCTCGTCTACAGTGACGCCGATATCGCAGAAATTGCTGCCGTACACTTCCTTTGTCGCCGGAAATTCACCCGATTCTCTCACTCTGACAAAATAAGAATCTTGGTAAAAATCAGAAAACACTTGCTGCAGCTGATCACCTGACACACTTTCTTCAAGCTCTGTATAAATCGTCGCCATAATTCCTCTTGTCATCGGCGCCAAATGCGTGCTGAATGTGATCGGTTTAAAATCGGGGTCCCACCGTCTTGCAGCCTGCTCGATTTCCGGTGTGTGCTGATGTTCGTTCACCTTATAGATTTTAAAATTGTCGTTGACCTCGGAAAAATGAGTTCCCATTGAAGGCTTTCGGCCGGCCCCTGATACACCTGTTTTCGCATCAACGATGACAAACGATCCGCCGATGAATCCCTTTTTGACGAGCGGAGCCAGCCCGAGCAGAACCGCTGTCGGAAAACAGCCGGGATTGGCTATGTAGTTCGCCTTTTTGATTTCTTCCCGATTTAATTCGGAAAGCCCATACACCGCTTGTTTCAGTACATCTGCCGGAGCCGGCTCCCTTTTATACCACTTTTGATAAACAGATCGGTCTTTGATTCTGAGATCGCCGGACAAATCGATGATCGGCAGGTCGTATGAAGCAAACTGCGGCGTCAGGCGGCTGGATACGCCCGAAGGAGCCGCCATAAACAAAAAATCGATTGTCTCTGCTATTTCCTCGATTTCAATCGGTTTAAGGGTTTGATTCGTCAATTTTACAAGGTGCGGATATGACTGATGGTACGGAACCCCCTCATCACTCGATGAATACAATATGCATTCATCTGCATAAGGGTGCGACCTGAGGATTCTTGTGATCTCTGCGCCTCCATAGCCAGTTGCACCTATAATACCTATTTTCAAAACGAGTTCACCTTCTTGGTCTTTGTGAAATTATTTAACATTATAACATGAATAAAAATTAATTCAATTGTATATTTAATATTTTTTTATGATTTGGCAGATTGATTTTCACCATCAAAAAAAGCCCGCACTCCATGCGGGCCGGAAAAAACGTTTGAAGCTGCCGGCGAATCATCCGAGCTTGACGAATGATCAGCCCGGAAGGTCAAGCGGCCATGAGACGCCGAACTGATCGGACCCAGGCGACTTTTTGGCTGAATCCGTAATCGCCGAGCGGCATCAACACTTCTTCGCCGGCGGTCAGCTCCTGATACAGCCTGTCGATATCCGCTTCTGTTTCACACGTCAAAAACATAAAAAAAGAAGGGATGAACGTAAAATCGTGTTTCACTGAACAGTCTATATACATAAATTCCTGTCCCTTCACTCCCTTCTCCACCATAACGGGTCAGACTCTTGATTTCCGCTTCCTCAATTAAAGATATGTATGTTCTGGCTTTTTCCGCATTTCCTTGAAACATGAAAAACGGTGTTATCTTTGCACTCCTTTAACAAAAGAGCCTGTCAAAATTCGACAGACTCTTCATCCATTATTGTATACCGAGGGCAATTTTTGCATAGCGGGACATCTTATCCCGTGTCCAAGGCGGATTCCAAACGATGTTGACATCGACCTCTTTCACTTCCGGAATATCTGCGAGCGCTTTTTTGACTTCATCGACGATGATCGGCGCGAGCGGACAGCCCATTGAAGTCAGCGTCATGGTGACGTCGGTCTTCCCGTTTTCATCCATGTCCACTTCATATACGAGGCCCAAATTTACGATATCGACGCCAAGCTCAGGATCGACGACCTGCTCAAGAGCGCCCATGATATTTTCTTTCAATGCTTCATCCACAGCACTTCACTCCTTTTTTCATCAGTATAACGTACTTTCGTTATTTTCTAAAATGAAAGTACTTTAAAGATGCTTGTCAAACCACTCCACTGTCTTCAAGAGGCCTGTCCTTGAGACTTTATGGCCCGCGCGTTCATCAGCGATAAACTGAAGCAGGTCCGGCTGTGATTCGTATTGACCGGTGATCGCTTCATAGAATCTGTGCGCCGGTGCAAACGGAACGGTGCCGTCCTGTTTGCCGTGCCAAAACAAAAGCGGCCTCATGTTCAGTTTTTCCGGCTGAAGCGAGAGATCATATTGTTTCAATTCTTCCCGCTGCTCTTCAATTTGTTCTTCAGATACAGGAATCTTGATTTGTTTTTCACGGAAATACGCGAGCTGCATGTCGAAAAATTCCACATAAGCAGGACAGCCCATCAAACTGACAGCCGCTCTGATCCATTCGTATTCGGTCAAGGCGCCCAATGTGACGATTCCGCCCATGGACGTTCCAGCTACCCCGATGCGTCCATTTTCAATCAGATTTCCCTGTTCAAAATGGTTTTTCAGCACTTCCAGCTCTTGAATTTCATTGGTGATAATCGTCCAAAACCTTGAAGCCAGCTGATCGGAAGCAAGCTGCTCCTCCCTCTCGCCGTGGCAGGCCGCCTCAGGCAAAATGACGCGCATTCCCTTTTCGGCAAGGAGGTATGCATAATGAAGGTTGTGTTCTTTTGCGCTTGTAAATCCGTGTATAAACATAACAAGAGGAAGAGCTTTCTCTTTGTTTTCCTCTTTTACAACATGTAATAAAGGAATGTTTGCAATCTGTTGATTATCGATTATGATCACGATTTTTTCTTCCTCCTTTAGGATGTCCATCATCATCAGTTTAACATGTAGACAATAAAGAAGGTAAAAAGATACACTAAGGGTAAGTCAGAATTTTAAATTTACGGTTAAAGGAGCACTTATGGAAACAAAACCATATTTAATTGCACTGGACTTAGACGGTACATTATTAAAAGATGACAAGACCATATCCGAAAGCTCTGCCGAAGTCATTCAGAAGCTCAGGGAAGAAGGCCATAAAGTCTGCATTTCGACCGGAAGGCCGTTTCGGGCAAGCTCCATGTATTATGAGCAGCTTCAGCTTGACACCCCGATCGTCAACTTCAACGGAGCGTTCGTCCATCATCCGAAGGATGAGACTTGGGGAAGATTTCACACATCCCTTGATCTGGATGTCGTCAAACAGATTATTGAAGTCAGCGAGTCCTATGATGTACACAATATCCTTGCTGAAATCGTCGATGATGTCTATTTCCACTATCATGATGAAAAATTGATCGACGTCTTTACAATGGGAAGCCCGAACATCACAGTCGGCGATTTAAGAACAAACCTCGGCCAAGATGTGACAAGCGTCCTCATCCACGCCAAAGAGGAGGATGTTCCCGCGATCCGCTCGTATTTGTCAGACGTTCATGCAGAAATGGTCGACCATAGAAGATGGGCCGCTCCATGGCATGTCATTGAATTGATCAAAAGCGGCATTAACAAAGCGGTCGGCCTGCAAAAAATTACGGACTACTACGGCATTCCCGCTGAACGCGTGATCGCCTTCGGTGATGAAGACAATGACCTGGAAATGCTTGAATTTGCAGGATGCGGCGTGGCGATGGGAAACGGTATTGCAGGTGTCAAAACCGTCGCCGACCGCGTGACAAAGTCGAATGAAGAAGACGGCATCACCGACTTTTTGAAGGAATATTTCGCATTGTAATTTTTAATTTGCCATTCATAAGCAGGTTTAAGACAGCCATACTAGAGAAAGACGGAATGTCCGTCGAACTCGCTTTAAGGGGGCAGTCAGGATGGGTAAACGAAGCAAATCGAAAAGGTTTATTCAGCAAGGCAAAGACTCGCTTAAACAGCATGCCGCCAGGTTCCCTTACCGTTCCACATTAGAAGAAGCCGAACGGCGCACAGGACCGACCGAATGCGGAGGTCTGTAGCATGAGAAACGAATTGTTTCAAATGGCAAAGACGGCCGTTCAGGAAGCGGAAACGATGGCCAATACCGCGGAAGCAAGCGAACAAATGAAAGCGATCGAAAGGGCCAAAAACGCCGTTTCTTCCGCATTCGCCAATTCCACTGATGCAGAGCGCCGCGAGCTTCAACATCTTCAGGAACAGCTAGATCAATTATCTTAAAACACCAGGAGTTTGTGTCTTTGACACAGACTCCTTTTTTCGTTCATCAAAAACATCCATATTTCCCCATCCCTTTAAATGATAAAAAATTTGACATCAGAAACAAAACAGAGTACATTATAAAAGGCGAACGTTTTACGATATAAAATAAATAACATTCGTTTTTAGGAGTGGATATGATGGATAACGTGTTTGATTATGAAGATATTCAATTAATTCCTGCAAAATGCATTGTCAGCAGCCGTTCTGAATGTGATACATCCGTCAGCTTGGGCGGACGGACATTTAAGCTGCCTGTCGTGCCCGCCAACATGCAGACGATTATAGATGAAAAACTTGCGGCTTCATTGGCTGAAAACGGTTACTTTTATGTGATGCACCGCTTTGAACCCGAAAAGCGTCTCGATTTTATTAAAAACATGCACGAGCGCGGCTTGTTTGCTTCGATCAGTGTGGGCGTTAAGCTTGAGGAGTATCAATTTGTACAGCAGCTTTCAGAGGAAAATATCGTTCCTGAGTACATCACGATCGACATCGCACATGGGCATTCAAACGCCGTCATCGACATGATTCGGCACATTAAAAAACATTTGCCGGAAACCTTTGTCATCGCCGGCAATGTCGGAACGCCGGAAGCGGTAAGAGAGCTGGAAAACGCCGGAGCTGACGCGACAAAGGTCGGAATCGGCCCCGGAAAAGTATGCATCACAAAAATCAAAACCGGATTTGGAACAGGCGGATGGCAATTGGCCGCACTGCGCTGGTGTGCCAAAGCTGCCAGCAAACCGATTATCGCCGACGGCGGCATCCGCACCCACGGGGATATTGCGAAATCAATCCGATTTGGAGCAACGATGGTGATGATCGGTTCATTGTTTGCCGGACACGAGGAATCTCCCGGAAGAACGATTGAAAAAGACGGAAAGCTTTACAAAGAGTACTTTGGTTCCGCTTCGGAATTTCAAAAGGGCGAAAAGAAAAATGTAGAAGGCAAGAAGATGTATGTTGAGCATAAAGGCGCGATCATGGATACGCTGACCGAAATGGAACAGGATCTTCAATCATCGATCTCATATGCCGGAGGAAACAAGCTTGAGGCGATCCGCAATGTCGATTACGTCATCGTCAAAAACTCCATCTTTAATGGGGATCAATATTAAAAAAGCATCCGGTAATGAACTGCACCCCAATTGTTAGACACCATCTAACAATTGGAGGTGCAGTTTTCTTATGGTTGCATTTATAGCTAAGAAAAGTACTCAAAGGGCATCAATCGATTGCCAGATGTGTTGCAGAATACATGAATGACTGCGATCACAAACAAATGAAAGCAAGATGAAAAGGCATGAGCCCGGTACAATATCGGACTCATGCCAATCAAACTGTTTCATGAATTATTGGGGGCGCTTCATAAGGGATGCTTTTTTCATTTCACTTCAAATGTTTTAGACGCCCGCAATGCGGAAGCGACCTGTTCCGTTCTCCCCTTGAACATGACGCTCACTTCATATTGGCCCGGCTCCGGCACTTCTTTCCACACATCTGTGAAATCATATGTTTCCTTCGGGTTCAATGTCATCGTCTGAAAAGCTTGTGTAAACATTTTCCCTTTTGAATAGCGATATCTTTCGGTACCCGCCTCGTCTGTGACGACAAGCTCGAACTTCTGCCCGCTGCTGAATTCGAACACAACGGCTTCATCCGTATGATTGACAACCGACATTTGGAATTCGATTTCCCCCGGTTTTTGCACGGGTTCGACCGTCAAAAGAACACTCCCGTTATCCACTTCCCCAGATACCTCCTTTTCGGGGCCATCCGCCCCGTTTTGACCGCATCCACTGACAAACAGCAGCACCACAATGATCGATATCAGCCGCATTCATTCACCCTTCCTTCAGTCTTTGCGGAAAAACCCTAACACTTGAGTTGTTTGCACGACATTTGTGAAAGCTTTTGGATCAACTTCATTGATAATCTTTTCTAAATCGTATAGTTCATACCTCGTGATGACGATCACCATCATTTCTTTTTGTTCATTGGTAAAAGCACCTTTGGCCGGCACGGTTGTAATGCCGCGGACCATTTTTCCGTAGATTGCCTCCTTGATCTCCTCCGCTTTCTTTGTGACGATCATGACGGTGAGTTTGGCATGGCGGGTATGGATCGCATCAATCACCCTTGTTGTCACATATAGTGTAACGAGCGTATATAATGCTTTCTCCCAACCGTTCAATAATCCTGCTGTTAAAATGATGGCTCCGTTTAAAATAAAGAAATAGGTGCCGACCGGCTTATCCTTCCATTTCGCCAGAATCATGGCGATGATATCCAAACCGCCCGTTGAAGCTCCGTATTTCAGCGTCAGCCCGATTCCGACCGCTGCGATCACCCCGCCAAAAACGGCGTTCAGCAAAATATCGTTTGACAGGCTCGTTTCCGGCAGCATGCCAAGGAACACCGTCGTCAGCGCAACGCTTAAAACACTGTAAACCGTAAAAGAACGCCCGACCTTCAGCCACCCTAAAATGCCGACGGGAATGTTTAAAATAAACAAAAGCGTCCCGGTTGAAAAATAAATCGGGCTGTACTGGTCAAGCGCGCTCGATAAGAGCTGCGCAACACCTGTAAAACCGCTGGCATACACATCTGCGGGAATTAAAAACAAGTTTAAGCCGATCGCATTCAACAATGCACCGATGATGACAATGAACAATTTTTTCGCTTCTGCTATGACCATTTTTTGAGTTCCTCCGCTTATTCCGTATATATTTGGTTTACCCTTAAAACAATATTTTGAAAACGGCAATTTAAAAATATATGATATAGTTGATCTGAAAACAAGCTGGAATAGGCGTTCGATTTTCATCAAGGAACAGCTGTCCGCGGGCTTTCCCGCCCAAAAATCCTAACCATTTTTCAGAAAGAAGGGGTTCAAATGACCGTTCATCTTATAGCCGACAGTGCGGCGGATTTGCCTAAATCATATTATGAAAAGCATCATATCTCGTTCATTCCGCTGCGGGTGCTGCTCGATGACCAAGAGTATGATGATCTTCTCTCCATTCAGCCGTCCGACGTATATGAAGCGATGCGCGAAGGCAAAGCGCCGAAAACGTCGCAGCCGTCTCTAAAGCTTTTGCGCGACACCTTCAGCCGGCTGGCGGAAAAAAAGCAACCTGCTTTATATGTCGCCTTTTCCTCAGAGCTTTCGGGAACCTATCAGACCGCTGTGATGGCGGCAAACGAAGTCAAGGAAGAATTTCCGGAATTCGATTTGCGAATCATCGATTCAAAATGCGCTTCACTCGGTTACGGTCTGGCTGTAAGGCACGCCGTCGAACTCGCTACTAACGGCAATACAATACAAGAAATCGAATCGTCTGTAAAGGACTTTTGCGAACATCTTGAACATATTTTCACAGTCGATGATTTAACTTATTTGGCCAGAGGCGGAAGAATCAGCAAAGCATCGGCCTTCGTCGGAGGACTGTTAAACATTAAGCCGCTTCTCCATGTCGAAGATGGCAAGCTTGTCCCTCTGGAAAAAATCCGGGGCAAAAAGAAACTGCACAGGCGGATGATCGAATTGATGAAAGAAAGAAGCCGGGATTTAAGCGGGCAAACGGTCGGCATCAGCCACGGAGACGACGCGGAAACAGCCGAAGAAATCAAACGCCTGATTGAAGCCGAATTCGCGCCGAAAGAAATCGTCATCAACATGATCGGTTCAGCCGTCGGCGCCCATGCGGGACCCGGCACATTGGCGATCTTTTTTCCGGGAAAAGATAAAAGATAAACAAAAACAGGCCTGCTTAAAAGCAGGCCTGTATCGTCAGTCGTCCACGTTGATTGTCCCTTCACCAATGATCGGTGAAAGCGATTCGGCGACCGCAGTCCCGACATCCGGACCGCCAGCCCCCTCGATCACCTTTTCCATTGTGACCGGAGAAATCCTGTACGCTCCGCCGAAGTTGACAATCCCTCCCGCAGACACATGATGAATGTAAACTGAGCAGCTATGTTTCATACTAAGTCTCCTTTTTCGGGTCTTATGATATATGTATGCCGGCGGAGGAAGAAGGCATAAACTTCCCGGCAAAAAATATCGCGATGGGAGAATACATAGTTTTGCCTCCGATGAGCAACATAAAAGCGACATTTTAACGGGAGGTGCTTCCTCATGAAAGATGATGATAAAAAGCCGGTTGACAACAACGCCGTCAACCAAAAGAAAAACCGGCTCGCCGAAAAAAACAGACAAGCCGGAAAACACCAGTATTCCAAAAAAACCGATCATTTGTAAGCCAAAGGGGCGATTGCGCCCGCCCCTATTTTTTCTCGTATGTCCAGCCCTCTTCCTGATAGATTTTCCCCTGCTTCATCAGGTGGCCGAGCGCTCTTTTAAACGCCGCCTTGCTCATGTTAAACCGCTCTTTGATATCTTCCGGGTCGCTTTTATCCCAAAAAGGCATCGCACCGTTTCTCGTCCTCATATAAGTGAGGATCTGTTCGGCGTCAACAGACATGGCGTCCTGCTTTCTCGGCAGGAGCGACAAATTGACCGTACCGTCTTCTTTTACTTTGATCACCCTTGCTGTCAGCCTCTCTCCAAGCCTCGGCTCTTCTTTTCTTTCAGATGAATGGATAAAGCCTCTTATGCCTTCATCGGAAATCAAAAAAGAGCCTGATGCGATCAAACGGTATACTGTTCCTGTCATCTCCTTGTTCATTAAATCGTCCGAAGCTTTGTGAAAAAGCTCGCTCATCTTGTCTTCCGGAGCAGGTTTGGCAAACATTCTGCCGTGGCTTGTGATCTTCAGCATGCAGTACAGCCTGTCCCCTTTTTGAGGCCAGACAGATTCATAAGGCGGAAGATGTTCGGTGGCGACAAGCGCATCCTTTGTGAGCCCGACATCGACGAACACCCCCATGTCGCTGACGGCATCCACGACTTCCACCCAATCGTAGTGATCAGCGCTGATGATCGGTTTTCTCATCGTAGCCGCCAAGCGCCCCTCATGATCGACATACACAAAAACGTCGACTTCTTCCAGATCTTCTATATCCGCGGTGACCTCGCTGTGATGGAGGAGAATCGATTCATCTCCGTCCGTCAAAAAGTACCCGTAGTCGGCTTTGTGATCTATTTGCAAAGTTAATTGCTGTCCCGGTCTCATATTGATTCTTCCTTTCTTCATGCACCTGTTCTATTGATGTATTCCTCCAATGTTCAAATTATTGCCAGATAACGGCCAGGCAAAACCGTACCATATTGGAAGTTTCACCTTATTCTACTATAATTGACTCATAAGTAAAATGGATGGAGGTTTTCACATGGCAAAAGAAAGCTCATTTGACATCGTCTCAAAGGTTGAACTCCCTGAAGTTCAAAACGCAATTCAAACCGCTCTGAAAGAAATCGGCACACGCTATGATTTCAAAGGTTCAAAAAGCAGCATTACGCTTGAAGGAGACGAGCTTGTCCTTGTCTCAGACGACGAGTTTAAAATGGACCAGCTGAAAGATGTCCTCGTCGGCAAGCTGATCAAGCGGAATGTCCCGACAAAGAACATCGAATACGCAAAGCTTGAGAACGCTTCAGGCGGAACCGTCAGACAGCGGGGCAAACTGGTTCAGGGGATCGATAAAGACAACGCAAAGAAAATCAACAATCTGATCAAAAAATCTGGGCTGAAAGTCAAATCCCAAATTCAGGATGATCAAATCCGGGTAACCGGAAAAAACAAAGACGATCTCCAGCAAATCATCGGCTTAGTCAAAGAAGCAGACCTTCCGATTGATGTTCAATTTATAAATTTTCGATAAATTCTCAATTTACTGTTGATTATTCCCCCGATTTTCGGTAAATTGAGTTAAAGTATTCATCACACAATTGAATAGCTGTTCTTATCAAGAGAGGCAGAGGGACTGGCCCGATGAAGCCTCAGCAACCGGTGAATGAATATTCATGACCAAGGTGCTAAATCCAGCAAGCAGTCTGCTTGGAAGATAAGAAGACCGACATTGTCGCTTAAAAGTCTTCTTATCAGAAGACTTTTTTATTTATCAACATGTTCAAGGGGGAAAACAATGGGTTTTTTGGATGATATAAAACACAACATTTTAATCGCCGACGGTGCCATGGGGACGCTCCTTTATTCTTACGGAATCGACCGCTGTTTTGAAGAATTGAATATATCAAAGCCCGATGAAGTTAAACGCGTCCATGAAGCATACGTCCAAGCAGGCGCCGACATTATTCAAACGAACACGTACGGTGCAAACTTCATCAAGCTGTCCAGATACGGCCTTGAAGACGAAACGAAGCAAATCAACGAAAAAGCCGTCCGCATCGCCCGTTCTGCCGCCGGTTCCGCGTATGTTTTCGGAACGCTCGGCGGAATCCGGACGTTTAATAAAAACACGTATTCACTCGATGACATTAAACGGAGCTTTCGCGAACAGCTTTACCTTCTATTAAATGAGGAGCCTGACGGGCTTCTTCTGGAAACCTATTATGATTTGGAAGAAGCGCGCGAAGTGTTGAAGATTGCCAGAAAGGAAACAGACCTGCCGATTGTTCTGAATGTCTCCATGCATGAGGAAGGTGTTCTTCAAGACGGAACACCGCTCAGCGACAGCTTAAAGCTTTTGGCTGATCTCGGAGCCGACGTGGTCGGCATCAACTGCCGCCTCGGTCCCCATCATATGATCAAAGCGCTCGAAGAAGTGCCGCTTTTGGAAAACGCCTACCTTTCCGTCTATCCAAACAGCAGCCTTCCATCCCTTGTTGAAGGTCGCCTCGTCTATGAAACTGATGACCAATATTTCAGAGACAGTGCGAAGGAATTTCGCAACCAGGGCGCACGAATCATCGGCGGATGCTGCGGTACGACGCCGCACCACATCAGAGCGATGGCTGAAGCGGTCAAAGACCTTCCGCCCGTCACCGAAAAACATGTCAAAATCAAAAAGCAAGCGCAAGCGGCCGTTCAACAAGAAAGAACAGAGCCCGCACTGGACGAACTGGCAAAAGAAAAACGATCGATCATCGTTGAACTGGACCCTCCTAAACAATTAAACTTTGAAAAGTTTCTCCGCGCAGCAGAGGAATTAAAGGCGGCGGGAATCGATGCCCTGACCTTGGCGGACAACTCGCTTGCGACTCCGCGGATCAGCAATGTCGCCTGCGGGGCGCTGTTAAAGCAGCGGCTCGATATGAGGTCACTTGTCCATATCACCTGCAGAGACCGCAACCTGATCGGCCTGCAGTCTCATTTAATGGGCCTTGACACCCTCGGGCTGTCCGATGTGCTGGCGATCACCGGCGATCCGTCGAAAATCGGCGACTTCCCGGGCGCCACCTCCGTCTATGACTTGACGTCATTTGATTTGATCGGCCTGATCAAGCAGTTCAATGAAGGTTTGTCCTATTCCGGGAAACCGCTCGGCAAAAAAACGAACTTTTCTGTCGCCGCCGCCTTCAATCCGAACGTCAGACACATTGATAAAGCGGTCAAACGGATCGAGAAGAAAATCGACTGCGGCGCCGACTATTTTATTTCCCAGCCGGTCTACTCGGAGGAACAGCTCATCAAGATTCATGAGGAGACAAAGCATCTTGAGACACCGATCTACATCGGCGTCATGCCTTTGACAAGCAGCAGGAACGCGGAGTTTATTCATAATGAAATTCCCGGGATCAAGCTGTCGGATTCGATCCGCGAAAAAATGGCGCTTGCCGGAAATGACAAACAAAAACAGACGCAGGAAGGCCTCGCGATCGCCCGCTCACTGCTTGACGCCGCATGTGATTTGTTTAACGGCATCTACTTGATCACACCGTTTTTGCGCTCTGACTTGACAGCAGAACTGACGGCTTACATTCACCAGAAAGAAAAGGAGACCGCAAATGTCTATCATCAATGACCAGCTGAAGAAAAAAATCCTCGTCCTTGACGGTGCGATGGGCACGATGATTCAAGACGCAAACCTGTCTCCCGCCGATTTCGGCGGAGAGGCATATGAAGGATGCAATGAATATTTAAGTGTGACGGCCCCGCACATCATCCAAGGCATCCATGAAGCGTATCTCGCCGCAAAGGCCGATATCATTGAAACGAATACATTCGGTGCAACCCGGCTCGTGCTTGACGAGTATAACCTGGGACATCTCGCCTATGATCTGAATCTCGCTTCCGTCAAGCTCGCCAAAGCGGCCGCTGAAAAATTTTCAACGCCTGAGTGGCCAAGATTTGTCGCAGGTGCAATGGGGCCGACAACGAAAACACTCTCGGTCACAGGAGGGACAACATTTGATGAGCTGATCGCCAATTATGAGGAGCAGGCAAGGGCTCTGATCACAGGCGGCGCCGATCTGCTCCTGCTTGAAACAAGCCAGGACATGCTCAATGTTAAAGCCGGCTTTATCGGAATCAGGCAGGCTTTTGAAAAGACCGGCACAACCCTTCCCCTCATGGTATCGGGAACGATAGAGCCGATGGGCACGACGCTTGCCGGGCAGGATATCGAATCATTCTACATCTCGCTTGAGCATATGAAACCGGTCAGTGTCGGCTTAAATTGTGCGACAGGCCCTGAATTTATGACCGATCATATCAGAACCCTTTCTTCACTCGCGCGGACGGCCGTCAGCTGTTATCCAAACGCCGGCCTTCCCGATGAAGAAGGACAGTATCACGAATCCCCACAGTCACTGGCGAAAAAAATCAGGGCTTTTGCCGAGGAAGGCTGGCTCAACATCGTCGGCGGATGCTGCGGAACGACGCCCGCCCATATCGAAGCGCTGGCCGAAGAAGTCGCTGCACTCCCGCCGCGTCCGTTGCCTTCGGGGAAAAGACCGCACACCGTCTCAGGGATTGACGGCTTAATCTATGAAGAAACGATGCGCCCTCTTTTTGTCGGCGAACGGACAAATGTGATCGGTTCACGCAAATTCAAACGGCTCATCGCCGAACAAAAATTTGAAGAAGCCGCCGAAATCGCCAGAGCCCAGGTGAAAAACGGGGCGCACGTCATCGACATCTGCCTCGCCGATCCTGACCGGGATGAAGCGAAAGATATGGAAGGCTTCTTGAAGGAAGCCATGAAAAAAGTAAAAGCGCCGTTTGTCATTGATTCAACCGATAAAGAAGTCATCGAAAAAGCGCTCAAATACTCTCAAGGAAAGGCGATTATCAACTCGATCAACCTGGAAGACGGCGAAGAGCGGTTCGCCGACATTCTCCCGCTCGTCAAACGGTTCGGCGGCGCACTCGTCGTCGGGACGATCGATGAAACAGGAATGGCCGTCACCGCGGACAGGAAGGTTGAAATCGCGGTCCGCTCGCATCAGCTGCTCACCGAAAAATACGGAATTCCGGCAAGCGACATCATCTTCGATCCGCTCGTCTTCCCGGTCGGAACCGGTGACGAACAATATATCGGGTCTGCGAAAGAAACGATTGATGGTATTCGGCTCATTAAAGAACGGCTGCCTGAATGCTTGACGATTCTCGGGGTCAGCAACGTCTCCTTCGGCCTTCCTCCCGTCGGCAGGGAAATCCTGAATGCCGTCTTTTTATACCATGCCACACAGGCCGGGCTTGATTACGCGATCGTCAATACGGAAAAGCTTGAGCGGTTCGCTTCCATTCCAAAGGAAGAGATCGAATTAGCCGAAAAGCTGCTGTTTCAGACAGATGATCAAACACTTGCCTCGTTTACCGATTTTTACAGGGGAAAGAAAAAAGCGGACAAACAGCCGAAAACGTCCCTTTCCCTGGAAGAGCGTCTGTCCGAGTACGTGATCGAAGGTACGAAAGAAGGGCTGATTCCCGACCTCGAACAAGCGTTGGAAAAATTCGACACCCCGCTCGATGTGATCAACGGGCCGCTGATGGACGGCATGGCGGAGGTCGGGCGCCTGTTTAACAACAATGAGCTGATCGTCGCCGAAGTCCTTCAGTCAGCTGAAGTGATGAAAGCCGCCGTTTCCTTTCTCGAAAACTATATGGAGAAAAAAGACGATAGCGGCAAAGGCAAAATTATTTTGGCGACCGTCAAAGGCGATGTTCATGATATCGGCAAAAACCTAGTCGACATCATTTTAAGCAACAACGGCTACAAAGTCGTCGATCTCGGCATTAAAGTGACACCGCAGGAGTTGATTGAAGCGATCCGCAAAGAAAATCCCGACATCATCGGTCTGTCCGGCCTGCTCGTTAAATCGGCGCAGCAAATGGTCGTCACCGCACAGGACTTGGATAAAGCCGATATCTCCGTACCGATCATGGTCGGCGGTGCGGCGCTTTCGCGAAAATTTACGAACATGAAAATCTCGCCTGAATATAAAGGTCCGGTTTTATACGCGAAGGACGCCATGGACGGCTTATCGCTCGCCAATCAGCTGCGGACGAACCCGTCGCAGTTCCTTGAGAAAAAAGAACAGGCTGCACCTCAAGCCGTCGCAGAAAAGAAACCGTCGAAAGCTGTTGTTGAAATGCTTGAAAAGCGCGCCCACATCCCGAAAGCGCCCGTCTTCAAGCCGGAGGATTTGAAGCGGCACTATTTGAAAAACATCGATCTATCCTATATCGTGCCGTACGTCAATCAGCAAATGCTGCTGGGCCACCATCTTGGGTTAAAAGGAAAGGTGAAAAAACTTTTTGCCGAAAAAAATCCGAAAGCGCTCGAGTTGAAAAACGTAATCGATGAATTGCTGAGAGACGGAAAAAAACACGGCTGGTTCGATCCCGCCGTCGTCTATCAATTTTTCCCGGCCTATAGTGAAGGAGATTCGCTTCATATTTTAGATCCGGAAAAACAGGACAACATCCTTGAAACATTTGTGTTCCCGCGGCAGGAGAAGCTTCCGTTCCGCTGTATTTCCGACTACATCCGGCCGAAAGGCGAGCTAGACTATGTATCGTTTTTTGCCGTGACAGCCGGTAGAAAAGTGAGGGAAGTGGCCAACCGCTTTAAAGCGGAAGGCGACTACTTAAAAAGCCATGCGGTACAAGCGCTCGCTCTTGAGCTGGCCGAAGGGCTCGCCGAGCGGACACACCAAATCATCCGCGACCGCTGGGGCTTTCCGGATGCACCCGACTTTACGATGGAGCAGCGTTTTCAAGCGAAATATCAAGGCCAGCGCTACTCCTTCGGATATCCGGCCTGTCCGAATCTCGAAGATCAGGAAAAGCTCTTCAGACTCATCCAGCCGGAAGGCATCGGCGTCCGCTTGACAGATGGGTTTATGATGGAGCCGGAAGCCTCCGTTTCGGCAATCGTCGTCTCACACCCGGAAGCGAGATATTTCAATGTTCATTAAAACAACCCCTGCCTGCCGATTGCGGACGGCAGGGGTTCATTCATGTTTTTCGGCATCCATTCTGCTGTTTATAATGGGCAACAATCGATTCAGCCATTTTCAGCACCTTGTCGTGCAGTTCTTTCGGTTCAATCACCAGCATATGCTCGGCAAAACCGAGTATATATCTTTTCGCTTCCTCTTCCGTATCAAATGATAATTTAATTGGTATCCACCCCTCCTCATCGACTTTACCCGTTTCCATGATCCGCACAAAATGATTGGTAAATGATAATCTTGGCAAGATTGACTGAGCCGCCTTCACCCACACTTCATATGTCGGTAATTTTTCGATAAAAGCATTTGTTGAAGATCTCCATACTTGAGCAATGTCAAAGTTTTCAGGTCTTTCAAATGTTTCATGAACGGAAATGGCAGATTGAATCCGCGAAGCTCTGTAATTTCGAATCTCCCCATTTTCTTTAGATGCAATCAGATACCAGTTGGACCCTTTAGCCACCAGTCCAAGCGGCGCTACAACCCGATCACTCACTTTTCCATCTGCCCGCTGATAGACGATTTTTAATTTTTGATCTTTCCATATAGCATCTTTCAGCACTTCAAAGGATGCTGCTTTTTCCTTCTTATGACGCCATGAACTCGTATCAATATATATTCGATTCCATACATCTTTTGCGTTTTGGCGATATCCCGAAGGGAGCGAAGCGATCAGTTTATTTCGGGCATCTTCGGATGTACGTGTCAATCCGAGATCATCGAGGAATTGTTCGGAAAGCGGGACAAATAGTGCGCGTATTTCAGATTCTTTTAAGCCGGTTAATTTGGTCTGGTAATCATCAAGCAATGACCAGCCTCCGTTTTTTCCGCGTTCGGCAAAAACGGGAATACCCGTCCCGCTTAAAGCTTCCATATCCCTGTAAATCGTTCGTTCAGAGACTTCCAGCCTTTCTGCCAATTGTTTTGCCGTCATCTGTCCATAAGCTTGCAGCAGCAAAAGAATAGATATCAATCGGTCTCCTCTCATGATGATCTCCTTTTTATAAATGATTTATCTTCATTTCATTAAATATGACAGCTGTTGTCAAGAATCGGTTCTTATAATGACAATATCTTCTTTATGAAAGGAATGAGATGGACTTGAAAGGAAAAGTCGCTCTTGTAACAGGCGCAAGCAGAGGAGCCGGTCGCGGCATTGCTGCAGAACTGGGGAAAGCCGGTGCAATCGTGTATATCACAGGCCGCAGCATTCATGGGGCTTCAACGAATCATTGGCCTGGGACAATCCATGACACCGCTGCACAAATTGAGGCTTCCGGCGGAAAAGGTATTGCTGTACAATGTGATCATACGAACGATTCGGACACAGAGGCTGTCATCACTAAAATTCGCGAAGAACAGGGAAAATTAGATATTTTGATCAACAATGTGTGGGGTGCGCATGATCTGGGTGTTGACGAAAAACCTTTTTGGGAATTGTCTTTGAAGAATTGGGATACGATGTTCACCGCCGGGGTGCGCGCCCAGTTGGCGACGAATCATTTCGCCGTTCCGCTGCTTCGTGAAAATAAACAAGCCCTCATCATTCACACGACCTTCTGGGATGGTGACAAGTACATTGGACAGTTTTATTACGATTTAGCCAAAAACGCATTAACACGTATGGCGTATGGACTTTCATTAGAATTAAAACAGGACAACATTGCCGTTCTTGCCGTTTCACCTGGATTTATGAGAACTGAGCTTGTCTTGAAACACCATGAATCAGATGAAGAGCATTGGCAGGAGTCAGAAGATTTAAGGAGAACCGAAACGCCCTATTATGTCGGACGCGGAATTACTGCGTTGGCAAATGATCCGAATGTGATGGAGAAAAGCGGACAGGTGTTAAGAATAGGCGATTTAGCCAAAGAGTATCAGTTTACCGATATCGATGGACGATATATTCCGCCATTTACGATATAGTTAGTCATTCTCAAAACACCGGGTGATCTGCCGAATCCATCACCTCTCATGAGTTCGACAACCGAAGGAGGAACCATATGATCGAGATCAAACAAATCGACGCCGAAGAAACGTATGAGATCAGACACCGCATTCTCCGGCCGAATCAGCCGCTTGAAGCATGTATGTATGAAACCGATTTGCTCGACGGAACATTTCATCTCGGCGGATTTTACCGCGGCAGGCTCATCAGCATCGCTTCCTTTCACAAAGCCAAGCATGCGGAGCTCAAAGGCCGGAACCATTATCAACTGAGAGGGATGGCGACGCTGGAAGGATACCGCGAACAAAAAGCGGGAAGCACACTCATCCGCCATGCCGAAGAACTGCTCCGGAAAAAGGGCGCGGACCTTTTATGGTGTAACGCCAGGACATCTGTGAGCGGCTACTATAAAAAGCTCGGCTTCAGCGAACAGGGCGAAGTCTACGACATACCGCCGATCGGACCTCATATTTTAATGTATAAGAAATTGACGTAAAAAAACCCCGCCTGAAGCGGGGCATTCCCGGCCGCAGGAGCATTACAGCTTTGCGGCCTCTTTTTTAAATTTCGCAAGCGCGTTTGTCACTTTTCCGAATTCGGAGGCGTGCGGGCGGTCATCGCCGTCCTTGTAGCCGTAGTCGACCATCCGGTTTCTGTTGAGGCAGAGCTTCGTCAATTCCGGTTTGAATAAGTCGAACAATTCGAAGCGCTCACGCAGTTCCGGGAATCTTTGCTGATAATCCAAAATCGCATCAGCCAAAGCTTTCCACAGACGCTTTTCAGGAAGCAGACCGTCATTTTCCAAAATGTTGGCCACATAGCGCAAATGGCAAATGAAAAGCCCTGTAAAGATAAACTGCACAAGCCCTTCCGGCGGCTCGCTTCTGAGAACGGCTTTTAAATCTTCTGTCAAACCGCTCAGTTCAGGAAGCGGCTGGTCGCTGATATTGACGTCATCAACAAAATCTTTAATCGCCAGCCTGTGCGGCTGATGATCTTTTAAGACGAGAATCGTATTTTGTCCGTGCGGCGAAAATACGGTTCCGTAGCGGTACATGAAATGCAGAAGCGGCGGCATCACGGTGTTAAACAGCTTTCCGATCCACTCCTCCGCTGACAGCCCCGACTTTTCGATCAGGCGCCTGATAAACGGCACACCGTCTTGATCGATGTATGTTAAAGAAGCGAGTGTAACAGGCCGCTCTCCTTCTTCCAAATACGTATAGATGCTTTCTCTGAAAATGGCGCCGAGCATTTCCAAATATTGATACGGAGCTTTTTCAAGAGAATGATAGTATGGGTGGTCGACGTTCAGACTGGCATTTTCGCCTGGCAGGATCACCCGGCATTCGTCTTTTAGAAATGCGTCGTTTTCGGCGATCCCTTTGATATGCTCAGTGATTTTCGGAGCGATCACCGTCCGTTCCGACGGCAGTCCTCTGTATACAAGCGTATTTAAAATGCTCATCGGCAGTTTGATATGATGCTTATGTTTGTTTGTGATGTTTGTAAAGGTTCTGATCGATTGCTGCGGCAGATACTCGTCTCCGCCTTCCCCCAAAGGAATGATCGCTTTTGCAGCGATCTCTTCAGGAAATTGCTGAATGATCGTATTTGTCCACTGCCATTCGTGGACGGGCAAATAATAATAGGCTTCGCCGGCTGCGCCCTGCTTTTCTATCACTTTAGCGAATTGCCTTAAAGTCAGCTCATCAAGCTCTTCGTTGATCAGCGTTTCATAATCGAGCCCTTCAACCGAGTAGAATGACGCGGTCTCTTTGTGTACGGCGATCCACAGCAGCCGTTCGGCTCTTTGATTTTCCGGCGCAAAGCGGAGATAGTCATCATAGCCAAAGCCGATTCTTCCTTTGTTGTATACAATCCACGGATGGCCGGTCATCTCGCCTTCAATCACGGCATAATCGGCTTCTGTCAGCTCATCAGAGGTAAGCGCATCCTTAGCCAAAAGGTGGGCATCCGCCAGCATCGTATGGTTGAACTCCTTGATCAAATGCCCCGCTGTTTCCGGACTCATCGGGATATGCGGCTGAATATCGAGGAGAAACTCTATTGCGTTCACGTGTGTCGTCCATTGTCCGTCCTTAAAGACTTTGATCGTCTCCGGCATCGTGTCAAAGCTGTCAAACATGCGGGGTTTGGCCGCGAACCGGTATGCCTTATCTTCCGCCGTTCTCAGCTCATACCGGTTGATGCCGTCTTCCGTTTCAATCAGATCAGGCTTGATAATATCCTCATACATATATTCAGAAACCATCTTCGCCAGTAGTCGCTGATTGACTTTTCTCCATCTCTCCGGATTGAGCACCTTTTTTAATTCGTCTTGAAACAACATCAAATTGCCTCCTTGATCAGCCGTTTGGCACGGCCGTTTTTTCCGTGATTCCTGTTCCAAATGTCTGGAAGACCGTTTTATGGCTGACGCGGTATACTTCCCTCCCGGCAAGCTGATTGATGATCACCGAGTTCCGGTAAGCGCCGAGCCCCAGGTCAGGCGCACCGACACCGTGTGTGTGCAGCTCTCCGTTTTGAACGAAAATATGGTTTTCCGATTCGGCTGCCGTCACCAGCCTGTAATCGCGTGTAATGACATTGCGGCCGCTCGCGTCCTTTTCAATCAGGGTGTCAACAGGTGCCAGGCATTCCGGCAGCCTCTCTTTATAGCCCGTCGCCAAGACGACGACATCCGCCTGCCGCTCAAATCGTTTCTCATCCACGCGGTGTGCGCAATGAAGAATCATTGTTCCCGCATGCTGTTCGATCCGCTCTACTTCTGTCATCGACTGAAGGTCAAACGCCGCTTCCCGTCCGCCGCAGGTCCGCTCATACAGAAGGTGGTAAATATCGCTGATCGTCTTCGCGCTGATGCCTTTATAAAGCAGATCCTGCTGCCTTAGCAATTCATCTTTTTTCCATTGCGGGAGCTGATAGAAAAAATCGATATAATCAGGTGAGAAATACTCGAGCCCGAGATTTGAATATTCCATCGGGAAGAAGCCTTTTGAGCGGGTGAGCCAGCTGACATGCTCCGCTTCATCTTCACCGACCAGGTCATAAAACACCTCGGCTGCGCTTTGTCCGGAGCCGACGACGGCAACCCTTTTCCCTTTAAACCCGCCGGGTTTTCTCATTAAATACTCGGCTGAATGGAACACCGAGTCGCCCAAAGCGTCTGAGAGCGCTTCGGGAACGTGCGGCCCCGTGCCGATGCCGAGCGCGATATGCCTTGTGTAATAAACGGCTTCCTCGCCGTTTTCCTGATTCGCGACCCGCACTTCAAAAAGCGCATCCCGGTTTGATTCAATGAGTGAAATGCTTTCGACATTCATTCCGAAACGGCACGAGTCGAGCTGTTCGGCCACCCAGCGGCAGTAGTGGTTATATTCCTTTCTCGGAATATGAAAGTCTTCTAAAAAATAGAAAGAATAAAGACGGTTATGCTCCTGGAGATAGTTTAAAAAGCTGTATTTGCTTGTCACATCGGCCATGCTCACCAAGTCGGCCAAAAACGGCACCTGCAGTGTTGTCCCTTCAATCAGCATGCCGGGATGCCAGTTAAAGCTTTCATTCCGTTCAAAAAACAGCGCATTGATCTCAGGCACGGAATCAGCCAATGCGGCAAGGCCGAGATTAAACGGCCCGATGCCGACGCCGATGACATCATATACATCATTGGGTCTCTTTGTAGAGTTCATCTTTTTTCTCCTTTTCAAAAAAACGTTCTCGTTCGCAAAACATCAATAATCCGGTTTTATCAGGAAGATCCACAGGTTTAATAGGGCGAAACCCGCATTTTCCAAAAATATGAATCATTTTTTTATTGCGGATATCCGGCTCTGCGATGACCTTTTTTGTGTCAGGCTCGGCAAATTGCATGCTGACCATCGCTTTTAAAAGCGGAAGGGCAAGACCTTTTCCCAAATACGCTTTTTCTCCGATCAACAGATGAATGCCCTGGTCAAAAGGTTCATTGTCATAGTGGTGTTCAATGATGTCTCCCTTAACCCAGTACGACTCCCAGTAGCTCATCGGCACACCGTCGATAAAGCCGATGTACAGCGTTTGGTGAGGGTCTGTGATCGCCTTGTGAAAATGGGCTGCAAACTTTGCAAACGGCATGTTTAAATGCCAGAACGGGATGACGTGCTCCTCCTGCATCCAGCGGTAGACGAGCGATACGTCTCTTTCATAGTCCGCTTTTTGAAATGTGATCCGTTCATTCATGGACGGCAGCCGCCTCCTTCAGAAGCGGATTTTGAACTGACGTGTAGCGCGACTGGGTTTCAAGGGAGCCTGTCAGCTCATCCATGTCATAAAATCTCGTCAGCAGATTGGCCTTGCACGGAAGCTCAGGAAAACGAAGCAGGCTGTCGGTCAGCTCAGTGATGCCGTAAATTTGTTCCGCTTTCTCAAGCCGCTCTCTGATCATGGACAGGAGCGTTTCTTCCCGGATCAGCCCTTCGCAGCCGAAACCGTTCACAAGTCCAAACAAATGGTTGAAGAAGAAGTAATAGCGCAGTCTCTCAACAGCCACGCTGTCCGAACAGATCGTCTCGCTCCTTTCGCTTAAGCCTTCGAGCAGGCTGGAGAGCATGTCCGCTTTTGATTCGCTGTAATAGTAGCCTTGGTTATCCCTGTAATAAAACGTGTCAGGGTAGCCGTTTTTTAAACGGATGACGGCGTTCTGCTGGTGCGCTTCAATCGCCAGCCCGTATGTTTCAAACAGCCATAAAACAGGCTCAAGCGAAATGGACAAATACTTGTCAAACCAGTCGGCGCACACTTCTTCCGTTGTCCGTCCTTCTTTTAACGCCAGCTCACGGATGACAGAGGACAGCCTTGACTCTTTCCCGTAAGCGTGATCCTGGCAGAGCCCGGCGATCAGGCTTGCCGAACGGTCGTCTTCATAAAACGGGTTCTCTCTGATCACGACTTCAAAGCCGGATTCCCCGTTTTCTCCTTGAATAGAGATGTAAGCCGGATCTGTGATGACGCGGAAGCCGGGAAACTCCTGGTACAACCGTTGACCGAGCTCTGTCTGCAGAAGCCGGGCCATTTCCACTCCTCTGTCCAGCTCTTTCTGCTTGTTCACACGAAGCGAATTCGTAATTTTGATCGGCACCGAGAATTTGTACATATAGCGCGAGTGCTTGCTGTAGACCGTGCGGACGGAGGATGTCGCCGTAAACGTCCGCCCTTTTGCGCCGAGATATGTAAGGAGACCCTGATCGATCAATTTTTGCACATACGGCTCCTCCAACAAGGCTTTCGCCTGGAGCGGGTGTGCGGGAAGAAGCGCAAAGTCCGGATCGGATGTTTCCTCATCAAGCCACGCTTTGTCAATCATCGGATCGTTCTTCAGTTCCTCTTGAATGACCAGCGGCGCTTTTGTTCCTGTACTTGAGTCGTGCAGAACGAGGGAGGCGTGCGCCTTAAAATAATGAAGCTGAAACTCCCCTTTAAGTTCAGGCGAATAGATGCTTTCCTCTTCAGGCTTCATCCCCTGCCTGCTTTTTGGCGTCGGATGCATCAGGTGGCCGAGCAAAAGCGATTGCTCTGCTTCGATAAACGTAAAATCGGCCGCGTTCAGCTCATGTTGATCACCCGCCCGCTCTTCCACATAACGGCTGATATTACGGCAGCTCAAAATGACTCTAAGCATGAATTCATCCTCGGCGCCCCCGCTGTTTTGCCGAAGAAGCAATTCTTTTGAAGCGAGGGAGACGAGCGTGACATAGTCGAGCGGAAGCCGGTTTTCGTCTTGAGTTGTTTTATAATAGAGCGGAAATGAGAAGAGGTGCCTTCCCGTCTTCGACCAATACTTGACCGGAACGATCAGCTCGATGTGCTGGCGTTTTAGCGGGACCACCAGCATTTTTTGGGAGCCGTCCGCGATCTCACGGGTTTCGATGCCGGTTTCCCGCAAATAGCAATTTAAAAAGCTTTGAATCGTAGCATTTTCTGCTATTTCTTTAAATGAACTCATCTTGTTATCCTCCTGCTATTCAAATAAAGGCCCGCAAGCTCTTGAATCCGCCCGAGAACGTCGTCAAGATCAGAAAGCGCCATTCTCGGATTGAGCAGCGTGAATTTTAAATATGTCTTCCCGTCTGCTGCCGTCTTGGCGATCACCGCCTGTCCCGTTCTGAACAATTCTCTGTGAATATATTTATTCAAGCTGTCATTCTCCGCATCGTCTTCTGCGGCGAGGCAGCGGAAGACGACAGCGTTCAGTTCAGGGTGTGGATTCAGCAGTTCGAACCGATCGCTTGCGGAGATTTTTTTCGCTGCCGCTTCAGCCAATGCGAATGTCCAGTCAATCATCTCGGCGAATGTATCTTCCCCGAGCACACGCAATGAGACAAACAGCTTTAACGCGTCAAAACGCCGCGTCGTCTGAATCGATTTATTGACGAGATGGACGATTCCCTCCGCTTCATCCTCCTCGGGATTTAAATAATCGGCATGATAATCAATCAAGCGGAAATGCCTTCTGTCTTTTACAAGAAAAGCGCCGCAGCTGACCGGCTGATAAAACTGCTTGTGGAAGTCGACGCTGATTGAGTCGGCCCTGTCAATGCCGGTCAATTTATAACGGCGGGCCCTGCTCAATATCAATGCCCCGCCATACGCGGCATCAACGTGGAGCCAAATTCCTTCAGCATGCGCGGCATCCGCAAGTTCGGAAAGCGGGTCGATGCTTCCGAAATCCGTCGTTCCGCATGTTGCCACAATCGCAAAGGGATGTAAGCCCGATTCCTTCAGCATCGCTGTTTTTCGCTTTAAATCGTAAAGGCACATTCGCTTTTCGTCATCCGTGTCGACGAGAACGACGGCACGCTCTCCGAGACCGAGCTGGGAAGCCGATTTTTTCACGGTAAAATGGGCATCTTTAGAACAGAGGATCCGCAGCCGGTGCGCTTCCGGCGGCAGGCCGTCCTTTTGGACGCTCCAGTTCCACCGCTTTTCGCAGTAGGCATCGCGGGCCAAAAGAAGCCCCATATAATTGGACTGTGTCCCTCCGCTCGTAAATGTTCCGTCAGCATCTTTTCCGTATTCAAACTTTCGGCAAAGCCACTGCACCATTTCTTCCTCGATCAATGAAGCCGCTCCGCTTTGATCAAACGAATCCATCGACTGATTCAGCACGCTGATCAGCATCTCTGCAGCGAGCGCTGGGATCAGCGGCGGACAGTGAAGGTGTGCGGCGCATTTTGGATCTTCGACATGAATCCGGTGCGGCAAATAGGCTTCTTTCAGCTCTCTGAGAACATCCGCAAGCGGTTCTCCCGCTTCCTGAAACGAAAATAAGTTTTTGATTTCGTGCTTCAATTCGTTCGGCATCTTCCCGCTGTACGGCTTCGATTTATCCTTCCAGTCGGCCCACAGCACATCAACAGCGGTCTCGACCGCATCACGGTAGGCTTTGATTCCCTGTTCACCGTTGTGCATAAACAGGGAATCAAAGTTTTTCTGTTTACTTGACTGCTTCATAGACGGCCTCTTTGAAAATCGCGGTGATGTCGTCAATTTGCTCTTCCGTTACGATGAGCGGAGGCAGGAAGCGGATCACACTACCGTGGCGGCCTCCCGTTTCAACGATCAGTCCCTTTTCAAAGCATTTTCTTTGAATGACGCTTGCAAGCTCCGCATCGGCCGGGTAGCTGCCGTTTGCGTTTTGCTTTTTGTGCGGTGCGACAATTTCGGCGCCGATCATCAGCCCTCGTCCCCGGACATCGCCGATTTCGGGAACGTGCTCCTGAATGCCTTGTAATTCACGCATGAGTTTCGCACCGACTTTTTCCACATGTGATAGCACATCATGCTCTTTTATATATTTTAAAGTTGCACTTCCGGCCGCCATCGCCATCTGGTTCCCTCTGAATGTGCCGATGTGCGCCCCCGGTCCCCACTTGTCAAGATCTTGATCATAGATGACGACTGACAGCGGCAGGCTTCCGCCGATCGCTTTTGAAAGGACGATGACATCCGGTATAATGCCGGCGTGCTCGAACGCAAACATTTTTCCGGTTCGGCCGATGCCGGTCTGCACCTCGTCAATGATCAACGGGATTCCGCGTTCTTTTGTGATCCTTCTCATCTCTCTGATCCATTCCGCCCGCGCCGGAACCGATCCCCCTTCACCTTGCACCGCTTCAAAGATCATTCCCGCCGGCTGCAGAATACCGCTTTCAGGGTCATCCAGCATATTTTCGATATATGAGCTTGACAGACGGTGGGTGTCGTCCCCTCCGGTGCCGAACGGGCAGCGGTATTCATAAGGATATGGGAGAAAATGAACGTCAGGCATTAATCCTTGGACGTTTTCTTTCGGAGAGAGATTGCCGCTTAATGCCATCGTTCCGTGTGTTGCTCCATGGTATGCGCCATGAAATGAGAGGACGGTTCTCTTTCCTGTCGCTGTTTTCACCAGTTTGAGCGCGGCTTCGATCGCATCGCCGCCAGTCGGACCGCAGAACTGAATTTTCGCCCGTTTGGCGAAAGCTTCAGGCAGGCTCTCAAACACCTCGCTGATAAACTCTTCTTTTATTTCCGATGTGATGTCAAGCGTGTGCAGCGGTCGTTTTTCATCAATCATTTTTTGAATGGCTTCAATGACAACTGGATGATTATGACCGAGTGCAAGCGTTCCCGCTCCAGCCAGGCAGTCATAATACTGCTTTCCATCTGCATCCTTGACCAAGATGCCTTCCGCCGTTTGCATGGCGAGCGGAAATCTGCGCGGATAAGAACGCGCATTTGATTCTCTTCTATTTTGCTGCTCCAAAAACGCTTCATTTTTAGAACGGGTTTGTACAGACATAGAAAGCATTCCTCCAATTGATAAAGATTATCATTTTCATTGACAAAAAAAGTGTATATTTTGTGACGATGATGTGTCAACAAGATTCGAAAAAATGGGACATTTCTCATAACAGAGGCTCTATTAAACTTGTTTTTCAGAAATAGAGTTCTTCATATGAGTCAATAGTTTGTTGATATGATGAATTTTGGAATTTAATGGATTAACTTTAACCATCTTGAGTCCTTAAAGAAGGAAAAAATAGAAAGATGCCGGCTAAAAAAGCTTCAGCCGGCAGTGGCGGTTAAAAGTTCCCGTGCCAGTTCGGCGACGGTTCGGATTCCGGTTTCGAGGCCGCTAAGAGAAGCGTAGGAATAAGACAGTCTGATGCTTCTTTTCGCTTCTTTATCGTAAAGGGTTCCCGGATTGATGAGGATGTTTTTTTGCAGCGCTTTTTCAAACAGCACATGAAGCGGCAGTGACTGAAAAAATGTGACCCAGATGTAAAACCCGCCGGGCGGCTCCTTCCAGTCAGCGATCCCGTCAAAGTGCGCTTCAAGGCAGCGGATGGCTGTGTCACGCCTGATTCTCAAGTCATTCCTGATCAAATGGAGGTTTTCTTCATAAAGTCCGCTTGAGAGCCATTTTGCAGCAGCCCACTGGGAGAGGGAGCTTGACCCATAGTCCGTCTGCATTTTGATATCTGCCAGCCTGTCGATCACAGGCTCGGGCCCGGCGATCCAGCCGATGCGAAGGCCGGGGCTGACCGTTTTCGATAATGTGCCGACATAAAGCACGTTTCCGTCTTGGTCGAAGGTCTTAAGCGGGGGCGGAGGCGGACTGTCAAGCCACAAATCGCCGTATGCATCATCTTCAATAATGGGAAGAGATAAGCGCTTCGCGGTCTGAATCAGCTCTTTTCTCCTTTCTTCCGTCATCAAAAAGCCCGTCGGGTTGTGAAAAGACGGAATCGTATACAAAAGGTCGGCGCCATGCTTGTTTTTGCAGGCCTGAATAGCAGCCGGACTCAATCCCCCTTCATCAATCGGAATGCCGTAAAGCCTCATCTCCATCGATTGGAACACATGGAGCGAGTATAAGTATGACGGCTTTTCGGTGAGGACGGCGGCCTTCCGTTTCAAAAGGCCGATCGAGATGAGCTGGAGGGCTTGCAAAGCGCCGGAAACGATCAGGATGGCATCCGGGGAAACATGAATGCCTTTTTGTTTTAAATGAGCCGCCAGCACTTCTCTCGTATACCGGTTTCCTTTCGGTTCTTCATATCCGAGCATCAGCTTGTCTGATTCAGCATCACGGAGCATTTTTTTGACCTGCTGATAGGGCAAAAGCTCAGGCGACAGTTCACCGGTCCCAAGCCGGATGATGTCTTCCCTGAACTCCTGCCGGTTGATTTCCTGGATCGTCAAAGAATTCGGGCGGTGGATTCCCGAACGGACATAGCCGTTCCAGTCGAGCGACGGTCCGTCCGTCATGCCGCTCCATGTATGATTCATCACTTTTGTGCCGCCGCCCCGCTTGCCTTCAAGAAGCCCCTGGGCTGTCAATTCGTCAAGCGCCGCGGTCACCGTGCTTCTGTTGACTTGAAACATGCCGGCGAGCTTCCGCTGGGACGGAATTTTGGTTCCGGCCGGCCATTCGCCCCGCGACATTTTGTCTTTCAAGATTTGTTCAATTTGCTGATACAATGGTATTTCCGAGTTTCGATCGAGCGAGAATTTCATCTCTGTTTCAGCTCCTTTTTGAACATGATAACATTTGGCTGGCTTCTGAAACCATCCAAATGGCCGGAGACACCTCTCCTTTCATCCGCTACAATAAAACGGATATTGTTGAATGAAAGGGGATTTATCAAGAATGACCGCAGCCATTCACGGCATCATTCTCGCTTTTGGACTGATTCTGCCTTTAGGGGCGCAAAACGTCTTCATTTTTCAGCAGGGGGCGGCGGCACCGAGCTTTTTCCGGGTTATGCCGCTTGTGATTGCCGCAGCGATTTGTGATACGCTGCTAGTGATTCTTGCTGTTGCAGGAGTTTCGGCGGCTGTCGCCGGCATCCCGGCGGTGAAATTGATTTTATTGAGCGGCGGCTTCTGTTTCCTGATGTATATGGGATGGATCACATGGCACGCCAAACCAGCTGCAGGGGAAAAACGAACGGATGGAATGACGGTGAAACAGCAAATCGCTTTTGCAGCGGCTGTCTCGTTGCTAAATCCGCACGCCATTCTCGACATCGTCGGTGTGATCGGCACCAGCTCGTTGGCATATGACGGGGCGGAAAAATGGTTATTCACCGTGGCATGTATCCTTGTCTCATGGGCATGGTTTGCCGGACTGGCGGCAGCGGGCCGGGTGATCAGGCGCCTGGATCGGTCGGGAGCCGCGCTTATCTTGTTCAACAAAGGATCTGCTCTCATCATGTGGGGACTTGGCCTCTATCTTGGCGCTTCACTATGGTCCTGAAAAAACGTCCGTTTTTCGTTCGGGCGTTTTTTCTTCATACATATTTTCAGAAAAAGGTACACACAATACATTCAACTGGAAACCGGTTTGGGGGATGCCCATGTTTCAAAAGAAAGATCAAACACCATTCACAGCCGATCAGCCGGCTGTCAGTGCAGAAGCCATTGAAGCAGCGATTGCCGGCATGAGCGATGCCGTATCAGAAGAATATGAAATGAAGAACGGACAAAAAGCCGTGTTTTATTACATCAATACGATCATTGACGAAGGAAGTCTGCACGAATTGATCATCAAGCCCATGATCAGCTGCGGCGACGTTACGGTGTACGATTATTTAAAAGGTTTGCTCTTGAACGTTTTGCAGATTACAGCTTTGGATGAAGCGACAAATCTGCTCATGACAGGGGCCGTTCTTGTCTTTGATCCGCGGCACGGGCACTGGTATGCCATCCCGCTCGAAAACCGGCTGGGGCGGCAGATTGAATCATCGAAACACAGCTTTACAGAACAGATCGGCCTTAATTTATCTTTAATACGCAGACGGCTACCTTTGACAAATTTGAAAACCGAGAGACTCGAAATCGGCGCTTTAAGCAAAACGTCGATCGTTCTCATCTATATCGACGGACTGACCAACCCTGAATTTGTGGAAGAAGCGAAAAAAAGAATCGCCGCCATTGATTTTGATACGATGCTTGATTCGTCACAGCTTGCGGAATTGATGGAAGATCACCATCATACCATCTTTCCTCAGTTTCAGCAGACAGAGCGGCCCGATATTTGCACGTACAATTTGAGCATCGGAAAGGTCACGATTTTGGTCGATAATACACCGTTTGCGCTGAATGCGCCGATCACGCTTTTTCATCTGTTTCATTCATTCGAAGATTATACAATGCGCTGGCCAATTTCCAGCTTTTTTCGCTGGCTGCGCTATTTCAGCTTTATTCTGTCCATTGCGTTAATTCCTGTATATGTCGCTTTATCGACCCATCATTATCACATGATTCCTTTGCAAATCCTTAATGTATTGATTGAATCAAGGAGCAAAGTGCCGTTCAACCCGTTTTGGGAAGCGTTTCTCATGTTGATCGTGATCGAATTTATTAAAGAGGCCAGCGTGCGGATGCCGACAAAGTCAAGCTCAACCTTGGGTGTCATCTCAGGGATCGTCATCGGGGAAGCAGCGGTGCAGGCCGGCTTTGTCAGCAAAGTTTTGGTTGTCTTAGTCGGGATCGCAACGGTCACCTCTTTTTTGATTCCGAATTACATCGTGGCGAAGGGGTATACATTGATCCACTTTACGATTCTGTTATTATCAGCTTGCCTCGGCTTTTTTGGAATCATGCTCGGGTTTATTGGATTATTTGTCCATTTAAATGGGCTTACTTCTTTAAGACAGCCTTATTTGGCCCCTGTTACACCTTTTTATCCGCGGGATTGGCTCGATCTTTTCATTCGGGGCCCGTTCACTTGGCTAAAAAAACGCCCGGCATTTTTACACCCTCTCAAAAGCTGGCGGTACAGCAAAAGGAGATGATTCTGCTTGAGCCCTTTTAGATTGTTCCATAAAACAAGACCTCTTGGCGGCTTATATATGATCATCATCCTGAACCGCACTCAGGTTCTGTTTTTCATCCTCATCCTGCCGATGTATTTGGTCCATCCGTTTATGATTTTCGGACTCTTGATCATCGGCGCGCTGTCTCAGCTTAATCTGTTCATCCTGTCCAAATGGCTGTCATCTCCTTACGCGCCCAAAGGATATGAGGGCTTCAGAGACGTTTTCGGCGAAGGAAAGCTCCGTTTTCTCGTGTTGCTTTGCTTGATTCAGCTGTTCATTAAAACGGTGATTCTGATCGTGAGTTATGCGGAAACCGTCCGGTACTTTATTTTTCCGGCCATCAATTTAAACTGGCTTGTTCTGTTCATCGTGTTGATCGGCGCCTATGCGGCGTCCAAAGGAATGGAAAATACGATGCGGTTTGCGATCATCGCATTTTTATCATCGTTTTGGATCGTATTCTTGTTTATCCGGTTCTACATACCGCCGATCGCTTCGCTGAACGACTTATATCCGCTGATTCCATTTGAGTGGACAAAAAAATCGTGGCAAACATTGCTTGTGACCTGGTCTGCTTTTTCAGGTCCCGAGTATCTGATTTGCCTTGCTCCATGGTTTAAAAAACAGGAGCGTGTCATCAAATACTTATCTATCGGAAATGCGATTTCCATTCTTGAATATTTGTTTTTGTTTGCGGCATCACTGTTCTTTTACGGTTCGTCTTATTTGCGGGAAACCATTTTCCCGGTCATCAACATGCTCCGCTATTTGGAATCCCCGATTCTGGAGCGGGTTGATACCTTTTTATTGTCCGCGCATATGTTTCATTACGCTTTTGTCATCGCCATCTTTTTACTTTGTTTATACGGCGGCGCCCGGATCGTGATCAAAAGAGTCTCGAAACCGGTTACCCGCAAAGGGTTTATTTTCAGCTTTCTCTTGGTGTTGGCCGCATCGCTCATATTAAGCATATGGTTTTGGGAAAATGGAGAACAAAAGGAGATGTGGTTTATCCTGGAGGTTACGCTGGGAGCCGTTACATATGCGCTTGTTCCTTCACTGCTTCTGGCAGCCGGTAAACGAAAGGGGCGATCATCATGATGAAGGGAAAACGGGCTTTATTATGCTCTGTCATGCTCAGCCTTTGCCTGGCGCAGGGCTGCTCTCCATTTGTGGAAAATAATGAGATTGAAGAAATTTCTCCGGTTACGTTTTGGTTTATCAAGGAAGGAAAAAACAAAAAACTGTCTATGAGCACATTGGTCCCGCCGATCGGACTTGAGAAAAAACGCGTCTTCAATATCGAAGTGAACATGATCAAACAGGCCGGCAAGGATTTTAATTTAAACTATTACAACGAGCTGCAAAACGGGCAGCTCCGCATGCTGATCATTGAAGAAAAGCTGGCCAGAAAAGGAATCCTTCCGATTATCAACACGCTTTTGAACGATCCAAAAACCCCTCAGCGACTATACGTGATGGTCGTCAAAGGGGACTTTGAAAAATACATGCTTAATGAACTGAAACAAAGCGAAAAATTTGATTTCTATCTCTATCAGACCTTAAAACATTTCGAAAAAGCAAGTCAGGGCGAAATGACCATCGTCAACCTGCATCAGTTCAAAAATTTGCTTTACACCCATTTTTCCGATCCCTACACACCGGTTTTCAAAACGGATGAAGATGATTTTATTTATGAAGGAACAGCCCTTTTTAAAGACGACAAATTGCAGAACATCATAGGCGGCGTGGATGACCAAATGTTTCAGCTGATCAACAACAACAAATACCTCAAGCTCCTGGCGCTCCCCGAGATTTCTCTCGTGATCGGCAAGGCCCGGTCATCCGTCTTTTTCAATTTGAATAAAAAAAATACAGCGCTATCCTTGAAAGTGAATGTTGATGGCGGAATTGAGGAATATACCGGTGACAAAAACCTGCAGGATGAGCGGGAATTCAATGCGCTGATCCATGAGGCCGAAGCGCAATTGGAAAAACAGACCGCCGAACTGCTGAAAAAGATGCAGGATATGAAGGTTGACCCTTTTGAAATCGGCGGTGAAGCATTGTTCCCGTTCACTAAGCCGATGAGCGACAACACGTGGAAGAAGAAATGGAGTAAGATGGATATCGATGTTGATTATCGATTGAACCTCAGAACAGTTACAAATACGGAGTAGAATTCCCCGGCCCTGCATGGCTTTGCGGCAATTCAAGGGCGGCCGCAAAGCTTCTCCCACTCATCTCTTAACATCCCGTACCTGATCGAATCATAGTAGGTTCCCTTATAATATCTGACCTTGCGGATACGCCCCTCCATCGTAAACCCCGCCTTTTCTGCGCATTTCATCATCCGCTGATTTCCGGACCATGTGGTCATCCCGATTCTCGGGACATCGAGATGATCAAATAAGTAGCTGACCCATAATGACACAGCCTCAGTGCCGTAGCCGCCGTTCCAAAAGAGTGGGTCATAGATGACGATTCCGCACTCAAGCCAGCGGGTCGGCCGGCACTCCCAATAATACGAAACCGTCCCTTTCAGCTCTCCCCCGATTTCTATCCCCATGTAGCGTGGAGGTCTCTCATTCAAAGCCTGCACAAAGGAATCGGCGAAATACTGATACGGCTCAGGCAGCAGCGGGAAGTAGGGAGCATCCCACTTTTTCCATTCAGGATCTTTCACACCGTATATCCATTTCCACAACAGAGGCAGGTCATCCATCGTAATTGAACGCAGTTTGACTTTCTTACCGTTTATGACTGCCAAGCTTTTCTCCTCCGATCCGTTTGGACTGTTACGAAATTATTCAATATTCCTCTTCATCATCTTTCGGTATTCGATAGGGGATATTCCTTCTATTTGCTTGAAAAGCTTCGAAAAGTAGGTCGGGTCATCGATGCCGACTTGCTCTGCGATCGCTGACATTTTCTCATTGGTCACGGAAAGAAGCCGCTTCGCTTCCAGGATCCGCGCCTTGTTGGCGTATTGTCCAGGCGTGATGCCGAACACTTTCTGCATGCAGCGGGTGATGTAGTCCTGGTGATAATGAAGGGCGGCGGAAAGCTGATCCATGCTCAGCTTTTCTTTATAATGCCGGTCAATATAGCGCTGCGCTTCTGATGCGACACGTTCATTCGCCGAAGGAATGTGAAACGCTTCCTTTTGCAAATGAATCAGCAGCTCTTCAAACAGCAGCTGCTTTCTGAGAGGCAGATCAGAATTTTCCGCTGCTTCATCCATTAAACTTCTAAACTGCTTTTCAATGAAAGCCTTTTGATCGACCTTTCCCTTTCTCGGAAGCCTTAAATGATATAAAGGCGGTGTTTCAAATGTTCCGTGCTGAAGCTTGAGCTCAGTCCAGTTATCTCCTCCCCGCTCTCCCAATTCGTACGCCCCATCCTGAAAATGAAGCCAAAAATAATGGGTTTCCTCTCTGCAGCCCTGATGTCCGTAATGTTCGAGCCCCGGCACGAGGATGATGTACTCCCCCTGCCGGATGCGGTGAGGCACACCGTCTTCTGTCAAAAACAGTTCCCCTTTGATCACATATAAAAGGTCAAAGACAGGATATTCTCGCTTGACATGTTTTTCCCCTTTTTTAAACACGCCTTCTCCGCAGACGATCAAAACGGGGAGCGGCGGGATCGTGAAAATGATGTGTTCCATATGGTTCTCCCTCTTTTGATTTGGTCGGATTTCTCCAAGAAGTATCGGTTTCGTCTCTTCTTATTATAAAAAAATGGCGTTACACTATAAAACGGATTTTTGAAAAGAAAGGGGTTATACGCCATGAAAAAAACAAACACCCAAAACCTCTCCTTATTCGCCTTGACCTGGCCGATTTTTATCGAGGTTTCATTATATATGCTGATGGGAAACGCCGACACCCTGATGCTCAGCCAATATTCCGACGACAGTGTGGCAGCCGTCGGCGTCAGCAACCAGATGCTCAATTTAATCATCGTCATGTTCGGCTTTATTGCGACAGGTACAACGGTGATCATTTCACAATTTCTCGGCTCGCGGCAGAAGGCAGAAGCGATGGAAGTCGGATATGTTTCCATCAGCGCCAATTTTATCATCAGTCTATTCATCAGCGCTTTGATTTATCTGCTTGCCAAGCCGCTTTTATTGATGATGGGCCTGTCAGCCAATCTGCTCAGCGATGCCGGCATTTTCTTGAAGATCGTCGGCGGGCTCTCCTTTATCCAGGCGCTGATCATGACATACAGCGCGATTTTAAAAAGCTACGGTTATACAAAGGACACGATGGCCGTTACGATCGGCATGAATATGCTGAATATCGCCGGCAACTATCTCGTGATTTTCGGACCGTTCGGCTTTCCGATCCTCGGAGTGGCGGGTGTGGCGCTATCCACTGCAAGCGCGCGCATCATCGGCCTTTTGGCGATCGCCTTGCTTGTGAAAAAGCGGATCGGGATGCCGATTTTTTCGAAGCGCTTGTTTTTCATCCGAAAAAGCCATTTAAAAAAGCTGTTGAGAATCGGCATTCCTTCAGCGGGTGAGCAGCTTTCCTATAACGCGTCACAGATGATCGTCACCTATTTTATTACGCTGATGGGCGCACAGGCCTTGACGACGAAAGTGTACACGCAAAATTTGATGATGTTCATCATGCTTTTCGGTGCGGCGATCAGCCAGGGAACGCAAATCTTGATCGGGCGCCATATCGGCGCGAAACAATTTGACGAAGCGTACAGCCGCTGCTTGAAAAGTCTATGGTGGGCGCTGGCGATTACGACATGCACGTCCGTTGTGATGGCGGTTTTTTCAAAGCAGCTGATCGGGATCTTCAGCAGCAATCCCGAAATTATCGCAACGGCCAGCATGCTGATTTTGCTGACGATCATCCTGGAACCCGGCCGTTCATTTAATGTGGTGATCATCAACTCATTAAGAGCGGCCGGTGACGCAAAGTATCCAGTTTACATGGCGATTGTCTCGATGTGGGGAATCGGGCTTCCGATTGCTTATATTTTCGGCATCCAGCTTGGATTTGGTCTGGCGGGCATTTGGTTTTCATTTATTGCCGATGAATGGGTGAGGGGAATTTTCATGTACAGACGATGGAGATCAAAAATATGGCTCAAAAAAGGGTTTGCAGTTTAGCCGGCTTTCATTTGAAGCCGGTTTTTATGTTATAAAAGTTAACATATACAAGAAACCACGAGTAAAAATCTAATAGTGAATAGGTCTAATAGATTAATTTTTTTGAAAATTCGTATTGATTTTCATTTTAATTTTACGTATGATAATAAACATAACAATAAAACGTAATAAAACCTTACATCTATAAACAAGGAGGATCTATATGAAAAAAATCGAAACGATCATCCGTCCTGAACAGTTTCCCCGGCTCCGCAAAAAGCTTGAAGAAGTCGGGATAAACGGATTAACCGTTTCAGAAGTCGCAGGCTGCGGCCAGCAGCGCGGAAAACAAGCGCTTTTTCGCGGGACCGCTTATGAAATCAAACTGCTGCCAAAGGTGAAGGTTGAAATGGTCATTGAATCTGAAAGTGTCGATGAGATCATACAAATTATCGAAAGCACATGCTCGACAAATACGGTCGGCGACGGAAAAATATTTGTGCTCCCCATCGAAAACGCGGTTCGAATCCGAACTGGGGAATCCGGAAAAGAAGCGATTGTATAAAAACGGTTTACCTCCGTGTGAAACGCTAAGAAAGGATGATTCTTTTGAAGAAAAAGATATCTTTCGCACTCTTTTTAAGTTTTCTGCTGCCGGTATCGGCTTTTGCCGCTGAGCCGACGGTTCAGTCGGTCAACGAATCTGTCAATATGTCCTGGGTGGCGATCGGCACCTTGCTCGTGTTTTTTATGCATGCCGGCTTTGCCATGGTCGAATCGGGTTTTACAAGAGCGAAAAACACCTTGAACATCTTGATGAAAAATTTCCTGACGATCTCGATCGGGTCGATTCTTTATTTCTTTGTCGGATACGCATTCATGTTCGGGGACAGCGCCGGCGGATTGATCGGCACAAGCGGATTCGCTTTGACGGGTGATCAGGACATCGGGTTTTTCGTTTTCCAGGCCGTGTTCGCGGCAACATGTGCGACGATTATTTCAGGCGCCGTTGCTGAACGGATGAAGCTCGGCAGCTATATGATTTTGACGCTGTTTATGACCGGCATCATCTATCCGGTTGTCGGCCATTGGACTTGGGGCGAAGGCTGGCTTTATGATCTTGGCTTCATCGATTTCGCAGGATCTGCTATCGTTCATTTGACAGGTGCCGCCGGCGCGCTCGCAGCCGTCATCTTCCTCGGTCCGCGCATCGGCAAATATGCAAACGGAACAGTCAACGCCATACCGGGACACAGCATTCCGCTCGGCGCCCTCGGCGTCTTCATCCTCTGGTTCGGCTGGTTCGGATTCAATGGCGGCAGCACGCTGGCGGCTGATCCCGCAGCCGTCCCGCACGTCATTACGACAACCCTTTTAGCCGCTTCAGGCGGAGTGGTCAGCTCGGCGCTGTTTACTTATTTCCGCTTCGGCCGAATCGACCCTTCCCTGACGTTAAACGGCGCACTCGCAGGGCTTGTCGGGATTACGGCCGGAACAGATGGCGTATCATTTACAGGTTCGATTTTAATCGGACTCATCGCCGGCGTCATATTAGTCATCAGCGTTCAGTTCATCGACCAAGTTCTGAAACTTGATGATCCGGTCGGCGCCATCGCCGTCCACGGTGTCTGCGGAATTTGGGGGACACTTGCAGTCGGACTCTTCAACACATCGAGCGGCCTCTTTTACGGTGGAGGAGCCGCCCAGCTCGGGATTCAGGCGCTCGGCATTTTAGCGATTGCCGGCTGGACGCTAGCCGCCACTTCGATCATGATCGCGGTCATGAAAGCGGCGGGTTCGATCCGGGTGACGAAGGAGGAGGAAATTTCCGGCCTCGACTATGCTGAGCACGGTTCTTCCGCCTATGAATATAAAGAAAGCTTCATCGATCAAGGGGACGCTGAGATAACCTCTGACTTCGGCACAGATCTCGTCTCAAGGCTAAACAATTTGAAACCAGGCCACTCTTCCAAAACCGAACAGGTGTAAAAAGCAAACTCCCGGCAGCACGCCGGGAGTTCTTTTGCCGTCCTTACACACAACCCGAAACAGAGAGCAGACTTTGAGAGAAGGTGATAAAGCCTGACAATGAATCAAGCGTTGGGGACACGATGAAACACCCGGCAGTTCGCCGGGTGGTCTATTCTTCTATATCGATTCTGTAAGCCTCAAACCAGGTATGGATTTGCGCAAGATGCGCGATAAGCTGTGGTCCTTTCATCAATTGTCCGAACCACGGAACCTGAAAAGATGCACCTTCTGTCTCGATCAGCCGGTCGAGTTTTTTCTTGTCTAAAAAGACGTGCAGCGCCGAATCCTTTTGAGACAGCAAAGACTGAAGCCACCCTTTAACAGCTTTTGTATACGCCGGGTGGTGTGTTTTCGGATACGGGCTTTTTTTGCGGTATAAAATCTCTTCTGGCAAAATGCCTTCGAGGGCTTTGCGGAAGACGCCTTTTTCGCGGTTTCCGTGCATTTTAACATCCCACGGAATGTTCCAAACGTATTCAACAAGCCTGTGGTCGGCAAACGGAACCCGGACTTCGAGGCTTGCACCCATGCTCATTCTGTCTTTTCGATCTAAAAGTGTTGTCATAAACCAAAGCATATTTAAGTAAAACAGCTCTCTTCTTCTTTTCTCCTCGCCTGTTTCACCTTCAAGAGGCGGTGTTTCATTTACCGTTTCTTCATATTTGGCCGTCACATATTCCTTGAGGTTCAGCTTTTTTTGCCAGGTGTTCTGCAAAAGGCCGATTCGTTCTTCCATCGACCTCATCCATGGAAAGCCTTTCACATCTTCAGCCGAATGGAACCAAGGGTAGCCGCCGAAAATTTCGTCCGCGCATTCTCCGGACAGACTGACGACAAAATCCTTTTTGATTTCCCGGCAAAACCATAATAGTGATGAATCGACATCCGCCATTCCGGGCAAATCCCTGACCATCACGGCTTCCGCTAAATGGCCGGCAAGATCCTCCTGGGAAATGACACAGTTGTGATGGACGGTCGCAAATTCTTCAGACATTTTTTTGATCCATGGGCCGTCCGCGTTCGGCTGGAATGAATTTGCCGTAAAGTACTGATCATTGTCTTCATAATCGATCGAAAACGTATGAAGCGGCGCCTTTCCTTCTTTCCCGAAATGTTTGGCCGCCGTCGCGGTGATCGCGCTTGAATCGACTCCGCCGGATAAAAACGTACAGACCGGCACATCGGAAACAAGCTGCCTCGTGACGGCATCTTCAAACAGGAAGCGCACATTCTCTACCGTCTCTTCAAAACTGTCCGTATGCTTTTCGCTTTTGACATTCCAATAGCGCCAGATCGTCAAGCCGTCTTTTGAAAAGCGCATGGCATGCCCCGGCCTCACTTCTTTTATTCCTTTAAAAACTCCGCTGCCGGGCGTCCTGGACGGGCCGAGTCCGAAAATTTCCGCCAAGCCTTCACGATCCACTCTCGCCTTTACTTCTGGATGGGCCAGAATGGCTTTGATTTCCGATCCGAACAGAAACGATGTCCCCTGCTCAGAATAAAACAACGGTTTGACGCCGAGCCGGTCCCGGGCCGCAAACAAAAGGTCGCGCTGTTCATCCCATACGGCAAAGGCAAAAATGCCGTTCAGCCTGTGAACGCATTCTTCTTTCCATTCCATGTATGAATGAAGCAAAACCTCCGTATCGGAATGGCTCTTGAATTGATGCCCAAGCGTGAGCAGCTCTTTTCGCAAATCCTCCGTATTGTAAAGCTCCCCGTTATAGCAGATCGTATAGCCGCTTCCTCGATATGTGCGGGTCATCGGCTGTCTGCCGCCTTCTAAATCCACAACGGCCAAACGCTTATGTCCGAATAATACATGGTCCTTTCCCCAAATGTTCGTGTCATCAGGTCCTCTTTTTGAAAGCGTATCAGTCATTTTCTCCATGACGGACTGTTCTCGGACAAGCGGTTTTTTAAAATCCACCCACCCCGTAATTCCACACATTGTCGATCAGCTCCAATTCTCATGTTCTGTCTCTTTTTAGGCTTCACTTCCTAGTCACTTTACTTATTTTATGCGCCTTACAATAATAGTTGAATTGTCCACTTCAGACTTGTATGAGACAAGCCCGTTTTGGAAAAAAAGAAGAAGGAAAGGAGAACAGCATGAATAGTGAACGTGAAAAACGAATGTATGCCGAAAAGCGCAAATGGATTTACGGCAAGATTTTAATGGAGGACGGCATCTGCCTGATCGAAAATGAAGAAGGGGATTTATTTTTAGTCGAAAGTTTAATCAGTCCCGGCGTTTTTATCAGCATAGACGGAGAATGGCTGAAAGCGGAATTGTTCGACCAATTCGCCGTCACAGAACATTCGGAGACGATACAATTGAAAGGCGGTGAATCGATACGCTATCTGAAAACGGTCAAACAGGCGTTTTTGGAGTTTTTAGAGGGGCTGGATAACGGCCGGTTTTATTCCTTTTTGGAGCAGCTGAACGACCTTGGCTTTTCCGTGTTTGACTGCGTCTATGCCTATAACGGCTTATGCTTTATATCGGAGAAAAAGGGTGCTAAAGGTGTTTCATTTTATCAGTTTTCGAATGATTTAAAGCAATGCGCCCTTCAGCATCATTATGAGCGAAATGGAGATCATAAAGACCGGTTTGAATGGACGACATCAGACGGAGAGCGGATTGTGACGATTTCAGCTTCAAAGCCGCCGTCATAAAAAAACACCAGTCCTTAGCGAAGAACTGGTGTCTCTCGGTTAAAACACTTTAAATCCTAACGGAAGACGGAGTCCGAGCGCAATCGTCAAAAGCAGAATGACAATGAACCCGACCCAGATTCCTGTAATCGATTTTTCCTTTTCCTTGCGGATTAACAGCATTTCCATCAATCCGACTGTTAAAAGACCGAGTACGGCCTTTCCTATGTATTCCCCATTCCAGGATTTAAACATAAACAGGAGCTGTCCTCCGGTTAAGATGATCAAAATGTAGAATAAGCGGAGAACCATATGGGTGATTTTTGCCCCTTTGTGATTGCCTGCAGAATAAAGCCCGTACGCGACGAAGACTAAAATAAGCGCGATGACCCATGTTGTAATGTGCATATGCGTCATATTTATTTTTCCCCCTATCAGATCAGGTATCTTTTTTATATTATCACGAACCCGTCCATTAAACAAAGAATGTGAGCGCTGTCATTACCGCGTCAAAAAAGACGCTGAAACTTCGTCTCAGCGTCTTTTAACATTTATCTTTTTTTGTGTTTTTTCATGCTTTTCGAGATTTGCTTCCAGCGTTTTTTTTCCTGCTGCATCATTCGTTTATCAGCCTTTCTGGCAAGATATTCGAGCTCTTTTTTCAGCTTCAGGTAGCTTTGAAACCTGCCGGCATCCAGCCGTCCTTCGGAAATGGCCGTCTTCACCGCACAGTCCGGCTCTTCATCATGGCGACAGTCCGCGTATTTGCAGTTTTCGGCAAGCTGTTCAATGTCGCTGAATCCCTGCCGGAAGCCTTCTTCCGATTCCCAAAGCTCCAACGCCCTCATTCCCGGCGTGTCGATTAAAAGGCCGCCGTCCGGGAGCAAAAACATCTCCCTGTCAGTCGTCGTATGCCGGCCCCTATCATCACCTTCACGGACGTCCTGGACATTTTGCCTGTCTTCTCCCAGAAAAAAGTTGATCATCGTCGATTTCCCGACGCCTGAAGAGCCTAGAAGGGCAACGGTTTCCCCTTCTTTGACATACGCTTTAAGTTCCTCCATGCCTTTTCCTTCATAGGCGCTTACGGCATGGATCGGCACGCCGATCGCAACTGATTCCGCCTGCCTGATTTTTTCTTCTATCCCGCTTGCGATATCGGCTTTGCTCAGGATGATGACGGGATTGGCTCCGCTTTCCCAGGCAAGCAGCAAATAGCGTTCCATTCGCCTGATGTTAAAATCCCGGTTGAGCGCATTGACGAGAAAAATCGTATTGACGTTGACCGCTGCGATCTGTTCTTCAGTCGTATCGCCGCCGCTTTTGCGGGAAAATTTGCTGAAGCGGGGGACAATGTCCACAATCATTCCTTTCTTTTCATCATCCCGAGGGCGCATATACACCCAATCGCCGACCGCAGGATAATCTTCGCGGCTTTCCGCTTCAAACCTCATCTTACCGGAGATTTCGGCGAGCCATTCTCCTTCTTCCGTCCATACCCGATATATCCTTTTATGTTCACGAGCCACTCTCCCTAAAACGAGCCCGGCTTCCTTCCCGTCCGTGACATGTCCGCTAATATATTTGATGCCCAATGCTGTTAAATTCAATCCGATTTCCTCCTCATGATCTGATGATTTCTACGAATCAAAAAGAGCCCGAAACAGGGCTCTTTTTCCGCTTTTCTCCAAGCAAAAAATTCCATGAGCCGTGTGCACAGCCCATGGAACATCACCAGATCAATCTGAAGATAACCGTTCAATAATATACTACATGGGCTGTGTAATGATCAGTTGTCCGGCAAACATTGCAATATCCTTTCTCATCACACATCCCTCTTTTCTTAAAAAATAATAGCTTTATTATACAAGATCAACCATTTTTTCATAAGGACTTATTTCACTTGATTCGAAAGCGTCCCGATTGGCTCTATCGTGATCTCAATTTGGTCACCTTCCCGGAGGAACTTCGGCGGATTAAAACCCTTGCCTACTCCCGAAGGCGTTCCGGTAGCAATAATGTCACCCGCTTCAAGCGTCATTCCGCTGGAAAGCGTTTCGATCATTTCCGCCACCGGAAATATCATATCTTTCGTATATCCGGACTGGCGGAGTTCGCCGTTCACCCGCGTCTCCACTTTCAGGTTCTGAGGGTCGCCAACCATCGATTTATGTACGAGAAAAGGGCCCATCGGACAGGTCGTATCCAAGCTTTTCCCTATGAAAAATTGCTTATGCCGCTTTTGCAGATCGCGCGCCGTCACGTCGTTCATAATCGTGTAGCCGAATACATAGTCCAGCGCTTCGGCTTTCGGAATGTTTTTTCCGGATTTTCCGATCACGACCGCAAGCTCTCCTTCATAATCGAGCGCTTCTGTCACGCCTTTGTGGGCGTCAATCGCTTCCCTGTGCCCGATCACTGAAGTCGGCGCTTTTGTAAAAACCATGATATGCTCGGGAATATCCGCTTCGCTCCCCATTTCAATCGCATGATCCCGATAGTTCTTGCCGACGCACATTATGTTTTTCCGCGGCGCAGGAATCGGTGCAAGCAGTTTGACATCTGAAAGCGGATAAATGAAAGAACCGCTTTCCTCGCTGTTTTTCTTTTTTGACCACTCGACGAGCTGCTCGACATGACGGACAAACTTGTCTCCCTCACCGACACATTCGATGAGTGTATCAGGTATCGTTTCAAGCTCAAACAGCTTTTTTTCCGCCTTCTTCAGATCCATGATTCTATCATCCATGACAAGCCCTACAAATCTGCGGCTGTGCAGCTCTGCTGTCGCAAACTTCATAAAAATTCCCCCGAGTTATGATTTCAACCTTTTTACATATTCTCTACAACATTTCAAAATCCTTTTTGCTTTCTCAAAACCGCATCAAAAGTCATGCCTAAAAAAGAAAATGGCGGCTTACCATGCAAGCCGCTCATACTACCGTTTCCGGTATTTAATTTCTTCCAGGTTTCCGTCAGACCATGTTGTAATCGTTTCAAAGCCGTCTCTGCCTCTTTTGTGATGATGGGTTCTTTTATGGGAGTGATCCCGCCGTTTGTGTCGGCAGTGGTCGTGTTTTTTGCAACGATCCGGCTTTTTGCTTTTGTGCGATTTGCAGTCATCCGGCTTCTTGCTTTTGTGTGATTTGCAGTCATCCGGCTTTTTGCTTTTGTGTGATTTGCAGTCGTCCGGCTTCTTGCTTTTGTGTGATTTGCAGTCGTCCGGCTTCTTGCTTTTGTGTGATTTGCAGTCGTCCGGCTTCTTGCTTTTGTGTGATTTGCAGTCGTCCGGCTTCTTGCTTTTGTCCGGTTTGCTGCAATCGTCCGGTTTCTTGCTTTTATCATGCTTGCTTTTGTCCGGTTTTTTGCTTCTGTGCGGTCTAAACCCCCACCATTCATCCCAAATACTATACGGGCGCCTGCCTTTGAAAGAACCGGCCGAGTCAGGTTCACGGTCTAAATAATGGTCTCTTCCTTCACTTTTAAGCTGGTCCACAGCTTTTTTAATGTCATGATCATGGACATCACTCATTCTTTTACCCTCCTTTTCATGTCCTGCTTTATCATACGCAAGGTGAAGACAGGTGGACTAAGGCAAATGACTGTTTTTTGCTCAGGATTGGGCGGACCGCTTCCGGGACAGGCTTTTTACACATATGATATGGCAGCTGGAAAAGGAGGAAATGATGATGAGTGCCACTGCTTTGGCCGCCTTCAGGCTTCATGTTCGTCCAAAGGATCTGCTCGATTTAAAAAAAGATATCTGGAATGACAAAGCGGTTCCTGGAATGCTTCAAACCGTTTCAAAACAAGCGCCGGTCTTCATTTCATACAGAGGGGCTCACACCCGCAAACTCCGGAAGAAATCCTATTTTGTTCAATATCAAAAACAGACCGGGAAAAAACCGGAAGCCGAATTTCATTTAAATGCTGAATACAACGACCCTTCCTTCATCCGCAACAGGCTTTCCTTTCATTTTTTTGAAAGAATCGGCGTCCTTTCTCCATCAGCCTCACATTGTTTCCTCTATGTAAACGGAAAAAAGGAAGGCATCTATTTAAAAATCGAATCTGTTGACGATGAATTTCTAAAGAGGAGACATTTAACAGACGGGGCGATCTATTATGCGGTGGATGACGACGCCAACTTTTCACTGCTCAGCTCTTTCGATAAAAAGGCAAAGCAAAACCTCCGGCAGGGTTATGAGCAAAAAACAGGCTCCAAGATCCATGACAAATACTTGGAAGAGTTCATCTATTTCGTCAATACGGCAAAAGACGGCGTTTTTGAAAAAGAAATTAAACGTTATCTCGATGTCAAACAATATTTGCTCTGGCTGATCGGCGCCGTCTGCACGCAAAACTTCGACGGTTTTGTTCATAATTACGCCCTTTATTTAAATGATGACGCAAAAACATTTCAAATCATTCCTTGGGATTATGACGCGACATGGGGGCGGAATATCCATGGGGAAGAGATGAAGCACGACCGCATTCCGGTGACCGGCTATAATACATTGTCCGCCAGACTTCTTGATATTCCAAAGTATAAATCGCAATACTTTATGTTAATGAAAAACATATTGCAGCATGAATTTACCATCAGACAGATAGCTCCTTACATGACAAAGTGGCACGCTGACATCGCTCCATACCTTGAGCAAGACCCTTATACAGCCGTTACTTTCGACCGTCTTGAAGAGGAACAGAAACAGATCTTTCATTACATCGACAAAAGAAAACGCTTCCTCCTGTTCGAGCTTTCCAGGTTTTAGCGGGACCGCATGGCGGCTTTCTGTTCCAAAAGGCCGAAAATCATGTCACATTTTTTGTCATATTGACGAAAAAAATCCTTTTAGCGCAAAATAGGGTATACTAGCATTATCAGAAACAATGAGAAGCCTTCTTCTCAAACGAGCGGATCAAAAAAATCAATTGAAAGTTGGAGACTGCGATGATGAACAATAAAATTGAAGCAAAAAGACTGGCCTTAATTGAAACTGCCGAAAAATTCGGAATCAACTCCAAAGAAGCCATTCAATGCAGTCAGGAATTGGACAGCCTGCTGAATCAGAGGATGCAGAAGCAAGAAAACAGCCTGCTTCAAGAAGACACTTTCAAAAACGCCAATCAGCGCACGTTTTGATAATCGCCCTTATTTTGCGCTTATTCAACCAATGTCTTTTGCACATAAACGATCGTACAGACGCCATATGCAAGGATTGCAGAAGAGGTAAACGATTCCTGGTACGGGATATGAATAAAACCGTTCAGCAATAATAAAAATCCGCTGTTCAAAAAGAAATATCCGGTGATTTTCGCCAGTTTATCCTTATCCCTGATTCTCTCCTCGCGAAATCCACGCAATATCCACGTCTGTTTTTTGATCCCTATGCTGTACGCTGCGGCAAAAAACAGCAGCGCAGCCGCTATTGACTGCACATTTCCGGAAAAATACATACGACTCCCTCCAATCTCTTCTTTCTTACGTTCTCTTTTCAAAAAAAGTTCCATGCTCATCTTTTCACATTATTTGAAGCATAGCGAATCAGTCACAGATGCGCCTAAAAAACATAAGATATGGTGAATAGCCCATCAATAAATGTTTGTTCAATGTAAAGGATGTGCCTCTAAAATGCCAGCGATTGTCGGAGCTTTTAAAGTAAATGCCGTCGGTACGAGCGGCGTTGTTCATGTCGGAGACTGCATTACGATTTCTCCTTATGCCGAAGTTAAAACATTTGCGGGCGCCGGAAGCTTCAATACCGGAGACGGATTAAGTGTATACAACCAAAACAGCATTACCAACGTCTATGACAACGATAACATTGATCAGCCGATCGCAGGTAATCTGTAAGGGGGCAAGGCATGAACTTTTATATTAATCAAACGATACAAATCAATTATTTAAGGGTCGACGGCATCAGCAATTCTTCCGTTCTGCAGATCGGCAGCGCCGGTTCGATCAAAACGCTTGCCAATCTCTACAATACCGGAAGCTATACGGAACCGGCGCCGCCGGTAACCGGAGCACCTATGGACGAAGCTTTCGGAGAGGGGCAGCCTTCTCAAGTCCTCGTTCCTCTTCAGGCTCCATCTGTGACGATTCAATAAATGGGGTGGTTATCATGAAACAGAGCAATCCCTCTTACGGACAAAACTGGTATGCATATTTGCAAAAGCAGGCTGCGCAAATCCAGCAAATTGAAAGGCAGATGATCGCTTTACAAACTGAATTAAACCAGCTGAAAGAAAATCCCGGCACCCGGATCGACCGGATCGAATACAAATTTGATCAGTTGAAAATCGAACGGCTGGACGGAACGCTGAACATCGGACTCAATCCGGCTGACCCCGACAATTTGGAGAATTTTGAGATCAGCAAGCAGTCGCCGGATATCGGAATGGGAATGCTTCAGCAGGAATTACACAGCCAGCTGATGCAGCAAACGAGGCAAATCGTCGACGCCTACTTAAACGAAGAAGCCCCCCTTCTGCTCGAACAGCTTGAAAATCGCTATGAAAGCAAACTGGATGATACAAACCGGCAGCATATTATAGAAGACATACGAAAGCAGATCGACAGCCGCATCCGCTATTACGTGAAGCATGTAAAACCGGATGATTCCCTTTCTCCAAAAGAGCATGCCGAGCGGCTGGCTGACTATGTCAAACAGGATGTCACCCGGGCAATTGAGCATTTTCTCAAAACGATACCTGAGAAAGGGGCTGATCACGAATGAATTTTACTGTTGTGAACCGCGATTTTGATGTGGGAAACATTCATATTACCGCGGTTTCAAGTTCCTCTGTTTTTCTGGTGGGAGATACCGAATGCATTTCACTGTCATCCATTTTTGATACGCCGCCGGAATCGCTGATCATCGGGCCTTTCAGGCCGCTGGCTCCTGAAACGCCATGATCAGGACGTCAAAGGTGAAGTTTTTGAAAGTGCAGTCGGTGTTGATCTCCAGCACGTTGAAAATCGGAGACACTGACGAGTTGAATCTCAAGACAAAGATTCTGGCTGTTCAAAGATCTTTATCGCTTTTTTTCGGAAATGAAGGTTCGTTGCGGCAGGAAGACTTTCAGCTGTACCGGCAGCCAATCCCCCAATTGCTGCCTGAAACCGGCGTCCGTTCAGCCTTTTTCCACGAGGTTCCGGTCATTCGTGTCAGAGCAATTAAGGTTCTGGGTGTTTCCACTTCTTCTGTTGCCCAGGTGGGATCGACCCGCCGCATCATGGCCGATTCGAGGGTGAAGCATATTAGAAAGCTCATTCGATAAACTCACAATAGCAGGGCGGCCGACATATACTGTCTGCGAGACTTCTAAAAAGGATGTCGATCAATCATGCCAGCCATTGTCGGCCCCATTAAGATCAACGAAATCTCAGGAGGAGTAGTGAATTTCGGCGATTCCTTTTACCTTTCTCCAAAAAGCACGTCAAAATCTGCGCTCGGTTCTGGTGCTGGTAATACAGGAGATTTCCTTATCGTCAACAGTGGTATAAACGCGACAAATTATATAGACCCCGATGTAAGCGACCAGAATGTTGTCGGAAATGCATAAAGCAGCCTCTTCAGTTAAAAGGAGGCTGCTTTTTAGCTTGGGATTCTTGCGATTCAAATCATTTCAAGTGATACAGACGTTCCTTTTCCGCTCGGCTCTGCGGGATGAACGATCAATTTTTTCGGAAGCCTCGCGCGAAGCTCCTGGACATGGCTGATCACGCCGACCGACAGATTGTCAGACTGAAGCTTTTCCAAAGCTGTGACGACCGTGTCCAGCAATTCCTGGTCAAGCGTGCCGAAGCCTTCATCCAAAAAGAAGAACTGGAGCGGATATTCCCCGCGAAGCTGGATCTGTGCGGAAAGAGCGAGGGCAAGGGCCAGCGACGTCAGGAATGTTTCGCCTCCCGACAAGCTTGTGACAGGGCGTTTGACTCCGCCATTGGCGTCGTCCCTCATAACGAATCCGCCTTCTGAATCAACTTCAATCGCATACCTTTGCCTTGTCAGGCCTCCGAGTCTGGCTGACGCGTCTCTAGTCACGCTTTCAAGCTGTTCTTCCGCCAAATATTCAACAAAGCTGTTCCCTTTGAAGACGGCTTGAAGCTTATCAAGACGGTCGATATAAGTCTGCCATTCTGTCAATGATGCTTCAAGTTTTTTAAACCGTTTATGGTTTTCATGAATGACGGCGAGCGCTTTTCCGGCTGCTCCCCTTTCCTCTAATGCCGTGCTGTACGCTTCTTCCGCCTGTTCCTTTAGCTCGGCGGCCTTTTCCCATTCTGCGGGGGAAATCGATCTGGCTCCAAGTTTTTCCGCAATCCGCCTGATATTTGCTTCACACTGCTTCGTTTGATCCCAATAAGATTGAATGTCCTGTCTCAAACGGTCAAGCTCTTCATTGTCCAAAAGATGGTTTTGCACCTCGGCTGCTTCATTAAACATTGTGTTTCGGGCTTTTTCCGCCCACTCGTCCGCCGCTTTTGCAAGCCTTGCAGATGCTTCCCGCAAAGCGAGCTCACAGCCTTTTGTGTGGCCTCGTAAACGGCTGATGCGCGACTCTGTTTCCTTCAGCTGTTCATAAAGTGTTTTTTCCTTGTCGTTCAGCTGATTCAATTGTTGTTTGACGTTCTGCAGCCGTTCTTCGATTGCCGCTGTATCCGGGTAATCCTGAAGCTCTTTTTGGCAGTCGCTTAGTTCTTTTTTCAGGCTTTCAAGCGAATAATGAAGGTCGAGCTTTTCTTTGTCCAATTCATACAGACGGACTGTCAGCTTTTCTTTCAGCAGTTCCTGCTCTTTTAGAAACGTGACGCTCTTTTCGATCCTTTTTTCATAATCTTCTGCGGCTTGGTCTTTTTCCTCAATTGATGTTTGCCATTCCTGAGCCTGTTCAGGGGTCAGTCCGGCAAAACGTTCGCCAAAGCTTTTTTTATGTTCGCTCAACGAATCATCAAGGTGCCCGACCCGCTGTTTCAGCCGTTCTTGCTCTTTTGTTTCATAAGTGATCTGATCGCGGAGCTGTTCGCGTTTTTTGGCCGCTTCTTTATACGCATGAAGCAGTTTGGCCATACGGCTTTTCGCTTCATGGATATCCTGTTTGATTCCCTTCCATTCCAAACGGATTTGCCTGAAGCGTTCGGCGGCCGTTCCTTCTTCCACAGCTGCGGCGGTCTCCTGCATGCCGGAACCGGGTGCGCTTCTGATTAAAAACGGACATTCGCTGATCAAATGGTCTGACTGCTGTTCAAGAGCCACTTTGGCAGAAAGAAATTCCTGCGCCAACGCGGAAGCTTCCGAGATGATCGTTTCCGCTTCCTTTAATTCGGCTTCCGTTTCTTTGAATGAGACGGTTCCGCCGCTTGTGTGTGCAGGGTTTTCATGATGTGTGGAACCGCAGACAGGACACGGCTCACCTTCTTTGAGATGTTTGGACAGTTCTTTTGTAAGCTCCTCGATTTTAGCCTGTTCGCGTTTGGAGAGGATGTCATCCTTTTTCTGAACCGCCTGATGAACCGCTTCGGAGAGAGATCTGTCCGTTTCGCAAACAAGCGCATAAGCGCGTTCAACTGCGGCAAAAACAGATTGAATATGCTCCTCCTCTATTCTCATCGCACGGTCGAGCTCCTGCTGTTCGCGTTGCAGCAGAGTGACTGCCGCTTTCTGTTTGTCAAGGCGTTCCTGCTCTTGTACCGCCTCATGCTGAAGCTGCCGGATTTGAAAAGCAAGCTGGCCGGCGTCGCGGCAGTTTTTCCGTTCTTCGCTTGTCACCTGAACGGATTTCAGTTCTTTTTTCAGCTGATTCTGCCTGTCGGCGCCCCTTTCCAGAAGGCTTTTTACTTTTTCCAATTCATCGGCAGCACGTTTGATTTCTTCCTCTTTTAATCTCTTCTCTTCCTGTTTCCGATCTAATTCTTTTTGAATGGCGAGCCGCTTCTTTTCAATTTCCTTCAGTGCGGTGAGCTGTTCCTCCTGCTTCAGAAGCTCAGGTTCTTGTTCCTTCTTTAGCGTTCTGAAGCTTTCATAATCCTCTTGCTCCCTCTCTAAGCGATTTTCAAATGTCTTCAATTCCTCGCGGGCCTTTTTTTCTTCCTGTTCGGCCAGTTCGGCATCTGTTTGCGCTCCCAGATAGCTATCGGCATACGGTTTCAGCATACGGGCTGTTTCGGCCAGCCGCAAACGGTTTTCTTTTTCGGCAATCGCGTCTTTTTTCTTTAACAGTTCCGCCTCTTCTTTGGCATATCCTTCCTTTTCCTTTTGCAGATTCCAGATTTCCTGGCATTCCGTAAAGTGCTGCACTTTTTGTTCGCGCTCATCCCGTTTATGTTGCAATGCCTGTTCTGCTTCTTCCAGATGCTGTTGTGCTCGTTGAAGCGCTTCTTCACCGGCATCGCCCAGTCCTGCTTGTTCGGCGAGCATTTCATTTTTTTTCGCATACGCTTTTTGCGTCTGTCGTTTGAGTCTTTTCACGAGGCGGTCGCCATACTGTTCAAGGTTGAAGAGGCGCTGAAGCATCTGCCTGCGGTCCGCTCCTTTTAAGGACAGAAATTCAGCGAATTTCCCTTGCGGCAGGACGACCGCTCTTGTGAAATCATCGATCGTAAGACCAAGAAGCTCCTCGACTTTGCGGTTGACTTCATTCGCTTTGTCAGCTAAAACCGTTTGTTCCTCTTTCATTTCAATGAAACGGCAGATAGTGGTTTTCACCTTGACCGGATCTGTCCGTTTGAAAACCCGCTCGACTTTATAAGCCGTTTCATGATTTTTCTGCAGCTTGAAGGTGAAAGAGACAGCAAGCTCATCTTCGGCATGGTTCAAAATGCCGTGCGTGTTGTTTGAAGCCCGTTCGACTTTTCCGTATAAAGCCAGGGTCATGGCATCGAGAATCGATGATTTTCCGCTGCCGGTCGGTCCGAAAATACCGAAGACCCCGTCATCACACAGGCTTTCGAAGTCGATGACCTGCTCTTCCCTGAAGCTGTGCAAACCTTTGATGGACAGGGAAACCGGCTTCATCTTTCATCCCCCTCTTCTAGTTCCTCACCGGAGGCAAGCTCCATAAACAGCTTTACGGTTTCTTCATCGGGAACCGCGCCGCCGGTCTGTCTTTCATAGAATGCTTTGAACCGTTCTTCAATCGGAATACGCCGCGACTGAGCCGTTTTTTTGTCAATCGGAAGGTCTTCAAACACCGGACGGATGTGGATGATTCCCTGATGCGCTTTTCGCAAACGATGGATCTCTTCGATCGAGAGCTGGTCCGTCAGATGGATGTCAAGATCGATCCATGCGTTCTTATCCCGTTCTTCCTCGAGCCAGCTGTACACTTGCGAGATCCCTTCGGTCGCCTTCCATTTCACAAGCGGTTTGCCGCTCGACAGAAACACTTCCTTCCATTCGGCCGGTTTGCCCGGTTCGGCTTCAACGACCGTGACCGATTTGGCGTATCCGGCTTCCGAAAAGCTGTAAGCGAGCGGTGAGCCGGAATATCTGGCAAGCGTACGGGCGCGTTTGATCGTCTGCGGACGGTGAAGGTGGCCGAGCGCCACATATGCGGCTGTTTCAGGGAGGCTTTCGGCCGCAACCGTATATGCGCCCCCGACTTCGATCGGCCGCTCTGAATCCGTCTGGCTGCCGCCCGCCACATAGATGTGGCTTGCCGCAATCTGGACGGCATCCTTTCTGAACTTCTGACACATATGCTGAAAAGTCTGCCTGATTTTCTCGTCATACTGGTCGCGAAGCAGCTTTTCATCAAAAGTCTCTGACAGCACTTGATTCAATCTCGATTCTGAAGGATAGGCAAGCGCCGCAACAGACAGGATATCCCCGGAAGACGCGACTTCGATATCAACCGGCTCACTTTGCGGGTATCCGATCAGGTGGATACCGTGATCTGTCGTCAACGGTGAGGCAGCGGAAAGGCGGTCCGGGTTGTCATGGTTTCCGGCAATGACGACGACCGGACGCTTTCCTTTATCAGACAAGGCGGAGAGGCTTTCGTAAAATAGCTGTTCGGCAAGCGCAGGCGGGTTTACTGTGTCAAAAGCATCCCCTGCCATGACAACGGCATCGATTTTCTCGTCTTTTACGATCTCGGCAAGTTCTTCAAGAAAATCCTCCTGCTCCTTCAAGCGGCTTCTTCCTTCAAGCGTCTTTCCCAGATGCCAGTCAGCTGTATGTAAAATTCTCAATATGGGTCCACCTCTCTTTGATCAACACTTCCCCCTGATAAAGGGGGAAGCAGATTGTTAAAACTTGAGTACATGCCCGCCGTCAAAAAAGTACAGGGCGCGGCCTGCAAGCGGGGTCTTGAGCATTGTTTCAACAGCGCGTGAATAAAGTTGAATCTGAGTTTCATAGCGTTTCCTTAAAGCCGGCTCGGCGTCGGCCATGCCGTTTGCGTATTTCCCTTGTATCCGGTCTGTTTTGTAATCGAGCAAATAAAACCCGTCAGCCGTCTCAAACAAACAGTCGATTATTCCCTGAATCAACACGGGTTCGTCCGCTGTCTGCAATTCGGGATAAACCTCTCCGGCCGGAAGCGTCATATTAAAGGGAACTTCACGCTCCACCCGGCGGGCGCCGAGGAGCTTTTCACCGATCTCCGTTTCGAAAAACGCGAGAATATCGTCTTCATCGATTGCAGCGCGCTGCTCTTCTGTTAAAAGCTCATGTTGAACAAGCCTGTCGAGAAAGAGGCTGAGCTCGTCTTGTTCCGGAGCTTTCGAAAGCGGGATGTGCTGCATGACGGTGTGCATCGCCGTTCCGCGTTCGGCCGCGGTTAGTCCCTTCGCCATCATAAAGGATGGCCGTCTGAACAGGTGTGACTCATTTGTCTGGCGGATCAATGAACGGTCACCGTACTCGTCCTCATATTCCTTTTGCCTCTTGATTTCGGAAACAGACTGTTTGGTGCGGATTTTCGCTGCGTCTTGATGCGGATATGACCATGTCAGCCGTTCTCCGACTTCTTTTTGATAGTCAAACCGGGCATTGATCGGCTGTCCCATTTGAATTTGGGCCAGCCTTTCCTGTTTTTCGTCCCCGGCTTGTTTACCGTTTTCGGCTTGAAGGTCAGCGGCGGAGAGCCAGCTGATCTGAAAGCGGGACGGGTGATGCCGGATTTCGTCATCCGCCGAATCGAGGCCAACACCTGCCATATCCCTGTGACGCACTACGGCCGGACCGACAAAATCCAAGTAAGATTTGGCCTGAAAGCGGTCAAAGTCCGGCAGCAGCCATCCCGGCCGCGCAGCCGAAGTTCGCCATTTCGCCAAGAGCTTTTCCTTATCTTTTGCCGATCCGAGCAAATAAAGCTTTTCCTTCGCACGTGTCAGTGCGACGTACAAGACGCGCAGTTCCTCTGACAAAAGTTCGCGGCGCATTTTTTTCTTCATCGCCACAAGAGGCAGCGTCGGATAGCTGATCCGCCATTTTGGATGGATGAATTTCGTGCCGAAGCCGAGCTCTTTATCGAGCAGATACGGTTTGTTCAGATCCATCATATTAAAGCTCCGGCCGATCCCTGCCGTGAACACGACAGGAAATTCCAGCCCTTTGCTTGAATGGATCGTCATCAGCCGCACGACATCCTCCTGTTCGCTGAGAGCTCTTGCCGTTCCGAGGTCATCGCCGCGCTCCTGCATCCGCTCAATAAATCTTAAAAAGCGGAACAGGCCGCGGAATGAAGTCGCTTCATATGATCTCGCCCGGTCGTAAAGCGCGCGCAGGTTGGCCTGCCGCTGTTTTCCGCCCGGCATTCCGCCAACATAATCCAAGTATTTCGTATCGCGGTAAATTTCCCAAATCAGCTCAGCTACCGAGTGGTTTTTCGCAAACACTCTCCATTTTTTCAGAAGCCCTTCAAAGCGGCGGAGCTTATCGTAAAGGCTGTCATTGCGGTCGGCAAGCGCGAGGTAAGCCTTCATCGCTTCGTAGAACGTCGCTTTCTTGTCCTGAATCCTGATCAGGGAAAGCTCATTTTCATCAAGGCCGACGACAGGAGATCTGAGCACAGAGGCGAGCGGGATGTCCTGGTACGCATTGTCAATGACTTTTAATAATGAAAGCGTGACGGAAACTTCAGCCGCTTCAAAATAGCCTGTCGACAAATTCGCATAAACGGGAATCCCCTGCTGTTTGAACTCGTCCATAATCTGCGGCGCCCATGGCATGGACCGCAGCAAAACAACAATATCGCGGTATTGGATATTGCGGGTCGTTTTCGTTTTGCCGTCATAGACCTGAAATTTCTCCGCAATCAGTTTGCGGATCTGTCCGGCCATGGCCCGCGCTTCCAGCTGAACCGTTTCAAGCTCCTCCGCTTCTTCATCGGCGGCTTGTTCCTGTTGTTCGATGATCACAAGCTCTGTTTTTGTTTCTTCATTCGGAGGGTAAGATGCGCCGAGCTTCAATTCGGCTTGTTCGTCATATTCCACTTCACCGACTTTTTCCCCCATCAGCTGCTTAAACAAGAAATTGGTGCTGTCCAATATGTCTGAACGGCTGCGGAAGTTTTTGTTCAAATCGATTTTTTGGCCCGGGCCTGAGCCGTCCTCTGTAAACCGTTTATATTTCGAGAGAAACAAAAGCGGTTCTGCGAGGCGAAAGCGGTAAATCGACTGTTTGACATCGCCCACCATAAACAGGTTCCCCTCATGCTCCTCTTTGGCGACCAGCTTTAAAATCGCTTCCTGCACAAGGTTGGTGTCTTGGTACTCATCGACAAGCACCTCATGGAACTGGTGCCGGTAATGCTTCGCCGCTTCACTCGGCACTGTTTCGCCGGCTTCGTTTTTTTGCGCCAAAATCGCCAGGCAATCGTGCTCAAGATCAGAGAAATCCACGATCGCCTTTTCCTGCTTCGCCGCCTTATAGCGCTTTCCATATTCCAGAACAAGCTTGACAAGCGTATCAATGACAGGCTTCATCGCCTTCAGGTCAGTCAAATGCTGATCAGGGGTCCGGGCAAAATAATCGCTTTTCAGTTTTTCCAGCTGTTTTTTCGCACCGTTGCGGAGCTCTGTCGCTTCATCGATTAATGCGGGCTCAAACTCGTCTCCTTTGCACGGTTTTGCCCTTTTGAACGATACAGCGGGAACAAGCTCATAAAGGGCGGAAAAGTCATCCTTGTGCTCGATCAGCCTATCGATCTGCGCCAAATCGTCCGCGAAGTTTTCGGCGCGGGGAGCGGGTCCGCCCGGCTGTTTGGCCAGCTCCAGCGCACGCGCAAGCTTTTCCCGCGCCCCTTCAAGTACGAGCGCGATATCTTCCTTAATATAAGGATAGAACGGCAGTGACTCCACACCCGTGTCTTGACCGGCGTCATAAAGGTCGGCAAATGTTATAAGCCAGCCTTCCGGATCGGGATGTGACCGTGAAAATTCATAGACGCGCTTCACAAGATACTGCAAATCAAGATCATGGCGGTCTGTCGTATATCGATCCACAAGTTCGAAAAAGGCGGGATCTCCTTTTTTATATTCATCTTCAAACAGCTCATCAAGCACCTCATCGCCAAGCAGTTCGCCTTCGGTCTGATCGGCGATCCGAAAAGCCGGATCGATGTCGATCAGATAATAATATTTGCGAATGACCTGCAGGCAGAATGAATGCAGTGTTGAGATGCTGGCCCTGTTCAATAAAGCGAGCTGTCTGCGCAAGTGAAGGGAGCCGGGGTTTTCGGCAATCTCTTTTTCAAGCGCTTCACCGATCCGATGCTTCATCTCTGCCGCCGATGCATTCGTAAAGGTCACGACAAGCAGCCTGTCCACATCAATCGGGTTTTCCTTTTTCGTAATTTTTCGGATGATCCGTTCGACAAGAACGGCCGTTTTTCCGGACCCCGCCGCTGCGGCAACTAATATGTCCCGGCCGGATGAGACAATCGCCTTCCATTGATCATCTGTCCATGTGCTGCCCTTTGGCTTCGTCATGTCCACTCGTCTCACCCTCCTTTTTCAACCGCTCCAATATCACATTGTCTTTTTCCTGCTTCAGCATACGGTATTCATTCTCCTCAAGCGATTCGTCAAACTGGCAGAACGATTTAAAAGCGCAGTATGTGCACGGTGTTTTGTCTTTTAATTTATACGGTTCAATCGACACGTTGCCGTCTGTGATCTCCTCGCCGGCTTCTTGAAACGTCCGGCGAATGTGGCGCCTCAATAAATGAAAGTCATCCTCTGTGACGACAGCGGAATCCGAACGGAGCGAACCGTCTTTTTTCAGGCCGGCGCTGATGATGTCTGATCGGCCCTGTTCAAGGGTCGTATCCATCAAGCGGATCGCTTCCTGGTCGCCTAAAAGCAGACCTTTCATCTTAAATTGCTTGAAGATTTCCTTTTCAATCTCATCAAGGCCCAGCGGCACGGAAGCCTGAATCATCGGATCATGTACATGAAAATAAAGAACTCCAGCAGGTGTCGCCTTCATCCCGAGCCAGTCCGCCGAATGGGTGATGGACAAATCAAGATATGTCAGCATTTGCAGGGCGAGACCGTAATAGACTTCTGCTAAATCAAGCCCTTTATCACTCGATTTGTAATCAACGATCCGAAGCAGCAGACCTTTTGAACTTTCCGCTTTGTCGACCCTGTCAATTCGGCCGACAAGCTCCATTGTGCATCCGTTTTTCAAGGTAAACCGCATCGGCGGAAGCGGGCCGTTCCCGCCGAATCCAAGCTCGAGACCGACGGGAGCGAAGCCGCTCGCTTTCGCATGTTCGCTTAAAATGCCGGAAACCCTGGAAATGATTTTTTGCAGCTTCTGCTTCACATAATGATGGCGGTTTGAGCTCAGCAGAATCTCTTTTTGCAATTTTGGGGCGAGCCGTTCCACGGCATCGGTGGACAATGTGTCACATTGTTCCTTCGTCAGATCGCGCCACTCCAGTTTCAGCTCATGAAGCCGGTCTGAGATCAGCTTCAACGCCGAGTGGAACAGCTGGCCGATGTCGGGCGCTTCAAGTTTGAAAAACTGCCGTTCCTTCAGCTTTAAGCCGTGTGAAGCAAAGTGTGAAAACGGACACGCTTTGTACGTTTCCATCCGTGAAACGCTCCCCTGAATGTTCTCCCCGTACAAATCGCGGCTCACTTGCTGATTCAGCTTTTGCACTTGATTTCGGAAAAACAAGCTCGACAAAATGTTTCGGGAAAAGAGCCGGTCAGGCTCATTCATCAAAAAGTTGTATGTACTCCACCATACGTCGCTGATCGAATATTGTCTTGTCCAAAGCCTGAGCTGTCCTGCCAAATAGCTTAAAGCCGCGCTTTTATTGACAAGAAATTCAAGCTGCGCTTCATCGCTTACTTGTTCCGGCTCATTGACCAGCATCTTTTCTCCGTGATCGGGAAACAGCTCGTGCAGCTGCTTCACAACCGTTGAAGGCAGGAGTGTCTTTCCTTCGGGATCGGCGATCGGATATGAAACGTAAAGCTTTTCAGACGGGCTTGAAAGCGCCATATAGATCAGAAAGGTCTCATCCAGAAGCTGTTCCCTGCCCGTCGCCGCAAGCTCGGCTCCGTTTCGTTTCAGCCATTCTCTGTCGTCATCAGACAAAACCCCGTCATCAGCGGGCCGGGCCGGCAATACGCCATCGTTTGCGCCGATGAGAAATGCGCAGCTCGTCTTATACATTCTGGAAAGGTCCATATTGCCGATAAACACCTGATCGAGTGCTGGCGGAATCAGCGCGAATTTCAAAGACTCCAACCCGGTATCGATCATTTGCTGAAACAGGGAAAAGGAAATATGTTCCTCTCCCATCATCTCGACGAACTCGTCCAATAACTGGATAACGGCGTCCCATACCTGGTCATGCTGCCGCGATTCCGCGATCCGGCCGTCTTCTTCGGCCATCCGCCTTTCCTGTTCAAGCTTCATCGGAACATCGGCTTCTTCAAGGTAAAGGTATAGCGCTTCTGCCATCTCCCTGACTGTTCCGGCTTTTTTCAAGCGCTTTTGCAGCGTGTGAATAGGCGGGACAATCCAGCCTTTCAATTCGTTGAGCATCCGCTCAGTCTCTATTTCCTGATCTGTCTTGGCAAAGTCCTCGTCCAAGGAGGCATATCTTCGATAGGTGAACGGATCCTTGCTTGTCCACCTTTCTCCTTTTATGCCGTAGGCGATGCAGTAGTTCTCGAGCTGGTCAATCTGCTCCCTGAGCCGTTCAGCCGGCTGATCCTGCGGAAATAACAGCTCTGTTTTGATGCAGCGGAAAACCGCTTCATATCTCCAGTTGCCCTTGATGATATCAAGGGTTGAACGGATCAATTCGATCAGCGGATGATTCTGCATCGATTCCTTGCCGTCTATGAAAAAAGGAATATCGTAATCGGTAAAGACTTCTTTTATCGTATCCTTATAGTCTTCGACATTGCGGGCGATGACGGCGATATCTCTCAGTCGATGCGTTCCTTTGCGGACAAGGGAATGAATTTCGCGCGCGATCCCCTCGATTTCGGTTCTTCTGCCGGCCGCCTGCATGATCGAGAGCGCCTCCATTTTTCCTGTATACGCTTTTATCGGCCGTTCATCAAAATGCCGTTCCAAATGCCGGAGTTCCGGAGCGTCCTTATGCCGCTTATCATCTTCAAGACGAACTTCTGTCAGGTCAAGGCCTAACGCCTGCGCTTTTTGATAGAGATCATAATACGCCTTGCCCGTCATCCGAAATAGATGCAGTTCATGGGGAATGTTGTTTGTAAACGGCTTGTCCGCTGTCAAAGAAAACGTCATCTCCCCGGCATGCGCCATCAGCTGTTCAAGCACCTCCATCTCCTGCGGTGTGAATTGATGAAAGCCGTCCACATAGACGGAAGCGTTTTTGATCTCTTCGGCATACGGGATCTGCTCGGCCAGGAGCGTCAAGTAATCTTCCGACTGAACGTACCGGTTCTCGAGATGTTCTTCCAGTTTGCTGTACAAAATATATAAATCGTGCAGCTTATCGGCAAGAATCCGTTCATCCTCATATTCCGACACCCCGCTTCCCTGCATCATCCCGCGGATGGTTTCAGGTGTGAGGCAATGCCGTTTGAATTCGGTCAGCATCCGTTCCACCTGCTCCGTAAATCCGCTCTTATCGCTCGCATTTTGATAGACCTTGAATTCCTCCTTATGCTCTTCGATCAGTTTGCGAAGCAGCATTTGAATCCCTGTTCCCGTCAAAAACGGGCGGTTTGCGCCTCCGGTGTGCTGGAGAATTCGCCAGGCAAGCCTTGAAAAACTGTAGACCTGGGCGCGGATGGTGCCGCCCAAATCATGTGTTTTGCTAAGCTCGTATTCCATTAAAAACGTCATTTGATCCGGGACTAGAAAAATGATCGGTTTTCCGAGCGGTTCATGGCGGAGTTTTTCTCTGATTTCATTTAAAATAAAGGTCGTTTTTCCACTCCCGGACCTGCCTGATAAAAATACTGCTCCCACTTTGTCCGCCTCCTTTTATGTTTTTTCTCATCTCTTTATTCTATCGAATCATTCGTAAAATAACCATTCTCTAAAACTGGCAAAAACCGTATGAGCTCTGCCCCATACGGTTATTTTTGCTTAAACTGCACAAAAAACAGCATCAAAAACGAAATCAACGCAATCGAAGCGACCCACAGCCATGCCAGCGTCATGTTTCCGGAGTCGATCGCCACATAGATCGCCGTCGGGACCGTCTGCGTAACACCCGGTATTATGCCGGCGAACATCAGCGTTGCCCCGAATTCGCCAAGCGCCCTGGCAAAGCTGAGCACACTGCCTGTGATGATTGCATTTGAGGCAAGCGGAATCGTGACGAACAAAAAAACCTGCCATTCGTTTGCCCCGTCAACTCGTGCAGCATCTTCAATTTCCCGGTCAACTCCCAAAAAACCCGACTTGGCCGACTGATACATTAAAGGGAACGCGACGACTGCCGCTGCGATCACCGCGGCCCACCAGGTGAAAATGAGCGGGGCCTGAAAAACGGTTTCAATCATCCGGCCGATCACGCTCTGCCGGCCGAAGATCACGATTAAAAAGAAACCGACAACAGTCGGCGGCAGGACGAGCGGCAGCATCATGACGGTCTCAATGACGGATTTTCCTTTAAACGTTTTTTTGGCCAAGAGCCTGGCCGCAGCCGTTCCAAGGACAACGGCGATGGTGCCGGCCGCAACTGACACTTCAACGGAAATTTTGATGGGAGAAAGAAATTCTTCGAGCATTTCAGCGCTCAGCCTTTCTTAAATCCGTACTTTTCCATCACTTGAATCGCACTGTCACTTTGCAGAAATTTGTAGAAATCCTCAGCCTGCGCTCTGTGCTTCGTATTTTTCACAATCCCGAGCGGATAAATGATCGGAGTGTGCAGGCCGCTATCGGCGGTTTCCACCGTCTTCACCTGATCTGAAGAAAGGGCATCCGTCTTATATACGATGCCTGCAGCAGTATTGCCCGTTTCAACATATGATAGCACTTGCCGAACATCTTTGCCGTAAATGAGTTTAGGACGAACTTTAGACCATAAATGGAGATTCGTCAACGTTTCTTTTCCATATTTTCCGGCCGGAACAGAGTCGGGGGTGCCGATCGCGATATTTTCGACTTTATCTTTCTGTAAATCTTGAAAACTGTTTACTTTCTCGCTTTTCCCTTTCGGTACGATCAGCACAAGGCTGTTTTCCAAAAGCTTGACGGAGTCGCTTTTCGCAATCAATCCTTTATCAACCACTTTATTAAACTTGTCTTCAGCGGCGGAAAAAAACAAATCGGCCGGTGCGCCCTGTTCAATTTGCTGCTGGAGGGCGCCTGATGAGCCAAAGTTAAACTTGACGCTTACATTCGGATGATCTTTTTCATATTCAGCTTTGAGTTCTGTGAGCACGTCTTTGAGGCTTGCAGCCGCGGAGACTGTAAGCTGTACACTTTCAGACTTTCCGCTGCCTGATGCGCCTTTTTCCGCCTGACAGCCGATCAGTAAAAAGGCCGCCAGCAAAACGGTCATCCCCATCAACATGATCTTTTTCATTCGTCTCACTCCAATTTCATCAATATGACATTTATCAGCACTAAAATCCATTTTACGTCAAACTTGATTTTTTTAAAATAGATTCACATGATTGACACATTCTCCGCTCTTTTTCTACAGGCACGCGCTGCCATCGTCATTCATATACTGACAGCGCAAATAAACGATGAAATGTCGAGGTGAAAAAGATGTGGTATGCAGAGCCTTATCCATATGATCACGCCTTCTTTGGCAGGCAAAACACGGAGCTTGTCAAGGATATTGAAAAAGCGGTGAACGGCGAACACAGCGCTGTTGTTTGCTATCAAAAACTCGCGCAAATGGCGCCCGACTCTCGGACTAAAAAACAGATTTTAGAAATCAGACAGGATGAAATTCGCCACTTTAATACCTTCTTACAGATTTACATGTCCCTCGCCGGACAGAAGCCTGTCATCAAAACTACGGAGCCGTGCCCTTCTCAATACCGCGACGGATTGGAATTCGCCCTTAAAGATGAACAGGAAACGGTTGATTTTTATTTGGACATCGCGGACAAAGCCAAATCTCCTGCCATTAAACAGGCCTTCACAAGAGCGGCCGCTGATGAACAAAATCACGCCGTCTGGTTTTTATACTTTCTGACAAAATGACTTAAAGAAACCTCTTTATGCCCGCCAGCAAACTTGATCCATATACCCTTATAGGGTATATTTTTAAAATAGCAATCTTTTATTTTCACTATTTTTTGGTAGTAAAGAGGTGCTAAACACATTGAACGTGCTGCTTATCGATGACGAAATCCGGATGCTGGATCTGCTTGAACTTTATTTGGAAAAGTACTCGTGTACGAAAGCCGCTTCCGGAGAGGAAGCGCTGAGGTTGATTGAAAAACAAACATTTGATTTGGTCATCTTGGACATCATGATGCCGGAAATGGACGGCTGGACCTTATGCGCTGAAATCCGCAAGCTCACGAACGTCCCGATGATCATGCTCACGGCCAAAAATGGGCAGGATGACATCGTCCGCGGGCTGACGCAAGGAGCGGACGATTATTTAACGAAGCCGTTCAGCGAAAAAGTGCTGCTTGCAAGAATAGAAGCCGTCTTGCGCAGGACCGGGGGGCGCTCAGAAATCCGTTTCAGCGATTTAATCTGGAATAAACAAAACCATATGGTCCGCATCAAAAACAATGAAGCCGGCCTCACACCATGCGAGTTTGAACTGCTCGGCATCCTCTTAAACCATCAGGACCAGGTGCTGACAAGAGACCAATTGATCGAGCGTGTTTGGGGATTCAACTCTGACATCGACCCCCGCACCGTGGATTCACATATGAGAAATTTGCGGAACCGTTTGAAAAAAGCGGGTTTTCCCGTTCAACAATATCTTCAGACCGTCTATGGGATCGGTTATAAATGGACGAGCAAAGGAACTAAACCGAATGCAAAAAATTTCATTTAAGCTTGCAGGATCATTTTTCGTGTTAACCTTGTTCATCGAAGCGATTCTTTTTATCACGCTGTATACGTCGATCGTCAACACAAGAATAAATGAAGAGATCCACGCCCTAAAAGGAAGAGGCAACAGCCACAGAGACGTCTTGGAAAAACATTTTGACAAAAAAACGATCGAACATGTGGCTCAGATGGAAACGGAGGCAGATACAAACGTCATCATCACCGATCATAAACGAAATGTGCTGGCTCAGTCTGTCTCCGGAGATATGACGGCACACCTTCATTTCGAAGAAAAAAACATTCCCGCTTCAGGCACCGTTCTGGAGTCCCATTGGAAAACGTCGAAATACATCTGTACAATCAGTCCGATTATAAAAGGCAGGGATACGATCGGTTATGTTTTCATGTATTTGGATACGTCCTCCATCCAGACGCTGGTAAAGGATATCACCCATCGTTTTTTCATCAGCTTTGGCTTAACCGGCATCTTAACGATCGCCGCCATCTATGTGTTCAGCCGTTTATTGACGAGGCCGATCATCATGATGAAAGCGAAAACCGAAAAAATAGCAGAAGGCCGGGACAATATTTCGCTGAATATTAAACGGAATGATGAGCTGGGAGAGCTTGCCGCTTCGATCGAAAACCTTTCTTCAGATCTGAACCGGCTGCAAAAAGAACGGAACGACTTTCTCTCAAGCGTAGCCCATGAACTGCGGACACCGATCACATACATTAAAGGTTATGCTGACATCGCGATGAGAGATAAGCTTGATCCAGCCGCAAGAAATCATTATTTGTCGATTATTCAAGAAGAATCTGATAACATGACCCGCCTTGTCGATGATCTATTTTTACTGACAAGATTGAAGCAGCCCGGCTTTCAGATCAAGAAGAAACCGATTCACCTTCAAACCTTTGTGGAAAAGGAAGTTCAGAAATCGCAAATCGCCTTTGCGGAAAAGCGAATCGGACTTTTCTCTCACATTCCCGCAGACTTGTATGTTTCGATTGATGAAACGCGGTTTTCCCAAGTGATCACAAACCTGCTGAATAATGCCCGCCATTATTCTGAACATGATACAAATGTGACTGTCACGGCTGCGGTTTCAAATGACCGTATCATGATCACGGTTGCCGATGAAGGCTGCGGAATTCCGGAGGGCGAACGGGACTATATTTTTGACCGCTTTTACCGCATCGATAAATCGAGGTCGAGACAAACAGGCGGCACCGGAATGGGACTTGCCATCGTCAAAGAAATTGTCGAACACCACGGCGGCGAGATTACGGTAAACGGCAGACATCCGAAAGGAAGCGAATTTGTCATTTCCCTGCCTGCTGAAGCTTAATACAATTTCTGCATCAGTTTTGCACATTTTACAGGTATACTATGCGGCAAAACCACGAAGGAGGAAAACACCGTGAAAATGAAATCCGGCTTTCTTTTTGTCATGCTTCTGTTTGTTCTCGTCTTGGCGGCATGCCAAAATTCAGGCTCTAACCAAGGGAATGGACATGATGACCATCAAATGAAAGAGCATTCGGATGCAGAAAAGAAAACAACCGCTTCACTCCCGTCTGATTTCAACAAACAAGCGGCCGAAGGCTTGATCGTCAAAAACACGAAAAACACAACAAGGCTTGATGCCAAAACTCCTGAAGAGCTGAGCATTAAAACCTCGCAAACGATATGGCCAGCCACCCATAAACAAAACAGACCCGGAGCCGTCATTTTGGTTTCCAAAGATTCGTGGCAAACAGCACTGGCCGCAGCGGATCTGATCCATCACCCGAATAACGGACCGGTTTTGTTCACTGATACGGACCAACTCTCTCTTAACGTCCAGAACGAAATCAAGCGCTTAAGTCCATTGGGAACCTCCGACGGCACGCAAATCCTGGCTGTCGGAAATTTTGACAAACAGGCACTCAAGGTCTTGAAATCGTATAAAGTCAAACAGCTGACCGGCGAAAAGCCGGCGGAGATCGCCGAAAAAATAGATGAGGAATATGCAAGCTCAGCGGGTGAATATCCGAAAAGCGTCATCATCGGGTCCTCCGAGGATCGTGCGGAGCTTTACACTTTGCCTAGTGTCAATTGGATCGCACACATGCCTGAGCCACTCCTTTACATCGACAATCAAGGCATTCCCGAAGCAACAGCTCAAGCATTAAAGAAAAGAGACGGCAAAGCGAACATTTATATACTCGGCCCTGCAGCAGCAGTTTCTGAAAAAACGGAAAAAGCTTTAAAGGAATATGGAACCGTCAAAAGAATATCCGGAAACGATCCTGTGACAAACTCGATCGCATTTGCAAAATTCAAAGATCAAGACACCGATTTCGGCTGGGGCGTCACAGATCCGGGACACGGCTTATCCTTTGCATCAACTGCAAAGCCTGAGCTCGCTCTCGCGGGAGCGCCATTTTCCCATTTAGGAAAACACGCGCCTCTGCTTTTGCTGAAAGACGGACAGGCTGACCAAAGCGTGTACTCCTATTTAGCCGATATCGAACCTTTTTTTGAGAAGTATCCGCAGGACGGGCCTTACAATCATGGGTTTATCCTCGGCTCAGAAGATGACATTTCGTTTCAGACGCAAGGCATTCTTGACGATATTCTCGAGATCAAATCGAAAGACGGAGGACATTCCGGTCATTAAGTGAAGAGAGGCTCTGATCAAGAGCCTCTTTCTTATTGCAAGCGCACGAGCAACAGATTCGAACAATCCCAGCTGTATTCAAAGAACAGCTCACCTTTTGAACCAGATGCTCTATAAATTGATCCGCCCTTCATCATTGAGGGCAATCCCCTTTATGGCGCCGCCCGCTTTGACGCGAATTTTATTTTAAAAAGGGGCAGCGCGCAAACCTCTTCTGCTAATTCGGCATCCACCTTACCAAGAAAGCTGATTCTCCTGTCTGCTTCAGCAATCGCGCGCAGGGTTTCTCTCACCCGTACGGCCTTTTCCCTTCCATTTCGGGGATAACTTGTACGTGCAGAAAGCTGTTTTCTGTTAAAAGCAGATGAAGCCAGCTCATCTCTGTTGAATGGCCGAAAGTGGCATTGTCATGAATCAGATCGGCTTTTGCCATAACAGGTTTTTTCATCAGCTCTTCGGCTTCAAACGAACACTTTATAGTACCTGGTACTAGAACAAAGTGCTATAATAAAAACAACATGGCCCCCAGGAGGTAAAAGGCACTATGAAAACATTAAAGAAAGAAACCATCGGTACTTTATTAAAATCAGCCGCTGACAGGTTTCCGCATCATGAAGCGGTTGTGTATGCCGAACTCGGCTTGCGTTATTCGTATCGGGAGCTTGCTGAAGAAACCGCTATAATAGCAAAAGGCTTAATGGCGCTCGGTATTCAAAAAGGGGAGCATGTGGCCATCTGGGCAACGAACATTCCCGAATGGATCCTGCTTCAGTTCGCAACCGCGAGAATCGGCGCCGTGCTGGTGACCGTCAACACCAGCTATCAGGCGAGAGAGCTTGAATACTTATTGGATCATTCGGATTCCACCACCCTTTTTCTGATGGACGGCTATAAGGGCACATCATATATCGAGATGATTCAGTCGATCAAGAAGGACGGAAAACTGTCAAAGCTGACAAGGCTCGTCTATCTTGGAAAGGGAGAAACGCCGGAACATTTGATGCCGTTTGCCGACATCGCGAAAAAAGGCGAAACCGTTTCTGATGACGCTCTCTGGACCAGAGAACAGTCCCTCACACACGATGATGTCATCAACATGCAATATACGTCAGGAACGACAGGATTTCCAAAAGGTGTCATGCTGACACACCATAACATCGTCAACAATGCGGCGATTGTCGCTGAGAGAATGGGGCTTGGGAGCGAAGATCGATTGTGCATCCCCGTACCGCTCTTTCATTGTTTCGGCTGTGTGCTCAGCACGCTTGCTTGTGTGTCGGTCGGTGCGGCCATGCTGCCGATCATCGAATTTAAGCCTGAAACGGTTTTACAAACGGTCGAACAAGAAAGGTGCACGGGACTGCAGGGCGTGCCGACGATGTTTATCGCAGAGCTCACCCATCCCAACTTTGCAAAATATGACCTTTCTTCACTGCGAACCGGCATCATGGCGGGATCTCCGTGCCCGAAAGAAGTGATGAAGAAAGTGATGAAACAGATGAATATGACAGACATCACGATCGCATACGGACAGACGGAGTCATCGCCTGTGATTACACAGACGACCGTCACCGACACGATCGAACGCCGCGTCGAAACAGTCGGAAAGGTGCACCCGCATGTCGAGATGAAAATCATCGATCCTGATACGGGCGAAACGCTCGGGCCTGATCAGCAAGGCGAATTGTGCACAAGAGGGTATCTTGTCATGAAGGGATACTATAAGATGGATGAGGCGACAAACAAGGCGATTGATGAGGATGGCTGGCTTCACACCGGCGATCTCGCCGAAATGGACCGGGATGGTTATGTCAGAATCACCGGCCGTTTAAAAGATATGATTGTCCGCGGCGGGGAAAATATTTATCCGCGGGAAATTGAAGAGTTCCTTTATGGACACGAAGATATCGTCGATGTTCAGGTCGTCGGCGTCCCCGATGAAAAATACGGAGAAAAAACGGCGGCCTTTATCAAGTGCAAACCGGGCAAAACGCTGACGCTTGAAGACGTGAGGACATTTTGCAAAGGGCAGCTTTCCTATTATAAAATTCCTGAATACGTATTTCTGATTGATGAATATCCGCTGACGGCTTCGGGAAAAGTGCAAAAATACATTTTAAGAGACCGCGCCCAAGCGTTATTGGCAGGGGCGGCAACAATATAGGACATCAAAAAGCCGAACATACCGTGATAAAGGATGTTCGGCTTTTTTACACATGTTTAAAACACTTTTTTGCGATCCCGCTCTTCTTTTAAAATTTCGACTGCTTCACGGAAGCGCTGCGAGTGAACGATTTCCCTTTCTCTTAAAAACGCCAGCCCGTCGTTTAAATCGGGATCATCAGACATATCGATCAGCCACTGATACGTCGCCCTCGCTTTTTCTTCCGCCGCGATGTCTTCATATAAATCGGCAATCGGATCTCCTTTTGCCTGGATATATGTAGCTGTGAACGGAACACCGGCCGCATTGTGATAAAACAGGGCTTTGTCATGATCAGCGTAATGAGCGCCGAGCCCGGCTTCCTTCAGCTGTTCCGGTGTCGCGTCTTTTGTTAATTTGTATACCATTGTCGCGATCATTTCCAAATGGGCGAATTCTTCAGTGCCGATATCTGTGAGGAGGCCGACGACTTTGTCAGGAATGCTGTAGCGCTGGTTCAAATAACGCAGCGCTGCCGCCAATTCACCGTCCGCTCCGCCGTACTGTTCAATTAAATATTTTGCAAGCCTTGGGTTGCATTCCCTCACTCTCACGGGGTATTGCAGTTTTTTCTCATACAGCCACATGAACCTGACTCCCTTCCTTCTTTAAACTTGCCATGGCCAAGGACTTCGTTTCCAGCTCCAATATGATTCCGTCTGATCGGGACTTCCCTGTGTGAGCGGTCCGAACCTTGATTCAAACGCCGCTTTCAGCTTTCTGGCATACCGGGCGTACTGATTGTATTGCTGGATCGCATCCGTATCATCAGGATGTGTGTCAAGGTACAGCATCAACTCGATCAGGACAAAGTCGACGGCCTGAATCTCATGAAGCTTTTGATAGTAGTCTTCCGATAATGAGTTCTTCACCCCCCTGACCTCCCATCTTCATACGGATTCTCATAATGATCATAGAAAACGGGCCAAAGCGTCCCTCTTTTTAAAGCCTCCATCGGCGAAAACTGCGGGAGACCGCGGGGCTGGAAGCCTAAATACAGATTGGGAGGGGTTCTGTAATACCTTTTGCCAAGCGGCGGACACGGGTCAAAAGGGCCGCGGAACGGGACGTATGATTTGACCTTGGTGAATGATTCCTTCGAATGTTTCACATCGGTTCACCTCTATTTGTGATGGAATCTAATTCAATGTATTCAAATCGGCTGTCTGATATGTTTTGCCAAGCTCGGTTTTTCAGTGATCAGCTTTTCTTATCAATCTTTTAAATAAATTCGTATTTTACCAATCACTAAAATTATATTATAGTTATATATAGAAAATACTTTACCTAGTGAACAAAATCATATCGCAGCATACAGGAAGAAGGGTTTTAATTTGAGGGAACAACATGAATTCCTTCGGGATCTTTTATTGATATTGATCAGCAGCCTTGGGGGATTTCTTCTCTCATTGACCGGGATGACGATCGGCTGGATGGTCGGCACGATGGCCGCTGCCTCATGTTTATCCTTACTTCGGCCGGACCCGCTGAAAACAGCGATCAGACCAAATGGAATTGCTAAAGGATGGCTCAATTTAGGGCAAATGCTATTGGGAATAGAGCTTGGCCAAAAAATCAACATGTCTGTGATGTCAATTTTCAAGGAAAATTGGCTGATCGTCAGTGTCATGCTGCTCCTTTCCGTTGTTTTCGCAATGCTTTCCGGATTTGTCTTATGGAGATTCAGCAAGGCGGATATGCTGACGAGTTTTGTAGGGACGGCTCCGGGCGGCCTTTCCGCCATGCCCGGAATCGCCCAGGAAGTGGGAGCGAATACGGCAATCGTCAGCCTCGTCCAGATGATACGGGTGCTTTTGGTTGTGATGACGATCCCCTTTTTCGTTTTTTTCATTAATTCAAAACAGCCCGCGTCTCAGGGCACCGTTCATCAGATTGCCGCAGGCGGAACCTCGGCATTTGCACCATCCCACATCATCTGGACGGCGCTTTTGGTTCTGGCCGCGTTTTGGGCATGCAAAGCATTAAGAGTGTTAAGGTTTCCGGCGCCCTGGCTGCTCGGAAGCATGATTTCCGCAGCCGTGGTGCAGATCGCCTGTGGTCCATTGACCGGATTCACCCCGACGGCATGGTGGCCCCACGGTTTTTCTGTGCTGTCACAAGTTTGCCTCGGAGCAACGATCGGGTCCAAGATCAAAAAAGAGATGTTTATCGGCGCCAGGCAGACGCTCATCGTTGCGCTTGCCGGCTCTGTCGGCCTGATCATCGCCATGATCTTAAGCGCCGCCGTGACCGCAAAGGCTGCGGGCATTTCCCTAACGACAGCCATCTTGGCGTTTGCTCCGGGAGGAATCGCGGAGATGGCGACGACTTCCGTTTCCCTCCATGCCGATTCGACTTTTGTTGTGGCCGTCCAAGTGTTAAGAGTCGTGCTCGTTATTGCGATGCTGCCGCCGTTTTTTCGCCTTTTGCACCAAAGATCGGAAAAATCGGCGCATCCGCATATGAAAAAAGCCAGAGCCGAAGGCTGATCCTTCTGCTCTGGCTTTTTTATTCCCCTATTGAAATGCAGGGAGCCATTCGCCATGTGCTTCTATCAGTTCATCACACATCTTGACGATGTCATCCATCGACAATTCCGCCGATGTATGCGGATCAAGCAATGCAGCTTGGTATATGTGCTCTTTCTTTTTCGTGATGGCTGCTTCTATCGTCAAAAGCTGTGTATTGATATTGGTCCGGTTTAAAGCGGCCAGCTGTTCGGGCAGTTCTCCGGCAATACATGGGGTAATTCGGTTCCGCTCGGCCACACAGGTGACTTCAACAACGGCTTTTTCCGGAAGGTTTGTGATCAGTCCCCGATTCAGCACATTTCCGCCGAATGTGAAAGGCTGATTCGTTTCGATCGCTTCGATGATTCGCGATCCGTATTCCTTTGACCGATCATGCGTCAAATGCTGGTTGCCAACGATTTCATCGCGCATGTCTTCCCAGTTTTGGATCTGCTCTTCACACCTTCTCAAATACTCATCAATCGGAATATTCAGCCCCTCGATCAGTTCGGGATACCGGCTTTTAATGAAATAAGGGTGGTATTCAGCGTTGTGTTCGGAGGATTCAGTCACATAGTAGCCGAATTTATCCATCAGTTCAAACCTGACCATATCATGATGCTTTGTTTTCTGCTTTTCTTTCGCCCTTTTTTTAATTTCCGGATATAAATCTCTGCCATCCCTTTTCACTTCCAACAACCAGGCCATATGATTGATGCCGGCGATTTTTTCCTCGATTCCTTGATGTTCCATACCGAGCGTCTCAAAGAGGTCTTGCGTGCACACCTGGACACTGTGGCAAAGGCCGACCGTTTTCACACCGGTATAGCGAAGCAACGCCCCTGTCAAAGAAGCCATCGGATTTGAGTAATTTAAAAACCATGCGTCGCCTGCAACGCTTTCGATATCCTTTGCCATATCCAATAAAACGGGAATTGTGCGAAGCGCTCTGAAAATCCCGCCGATTCCGACCGTATCTCCGATCGTCTGCTTGAGCCCGTATTTCTTCGGAATCGCAAAATCGATAACCGTGCTCGGTTTATACCCGCCGACCTGAATCGCATTGATGATATATTTCGCTCCCTGCAAGGCTTTTTTCCGATCATCATACGCGCGGATCGAAATGCTTTCATTATAGCGATTTTTCAAGTGTTCAAGCATCTCCTTCGATTCTTTCAGACGCTTCGGATCGATGTCGTATAAAGCAAATTCAAATCCTTCAAGCGCCGGAACCATCAGACAGTCCCCCAATACATTTTTCGCAAAAATGGTGCTCCCCGCTCCGATAAAAGCGATTTTAGACATTCACATCTTCCTTCCTGTCTTCAATTTTGCTCAGCCTTTCAGTGCTCCTGATGACAATCCCTTGATAAAGTATTTTTGCAGAAACAAAAATAGAATGGTCATTGGCAGCATCGCCATCAGTGAAGCAGCGGCCACCAGATGCAGATTGTTCGCGTTTTGCCCAAAGAAGCCGGCGATCGCCACCGTCAGCGTCTGCACTTCTTTATCCTGCAGGAAAAAAATCGAAAATTGATAATCGTTCCAAATGAAAACACACGCAATAATGCAGATTGTCGCCGTCACCGGCTTCAGCAAAGGAAAAACGATTTTGAAGAAGATCCCGGCTGTGCTCGCTCCGTCCATCCTGGCCGCTTCTTCAAGCTCCTGCGGGATGGTAGAGCGGATAAAACCGGCGTATAAAAAAATCGTCAAAGGCATGTAGGCCGCGGTATTATTCAATATCGCAATCTCATACGTGTTCAGCATGCCGAGCTCAACCACCATCTTGTATAAAGGAACCATGGAGGTCAGCGGCGGGATAATCATGATCGCAATAAATAAGAAATAAACGGCCTGGTTCAGTTTCGTCCGGCGCCTTGCAAGCGGGTAGGCGGCCAGTGAACCGAGCAAGACCAATAGAACAGCGGAGACACATGTAATCACAGCGGTGTTGTAGAATGCATTGGCCAGACCGGCTTTTTCCCAAGCCTCCGTAAAATTGGCAAGGCTGAATTCGCCGGGAAACTTCCATTTCGAGCTGAAATCCCCCTTTTCCTTAAGCGCTGTCGTCAGCAGAATATAGAAAGGAACAAGGTGAAAAACGGTAATGATAACAGAGAGCCCCGTCCATACAGCCCGTCTCTTTTTGTACGAACAATTCACCTATGCTTCCACCTCCTTGCGTTTAAAATAAATAAGGGCGCTGAAGCTGATCAACAGAATCATCGCCGCCATCAGCACGCCTTGTGCGGCTGCATACCCGGCATCCTGTCTCTTAAAATACAAATCATACATAAACGTCGACATCGATTGTGATGCATTTCCCGGCCCCCCGCCGGTGAGCGCCAAAATGACATCAAACAGCTTTAACCCGCCGATGATGTTGATCACCATGTTAATCGTCACAGACGGCATCAACAGCGGCAGCGTAATTTTCCAAAACTGCTGAAAAGCGCTTGCTCCGTCGATCTGCGCCGCTTCATAACAATCTTTTGGAATGCTTCCAAGCCCTGCTAAATAGATGACCATCGCAATTCCGACAAATTGATAGGAATTGACGAAAACAATAATCCAGGGGTTGATCTCCGGACTGCTCAAAACATTGACAGGTCCTGTGCCAAACAGCTTGAGCAGATCATTCAATGCCCCGCCTTCATAAGAGAAGAAAAAATACCAGATGTATCCCATAATCAGCGGGCTGATGATGACCGGCAGATAAACAACCGTTCTTGTCACCGCTTTCATTTTAATGCTTTGAAACAGAAGAAGAGCGTAGAGAAGTCCGATGACGTTTTGCCAAATCGTGCTGCCCAAGCCGTACAGCAGTGTATTTCTGACGACAAGCCATGTTGCGGGGTCGAAAAGCATCCGTTTATATTGGCCAAAACCGATCCAGTCATAGGTTTGCGAAAAGCCGTTCCAGTTCGTAAATGTGATTTTGATTCCGTTTAGAAACGGGTAGATCATAAAGACTGACACAAGCAGCAAAGCGGGAAAATACATCCACCATAACGGGATGCTGACTTTTAATAAAGATTTCCTCTTCCTTTTTGCCATCGCAAGGTTTTTTTCTTTAGCTAATTCGCTCATCATGTCCCCCCTTCTATTTTTCACTGTTTCTTCAATCTGCTGTATTCCTCTTTTTCCGACACTTGCTTCGGTGTCAGCGTGCCGGCCAGCAGCTCCTGTCCGGTCGTCCCCATCACGTCCCACATTCCGCTCGGCAGATAGACACGGTCAAAATAGGGCTCGGTTTTAATATCCCGATACTGCTCATAATACTTGGCATAGTCGTTTTCAGCTTGTGTGTTGGTTAAAGCTTGAGGAAATGAAGTGGCTTCAGCGATCATTTTCACATATTTGGGCTGTGCGGCAAATTCGATAAACCGCTTCGCTTCATCGAGATGTTCAGAATCTTTCCAGGCGGCAACCGTGTGGCGTTCTCCTCCGATCCAGCTCGGTTTGTCACCTTCATGTACGGCCGGTGTCGGGATGACGCCCAATTGGATATCTGGATTCACCTCTTTCGTATCAGCCCCGATCGATGTCACCGACAGTGTAAAGGCGATTTTTCCCTGCACCATCAATTCAACCAGCTGTGAGGATTTTGCCGTCAAAATATCTTGATTGATCAGTTGTTTGTCCTGCATTTTTTTGAATGTATCCGCCAGCAGGGTGTATTTCGACCAGTCGAATGTCCCTTCCAGCAGGGCTTTTTCTTCATTGTGGTGTTGATCTGTGATGAGCAGTGGTGTAGCAAGCTGATCATAAAACTGGGCCAGGGCACCTTTATCAGAACCGGCGAACCAAAAAGGAATGACATCGCCGCCGCTTTTTTCTTTGACTGCCTCCAGCGCCTTCAACAGTTCGTCAAGTGTCTCCGGAGGCTTGATATTGTATTTCTTGAGAAGGTCTGCGTTATAGACGATACCGTCTTTCGCCTGATTAAATGGATAGGCGTATACTTTGCCGTCCTCGTCCTTTAAAATCGGATCAAGGTTGGGATCAAGCTGTTTGACCCAGTCCATATCCTTTAAGTCGGCCGTATATTCGCCGTAGCGGATTTTCGCCCATCCATGGGTGTCGAACAAGTCGGGCATATCATTCGCCGCCATTTTGACGCGCAGCATATTTTCGTAGTCGGCCCCCGGGAAATTGATATCAACCTTAACCCCCTTATTCTCTTTTTCAAAATCATCGGCAAGTCTTCTGAGGGCCTTTTTTTCACTGTCATTTGTCATTGTTGAAAACATGGTCAAGGTGATGTCGCCGTCTTGCTTCCCAGCGGTTTTTCCGGAACAGCCGGCTGCCAAAGAGGCCAATAAAAAAAGGAGAGTAAAAGAGAAAATCAACTTTTTCATCATTTCACCTCAGCTTATGATTTTTGAATGCCGCAAAACATATCTTCACTAAAGTTTAGTGAACAAATTGGAATCACCTCCTTTTAGGCTTATTCAACTTAGTCAATCTCTTCTGCCGGATCCGCAGCTCTCACGGATGATGAGCTCTGAGGGGACCGTCACTTGCAGCGGCAGACTTCTGCCGCTGATCCGGTCCAGCAGCAGTTTGACACCGGTTCGCCCCATTTCTTCCGTATGGACCTTCACGGTCGAAAGAGGCGGATTTGCAAATTCGGCTGCTTCAATGCCGTTAAAGCTGACGAGCGCGACATCCTCCGGAACCTTGATACCTGATTCCCGCAAGGCTCTTAATGTGCCGATCGCCATCGAATCGCTGGCGATAAAGAAAGCTTCAGGCACATGTTTTGCAAGAAGCGCCTGTTTCATCAGCTCGTAGCCTTGCTGCATCGTATATTCTCCGATATAGACATTGTCCGCATTCTCCGCACCCGCCATCTCCAAAAATGTTGTCAGCCGCTTGTCTTCAATTTCAACCGTTTCTGTCTTTTGATCGCTGATTCTAAAATGTTCCTTCTCCCGTCCGCCGATATAGCCGATCCGCTTGCAACCGAGCGATTTCAGATGATTTACCGCCCTGGCCGCCGCTTTCTGAAAATCGACGACGACGGAGTCGTGCTGTTCTTCACTGTCAGTATGATTAATATAAACGACCTTTGCCGCCTCACCGACGATTTGCCTCAATCCGGCAAAATTGATTCTGCCGATCACGATCAAGCCGTCGACATCGCCGACAGGCTGGCTGGAGCGGATGCTGCTGAGTTGAATGAACTTCGTAATAAAGACTCCTTTTTCAAAACACTCGCTTTCAATCCCCTGTCTGATCGAATAAAAATACGGATCATTCAATTCCTCTTCCTGCGTCTGGCAGACGACGATGCCGATCCGCGGGCTTCCTCCTTCGGCTGCTGGAGCCTGCTCATCGCGGCGTTTCCTGGAGTTCTTGTATCCGAGCTGATGGGCAATATCCAAAATCCGCTGCCTTGTTTCAGGTGCTACCGACAGTGTTTGATCATGATTCAGCACTCTGGAAACGGTTGTGCTTGATACTTTTGCTTGAAGCGCTATATCCTTAATGGTTGCCATGTTCATCCCCGCCTGTCTATAGAATCCATATTCACTAAAAGTTTACTAAAAATATCGTAACAGACAGAGAAAACGTTTTCAATATTAAAAATATTTAGATTTTAATTAGCAGTAAAATACACCCGGCTTAACCGGGTGCTTTTACTGAATATAACGGCCGATGAGTGACAGAAGGTTTTTTTTGCTGTTCCATCCGCAATGATCCTTCTCCCATTTTCACCGGCCGCTGATTCGTTATGTTCAGCCACGCGTAAAATACAGTAAACATGCAAAAAATCCGCCTTGATCTCCAAGACGGATTTTCCCCCGCGCTTTTATCCGACCATCTTTTCGGCAACATGCATGCCTCCTGCTTCAGCATGATGTTCAGCCATAAACCATCCTGAACATAGAGCAACACCGATTGCGGTCACAATGAAAAGCTTTTTCATGACATTCCCTCCACTTTTTTCATCTCTTCTTCTGCTTTAATGGCTTCCAAAAAGAAATAGGCGGCCTCTTTATAAAGAGACTTTTGCCTGTAGACATTGGCCGTTAAGAGTGAAAGTTCGCGCACACTGTCATACTGCTTTGATTTGAATAAGACCTCGAGACAGTTTTTGCAGTCATCGATCGCCTTCTCACCACCTCCTGCATAGGTTGCATAGAGAATATCGATTTTCGCGTCAAATATATCATTCTGCATGCCTTTCGACCTTTCCTTCCCCTCTTCGTAAAAAGCGACGGCCCGGTCATGCTCCCCTATTTTAAACAGTTCCTTAATCATTAAAAATACAGCGTTGAAATAATAGTCTGAAGCGGCATATGCGCGATCGGCCAATACGGTTTCCAGAAAGCTGATGCTCTTTTCTGACTGATCCATCGCTGCATATAGAAGACCGAAATTATGCAAAAGCTGCATTTCTTTGAAATGGTCACCGGCGGCTCTTGCCGTATTGATGGCCTCGGTTAAATATTCTTCCGCTTCTTTATACTTTCCCATTTCCGTATAATTGCCCGCCATCGTGATATATGTAGAGACAAGATTCAAATGATGGTCTTCATAACATCTAAATATCTCCATCGCTTGCCGTGTATGATTTAATGAAACGATATTCTGCCCCAGGTAATAGTAAAGTTTTCCGACTTTGTCGTGGAATTGCGCCACTTCGATTTGATCATGGACATTGGCAAGCTTTTTTTCAGCGATCTTGTAAAAACTGATCGCCTCTTCGTAATTTTTTTTATACACTTCGTATGCTCCCGAAAACAGGTAGTAGTAATACGAAGTCATATGTGATGCAGCGCTGTCGCCGTTTGTTAAATCCTCTTGCTGCTCAATCTTTTCTCCCCTCGTATCATACAGCATGATTTTATGTCTCAGCTCCAGCAAGGAATAGTAGATTAAAACCTCCTGATCCTCCGCCATCTCTGCCAGCATCGGTTTGATTTCTTCAAATAAGCGGATCGACTGTTCCGTATCATTTCTTCTGATGGCGCGGTACCATGAGTTGAGGGTATTGGCGACTTCTTCCGCGGCGATCTTGTTCATTTGGAGCTCCTTTCTTCCAGTCTTCTATTTTTTTGTATTTTTCTTTATTCATATCATACTATAATTTCCCCTTTAGCATTAGTTCATTTTTCACACTTTGCCAATTTCACCTCTCTATTCTCAATTCATTTCTGTTACTTTCAGGTCTTTTGACTCTAATCAACATGAAAATAAGGGTCTGTTGACGCATCAAAAAACACCCTTGCCTTCAGGTATCCAAAAGAGCTTATGCAGGCATAGTTAAGGCGCCTGTTGATGTATGATAGTGTTTCCCCATTCCATAGATGTGCACATCTCCGTTTCCTCCGGCTGAACTGGAGCCTCAAGTTTTTTCCCTGCGCTCCCAGCTCTAAGTGCACAGCCTTATCAAGCGTAATTTTGCCTCATCCCGCTTTGCGCTTTTTTCATCCTTTTATTTTAGAAATGCGCGCTTTCTTAGCTTTGAAAAATCAAAAATGCTCCGATATATAAAGAAAACGCCGCACAAATCAGGAGGAGAGCTGAATGAAAAAGATTGGAAAAACCGCGCTTTCCGGCGTATTGTTTTTTAGCTTCTTCGCGATGACACCGCATGTTCAAGCAGAAGGCCGTGACAAAGAAAAAGAGGTTATCGTCGTCTATAAAAACAACAGCGGCAAAGAAGCGGTCATGGAGCAGGCCGATTCAGTCGAACACGTTTACCGCAAGCTTCCCGCAGCAGCCGTCACCGCTGATGAAAAAACGGTGCGCAAATTGGAACATGACCCGGATGTGCTGTATGTCGAAAACAATGCTCCGGTTAAGGCTGCCGACGCTACAGCATTCAAAGCCGTTTCCAGCGGAACAGAGCAAAACACCGGCTCATTTGCGCAATGGAATATCAAGCCGATTCAAGCTGACCTTGCCTGGCACAAAGGTTTAACCGGAAAACATGTGAGAACCGCAGTTCTAGACAGCGGCATTTCACCTCATGATGAGCTGTCAATCGCCGGCGGAGTCTCAATGGTGGACTATACCGCTTCATACCGTGATGACAACGGCCATGGCACACATGTTGCCGGAATTATCGGTGCGAAGCATAACGGCTTTGGAATCGACGGCATCGCCCCCGGCGCTGAGCTGTATGCGGTAAAAGTGCTTGATAAAACCGGCTCAGGCGATCTTAAAAGCATATTAAAAGCCATCGACTGGTCGATCCAGCACAACATCGACATCATCAATATGAGCCTTGTCGTATCAGGTGACAGCCAAATTTTGCACGATGCCGCAGACCGGGCCTACAAAAAAGGCATCCTTCTTGTGGCGGCCAGCGGCAATGACGGAAACAAAACATCCGTCTATTATCCGGCGGCCTACAGCAGTGTGATTGCCGTTTCAGCTACAAATGAAAAGAATCAGCTCGCATCGTTTTCCAATACAGGTGCGGCCGTCGAGTTTTCCGCTCCGGGAACATCCATTATCAGCACATATGTAAACCGCAAATACGCGAGCTCAAGTGGAACTTCCCAAGCCGTTCCGCACGTTGCGGGCATGTTCGCTCTGTTAAAACAGATGTATCCGGCGAGTACAAATAGCGAGCTCCGCAGAAAAATGCAGTTTTTCACGAGCGATTTAGGCGCACCGGGTCGCGATTCGCTGTTTGGCTACGGGCTGATCCGTTTTAAAGAGGCGGACGCTCAATTGGAAAAAGCGCAGAAAGCCGTCGCAAAAGCGGAAAAGAGCAAGAAAAGAGCCGACATCGACAAGGCGCAAAACACGATCAATCCGCTCCCTGCGAACGTTGACAAAACCAATTTGCGCAAAAGGCTGAACAGCGTGGAAAATCAGCTCAAAAAAACGGCCGAAAGCAAAGTAAAGCTCGCTGAAAAACAGAAAAAGAAAGCCCATGCCGACGCCGCCCAAACAGCGGTCAATGAGCTCGACAAAGGGCCTGTCAAAACAAACTTGCAAAAACGGATCAATGCGGTCCGCTCAAACTTGCTTACAACCGCCCGGAATGCCGTTGCCAGAGCGGAAAAAACAGCGAGCGACACAAAGATCAGCAAAGCGCAAAAAGCGATCAATGAACTGCTTGCTGGGAATGATAAAACAAAGCTGCAAAAACGGCTGGACAACGTAAAAAAGAAAGCCGCCGCATACACACAAAAAGTGAAAACAGCAAAAGCCAAAGTCAAAACGGCTGAACAAAGAAGAACGAAAAAAACAAAATCAGCCGCACAATCAGCGGTCAACAAGCTGAAAGCATCGGCTGAAAAAACGAAACTGCAAAAACGGCTGAACGCGATTAAGCTGAAGTAAGACGAAAAAACCTTTAAGGAGCCGCCTTAAAGGTTTTTCATCTGTCTGAATTTTCACTTCTCATCGATTTTTTCCGCGACAATACCGACAATGTCCTTATCTGATACAAAGCCGAAATGGCGGCTGTCATTGCTGTGGATTCTGTTGTCTCCGAGCACGAAGTAATGGTTTGCCGGAATTTTCTCCTCTCCCGTCACTTCCTTGAGCGTAAAATCCCCGGTCAGGTCTCCGCCTGCCGTAACAGCTTTCAAGTCGTCCAGATAGGGCTCTTTGATCTTTTTTTCATTAATGTAAAGCTGATCATCTTCATATCTGAGCGTTTCTCCGGGAAGTCCGATGACCCGTTTGATGAATATATCTTTTTCAGGTCCTTTAAACAGCACGATATCAAACCTGCCGATCGTTTGAAAATGATGGGCGAACCGGTTGATCAAAAGCTTGTTGCCCTCCTGAAACGTTGGGTTCATGCTGACTCCCTCGACCTTATACTCAATAAAGACGGCATTTTTCACCTGAATTCCAATGATGATGAAAAGGACTCCGGCTATGACCCAAAAACGTTTTTTCAATACTATGTCCCCCTAGTCATTCTCTCTCTGGCTGAATTTCACATTCAGACGATGTTCAACCCGTTTTCCGGCGTACCATAAAATCAAAATCACGATCATGACCCCGGCTGTTCTTAAAGGCTGTGTAAACAGCGCCTTCAGGTCATGGCCAACGAAGCTCACCATAAAAATCATCACGGACTTTCCGCACAGCACCGCAAGCGAAAAGGGCAGCAGGCTGATTCTCGAAAGCCCGGCCACAACATTCACCGCGGCAGAAGGTGTGAACGGAAAACAGAGCAGCAGAAACAAAGGACCGAAGCCCCGTTTTTCCACCCAGATCATCAGCTTTTTCACAGACGGATGCCTGCGGATAAATCCAAGAGCTTTTTGCTGGCCGAAATGGCGGATGAAGAGGAAAACGGCGATCGAGCCCGCAGATGCTCCGATCCAAGTCAAGATGAATCCCTGCCATAAACCGAACGAATTGACATTGGCAACCACAAACACAATCAGCGGCAAAAACGGAAGAAGCGCTTCAATGAACGGCAGCAGTATGGCAACAAAAGGACCAAAAGCCCGATAGCTCTGAAAAAAGTCTGCTAAATTCTCTTCTGTAAAATAACTAAAAAATTGCTCCACCATTTATTCTCCTCGAGACGGTTGTCTACTTCTATTCTACACGTTAACAGAAAAACTTTAAATCATCTGTCTTCAGCAGTTTCTGTATTAGTCTGATTCAACCATAACATTTTAGTCATTTTTTCCCGTTCTTGAAAAAAGAACAGCTTTTCGTGTAAAATAAAAACAAGAACAAACGTTCCTAACACAAGAAAGAGGAGAAATGCCATGACAAGAATTCCCGCCGACATCAGGGACACGATTGAAAAGGCGATTTACCTTCCGATGGCCATCAGCATATTAAATCGGGATTTCAGCATCATCCAGCAGGGGCCGTTCAAGCTGAAAGATCCTTATCTGCGCCTGATTGAGCAGGCGCTGAAGCTGGCTCAGCGCGATTTACACGATGTCAAAAACGATTTGCGAAAACGAAACGTCAAAGTTCATGAAGTGTCCCGGGACGAAGCGTTTACGATGTATTCCTTCATCTATGAAGGATACGAGGAGGAGCACAATTACTTCAACCCCCGCATTCGCAATCAGGTCGCCGCGCTTTTGGAGCACTATTTATTCGCGGCTGAACCCGGTCAGTAGCGCTTTTTCAGCTCTCTGAGGATGAACTCGTAGATCAGCTGGTTTCGGTCTTCTTTCGGATAAAGCATAAATTCCTGCTTTTTCTGCATGGCTCCGCCTTCAATCCTGTCCTGAAATTTGGTTCTCAGCCATGCCGTTCGGTAAACCTGATTCTCGAAAGATGTGATGGACACGGGCAGCTCCAACGTTTCCCCGTTCACAAACGTGACGCATGTATTGTCATATTTCGCCGCGCAAAATTCGTGAACATGTGCATGGGAAAGCCACCCGCACTGAGGCCTCGTTGAGGAGAATGTGGGAAAAAGAAAAATGTTGTTTGAATGGTCCACCATGATCGGCGGCTTGTGGGAAACCTTAATCACTTCATACGTGCCGGCTTTTCTTCCGGCATAGCTTGAGCCGAAATAACGGCAGCTTCTTTCTATGATTTGAAAAGGTCTCATATTGACCCTGAATGTCCTTTCGGTTTCAAGTACTTTTGAAGCGGGTATTTCCCCCTCTCCCAGAGGCAGAACGGCCATTGTCGAACGGTTTACTTCATACGAATCCATTGTCATATCCTCTGTGCTCATCAGCATGATCCTCCTAAACATTAGTAAATTTATACTATTAATCTAACATTATCCTCTAAAAAACGACAGGATTTTTTCCAATTAATTTGAAAATATGTTTTTACAATTCCATTTTTATTTTTTATTCTGCCAAACTTGCTTTTTTGTGTCCGAATTTACAAACTTTTATTATCATAAAACATGCTTACTCAAATAATTTTCTAAAAATTATAAATACTTATTGATTTTTTGATGTGTAATCCATATACTATAAAAAAGGCATCAGGGGGAATCTTTATGAAAGAGAAAAAATCGTACGCTGAGCTCATGAAGTCCCGCAACACCCAAAAGGTAAAAGAACTTGATGTAACCATCATGGATATCTACATCCAAATGGTCCTTGATGAATCGTTGTTTAAACGTCGGTTGAACATGCTGAAAGAGAAGATCGACGAGGCATTAGACAAAGGAGACGAACAATCTTTCCTTGAACTTTCAAGAGAATATACAGCGTTGACATTACACGCATAACAGCCAATCCCGCCAGGATTGGCTTTTTTATGGAAAAAAGGTCAAGTGCGTCCGCATTGACCTTTTTATCCGTTTATAATGGTTCCGCCGTTGACATGAAGAACCTGACCGGTCATGTAAGAGGAATCATCACTGGCCAAAAACAGATAGCTCGGCGCTACCTCAACCGGCTGTCCCGGGCGCCCCATCGGCGTCGTCGAACCGAACACCTCGACTTCCCTTTCGGTAAATGTCGACGGAATGAGCGGCGTCCAAATCGGTCCCGGAGCAACCCCGTTGACGCGGATGCCCTGATCAACGAGCGACAATGCGAGAGAACGGGTAAATGATGTAATCGCCCCTTTTGTCGACGAATAATCGATCAGCCTTTCATTTCCGGCATACGCCGTAATAGACGTCGTATTGATAATCGAGCTGCCTTTTTTCAAATGGGGCAGGACGGCTTTTGTCAAATAAAACATCGAAAAAATATTCGTTTGAAACGTCCTGATCAGCTGATGGCTTGTGATTTTGTCGATTCCCTTCTGCGGATGCTGTTCAGCCGCATTATTGACCAAAATATCGATCGTCGGAAACGCTTCTTTCGCCTGACGGACGACCTCATTGCAAAAGGCTTCGTCCCCGATGTCTCCGGCAATCAGTAAACACCCGACACCTTCTTGTTCGACATAGCCTTTTGTTTCCTCTGCATCACGGTGCTCATTGAAATAAACGATGACCACATTTGCGCCTTCCTTTGCAAACAAAACGGACACCGCCCGGCCGATTCCGCTGTCTCCCCCAGTAATGATCGCGGTTTTCCCAGCAAGTTTTTTGGCCGGTTTCGGGCGGTCAAAAACAGGGCGGGGATTCATCAAATACTCCAGCCCGGGCTGCTGGGTCTGGTGCTGGGGAGGCAGTACTTTTTTCGGCTGTTTACTCAAAACAATTCCTCCTTCACATCAATGTAACCTTACTATTTTATGAACTATATCATGTTTTATCCAATTCATTTTCATGCATGAATGTTTTGTAATTGGAAAATTTAAGAACAACTTAAATTTTGGAGGGACCCCTTGTGAATCAAGAAAAACTGCCGGACTCACCCGAATCGTTTTGGAGAGACAGCACAGTGTTTCCCGAATTTCCGTGCCTCTCAGAAGATGTGAAAACAGATGTCGCAATCATCGGGGGCGGGATGACCGGAATCACAACGGCTTATATGCTGACAAAAAAAGGGTATAGCGTCGTTTTGATTGATGCAGACCGCATATTGAATGGAACGACGGGACATACGACGGCGAAAATCACCGCCCAGCACGACCTGATTTATGATGAGCTGATCAACCATATCGGAATGCCGAATGCCAGGGTCTATTATGAAGCAAATCTCCAGGCGCTTTCATACATTAAAAACCTTGTGCTTGAGCAGAACATCCCCTGTGATTTTGAAGAACAAGACGCCTGCATTTATACGACGGAAGAGCAATCGGCAGAAAAAATCAAAAAAGAGTATGAGGCTTACAAAAAGCTCGGAATCGACCGCGATTTCATCAAAGACCTTCCCGTCGCCATCGATATTAAGGCCGGTCTTGTCATGAAAAATCAAGCCCAGTTTCATCCGCTTTATTACTTAAAACATCTTGTCGAGAACATCCAGCAAGCCGGGGGAAAAATTTTTGAAAACACGGCCGCCAAGGAAATCAAAGAAGGCGACCGCCCAAAAGTGCTGACCAGAAGCGGACAGCAGATCTTCAGCGACTATGTCGTGTGCTGCACGCATTTTCCGTTTCATGATAAAAAAGGCTTCTATTTTGCAAGGCTTGAGCCGAGCCGCTCCTACGTCCTGGCTGTCAAACCTAAACAACCGTACCCGGGCGGCATGTATTTAAGCATTGACCAGCCTTCCCGCTCCCTGCGTTCGGTTGTGATCGGCGGCGAGAAAATGGTTCTCGTCGGCGGCGAAAGCCATAAAACCGGCCAGGGAAAAGACACAATCGAACATTATCAGGCATTGGAATCATTTGCAGAAGGTGTTCTCGGCATCGAAGACATCCCCTACCGCTGGTCGACACAGGATTTAATCAGCCTTGATAAAATCCCTTATATCGGGCCGATTTATCCGAAGGAAAAGCGGATTCTTGTCGCAACAGGATTTAAGAAGTGGGGCATGACGTCAAGCACGCTCGCCGCGCAAATCATGACCGACCATATCACAAACGAAAGCAATCCTTATCAGGAGGTCTTTACACCTGCCCGTTTTCATCCTGATCCGGGCATAAAAAAAGCGATGTCCTACAACGCGGATGTCGCAAAGCATTTTGTTGAAGGAAAGCTCGAACAGCCGATCCGGAAGCCGGAAGACCTCGCCCCCGGAGAAGGAGCGGTCGTGGCGATCGGCGGCAAGCGGGCCGGCGCCTATCGCGATGACTACGGACAGCTTCATACGGTCGATACGACCTGCACCCACATGGGCTGCGAGGTCGAATGGAATGACGGGGAACGGACATGGGACTGCCCGTGCCACGGGTCAAGGTTTTCCATCAGCGGCGATGTCATTGAAGGACCGGCTGTTCTGCCGTTAAAGCCCTCTGAAAGCAATACCTAAGCTTAAAAAACGGAAAAAAAAGCCGATAAGAAAATAAAGCGGGATATTTTCAAAAAACCGGTAATTTCATTGCCGTTTACAGGGGGATACGATTGTGTTATTCAAAAAGGACAGAAAAACGGAAGGATCATTATTTGCTGGTACAAGCGATGATCAAACGAGTCGCATCAGGCTTAAACAGCACGCGGAATTTAAAAAACAGCTGGCCATGGTTAATTTAACAGATGAAGACCTTTGGGTGCTGAGCAAGCTGAAACCCTTGATTTCAGAACATATAGAGACGATCGTCAGCCGGTTCTATCAAAACCTTGAACATGAAAGCTCGCTGATGGAGATCATTCATGAAAACAGCTCTGTCGACCGCTTAAAAAAGACATTATCCATTCATATACAGGAAATGTTTTCAGGCGTGATTGACGAGGCATTTTTAGAAAAAAGAATTCGGATCGCACATGTTCATTTGAAGATCGGTCTTTTGCCAAAGTGGTATTTGGCCGCTTTCCAAGACATTCTTTTATCACTGCTCAAGATATTTGAAAACGGCTTAAACAATGAAGACTATCAACGGGCCGTCACGGCGGCGACAAAGATTCTCAACATTGAACAGCAGATCGTTCTGGAAGCCTTTGAAGATGAGCACGCGAGACTCCGCGCACAGGAAGAAAACAGAAAAACCGAACTTCACAAGCAAATCAAAGAGACCTCCGGCTCATTAGCCGCCTTATTTGCAGAAACGACAGGCGCGGTGCAGGAACTGGTCGATAAATCAGCAGAAATCGTCGAGACGTCCAGAGCGGGTACGAAGACGGCCGTATCTGTGGAGGAAAAATCGATCGGCGGCAAAAAAGAGCTCGAGGAGCAGGAACAGCAGCTGAATCAAATGGGGAGCAGCATGACCCAAATTGAGTGTGAAATCAAAAAACTGGAAGAAATCGCCCGGCAAATCGAAAAGATTTTTGGGATTGTGACAGGCATCGCCGAACAAACGAATTTGCTGTCTCTCAACGCCTCGATCGAATCGGCGAGAGCCGGGGAGCATGGCAAAGGATTCGCGGTTGTCGCAAACGAAGTCAGAAAGCTTTCCGACGACACGAAAAAAACGGTCTCAACCGTCTCCGAGCTCGTCAATAATACAAACGCCCAAATCGGCATCGTGACCAAACACATTACAGATGTGAATCAGCTTGTTAATGAAAGCAAGAATAAAATGTCAGAGATCAATCACCTGTTCGACGATATTGTCAGCAGTATGAAAACTAGCAAAAACCATAGCGGGCAAATCGAAGGCGATTTGCAGGCCTTTTTAAGCGGACTAGAGGAAGTCAATGGAGCCGTATCCCAAGTCGCTTCTTCAGTTGACGCTCTCGTTGAACTGACAAAAAAATAACCCTTCACACTACACAGGTCATGACATGATCTGTGTTTTTTCCGCCCCTTTATGTAAACCTATAAAATATTATAGTTGACATTACAAAAGTCTCAATGATAATTTGATTCTATTCATATATTTGAAAGGAATCGAAGTCTACTATGCATGTAAAAGATATGGTTTTCATTTCACTTAGCACGGCGATTATGGCGGTTCTCGGTTTTTTTCCCCCGGTCATGCTGCCGTTTACACCCGTCCCGATCACAATGCAGACGATCGGTGTCATGCTTAGCGGCGGCATCAACAAACCGAAAAACGCCGGGCTCAGTCTCATCGTCTTTTTGCTGCTTGTTGCAAGCGGTATGCCGATTCTTGCGGGAGGCCGGGGCGGAATCGGTGTCTTTACAAGTCCGAGCGCAGGCTTCCTGCTGGCCTATCCCGCCGCAGCTTTCTTCATCGCTTTAGCCGTCGGGAGGCTGTCTGTTCTGCATTTCAGACACCTTTTTTTGATTCACCTTTTATTTGGCATTCTCTTTATCTATGCAGTTGGCGTACCTGTTCAGGCCTTTCTGATGAACATTTCTCTTCAAAAAGCGCTGACGTTCTGCCTGGTCTATGTTCCCGGTGATCTGTTAAAGTCGGCCATTGCGGCTTATCTCGTGCTAAAATTAAGAAAAGCGATGCAGATCAAGAGACAAGGAATATAGTTTGGAGGAATTTCACCATGCCGATCACCGAAACCTATCAACGCCACGCACAGCAGCACCCTGAAAAAACGGCCATCCAGACCGGAACGGAATCAATCCAATACAAAGACTGGCATCGGCTCGTCTGCCGGACGGCCGCCTGGCTGAACAGCCAAAAACGGACAAATAAAAGGATCGCGTTCATGCTGCCGAACGGCCTTCCTTTTTTGCAGCTGTTCGCCGGGGCTGCAGCAGCCGGCTGGACGGCCGTTCCCTTTGATCCGAGGTGGAGCCGCGCCGAGTGCATCGAAAGGCTGTTACTTTGCAAGCCCGACCTTTTCATCACAGAGCGGCCCTTTCCTGAATATGAAGATGCTCTTGCTTTGGAAGAATGCCTCGCGGACATCAGGAAGAGACCGGTTGCTGATGAACCAGACATCGATGATGAAGAACCCTTTTACATCGGGTTCACATCAGGTTCAACAGGCGCGCCGAAAGCATTCATCAGATCTCAACGTTCCTGGATTGAGAGCTTCCGCATCAGCAGCAGAGACTTTCAATTATCCGCTGAAGACAGGGCTGTCATTCCAGGTCCGCTCTTTTTTTCTCACTTTTTATATGGCGCAATGAACACATTATTTCTTGGGGGAACAGTCGACCTTTTGCACAAATTTTCAACGCACCGGCTCGAAAAAACGATCGACAGCCTGCCTGTCACAGCGTTATATACAGTGCCGACAATGACGGAAGCGATGTTGTCGGAAAACAGGCGGATCGAAAGACCCCTTAAAATTATTTCTTCCGGCGCCAATTGGAGCCAACACGCCAAAAACGCGTTCCAAAAAGCCTATCCTAATCTTTTGTTATATGATTTCTACGGGACATCAGAATTAAGCTTCGTCTCCGTTTCCGCTCCCCGCGATTTTCAGGTGAAGCCCGCTTCAGTCGGACGCCCCTTTCAAAACGTTGACGTCTCCATCCGCCGGAACTCAGGGGATATTGCCGATACCGGCGAGGTCGGCAAAATCTATGTGAAAAGCCCGATGGTGTTTTCAGGCTATTTGCAGGAACAAGCCGGCTTCCCCCGCCCTGACGAAAGCGGGTGGATGACGGTCGGTGACATGGGCTGGATGGATGATGACGGATACTTGTACATCTCCGGAAGAGAGAACAGCATGATCGTCTACGGAGGCATTAATATTTTCCCTGAAGAGATCGAAGCTGTCCTCACCTCGCATCCTGAGGTCGAAGAAGCGGCGGTCGTCGGTATCGCCGATGATTATTGGGGAGAAAAAGCGGCAGCCGTCATTAAGGGCGGAGCCTCCGTCAAAGAGCTGAAAGCGTTATGCAGACGCAGGCTCGCCCCCTACAAAATCCCGAGAAGCTGGCATGTTGTCGAAGAGCTTCCGCATACTGCCGGAGGAAAAATCGCCCGCAGCCTCGTGAGAAAACAGCTGAAGGAGCTGATCAAATGAGAGCGGTCATCACAGCCGCCAAACGAACGGTCATCGCAAGACAAAACGGCTCTTTGAAAACAGCAGAGCCGCACGAATTGGCCGCCGCCCTCATTCAATATTTAGAGAAACCGCTGAACGGCCATTTAAATGAAGTCATTCTCGGAAATGTCGTCGGACCCGGAGGCAATATTGCCCGTTTAGCGGCGCTTTCCGCCGGGCTTCCCGCTTCTGTAACCGGAATGACGATCGACCGCCAATGCAGCGCAGGTCTTGAAGCGATCCGCACCGCCTGCTGTTTCGTCCAGGCCGGGGCAGGAAGCTGCTACATCGCCGGAGGAACGGAAAGTGCGAGCCTCTCCCCTTTTCCGCAAAGAGCGCGCTTTTCTCCAGATGAATGGGGGGATCCGGATATGGGCGAAGCGGCAGAAATGACGGCGCAAGCTTATTACATCACCCGCCAAATGCAGGACGATTATACACTGTTAAGCTATCAAAGAAGCATAAGGGCGTTTGAAAACGGTTATTATGAAGATGAAATCCTGCCGTTTCAAGACTTGACGGCTGATGAAAGTATGCTCAGCAAGCGGCAGATCGAAAAAATCGTCCAAAGGGCTCAGCCGGCTTTTAAAAAGCAAGGCACCGTGACAGCCGCCAACAGCTGCGGAATTCACGACGGCGCAAGCGCCGTCGTCGTCATGGACGAACAAAAAGCAAAAGCGCTCGGCTTAAAGCCCGTTCTGCGATTCGTCGACAGTGAAGTCAGCGGCGTCAATCCAAATTTCCCGCAAATCTCGCCCGTGCCCGCGATTCAAAAACTGTTACGGAGAAGAGGTCTGTCCGTTCAAGATATCGATCTGTTTGAAATCAATGAAGCATTCGCCGTCAAAATCGCGGCGTGCGCCCAAGAACTTGGAATCGGCTATCATAAACTGAATGTCAGGGGAGGCGCCTTGGCGCTCGGTCATCCCTACGGCGCTTCTGGGGCCATTTTGGTGACCCGTTTATTTCATGAGACGAAGAGAAGACCTGATCTGAAGTATGTCATCGCAGCGATCGGCAGCGGGGGCGGCATCGGAACAGCCGTGTTGTTCGAAACCGTATCCGGTCATCATGCGTGAGTTCTCGTTTTGACATTAGTATAATGACCTTATCACCAAAAAACGTGCACTCGTGCTCGAAAGGAGATTTTTGCAAAATGACTGCGATTTGTTTAATCCGGCACGGAGAAACCGACTGGAATGCTTTTGGAAAACTGCAGGGACGAACAGATATCCCTTTAAATGAAACCGGAAAAAGACAGGCGAAAGAAACCGGAGAATTTTTAAAAGATACAGACTGGGACGTCATCATTACAAGTCCTTTAAAAAGAGCTCGGGAAACAGCGGACATCATCAATCAATATTTAGGGCTTGATATTGTGGAAATGGAGGATTTCATCGAAAGAAATTACGGAGATGCCGAGGGAATGCCATTTGAAGAAAGAATGAGGCTCTATCCTGATAAAAACTATCCGAATCAAGAATCGAAAGAAGCATTGGCTGAACGCCTGATGGCCGGTGTTCAAAAGGTCAATGAACAATATCCCGATCAAAAGGTGCTCATCGTCGCGCACGGAGCAGCGATCCATACGCTGTTGTCCAAGATTTCAAACGGAGACATCAATCTTGAAAACACGAAGCTTGTCAACGCCTGTCTGAGCAATATCAGCTTTCAGGACAACAAATGGCATGTCAACGACTATAATCTGCGCGATCATTTGTCAGTATGATATGAATAACGGACGGCCCGAATGGATGCCGTCCGTTGTCGTTTTACTTCCTGCCCCGTTTTGCTTCACGGCGCAGCAAATAGATAAAATAAGGCCCGCCGACAACTGCGGCGATCAAGCCCGCCGGAATTTCCAGCGGCGGGATCAGCCCCCTTCCGACAGCATCGGCCGCAAGCAGGATGATCCCCCCGATCAAGCCGGAAGCAGGAAGCAAAATCCGTGATTCATGGCCCGCCAGCTTTCTTCCGATATGCGGTGCCATCAAGCCAATAAAACCGATCGTCCCCACGGCCGTCACAGCCGCCGCTGTCAGCGTGACGGCTGCGGCGAGCAAAAGCCCCCTTGTTCTTTCAAGGGAAATGCCGAGGCTTGCGGCTACCCCGTCCCCGGATTTCATAATATCAAGCGGTTTTGCCGCCAGCCAAACGGGCGGAATCAAAAGACAGCACCAAATGAAAAGATCCAGCACATGATCCCAGCTTCTCCCCCATAAACTGCCGTTCAGCCATATTAATGCACTGCTCACATTCGGACTGGCTCTTGAAATCAACAGCTGAATCCCCGAATGGCAAAAAGCGTTGACAGCGATGCCGACCAATGCCAGCCTTACCGGGGCGATTCCGTTTCGGTAAGCCAATACATAAACGAGAACAGCGGCCAGGATGCTGCCAAGGAAAGCGGCGCCTGTCAAAAAAAGCGGTGTTTGCTGGGCAAACAGCACGGTGACGATCACCGCGCCGAGCCCCGCTCCCCCGGTAATGCCAAGCGTGTCTGATGCTGCGAGCGGGTTTCTCAGCAGCGACTGAACGATCGCTCCAGCAATGGCTAAAGCGGCGCCTGCCAGGACGGCCAGGATGATTCTCGGCATTCTGAATTCCATTACCATAAACCGAACGCCGGGATCGCCTTGCCCAACCAATGCTTTAAGCACGGCGAAAAGCGGGATGTTCTCATCGCCGATCGCCAAATTCAACACAGCGAGCACAGCCAGGCAAATCAAAAGGAGGAGCAGGACCGCCGCCGGTTTCCCCCGGTGTTTTTTTGTGTGGTCTGTCCATTTGTTCATGAAGCCGTCCCCTTTTTGCTTCTTCGCGCCAAATAGATGAAAAAGGGCGTTCCGATCAATGCCGTGACAACGCCGACCGGTGTTTGGTACGGATAATAAACAAAGCGTGACGCGATATCAGCCAGCTGAAGCAGGATGGCTCCTAGCACGGCTGAATACGGAATCACAGCGCGGTAGTCGGCGCCCGCGACATACCGGATCATATGAGGAACCATCAAACCGATGAAACCGATCGGACCGGCTGCTGCTACAGAAGCACCGGCTAACGCGACAACGGTGACGGCAATGAGCACCCGGACCACCCAGACTTTTTGTCCCAAGCCTTGGGAAATGTCGTCACCGAGACTGAGAACGGAAGCCGCTCTTCCCAGGGCCGCCGCAATCAATAAACCGATGATGCTGACCGGAAGCAACAAATGCAGCTTTTCCCACGAACTTCCGGCCAGAGAGCCGGAAAGCCAAAATAAGATGGTTTCCGTCGATTCTTCATTGAAAATCAGCATCATCTGTGTCAGTGAAGCAAGGATCGCCTGAATGACAACGCCGATTAAAGCAAAACTGATATCCTTGTCATGCTCGCTGAAAACCGATGCGGTCACATAAACGATCATGGCGGCAAAAGCGCCCCCCGTAAATGCGGCGCCCATCGTCATTTGAGGAGCCGCGGCTGCCGGCAGCATCACCGTCAGAAAGACAACAGCCGCGGAAGCGCCCGCACTTATGCCGAAAATCCCCGGCGATGCCAGCGGATTTCTTGTCACCGCCTGCATGAGCGCACCGGCTGCGCCCAGATTCGCTCCGATCAATGCCCCTTCCAGAGCGCGCGGTATGCGAATCGTCTGAATGACTGCGTGCAGCTTCGAACTGTCACCTGAAAAAATGGCCGCCCAAATATCGGAAAGCGCGATATTTGTTGAACCGATCGAAATCGAAAGCGTAAAGCTCGCAAGCAAAAGAATGAAAAATAAGAGCGGAACGAACCGATTCACCTTCATCAAAGCAGCTCACCTCCCAAAGAAAAAACAAGCGCATGCTTTTTTGACAAAAAGCATGCGTTGAATAGATAAGCCGGCATCAGGATTTCTTTTGAACAGCCGGAAGAATATGTTGATCAATTTCGTCAATCACGGCATTCGCCCCGTCTATGCTGCGGCGAAGCGACCATGCGAATCTGTCAACCTCATACACATTGCCGGTTTTGACGGCATTGAGCTTTTTCCAGAGCGGATCTTTTTCAATCGGCCTTTTTCCATCTTGATCGACTTGATCCTTTTCTCCTGTCATCAGGATCATGACATCAGGATCTTTTTCCAGAAGCTGTTCAAGCGTCATTTTAATATTGACGGACTCACCGTTGTCAGCATCGCTTTTTTGGCTGTCTCCCACACCGTATGTGTAGCCGATTTTTGCTAAAAGCTGAGAGGTGAAGAAGTTTTCGTCACGGACGGTGACAGCCTCATTTGTATTCCCGATTAAGAGGATGCTTTGCTTTTGACCAGCAAATTTCTTTTGCAGCTGATCTAGTTTTTCTTGATGTTCGGTCAGTTTTTTCTCCATTTCGTCTTCTTTGCCGACCGCTTTTGCGATCGTCTTGGAGACGTCAAGTGTATCCTCGTAATCAGCGTTTAAATTTTTCAAAGCGATCGTCGGCGCGATTTTTGACAGTTTATCGTAAACACCGCTGTGTCTGCTTGAATCGGCAATGATTAAATCGGGCTTTAACGCGGCAATTTTTTCAAAACTTGGCTGGGCGCGTGTCCCTACCGATGTGTAGCCTTTGATTTCTTCCCTGACTTTTTCATTGATAAATTTCGGTTTTCCGTCATCTGCGACACCGACAGGCTTGATTCCGACGTCAACGAGCGCATCGATGAAGCCAAGCTCAAGGACAACGATCTTTTTCGGATGCTTCGGCACCTTTGTTTCGCCAAGGTCATGTTTGACTGTCACAGTATCCTGTGCGGACGTTTTTCCGCTTTCGCCTGCCCCCGAGCATGCCGCTAAGACTGAAATAAGCAGACATAGAATGACAAAAGATTTAAGCTTCATATGTATCTCCTTTTTTCTTAATAGACGAAACTATTATAGCAACAGCAGAAACAAATGACAACGATAATCATTATCATTATTAAAAAGGAGATTCGAAATCTGTGATGTCCGTTTTTGTTTTGCCTTCTCTGCTTAAAGAAAGCCAGATGACCGTCATGATGATCATGATCGTGCCCGCTCCTTGAACCGCATTGAACGGAACATCCAGCCAAACCGCTGATGACAGAACAGCCGCAAGCGGTTCGGCACAGCTCAGGCAGCTCGTTTCCTTCGGCGATAGATAAGAAAGGCTGCCAATATAGAGGGCAAATGCAAGGGCAGTGCCGCATAAAACGACAAACAAAACAGCCATCCCCTCCCCGATGCCGATTGCAGACGGATCAAACTGAAACGGGGGGAACACGACGGAAATGCCGAGACCTCCGATCAGCATCCCCCACCCCGTGACTGTCAGTGCACCGAACGCTTGAATTAAAGCTCCGGCATAAACCGTATAAAAGGCAAGCGCTGCGCCTGACAGCACACCCCAGATGACCGATGGCAGCGGCACATACAGGCTGTCGGGCCTGCCTCCGGTCAACAGCAAAAACACGCCCGCCAGCGCAGCAAACGCGAGCATTACATCTTTCAGCTTAGGTGAAGCCTCTTTTTTGATATAGATGTAAATCAGCACAAAAAAAGGCGCTAAATACTGAAGAACGGCAGCGGCCGCCGCATTTCCCCCTTCTATCGAAGAAAAGAATGTATATTGGACGGCGAGCATCCCAAAGATTGAAAAGATGAGAATCGAGGAGGCCGACGATTTTTTCTTCCAAATCCGAAAGACATGCGAGCTTGAGTTTTTCACAGCAACATATAATAAAAGAATCACGCCTGATGCGAGAAGCCTCACCGAAACGAGAGCCCCGGCACCTACTGCTCCCTGCTCAAATAAATACTGGGCCGCACTGCCCGACAATCCCCACAATGTCGCGCCGGCAAGGACCATCATGATTCCTTTGAAATGCTTTGCTTTCATATCATCCACTCTCTCCCATATGCGATATATTGCATATTCTAATGCAAGAAACATTGATCTGCAACCCCCCCCTCTAAAAAATATTATGTTATGAAATGATCGATTGGTATTTTCATAAAATGAAGTAACGGTCGGAGCTATTGGCGCCGTTGAAGGGCGGGACGTCTTTCACACGTAGAAACGGCGGGAACTATATACTGAAGGTATTGGTTATTTTTCTAAAACAGTCATTTATGACCAAAAAATGGTTATATATTTTCGGGAAATTTGGTCCTACCCGACAATTCATTTTTTTTCTATAATAAATTAACAGAATAATTCGAATAGAATATATTATCCATCTATTTCAATTATTCTGAATAAAAAAGAGGAGAGTGAGTAACGATGAGAAAAAGAAGTCTATGGCTTAGTGTGCTGACGGCCCTTCTGCTCATTTTTTCAATGGCTTTCAGCGGGTCGGCTTCTGCTGCCCAGCCGGCGAAAAATGTAGAAAAGGACTATATTGTCGGATTTAAGTCAAGAGCAAAAACAGCAGCCGTCAAAAAAGATATCATCAAAGAAAGCGGCGGAAAAGTGGACAAGCAGTTTAAAATCATCAACGCCGCAAAAGCATCGCTTGATCAAAAAGCGCTGAAGAAAGTGAAAAACGACCCGAGCGTCGCTTATGTCGAAGAGGACCATGTCGCACATGCACTGGCACAAACCGTCCCTTACGGCATTCCGCTCATCAAAGCTGATAAAGTGCAGGCTCAAGGCTTTAAGGGAGCCAATGTCAAAGTCGGTGTCATTGATACCGGAATCCAATCCTCTCATTCAGATTTAAATGTTTCCGGCGGAGCGAGCTTTGTATCCGGTGATTCCAATCCTTTTATTGACGGAAATGGACACGGTACACATGTTGCCGGTACAGTAGCAGCGCTCGATAATTCAATCGGCGTTTTAGGCGTGGCACCAAATGTGTCCCTCTACGCCATTAAAGTGTTGAATTCAAGCGGAAGCGGAACTTACAGCGCGATCGTAAGCGGAATCGAGTGGGCGACGTCAAATGGAATGGATGTCATCAACATGAGCCTTGGCGGATCATCGGGTTCAACCGCCTTGAAACAGGCTGTTGACAATGCGTATGCAAGAGGAGTTGTCGTTGTGGCAGCAGCGGGAAACAGCGGATCATCAGGAAGCAGCAATACAATCGGCTATCCTGCCAAATATGATTCGGTTATCGCTGTCGGTGCAGTGGACTCTAACAGCAACAGAGCTTCTTACTCAAGCGTCGGCTCAGAGCTTGAAGTCATGGCTCCAGGCTCAGGCGTGTACAGCACATATCCTTCCAACACTTATGCGACATTGAACGGCACTTCAATGGCGTCACCTCATGTTGCAGGAGCAGCAGCTTTGATCTTGTCAAAATACCCAACGCTTTCAGCTTCACAAGTCCGCAACCGTCTCTCCAGTACGGCGACTTATTTGGGAAGCTCCTTCTACTACGGCAATGGGCTGATCAATGTCGAAGCTGCCGCCCAATAACATATTTTAGCAAAACCTCGATAGAAAAAGCTAGTGTTTTATCACATTAGCTTTTTCTTCGTTATTTGGAGCCCTGTTCAACGTTTTGAATCCGCTCCATGATGGTCGGGTGACCGTATTTAAAAATTTTGACGAGAAACGGCGGATTCGCTTCACTCAATCCCGCCTTTGACAGCTCTTGGAAAGTGGAAACAGCAGCCTTTTTGTTTTTCGTCAATTCAATCGCATACTGGTCGGCGGCTTTTTCCTGATGTCTTGATACCGCATTTGTAAAAGGGGAAGAAGCGAATGAAACGACGCCGATCAAGAGCAGCAAAAGCGGGAGCGCTGCAAGATCCGCTTTGCTTTTGATGTTGAACCTTCTTCCATGGCGGCGGATGATCCATTTATATATTTTGTCGATCACAAACAAGCCGGCGAGGGACAAAAGCAAATAACCGCCGAGGCCGATGTAGACATGCTTCATGACATAGTGCCCCATTTCATGCGCCATGATGAATAAAATTTCAGGCTCGTCAAGCTTGTTCAGCGTCGTATCCCATAAAACGATCCTTTTATTAGCACCGATCCCTGTCACATAGGCGTTTAACGCATTCGTTTTTTCAGACATGTTGACTTCATACACGTGGTTCGCGGGTATGTCGGCCTGATCGGCAAGCTTCAAAATGTGGTGTTCCAGCTCTTTATTTTTCAGCGGGTAAAAGTCGTTATATAAAGGATCGATCACAACAGGCTGAAGAAAAAACAAAAACAGTGTAACCGGGACAGTCAAACACCATGCATAAAACCACCACCGTTTTTCATGCTTTTTGATCAGCCAGAAAAACACCAGCACCGCTCCGAGCGTCAAAGGAAAGCTGATCCAAAAATCGATCACCTGATCCTTGATCCAGCTCGCAGTCGTCTGGGTTGAAATGCCGTAGTCAAGCGAGTATTGGTAGCTGATCCAGTCAAGCGGCAAAGAAGCGAGCGCAACGATCAGAAACAGGCAAAAAACATAAGCCGCAATCTGAATAAACCTGCGCCTTGACGTCTGCTCCGCCCAATCCTTCATTTTCTTGGATAAGCCGGCTGTCAAAAGAATAAAAAACAAAAACCATTCAAACGGAATCCGGAAAAAAAACAGAAAATCTTTGATTTTCGAATACTCTTCCGACAGGATAAGCTCCCGTTGATTCATAAATGTCGCCGGATCGGCACTTGTCCCTTTCAGCGCCTCGGGAACGGAAGACTCGCCGGTCATAAAGAGGTACCAGTAGAAAAAAAGGCCGTACAGTACATATAAGAGACCGGCGCCTGCGATCCATTTCCCCATCAACAATCACTTCCTCTCACTAAACGGTTACTCCTATTGTAAGCTTTTTAGCAAAAAGTTAGAACCAAGCCTTACAATGAGAGGAACAATCCCGTTCCGGCAAGCGTCAAAATCGTACCTGTGACGACAATGATGACGCTCGCTCCCAAATAGGCGAATAAAAAAGCGATGAGAGCGCCGGCAAGTCCGTAAAGCATGCCGCTTTGGACAAAAAAAACGCCCGGAAAAATCAATGCGCCGAGCACCGCATACGGCACGTTCTTGAGGACGCGCTCTAAAAATCCGGGAAGCTTCAGATTTTCAAGTGCGACTAAAGGGATCATCCGCGGCACATATGTAACAAGAGCCATCCCGAGAATCATCCAGATGATGTGATGACTAGACATATTTTCTCTTCCCCTCTGTTCTCATTTGATCAAGCCATTCAATCAGAACGGCCGATAAAAGCGTAGCACATACAATCGACCAGCCCGAGGACAATAAGCCGTTCAACTGGATAGCGGTGTTGAGCACCCCTGCCGAACCGGCCAAAAAAAGCACTTTTCTCTGTTTTTTTAATGCGGGCACAAGAAGCCCGATGAACATCGCATAAAGGGCAATGCTCATGCTCTCCTGCAATACTGCCGGCATGGCCGCGCCAAGTGCATGGCCGGCGGCACTCCAAACAACCCAGCTTACATAGCCGATCGAACCAAGCCCCATCATGTATGACGTCGTCAGTCTTTCATTTCTTAAAGCAGCGACCGTAAACGATTCGTCCGTCACCGCAAAAAAGGCGTAGAACGCTTTTTTCCAGGATGAATCCTTTTCCACGAGCTGGTTTAAAGAAGCGGAGAATAAAAAGTGCCTAATGTTGACAATAAAAGTCGTCATGATAATTTCAATGATTCCGGTTTGAACGGCGAGCATGCTCAGTGACATGTACTGGGACGCCCCGCCGAAAACAAGCGCGCTCATTAAAAACGTCTCGAAAATCGACAAGCCCGTTGTTTTTGCCAAAAGCCCGAATGTCAGGGCAACCGGAATGTAGCCGACTGCAAGCGAAACCCCTGATCGCAGTCCGTCCATAAATGTGAGTGAACGCTTTGTTCCCATCTTGACACCTCTTACGGATAATAAATTAATGTATAGCATGATGCGGTCTGTTCCGTATGGTTCTGATAGCTGTGGACAGTATTGGCGGTAAAATGCATGGCATCGCCTTCATGTAATTCACAGCTGTAGCCTCCCGCATCCACGGCGACCGTCCCTTTGGAGACGAGCACATATTCTTCGATTCCTCCGTGATGAGGCTCAGACTCATGCATGCAGCCCGGCAGCAGTTCAATGTAAAAGATTTCGAATTTCTTTTTTTGATCGAACGGAAAATGCGGGTAAGCCGCATATTTGTCTTCACCGGCCATCACAGGCGTTTTCTCGAGCCTGCGAACGATTGTCGGTTCCCCGGCCGGTTTTTCGGCCAACGACGTAAAAGAAACTTGCAGGCCGTTGGCGATTTTCCACAGCGTGGTGATCGTCGGGCTTGAAGCGCCTTTTTCGATTTGCGCGAGCATTCCTTTGCTGACACCGGTTAGATTTGATAATTGATCAAGGCTGTAGTTGCGGATTTTTCGAAGCCTTTTGATATTTTCGGCAACCTGCTGTTCGATGGAATTCATCTTTCATCTCCTTATAATAAATTGAACATTTGTATAATTTAATGAACATTATAGCATAATTTTTCAGGATGAAAAGATATGTGCGCGGAAAAACTTGAGACATGAGGTGATCATTCTGAAAAAAATAATGGGCATCGTGCTTTTTTTCGGTATTTTATCACTTAGTGTTTTTTATATATTCAGCCTGATGGCAGATCCTTTTGATGCAAGAAATGCCGAAGAAATCACGCTCGTGCCGGCAGAAAAAAACGGAAAAACGATCAGGATTGAAGAAAGGCGAGAAATAAATGAGATGCTGGATGTGTTCAACAAAGGGAAAAGAATGAAGAAAACCACGGCTCATGAACTGTCCGCCCCGGATTACCGCGGCGATATCAAAATGAACGATACCCACAGGGTGCGTTTCACGGTCTGGCTGAAGGAAGATGAAGCTGTGATTTTGAAGAACGAAGATGCAACTTACTTTCACCTCAATAGGAAAGACAAAGCCGTTCTCATCAAAAGATTGCAAAAAGGGACGCAGGCTCGCGTCCCTTTTTCTGCTAAGATTGCTTTGTCAGCATGTCCTTTAAAGCGCGTCTTAAAATTTTCCCCGTCGAATTTTTCGGAATTTCTTCCATGAAAACGATTGCTGACGGCCGTTTGTATTTGGCAAGATGCTTCTTGCAATGTAAAAAAACCTCATCTTCTGTCAGCGTCTTCGTTCTAGGAACGACATAGCATTGCACGGCTTCCCCTGTATTCGGGTCAGGAACGCCGATGACCACCGCTTCCGCAACTTCCGGATGCCGGTAAAGCACTTCTTCGACTTCCCGCGGATAAACATTGTAGCCGCCGACGATAATCATGTCTTTTTTTCGGTCGACAATATAGAAATAGCCGTCCTCATCCCGTTTAGCCAAATCTCCCGTATACAGCCAACCGTCTTTAATCGTATGCGCCGTTTCTTCCGGCATTTTGTAGTAGCCTTTCATGACGTTCGGCCCCTTGACGATCAGTTCGCCGACCTGGCCTGGTGGAAGCTCCTCTCCCAGCTCATTGACCACCTTGTTTCTCACATTCAGAATGTTGGTGCCGATCGAGCCGGGTTTGCGGCCTGTGCTGAACGGATTAAAACATGTTACAGGCGATGCTTCAGAGAGCCCGTAGCCTTCCAAAACGAGGACGTTGAACTTCTCCTCAAAGCTTTTCAAAAGGGCTACAGGCATGGCCGCACCTCCGGAAATGCAAAGCCTGACAGAGGCAAACCCGTTCCCATCGGCCTCCTCATACTGATACAGATAGTTGTACATCGTCGGAACACCGGAGAATATTGTTGCCTGATGCTTCTTGACTAGTTTAAAAACAGCCGCCGGACTGAACTTCGGTACGATTAAAATCGCGGCGCCGTTCATCAGCGGCGCATTCATGCAGACCGTCAAACAGAACACGTGGAACATCGGCAGAGCGGCGACGACAAGATCGGCTTCATTCATCGTCAAGTATTGCGCCGTATCATTCGCATTTGAAAACAGATTTTGATGGGACAGCATCGCGCCCTTCGGTTTCCCCGTCGTTCCAGACGTATAGAGAATCGCGGCTGTATCTTCACTTTGGATGTCAGGAAAAGACTTTTCGGATGGCTTCATCATATTTGCAAACGATTTCAATTTCATGCGGACTTCTATGTTGGCCGATTCTTGAAGAGGCTCTCCCGTTTCACACAGTACGACATGCTCGACCTTTTGGAGGGATTCGTGCATCTTTTCATACAATGGAAGAAGCTGCCCTGCAGCCACAATCACTTTTGCATCACCATTGGTGAGCATATAGCCGATTTCCGTCGGCGTATAGGCCGGATTAATCGGAATGACAACGGCTCCGGCTTTCAGCGCTCCATAAAATGAAATCACAAAGTGCGGTGTATTGCCGAGAAGCAGTGCGACATGATCTCCTTTTTCAACCCCTATTTCCTGCAAACCCCCTGCGAAACAATCGATCTTTTGCTGCAATCCTCCGTAGGTTTCCGTCTGTTCCCCAAAAATATAAGCGGTTCGGTCAGGCTTTGACCGGGCTGTTTCCCCTAGCTTTGAAACTAAATTCATTCTCCCACCCCTTAAAAATGAATGAATAACCATTCATTTTGTGATAATCAAAATCTATTCCCATTATAGTAAATGACGAGAAAACACTCAAGAGCCGAAGGGAAATATCTTCCATAACTCCTGTGTTTAAAAGAAGGAAGCATGCCCAAGGGTATGGGCGCGCTCCCTCTAGTATACGAGATCGAAAAATTCTTCTTTTTGAATGTTTCCGAAGTAATGTTGAATATCAACACCCTGCAGGGCTTCTTCAATCGCTTTTCTTTCATATTGAATGCCTGTCAGCTTGTCTTCGATTTCTCCGACATCGCCGACACCGAAAAAGTCGCCGTAAATGTTGCATTCATGGATGACGCCTTTGTGCACTTCAAGGCGGATGTCAATCGATCCGGCTGTAAAACGCTTTGAATGCTGGAGGTTGAACTTCGGCGATTTTCCGTAGTTCCAATCCCAGTTTTGATAGCGTTCTTTTGAGATTTGCTGAATGATTTCCCAATCTTTTTCCGTCAACTTGTACTCCGGAATTTCATCCTCCGTATCGAAAATGTAGCGAAGCAGGAGGCTCCTGAATTCCTCTGTCGTCATCTTCTGCTCGAGAAACTCGCTGATGTTGGCCACGCGGCTTCTAATCGATTTAATGCCCTTTGATTCGATTTTATCTTTCTTTACCTTCAATGCGGAGACAACGTTCTCTATTTCTGAATCAAATAAAAGCGTGCCATGGCTGAACATTCTGCCTTTCGTTGAAAATTGCGCATTGCCGGAAATTTTCCGGCCGTTTGCCATCAGATCGTTCCGCCCGCTCAGCTCAGCGTCGACGCCAAGGCGCTTTAAGGCTGCGACAACGGGCTCGGTGAACTTTTTGAAGTTATGAAAGCTGTTGCCGTCATCCTTCGTAATAAAGCTGAAGTTCAAGTTTCCGAGATCATGGTAGACGGCTCCGCCGCCTGAAAGTCTGCGGACAACGATGATCCCGTTTTCATCGACATACTTCGTATTGATTTCCTCGATTGTATTTTGATTTTTGCCGATGATGATCGACGGCTGATTGATATAAAACAGCAGATAAGTCTCTTCCGGATCAAGATGCTTTAAGCAATATTCCTCAATGGCCAGATTGATCCGCGGATCTGTGATATGTTGATTATCGATAAACAGCATGTTTTCCTTCCTCCTTCTCATCTCCCCACACATAGCCGGTGTGTGCCAGATCAACGCCGCCCTTGTATACGGTTTTGGCCTCTTCCACAAGCATCCGATGCTCACCGAAATGCGGAAGGTGTGTCAACAAAAGATGCCCCGCTCCGGCTTCCGCTGCGATCCGGCCCGCTTCAAGGCTGTTCATATGCCCGGCTGATGCGCCATCCTGTCCGGCATAAAAATTGCACTCGCTGATGACGAGATCCGCCCCTTCGCTAAAAGGAATGAACGCTTCCTGAAAGCTCGAATCCGCGGTATAAACGACCGAGTGGACACCGTCGGTAATCCGCATCGCAAAACAGTCGACAGGATGGACCGTTTTCAAAAATGTGAATGTAAACGGACCGATTGTCAAGGGCTGATCGGGATCATATGACAAGCCCGCAGTATGCGTTTTATATGTAAGCCTTGAAAACTGTTCTTCATCAAAAGGATGTCCGTAAATCGGAAGCGCATTCTCCCCTTTTCCAAGGAATGAACCGACGAGTTTGGCAAATTGCAATGGCCCGATGTCTGCAATATGGTCGTGGTGATAATGGGATAACACAACGGCATCAAGCTTTTCAACAGGCAAAAACTGCTGCAGCTTCGATAACACCGCGCTGCCGCAATCGATTAAGACCGAACGATTCCCTGATTGAAGCAAATAACCTGAAGTCGCTTCATTTGCGGCCGGAAACCCTCCATAGCACCCGATAACAGTGATCTTCATCCTGCTTACACCTCATTGTTTATGAGTTTAGTCCCCCTATTCAATATACCCATTTTTCTTAAAAATTGCATGTTTTATGTTTTGCCATAAAACAGATATTGATTTTTCGCAAACTGTTATAATACAATGTAATCAACAAACGAATTGGAGGAATTGAAATGCTGGGCAAAATCACAGAATTTTTCAGAAATTTACCTTCAAAAAAATGTTCCAAATGCGGCAATGAAATTGATGAGCAGCACGAATGCTACGGAAATACGTGTTCTAAATGTCTCAATTTAAAAGATTTATAAATGCTAAGACATACACTTCGGCGGACAATTGCTCCCCGGGGTGTTTTTTTGTCACAAAGTTAGTCATAAAGTGAGAGATTTTTGTCAAAATTCATTATCTTAATAACATTTTACTATCTGGGTTGGGAAAATAGGCTCCGCTTTCGGAGCCTGTTTGATTTTGAGCTGTGTAAATGATCTCATATCTGAATTTTCGATATATTCAGATGTTATTTTTTTAATGGACGAGCTGCTTTTTCTTTCGCTATACTTAATTTACGATCTCGAATTTAATATTTTAGTATAATTACATACTTGTTGGGAGGGCATCTATGAAAAGAATGAAAATCGGCTTAGCCACGCAAATATTCCTCGGGCTGATTTTAGGTGTGGCAGTGGGAGCTATTTGGTTTGGAAACCCCGCTGTAGCAACATATCTTCAGCCTGTCGGTGACTTATTTTTAAGACTCATCAAGATGATCGTGATTCCAATTGTCGTATCCAGCTTGATCGTTGGGGTTGCGGGAGCCGGAAGCGGCAAAAAAGTCGGCAGACTCGGCTTTCGGACGATTCTTTACTTTGAGATCATTACCACGTTTGCCATTGTTCTCGGACTGCTCTTGGCAAACGTTATTCAGCCAGGACACGGCGTCAATTTTTCGGGTGCCGAAAAGACGGATATCAGCCAATACGTCCAAACGGAAAAAGAAGCGGGCACAAAATCGGTCGCAGACACTTTTTTACATATTGTACCGACAAACTTTTTCCAATCTCTCGCCGAAGGAGACATTCTGGCGATCATTTGCTTCACCGTCCTTTTCGCCCTTGGGGTTGCAGCAATAGGGGAAAAAGGAAAACCTGTGCTGTCTTTTTTTGAAGCAACTTCCCACGCTATGTTTCATGTCGTCAATATTGTCATGAAATTCGCACCGTTCGGCGTTTTTGCCTTAATTGGTGTGACGGTCTCCAAATTCGGTTTTTCGTCACTCATGTCGCTGGGAAAGCTCGTTTTACTGGTCTATTTCGCGCTGGCTTTCTTCCTGATTATCGTCTTCGGCATCGTCGCCAAACTGGCCGGCATCAGCATTTTTAAATTTTTGGCATACTTAAAAGACGAACTTCTCCTTGCCTACAGCACTTCAAGTTCTGAAACCGTCCTGCCCCGCGTGATGGAAAAAATGGAGAAAATCGGCTGTCCGAAAGGCATCGTTTCCTTCGTCATACCGATCGGCTATACATTCAACCTGGATGGTTCTGTCCTGTATCAGGCGATCGCCGCCTTGTTCTTGGCGCAGGCGTATGGGATTGATCTGTCCATTGTCCAGCAGCTCACATTGATTCTCGTATTGATGGTCACATCAAAAGGGATGGCCGCGGTTCCCGGCACATCGTTTGTCGTTCTTCTGGCGACGCTTGGAACCTTCAACATCCCTGTAGAAGGTCTTGCCTTTATCGCCGGCGTCGACCGGATTATGGACATGGCGCGGACGGTTGTCAACCTAACCGGAAACGCCCTTGCGGCGGTTGTCATGTCTAAATGGGAAGGCGAATATGACGCCGTCAAAGGACATGCTGAATTGAATAAAACTGAACCCGCTGACATGAAAATGTCCAGCTGACGGCATGAAAAAACGTATGTATTCCCTTTATCGGAAAACATACGTTTTTTTTAAAAATATACGATTTAATCAAGAAACCTGTCCAATCAGCTTCCTTCTATTGACATACGATGTACTGTACTTCAAATAAGAACAGGAGGGAAGTTATCATGTATTACTATCATGATCACTGCAAGAAGGACTTTGACTACGATTACGACTATCATAAGAAAGACCACGACTGCAAGAAATACTACTACTATTATTATTACTACTACTATCCTTGCTATAAGAAATATTATGACTACGACTATAAGAAATTCGATTATGGCTATGACCACTGCAAAAAGAAAAAGCATTATGACTTCTGGTAAGTCATTCTATTAAGATTGCCGACAACCCTTCACATTCGTGATCGGTTTTTAAATCGGCGCTCACAAATCAGGAAGGCATGCCGGCTACGTGCATGGATCCCCTGTGAAAGTCTGCTCCTCTGGCCGTTCTTCCTGAACTGTAATTGTTTAAAGGTCACGCCTGAAAAAAGATGACTTCCACAACTTTTCTCCCAAGGGATCGATCCTTGGGAGTTTTTTGCGAGAACTCAAACCATTTCCGACTGCACGTAGTGATACAAAAGGTTTGCCGTATGCTCCAGAGATGTCCGGTGCGTCCTTTCAAATGCGTGGGATGCGTCGATTCCCGGGCCGATCAGCCCGTGGACGATGTCATGGCCTGCTTTGATGGCAGCCGAAGCGTCCGATCCGTAGTACGGGTAAATATCAAGCTTATATTTGATCCCATGCTTCTCACAAATTTCGGTCAGGCGTTTTCTGAGACCGAAATGATACGGGCCGCTGGCATCCTTGACACAAATGGATACCGTATATTCATCCGTCGATTGTCCATCACCGATCGCCCCCATATCAACGGCCATGTATTCGACTGTTTCAGGCGGTATGTTCGAATTGCCGCCATAACCGATTTCTTCGTTGTTCGAAATCAAAAAGTGGGTTGTGTAAGGCAATATGATCTTTTTATTATGAATCGTTTTGATCAGCTGCAGCAAAAGAGCGACGCTTGCTTTATCATCCAAATGCCGCGATTTGATAAATCCGCTCCGCGTGATTTCAACCCGCGGATCAAAGGAAATAAAATCCCCTACATTAATGCCGAGCGCCCTGGTGTCTTTTTCATCCCGGACAGGCTCATCAATGCGGACCTCCATGTTTTTCTGGTTCCGTTCGGCTTTCCCGGCGTCTTTATATACATGAACAGATGTTTGATGCATTAAGATCGTGCCCGTGTATGTTTTTCCGGAAGCCGTTTCAATTCTGCAATATTCACCTTCGATCGAATTGTAATGAAAGCCGCCGATTAAGTCTATTTTCAGCCTTCCGTCTGACTTAATCTCTTTCACCATTGCGCCAAGTGTATCAACATGCGCCGTCAGCATCCGGTGGCGTGTCCTGTCGCGCCCGGGAATCGTCGCGATCAGCCCGCCTTTATGATTGAGCCTTGTTTCAATCCCTTCTTTCTTTAGCAGCTGGTCGATATAGTGTATGATCTCATATGTATTTCCGGTCGGGCTCGGAATCGAGACAAGCTCTTTGATAAGCTCCATTGTTTCCTCGACAGATGACATCTTCATTCCCCCTATCTTTGGATGTCTATAGTATACCTCATAATAACAAATTAGTACCAGATACTAATACTTGATGATATAATATAAATAAGGAGAGTGAGTTCATGAAAACTTTATCAAAAGCGCGAATCTCGGCCATTGGGAGCTATGTTCCCAAAAAGCGGCTGACAAACGAGGACTTGGAAAAAATCGTTGACACTTCTGATGAATGGATCACACAGCGGACGGGCATGAAAGAAAGACGGCTGGCTGACGAACAGGAATTCACATCAGACCTTTGCATTCAGGCGATAGAAAATTTACAAAACAGATATCACGGCACACTTGATGATGTCGATATGATCATCGTCTCCACAACAACGGCCGACTACGCGTTTCCGAGCACAGCCTGCCAAATTCAGGAGCATTTCGGATGGTCGGATACCGGTGCGGTCGATGTCAATGCAACATGTGCCGGGTTAACATACGGCCTGCACATGGCCAACGGGCTCATCACTTCGGGATTGCACCGGAAAGTCCTTGTGGTTGCCGGTGAGACATTATCAAAAGTGACCGATTATACAGACCGCTCATCATGCGTATTGTTTGGGGACGGGGCCGGCGCACTGCTTGTCGAGCATGATGAAACAGCTGCAGACTTCATCACATTTGTCCAAGGCACGAAAGGCGACGGCGCCCGGCACTTGTACAGGACCGGCTTGAGAAGTGATCTAAAAGGAGATCCGCTTGCAGGAGAAGGGAAAATGGTTCAAAACGGGCGTGAAGTATACAAATGGGCTGTCCGCACCGTACCAGAGGGCATTCATGCACTGCTCGAACAAGCGGAAATGTCTCTTGAAAACATCGATTGGTTCGTACCGCACAGCGCAAATTTGCGGATGATCGAATCGATCTGCGAAAAATCGGGAATCCCGATTGAAAAAGCGCTGACAAGTGTTGAATGGTTTGGCAATACGTCTTCCGCTTCGATTGTCCTTGCACTTGATGAAGCCGTGAAAAACGGAAAACTCAAAACTGGAGACACACTGCTCCTTTTCGGCTTTGGCGGAGGCTTTACATATACCGGACTGCTTGTGAAATGGGGTGTGCCTGTTTCCTAAAACAGGAGAAAGAGGATTGGCAGCTGAACAGTTTCCGGCATAAAAAAAACACCTTTTTAGACCTATAAAGGGCTAAAAAGGTGTTTTTTCCTTATGCAGGCTGCTCCTCGATTTTTCCTTTGCTGAGCAGCACTTTAAAATAGATGAGCGTTAAAGCCATCATGAGCAGGGCAACACCGCCGAGGACAGCGGCCTGTTCCCACATATAACCGTAATCTCCGCTTGAAATCACCGCTCTGTAGCCTGCAATGCTGTAAGTCATCGGCAGCGCCGCATGAATCACTTGGAAGAATTTTGGAACGAGGGCGATCGGGAATGTTCCGCCGCTTCCGCCAAGCTGCAGGACGAGCAGAATAACGGCGATGAACCGGCCGGGATTTCCCATCGTCGCCGCCAAAAATTGAATGAGCGCAAGACAGGTAATACTCATAATGATGCTGAACAAATAAAATCTCCAGACGCTTTGCACTTCAAGTCCGATTCCCCAAAGAATAATCGTGCAGGCGATGACCGCTTGCAGAATACCAACTGGAAGAAGCACGCTGAATTTGCTGATGAACCAGCCAAACGCCGATTCGGGCTTGCTTGAAGGTTGTTTGACATCAAACACAACGGTGATCATGAGGGCGCCGACAAATAATCCGAGCGATAAAATGTACGGGGTCAATCCTGTGCCGTAATTTGATACCGGATCGATCTTGTCGCCTTTGACATCCACAGGATCAGAAAACATATTATAGTTCTTTTCCCCGGCTTTGATATCACCCGTCTCATCCGCCGCATCAGACAGCTTGTCGGAAAGCTCCCCGCTGCCGTCTTTCAGCTTGCCAAGCCCATCGTCCAAATTCTTCATTGCGTCAGACAGCTTGAAAGAAGCATCCTCCAGCTTCTTGGATGAGCTTTGCAGTTCGCCAAACTTGCCGGTCAATGTCTGGCTGCCTTCGGCAATCTTTGAAGACCCGCTTTTCGCTTCTGCGAACTTTTCGTTATAAGCCCCAAGCCCGTTTGTCAAGGTGTCGAGTCCTTTTTGGATCTTTACCGATCCGGTATAAAGCTGGTTCGCCTGGGAAGGGAACTTTTTAAGCTCCTGAAGCTGCTGTTTCATAACAGAAAGATCAGGAAGCTTGCTCATATCCGGAATCCGCTCTTTCAGCTGTTCCAGTTCAGGGAGTTTCACCTCTCCCATCCGCTGATCGACCTGTTTTGAAAGAGCCGCTTTTTGTTCTTTTGTCAGCATGTTGCTTGATTCAATAATTTGTTTGACTTCAGTTTTTTGGTTTTTCAATGCTTGTTCCAGCTGTGTCAAGTCGTTTGACATTTGGCCGATGTCTTTTTTCGCCTTCTCGGCGTTTGTGAGCGCCTTTTCCAGCTGCGCAATCTTCTCATCTGAAATCGATTGTTCGAATTTGCTGATTTGCTGGGCCTTGTCATTGAGCTGCTCTAAGCCTGCCACCAGCTGCGGCATGCCTTGCTGAAGCTCTTGTGCACCGCTGTACAGCTGACCGCTTTTTTCCTGGAACTGTCCGAGGGCAGAATCAAGGTCATGGATTTTTTCATTGAGCGTATGAAACGCCTTACCGAACTTCTCCATGCCGTCTTTGTTAAACTGCAGCTGGCTTTTCGCCAATTCTTCCAGACCCTTTTTGATCTTTTCGCTGCCGTCTTTTGCATCCTTTAAGCCTTTATCAAGCTTTCCGGCTCCAGCGCTTGCTTCTCCCAGACCTTTTGCAATCTTACCGAAGTTATCAAAGATCACTTTGACGTACTGTTCGCTGATTTCCGAGCCGACTGAATGCTGCAGCTGCTCAATCGCCTTGTCGCTGATCTGAGCGCCGACATAGTTGCGTCCGGCGTTTGTATGATAAATCAGATCAAGCTTTTTCGGCTTTTTGTCCAACACAGTGCTGGCGTTTTTTGAGAAGTTTTCAGGAATTTCCACAACCATATAATATTCTTCATTTTGCAGGCCTTGCAGCGCTTCATCTTTCGTTGTAAAATGCCAGTCAAATTTATCATTTTCTTTCAGTTCTTTAACAAGATCATCGCCGATGTGAAGGTCTTTTCCTTCATATGTTGTTCCCTTATCAGAGTTGATGACCGCTACAGGCAGCTGATCAACGTGTCCGTAAGGGTCCCAGTATGCCGCCAAAAAAACGCTGCTGTAGATCAGCGGAATAAAGAGAACCCCGATGACAGAGATGAGCAGTTTTTTATTTGTGATCAGTTCTCTCCACTGGTTTTTTAAAACATTCATGGTTGATACGCCTCCTAATCAACGGCCGGATCTATCGATTTGGCCGCACACCTAAAAAAAGGAAGGATTATCTAGTTTGACAATCCTTTTAAAATATACATTTTCAGCATTTCTGCAATTTCTTCTTTCTTCAGCGGTTCATGGTGTCTTTCCCAATCAAAGATAAGCGCAATGTAAAGCTTAAAAATGACAAATGCGTTCAGTTCGGGATCACACGGTCTTATATCGTCATTTTTAACCGCTTCTTTTATTTTTTTCTTAATGTAGTTGATCACCATCCGCTCCAGCTTTTCAGTCACTTCCCGGGCGGCGGGGGTGCCCAGCTCCGTTGCCTCCTGAAAGATTTTAATCGTCAGCTGATGTTTCTTTCTGTACTCCAAAATGGCCATCATCGCGCGATGAGCATTTTCATGAAACGGCAGTTCAGGGTCGATCGCTTGATCTGCCGTTTGCTTCATTTCAATCAGCAGCGATGAAAAAATTTCGCCGAACAGTTCCTCCTTATTTTTGAAAAAGGTATAGATGGTGCCCTTCCCGACATTTGCAAGCTTTGCCACTAAATCCATTGTCGTCGCTTTGTATCCAAATTGTGTGAATGATTTTGTCGCCGCTTCAATAATCAGTATTTTCCGGTCTTTGCTCATGCTTTCTCACCCCAAAAATGACTATTTGAACATTTTGGTCAATAAGTACAGAGAGTAATTTACCACATCCGCAAGCGAAATGCAAATGATTTAAATGTTAGTTTTTCCATATCCAGCCTTTGATTATGTGATCATGAAAAGGGCAAAAAAAAAGCCGCCGATTTCGGTCGGTCAGCTTTGCTCTTATTCTGCTTTTTCAAACAGGTGGGAAAGAACATCTTTGACGGCTTGTTTGCCTTGATCGATGCAATCCGGAATTCCGACACCTTCAAAAGAAGCGCCTGTCACAAAAATTCCGGGATACGAGGTTTGAAGCCCTTCCCGTATTTCTTTTATTCTTTTTTGATGGCCGACATGATACTGCGGCATGGCTTCATTCCATCTTGTGATACAGCTCATTTCCGGCTCGCCTTCGATGTTCATGATCCGTTTCAGATCGTCGAGCACGATCTTGACCATTTCTTTGTCCGACTGCTCGACAACCGACTCATCACCGGCTTTGCCGACGTAAGCCCTTAACAGAACTTTGCCTTCCGGCGTGGTGCTCGGCCATTTTTTGTTTGTCCATGTGCAGGCGGTGATAGAGAAGTCACTGTTTCTTGAAATGACGAAGCCTGTGCCTTGATGCTCCATCTGGACAGCTTCCTCTGGAAAGCCCAGCGCCACATTGGCGACAGATGTCGAAACCATTTTCTGCAGACCTTTCAGCCAATCTTCATCTTGAAACATTTGCGAAACGGCTTTATGCGGAGCGGTGACCACGGCTGCATCGGCGTCGAGCACGGTTCCGTTGTCAAGCTTCAAGCTGTATCCGCCTGCGGCGTGCTTGATCTTGACTACTTTTGTGCCTTTGTAAATCTTTGTCCGTTCAAGCTGTTTTTCCAGTTCTTCTACAATGGTCTGCAGTCCGGTTTTCAAGGTTTGAAACTGGCCTTTCTTTTTGCCCGCCGGCTTTTGGCTGCCTTGACGGCCGCGCGACTTTTTCATACCGACGATCAAGCTTCTGTATTTCTGCTCGGTCTGGTAGAACTGCGGGAAGGTTGACATCAGGCTGAGGCGGTCGATATCTCCGGCATAAATGCCTGAGAGCAGCGGCTCAATCAGGTTTTCAACCACTTCCCCGCCGACGCGTCTTCTGAAAAACTCACCGAGCGACTGGTCTTCCTGAGGCTTGCTTGCGGGAAGAAGCAAATCCATCCCCGCCCTCAGCTTTCCCTGAAAAGAAAACAGGCCGGTTGTCAAAAAAGGCCCGATTTTCGTCGGCACACCCATTACAGCCCCCTCCGGGATCGGATAGAGCGTCTCATTGACGAGAACATAAGACTGGCCTGTCGCATTGTTGACAAGCAAATGCTCGAGTCCGAGATCTTTGACAAGCTGCGGAGCGCTCTGTTTTCGTTCCAAAAATGAATCCGGGCCCCTCTCAATTACATATCCGTCTTTGTGGACGGTCTGAATCTTTCCGCCTAATCTCGGACTCGCCTCAACAAGCGTCACTTCAGCCGGAAGGCCGTTCGTTTTGATTTCCTTTTCCAAGTAGAAGGCGGCGGCCAACCCGGTAATACCGCCGCCGATAATGACAATCTTCCTGCGTTCTCCACTCATATAAAATCGCCTTCTTTACTGTTCTTCTTTGTCCAATTCTTTCAGCACAACATCTGCTAATGCGTCGATAAATTGCGGTTTTGCATTAGGCATTTCCGGCCTGTAGTAGCTGGCTCCGACATCATCTGTGACAACTTTGCATTCATAGTCGTTATCGTACAGGACTTCCAAATGGTCGGCCACAAAACCGACAGGCGCGTAGACAAAAGCGCTGTAGCCTTTTTGCTCTGATAAGTCCCGCGTCAAATCCTGCACATCAGGTCCAAGCCAAGGATCAGGAGTGTTGCCTTCGCTTTGCCAGCCGACCGCATAATCCGCCACACCCGCTTGTTCAGCGATAAGGCGGGCTGATTCTTTGAGCTGATCCGGATATGGATCTCCTAAATCAACGATTTTTTCGGGCAGGCTGTGGGCCGATACGATCAGGACAGCGTTATCCCTTTCTAGAGGCGGCATTTGCGCGTACGTTTTTTTGATTTGATCCGCCCAGTAGCTGATAAATTTCGGCTCATCATACCAGCTGTTAATCGATGTGATCTTGATGCCCAGCTTATCCGCTTCCTCCTTTGCCCGCTTGTTGTATGACTGGACGCTGAATGTGGAAAAGTGGGGCGCCAGGACGATGCTGACCGCTTCTGTTATGCCGTCTTTATGCATGTCCTGAACGGCGTCTTCAATAAACGGCTCAATATGCTTAAGACCGATATACGCTTTAAAGGTCACATCATCCTGCATCTCGTTTAAGCGCTTTTCAAGCTGACTTGTCTGCTCGCCGGTAATCTTCGCCAGCGGGGAAATGCCGCCGATCGCCTGATAGCGGTCTTTCAAGTCCTGAAGCATGTCCGGCTCAGGTTTTCTGCCTCTCCTGATATGCGTGTAATAACGTTCAATGTCTTCTTCCTTGTATGGCGTTCCGTATGCCATGACGAGAAGCCCCATTTTCTTTTTACCCAACATGAACACCTCTTTACAGATCTTTATCTATTCGTATTTTGACAGTTCAGGTCGTAAAGACCAACTGAAATGCTCATGAAATCAGGCTCGATTTTTTGGAGGCGGAATACTCATGAACAAATGCCGTTAACTTTTTCAGCGTCTCAGGGCTCACCTCAGGGAAGATACCGTGGCCGAGGTTGAAAATAAACCGATCTGTCAGCAGGCCCTGATCGAGAATTTCCTTTGTTCTCGCCTCGATGACATCCCACGGCGCAAGCAGAATCGACGGATCGAGATTTCCCTGGAGGGTTTTGGTCAGCCCTTTGTCCCTTGCTTCCTGAATGCTCATCCGCCAGTCCAGGCCGACGACGTCGAGGGAAAGGTCATGCCAGTCGCGGGCAAGGTGGCTTGCGCCAACACCGAACATGATCAATGGCACACCTTCTTGTTTAAGCTCTTTAAACAACACATCCATCGTCGGTTTGATGTAGCGGCGGTAGTCAGCCGCATTCAACGCTCCGACCCATGAATCAAACACCTGAATCGCTTTTGCGCCGGCGCGGATTTGCGCCTTCACATAAACGGCCGCCATTTCGCCCAGTTTTTTCATCAATTTAAACCACGCCTCAGGCTGACTGTACATAAACGCTTTTGTTTTATTGTAGTTTTTAGATGGACCGCCTTCGATCATATAGCTTGCCAATGTAAACGGCGCACCTGTAAAACCGATCAGCGGGACGTTCAGCTGCTCCTTAGTCAGCAGTCTGATCGTCTCGAGAATATAGGGAATATGTTCATCCGGCTCAAGCTCGCCGAGTTTTTCAACATCGGCAAGCGAAGTGATCGGCTGATCGATCACAGGGCCGATTCCGTTTTTAATCTCAACGTCTACGCCAATTCCTGGAAGCGGTGTCATGATGTCCTTATAAAGAATCGCCGCATCCACCCCGTACTGTTCGACAGGAAGCCTTGTCACATAAGCGCACAGCTCAGGCTGATGCGTAATGTCAAACAGTCCGTATTTTTCTTTTAACGCCCGGTATTCCGGCTGCGATCTGCCGGCCTGCCTCATGTACCAAACGGGCACATGGGCGGTTTTTTCTCCGCGGCACGCTTTTAAAAACGCGTCATTAAAAGCATTGTCGTTTTTCACACTGATTTCCACCTTTCAAGCTGCAACCATACGTTCGCAAAATTACTCCTTCAAATATACCGTTTTTTTGCTGAACGGTATACTCATGAGACTTATTGTTCAAAAAATTGATGAATTTCGTGTTCCTAATGACCCGAAGGAAATATATTCGGTTCGATAAAATCGGTCCCTTCCCCCTCTGTTTTCGTTTGCGGATTGTATGGAACAATTTTGTATGAAGCACCGGAAAAAACATTGGCATACGGGATGTCATAGCTTCCCGTTCCTTTTACGGTATCGATCAATGTTTCTTTTCCGTTTTTCTTTTCATATATTCGGTATTCGGCTCTTTTATCCTCTTGTTCATGCCATTTTAGTGACACCGTAATCAGTCCCATAGGTGAAAAGGTGTAGTCTGCTGTCGCGATTTCCAGGTCTTCAAGATGAATCGGACGGTCCAGATCCTTGATCCCTTCCGGTTTTTGAAATGCGGACGGCTGCTGGCCGGAGCGTTTTAATATGTCTTTAAACAGCCTTGTCGGATAAGAGCTTCCGCCTTTTAAATAATGGGTTTTATCCGTCCTGTCATAGCCCATCCAGACAGCCCCTGTCACTTCGGGGGTATAGCCGGCAAACCAGGCGTCTTTTGTACCGCCTTCTTTACCGGTAAACGTAGTGGAACCCGTTTTCCCGGCCACCTCTCCAGAAAATTCGCCGGCTTTCCCGGTTCCGCTTTTGACAACCTCTTGAAGCATGCGCGTCATGTTCCAGGCCGTCTGTTTGCTAAAAACCTTTTCCGGTTTTTCTTGATGGCGGTACAGCACATTCCCGGTCTCATCCGTAATTTTTTTAATAAAGAACGGCTCATCATATTTTCCTGAATTGGCAAATGTCCTGTATGCGCCGGCGAGTTCAAGCGGCGATACGCCTGTTTCAAGCCCGCCCAGCCCCAGCGCGAGGCCGTCATCAGGAAGGTTCATCCCCAAACGGCTGAGATAAGGCTTGACGGTTTCAACACCGATCTCATTCAGCGTCCAAACAGCGGGAGCGTTTTTACTGTATGTCAAAGCATCCACCATCGAGACTTTTCCTTCATACTTTCCGTCATAATTTTTCGGGGAGTAGCCGCCTTCATATGAAAGCTGTTTATCTTCAAGCAGAGAATACGGTTTATAGAGCTTTTCTTCAAGAGCCGGCCCGTAGACGGCAAGAGGCTTGAACGTCGAGCCGGGCTGCCGCGGAGCGGTCGCTCTGTTATAGCCCTTCGGAAGATAATCCCTCCCTCCGAGAGCTGCAACAACACCGCCTGTCTTATTGTCGATAAAAACGGCGCTGCCTTCGGCTTTATTGTCTGTACCCGGAAAATAGCCGTCCTCTTTCATCAGCGTATAGGCTGCTTTTTGGATTGAGGTGTCAAGCGGTACAGTGATCGTGTATCCGCCTTGAAGGAGCTGCTCGCTTGAAATGGAATATTTGTCTTCCGCCTCTTTCATGACAAGGTCAATATAGCTGTCGAGCCAAGGCGTTTTTGATTTTTCTTTTACGTGAAGGCCCAGCGTGCTTCCCTGCGCCCTGACCGTTTCTTTTGAGCTGAGATACCCCTGCTCATTCATCATGCTGAGGACGACATTGCGCCTCTCTCTGCTTTTATCCGGGTGGAGAATGGGTGAATATGTGCTCGGCGCCTTGGGAATCGAGGCGAGAACCGCTCCTTCGGCCGCTGTTAAATCTTTTACATCTTTATCGAAAAAATAGTTTGCGGCCGCCTGAATCCCGTAAACACCGTGTCCGAAATAAAGCTGGTTCAAGTACATTTCAAGGAGCTTGTCCTTGCTGTAATCCCGTTCTAAATTAATCGCGATGATGACTTCTTTTGTTTTTCTTAAAAACGTTTTGTCATTTGTTAAAAAAATATTTTTAGCCAGCTGCTGTGTGATCGTGCTTCCACCTTCTACTTTGCCGCCGGCTAATATATCTTTGTAGACGGCCCTCGTCACCGATTTAAAGTCGATGCCATGGTGCTCATAAAAGCGTTGATCTTCAACAGCGATGAACGCATGTTGAACGTTATCCGGCACTTCATCGATGGAAACCGGTCTTCTGTTTTCGGTATAAAGGCTTGCGACCTCTTCACCATTTTGGTCGACGATTTTAGAAGAAGCATGGAAAATCAGCTTCTTTTCATCAATGACGTAATCCCCCAGAAAAATGATCGTAATATAGCCGATTAATGATAATAGGATAATGGCAGCAGTTATGATAATTGGAATGAAAAATCTTTTTTTCATCTGTTCACCTCATTCCTTTCTATAGCTAGTATGGGAATTTTTTCTTCAGATTATGTTTTCGCATTTATTCATTTCCTTGATAGAATTTTAAAACGGCCTTTTGTTATACTATCAGAAAAGGGGTGGGTAAAATGAATTTTTACATGACATACGGAACCGTTGATTTTTTAAAAAAGATCGCTGAAAAACACGGTCTTGAAAACATGCTGTTTATGAAAAGCTACGATTCTGCGCTTCTTTTTCACGAAACGGAAGGAGAGAGCGTTTTCCAGGCTCCTCACCGCTACGAAATCATCGACCGGTCCGGGGAATTGGGAGAGTCCGGTTTTGTCGTCCTCAACAACATCCCTGTGACACCTGAAGGCAGACCTTTGTTTGAAACCCGTTTTAAAAACAGGGCGGGAAAAATCGAAAATCAGCCGGGGTTTAAAGCGCTTCGCGTGCTCAGGCCGCAAGAAAGCGACACCTATATCGTGTTATCGCTCTGGGAATCAGAACAGGCCTTTCAGGATTGGAAAAATTCAAACTCATTCAAAGAAGCACACAAAAAAGAACAATCTTCAGCAGGAATCAACAAAGGCGGAACGATCTTTTCCAGGCCGTCCTATATTTCTTCCTATCATTCCGTCCAATAACTGCCTTTTCGGCAGTTTTTTTATTTCCGGGGAAATGGCCCTCCTTCACACTCTTGCAGCCCAGGAATAAGCTGTATGAGGTCATGATACAGGGGGATTGGAAATGGATCTTGAACTGACGTCCGTTCATTTTTTGTATTTGGCGTTCATTGCCGCCATTCTTGTGTTTATGCTTCTCCGCCTTGACACGACATGCATCTCGCTTGCCGGAGTGTTTTTCATTTCCCTAATGGCGACCCATTCCTTCAGCGCTTCTGTCATCGGCGTATTTAACAGCTTAATCTATGCAGCCCGCGAACTTCTCCCGACCATTTTTATCATTTGCTTCGTTGTTTCCATGAGTGAGCTCCTGACCAAATCGGGGATTCATGAAACGATGATCACCCCCATCGCCAAGTGGATAAAAGGGCCTGCTCTGGCCTACTGGATTACCGGAGCTCTGATGTTTATCATTTCATCCTTTTTCTGGCCTTCCCCTGCCGTTGCTCTCGTCGGAGCCGTGCTTTTGCCCGCTGCGCTTAAAGCCGGCCTTTCACCGATAGCCACGGCGGCAGCGATGAATTTGTTCGGCCACGGCTTCGCCCTGTCAGGAGATTTCATTATTCAAGCAGCGCCAAAACTGACGAGTGATGCGGCTGGTGTCCCGGTTGCAGAAGTGATGGCCGCAAGTGTTCCGCTCGTCCTCGTCATGGGTTTGACAACGACGGTTACAGCCTTTTTCATGCTGAAAAAGGAGCGCACAGTTTCAGGGATTGATCCGGCCGGCGTGCAGCAAGACGCTCCCGAACCGCTGCTTGGTCCGGCTGCGAGAAAATGGCTCGCATTCGTCGTGCCGATGATATTCATCGGCGATATTGCCCTTATGTTGATCCTAGACCTCCAAGGAGAAGAAGCGACAGCGCTAATCGGCGGAACAGCCGTTTTCGTCCTCATTCTTATCCATTTTATCGTCTACAAGCACCGCTGCCTTGAGAAAATCACCGCTTATTTCATTCACGGGTTTCAATTCGGTTTTAAAGTGTTTGCCCCCGTCATTCCGATTGCCGCTTTTTTCTACCTGGGCGATACAGGTTTTAAGGAAGTTTTGACGGCCGACATTCCGGGATTCTCGAACAGAATTGTAAACGACCTCGGATTGGCTGTTGCCCATTCCGTTCCCCTGTCTCCCGCCATTGCCGCGATTGTCCTGACATTCGCCGGGGCTATTACAGGTCTTGACGGCTCAGGATTTTCCGGAATTTCTCTAGCCGGTTCTGCCGCCAGCATGTTCGCTGCCGCTACAAGCGCCGATCCAGCTGTTCTGACAGCCCTCGGCCAAATTTCCGCAATTTGGGTAGGCGGCGGAACGTTGGTTCCGATAATAGACATATAGTTTAAGCGCTAAATTAAATAAGAGAAGGGATTCGACCCCCTTCTCTAATATTAATCTAATTAAGGAAAAAGAAAAAACCCTTCCCATTTTGAGAAGGGCAATAAATCTCAATATCACCCAAAAATTGCACTCTCAGCAACCTTTATTGGCGATTGCTGATCTGCATTAGATGAAACGTGCGATAACCCAAATGCCACGACACTTCCAAGTACAGCAATAGTAATAATCGCTTTTACTTTTTTCATCATAATTCCCCCGTTAGTTTAAGAATTTGATCTTTAGCGCGACATGCTTCCTCGAAATATTTCGCCGCAATGTCACTATCTCCCTGCTTTTTATAAAATATTGCGATATTAAAAGTGAGATCTGCTACGTCTGCCCACAACTTTTTATTTTTCAAATACTCTAACGCGTTTTCAATGGTGAGCAAATCACGCTGATCATATAAAGAGTATATGAGTTTAAGCTTGGCCTTATATACTCTGTCGTCTTCTTCTATAGCACGTTCAAGGCTTTTACTGTACCACTTGCGGGCTTCCTTAGATAAATTCAACTTGTAATTAACCCGGCTCAACATGTACATGCTTCGTATGCCGAACACTGAATTTTCGCTTTCATGGATACTTGCAGCCTGTTCAAAATATCTTTTAGCCTCAGATAACAAATCTCTTCGCTCATAACATACACCCAAATTAAAGCATGCAAAGCTTTCTGTTAATCGGTCTCCCTTTGATGAAGCCGTATTTAAAACAAGCTTGTAGATCTTTTCAGCATCTTCATAACGTTCCAGTTCAACTTGATTGGCTGCAATGATCATTTTACATTTAAGTACCCTATTTGTGTAGGATTCATGAGCTTTGTACGAATCTAACGCCTTTTCTGCATGATTTAATGAAAAGAAATGCTGTCTTATTTCATAATATGCAATTGCCATTTGATAGTGAAACTCCGCTTTTTCAATCTCATCATCAATTTTGATCAGTCGGTTTTCAGCGATTCTGTAAAAATTGATTGCCTTGGTGAAGTTCTTTTTATAATACTCGTACATGCCTGAAAAGAAATAAAAATAATATTGAATCATGTGGTCGGTCTGAGCTTCCACGGATTCCGGACTAATTTCTGCTAACAAGTCGCCAGACTCATTATATTTTTCTATTAAAAGCTTATAGCGAGAATCAATCAAATTAAAATAGATTAAAACCTCCTGGTTTTCTTCCATGTGCGGCAGCTTATCTTGAATTTCCTCCCGCATTTCAGTCGCTTTAGGAATATCGTTTTGTTTGATCACCTTATACCAATCATTAATCCTCTGCCCTATTTTTTCATACGCTATCTTTTCCACATTTGCCCCTTCCTTTCTCTCAAGATTAAAATTCTTCAGACAAATTAAAATATTTTACTTTCTCTTAATTTCATGGTAATTATTTTACAGAAAAGATCATTTTTTGACAACCATATTTTGCTAACCTCATAGAGCAGACTACCCGTTCATTCGGGTTGTTTGACCTAATCATTATGATTCATTTTCAGTAATCGGCAGGATTTATTCACCAATTCTTTTCTATAAAGTGGTAAACTCGTTTTTGAATAAGTCTTTTGAAAGGGTTTGATGAATGAAAATCTTTGAATCTAAAACTTTATTAGCTGCAATGGAGGCACGATCCAAAGAGTACAAAAGCACAAGGGAGCAGTTTGTCAATCTGAAAAAAGCCTTTCAAGGCATGGCCGACTTAGGGGATGACTTTCAGGGTGAGGGAGCTGACAAGATCAAAGCATTTTATAGAGATCAGGCCGGGATAGTTAATGACTGGATCGACCTAATTGATATGCAAACTAAGTTCCTGGACAGCATTTCCGATGCTGTAGCCGATGCCAAACTGGCCGGAGACACATTTGTCGATATGGAGTTCTTAGAGAATCAGCTTAACAATGCCCTTAAAAATGCTAAGGCAATGGTGTCCCACCAGAAAAAAGACCTGAAAAGGATCTTGCAAGACATCCATGATATACTGCCTTTAGAAGTCTTTTCTTCTGAAAAATTTAAGCAGCATATTAATGATGCAAACGATGAACGCAAAGAAACAATCAAAGCTGTTGATGATCTTGACGCAGCTCTCAAAGAAGAGTACTCAGCATCTGAAATCAATCAACAAATGGTCGTCGCCGACTATACCGCACTCATTGATGCGACCGGCAAGGGAAAAGACGCTTCGCCAATTCATTATGATGCCAAAGCTTACCGAAGTAGCGAAGCCTACCAACTAAAAGATGACGTACATAAGAATGCAACAAACTATATCCAGTTCAAAAAAGATCAGGCCGAAGGCCGCCGGATCGCAAAGGAACAGGAAGAACTAGCGAAAAAGCAGCAAGAGCTTGCAAACCGTCCTTGGTATGAAAAAGCGTTGGATGCCGGCGGAACATTTCTAGGAGAAATCAGTGGGTACTATGATTATAAAAGGGCTGCTGAAGGCGTTGACCCGGTGACAGGTGAAAAACTGACGGATGGTGAGCGTGTCGCAGCAGGAGCGATGGGCGCGGCTGGGTACATTCCTGTTGTCGGCTGGTTCGGTAAAGGAGCCAAAGGAATTAAAGGCGCCTACAGCATGTACAAAGCAGAAAAAGCAATATCGACAGCTGACAAAGCGCTTGCGGCCTACAAAACGCCGAAGACGTTCCAGGCTTTGAAAAACTCTGAGAAAGGTTTATACGGCCTCGCCGCCGCAAACGGTTTCAGCGAAACGATTACCGGCCGGGATATGTTCGGGAATCAGATATCTGAGGAAAGGCGCGAACAAAACCTTAACAATGCTTTATCTATGCTTGGGGCTTTTGGTTTACGTGGTGTTAGCGGTAGGTTGAATGCAAGAGCACCAGGCAACGTTACTAAAAAGACAGATGCAAGTTCTTACAGGCATTTAAAAGTCTACGAGAAAAACAAATATTTTAAACGAAGTGTGGAATATAATGCGGGTAAAGACGGAACGGGATATACTTATAAAGTCTATCAAAGAAGCGATGTAGACTGGAATATGGTACGAACCAAAGGCGCGAAAAAAGGCCGTGGGTTGACAAATGCAGAGGCTTCAGCAAAATACGGTCTAGCCCCTATCCTTGATGAAAAGGGTAGCGTTGCGACGTTACACCACTCACAACAAAAAGGTGTTGGGCCATTGTTTGAAGCCTCAACCAGATACCATAACATCAGTAACGCCAAAAAGGCTCCTCTGCATCCATACAAAGGTAAGTTAAACCCCTATCACCCGATGGATGAAGGAACCAGGGCAGCTTTTCAAAAAGTCGATTCTATAAACTATTGGAAAGTAAGAGGAAATGAAGCTTTAGGAGGGAAATAAAATGAGCATTTTACCTGAAAAATTAGATCAAGTTCTCGGAGAAGATATTTATAAACGGGAAGATAAAGATGAAGTAAAAGAGGTTTTAAAAAGGTTAGACGTAAAGGTATCAGATACTTTCCTTGAATTTTATAGCCAGTATGCCGGCCCATTTTGGGAAGAAAACATTCCTTTTGAATTGTTAGATATTATAGATGAAGAGAATAATATTGAATCCTATACAAAGACCACGCGTTTTGAGCACGGCTTTCCTGATAACTTCCTTGTACTAAGTGAAATGTCTGCAAATGCTATTTTAGTGCTTGATACAGTAACGGACAAAGTTTATAACGTGAATTTTGAAGGCGGAGATGAACTGCTTTTAAAAGGAGAGCTACAGGAAACTTGGCCAACTTTTTATGATTTTCTAAAAGAATACTTCAACTGCTGAAATAAAGCCCCCAAGCGGGGGCCTTTTTTATGAAAACAATTTTGTCCAGGTAGCTTTTCCGGCAATGCCATCCACAGAAAGACCCTTCGCTTTTTGGAAGGCTTTAACGGCTTTCTCAAGACCATTACCAAAGATTGAATCAAGGCCGTTCACATCATAACCTTGACAGATCAGCAAAGCTTGCAGAATCCAGGTCAGGTTCCCTCTTGCACCTTTACGGACGTTCACGGCAGCCGCGCGAGTTTTCGGCCCCCACAGCCCATCCACGACAAGACAGGCATTAAATTGTTTGTTTAATTCAGTTTGGAACCCCTTCAGCAAGGCTTTTCGCGTTTCCGGCCCTGGGTAGCCGTCCACCTTAATTTTTAAGCCGTACCGCTTATTTAAAGTGGACTGGATGGTTTTGACGATTGCCCGGCCACCGCTGGAAGATGATTTCTTTTCCGGCTTCTTTGCTGGTGTCGGATTGCTTACCTTTGATTTTAATTTCGGACGCTTCCCAGCTTGCAATTGTGCTAAAGTCAAACCGCCCATCATTTCTAAATGCGGGTAGTCTTTAAAGCTTTTCCAATCTCCGCCCCATGCAAAGCCCAGGGCTTTTGCAATCTGAGCGACTCTGCGCCATTTGCTATTTACAGTCCAGAGCGCTTTTTTTCCATCAGAAGAAAGCAGAACATAGTCAACCGCTAAACCATAATTATGGTTTGACTGACCCGCTTTAGCATTCGTAACAATATTCCCAGGAGCTGTCCTTCCCTGCGCGTACAATCTATTTTGTTCTTCAAAAGAACGGTAACCCGATGTAATTTGAACGTAGATTTTTTCTTTATAGGCACGCTTGATCACTTCGATTGCGGTCTCTTTCACAACAGGGTGTATTCCTGACCCCATGTTACGGACAGAACGATCAATCAATTTTTGTAAAGAAACTGCCATTTGAAATCACTCCTAATCTTTTAAATAAAAAAGGCTGCCAGCCGGCAACCTTATTTCGTCAATCCTTTTTCTTTCAATGCCTCTTTTTGCAGTTTTCCTTTCTCGGTAACATAGTTGTTTTTATACCAGGCGGCAATAGACGTAACGATGGTGAATGCCGCAGAGCCGGCCAAATACAAAGCATCTGCCAGCGTGTTGACCTGGTCCTCGCTGATCGGCAAAGCTGCCTTTCCAAACATGATCAATGTCTGGTTTACCAATGCAATAAAAAGAAGCACCGTCCGGACGACCGTGCCTTTGTCTAAGTTTTTCATATTGTTTTTCCTCCTTATTTCTGCAGTAGATTATAAAAAACAGCGATTGCGCCGCCGATGATTCCGGTGCTGACCGCTGTAATGATCGCGCCAGTGATGCTGCGCTTGATCCAAGTTGTGTTTTCCTCGATCTTGTTCAGCTTTTCATTGATTGAAATGATCTGCTGATCATGTCGGTCAGACGTCCTTTCGAGAGTAGTAATCCGCTGATCTTGTGTTTTTTGATCTGCTTTAATTTCTGCGATTTCTTTTTGTAAAACATCATAATCATTCGCTTGCGTCATGTCCCCTAATCCTCCTGTTCTCACATCGTATTCACCTCCCCTGAGGCAAAATAAAAACACCCTTATTGGGCGCTTGTCATTCCTAAATCCACACTGAGAGATGGCTTATCGTAGCTTCGGCCTGTTATTTCTTCATATTCTGCCGGGGTGATCCAGTCGATCCTTACATACTCTCGCATCTCATCATCCGTGTAACACCCCCAATCATAGAATTGTTTTATATCCGCAAGCGTGGGATACTTCATGATGCTCCGCCCCCTTTTAACGCTTCAACATCGGCCTGAAGGCGTGCAATTTGCAGTGAGAGCAAGGCATTTTGTTTTTTCAATAGATCAGTTATGTCTGGCTCAGGCTCCGGAGGCTGCAAGCTTTCAATGTACTCTTTTGTAGCCGTCTCCTTCCACACCTTTTCGTCCGGATAAAATTTCGGTTTATACAAACCTTCCGGTGGCGCAATTGTAGTCGTGTTTTCTGGTAAAACGTAGTTACCTTCTTTGTCGATTTCCTCTACTATGAGAATATCTGTGAGGAGAAAATTAACGTCGTACTGAAAAACTTGGATCAATAAAAACACCTCCTAATTGATCGGAACAACAACATCCAAATAATAGCCAGTCACTGCACCATCATTATTTGATTGTATTCCGGTGAGTTTTAGGTCCCCTTCTGGATAAATTATCAGTTTGCTATTACCCATCGTCCCGCTTACAGATACGTTTACTACTGCACCACTTGTTGGCGCGAATGAAGACGGAATTGACCCGAACACGACCTCTCTGTTCGTCGTGACATGACCGCGAATCTGTAATGTATTTCCGACTTTCGTATACTGAACCGTCCTATCTCCCGATTTCGCTCCGTTTTTCAGCGTAACCTTTACCCACGTCGGTGATTCAAGCTCGCTTGAAGGGACAAGGCGTCTCCAGCCCATCCAGCCGAGGTTGCCGTCTCTATAGTTCGTATAGACGTTATTTTTGTAGTCCGTGGAAATGACCCATCCGAACGTACCTTTCCCCTCTGCATCTGTACTCGTAAAATGAAACATTCCTCGATTTGATAGTGGAGTCGGGGAATTTACTGCGCCTCCTGCCGCATAAAAAGTCCCCATCCCTTTCCCTAATGAAGTCACCTTTTCTAAGACATCCTCACCATTGTAAGCTATAGCCGTTACCCCACCATCATCAGCGCTGATTTTCTTTAGCTGCCCGCCATTCCACTTAGTCCGCTCATTTGCGGTAATATGACGAACATTATCCGCGGTATGCGTATCAAACTCCGTTTTGGCCGCCTGTTTAACGTTGTCTACATTCGACAAGCCAACCTGTGCTTTTGTTACTGCGTGAGGATTACTCTTATTTCCGACGTGGCTATCGAAATCGATTTTCGCCGCCTGCTTGACGTTATCAACATTTGAGAGGCCGACCTGAGCTTTCGTTACCTTGTGAGGATTGTTCTTTTTAGATGCGTGCTCATCGGTATAAGCTTTCGCACCAGTCTCAGCGGCGTCCGCTTTTTCCTGAGCGCCTTCTTTCGTTTCAATGTTATCGAGATTTTCGAACTTCTTCTGTAATTCAGCGATAACCCGTTCGGCATCATCCGCCATTTCTTGAACGGCGGCTTTTAGCGATTCAAAATCGTCGATATAGTATTCGGCCACCGGGGCGATGTCCTGATCAACGAGCGCCCGATCGATTTCGAACGAAAACTTATGCACACTCATCTTTTGGCCGTTGTCGTAATTGACGTAAAGCTCAGCCTGCACCGTTCCATAATGCTTAACTTGTTCCGGTGTTAAGACATAAAAAATAACGCCCTTCAGCGCGTCTTCGACTTCTGTATTAACATAGACTTGGCTGCCGTCAGTAAACCTCATGAATAGCTTGGCATGGGTTGCCTTACTTATCGGCAAAGGTACACCGTCCTTTGTCAGGTTAAACGACAATTTTGCGGTCCCTATATCTTGCGTACTAAATTGAATGCTTGTTGAAATGCTTCGTTTTATCTTCGAGTTAACATCGAATAGAATATCTGCATTCTTGTAAACCATCTGTTCCCCTCCCGTCTTATACGTTTCCGGACGTTTCTATTTTATTGGTCGCGCTGTTCCGGTACGAGTCTGCTTCGACCGCACGGCACCGCGTATCATTTCCGAATGCGACGATATTGTCGCACGTCGCCGTAACCCAAATACCGCGGCGAGGCGCTTTTTTAGAGCTGCGGATTTTGTTCGCAATCAGAGAGCTATCGGTCGTATCGTTCGACATGTAAATGCCATCGAATCCTCCCGCGCTTGACTGAGAAGGATCGGTGATTTTGTTGTACTTCAGATCGATCCCGGAGCATCCTCCATGCGTCATGATTCCATGTGTTCCGGTATCTTGAATTGATACGTTATTGATGTTGGCTTGTTTGACCGCATTAAGCTTGATCCCGTCTGTCTTGGTCGTCTTGACCTCTCCCCCACTGGTAGATATATTTTTGGAAAACTCCGCATAAATTGCCTGGCTACCTGTATTTTTGCTTTGGTGGTTGCTGATGTTGACTCCATCTGCATATCGAATGAATATCCCTTTTTTGCCGTCCGCCGTCCCTGAAACGATATTATTAGAAATCGTCACGTCTCGTTGGTAGATTTCTTTTCGACCCAAAACGTAGATCGCTTTTTCTCCCATGTTTTCGAAAGTATTTGCGTTAATCACTACGTCGCTTCCTGTCTCGTAAGTGACTTTTGTTCCGCCTAAATCGTATAGCTGACCGTCAGGGATAGGCGCAACGTAAACGCCGCCATAAGTGTTTAAGAACCGATTTCCCGAAACCACGACACCGCGCCATTTCATAGGCTTAACGGAGTAATAACGCATACCCTCAAACGTGTTGTTTATGACTTTGATATTCTCGTAGAATTTACCGGTGACTGCACTGTGCGATCCGACGCCAGCATGAAAAGCACCCATCTCCCTCGAAGCCCCAAAGTAGCAGTTTTCAACCGTCACATTTTTTGTGACTGTGCCATCTAAATTTCCGGAGTCAATCGTTCCATATGATCCGGATTTTGTCGTATCTAACTGTATCGCTTCCGCAAAGAACCGTGAATCACTTGTTTCCTGCCCAAGAAAAAAGCAGTTCTTAATGTAAACGTCTTTGGAACCCGGCAAATCAATCGCATGGTTATCGCGAACATTCTTAAAGGTGACGTTCTTAATCATAATGTTAGACGCATGCGGAGCCGTAAGCAGTGTAAATCCGCCGGTATATAAATGCGAATTCCCTTCGATTGTGCCCCCGTCAAATATAACGTTACTAACGCCGCTATATCCCGACGTGACAACTCCGTCTCTATATAAAACGAAGAGCGTCGCGTTATGCTGCGAAAAACGTCCGACTGTCGCGCCGTCCATCCATAGGTACGTATTGCTATCCACGCGCAGGGATGTCGTCATTTTATACGTACCGGGCGGAAAACGAACAAAATGCATTTTGCTTGCGCTTAGCCGCGCGTCTAATGCTGATTGGATAGCAGCCGTGTCATCCGTTTCTCCGTCGCCAAGGGCGCCGTAATCTTTAACGCTTACCCATTGGATGAGGTCGGTGATTTTGTTGTAATCGTAGTCAAGACGGTCTTTTGCCGTCGGATGGATCGAGCCGTCCATTGCGACACGGATGTCGACGACCTCTTTTATACTGGTCCCGTCGGGATTTAATACGAGGTTAGCAAACCGCGAATATAGATTTTTAATTCGGTTTGCAACAGAATAGCCGCCGTGATCGATTTGTTCTGACGTGTGGGCGGTTTGAGCTGTTTTGTGAGCTTTAAGCTGATTTTCTTGATCATTTAAGCCATTTTCGATACTCTGCATGTCTGATCTCAACTGTGATTGGTAACGGGAATTTCGTGTATGGTCATAATCTTTTAACAGCCGCACCATTTTCTCACTCCTTTTTTTAGCAAAATAAAAAACGCCTACCTGAGCGTTTTGAAAAGCTGGTCAATATATCGTTTTTGATCCCTTAGTTTCTTAGCCTGATTGACTGCAATATCCTGAATATCTTTTCTGAAATTCGCGAACATCAATTTTGGGCTGCTGTATGGGTTCAACGGGTTGTACTGAATTGAAATCAGCCGAACATCGTCTTCAAACATGATCCCTGATGCCGTAACAGCCAAGACATGGATGGTGTCGCCTTTCCAGAAATCTTGCTCGATCTCTAAAAGCTTCGGCTCATAGATTTTTTGGAAATCAGCTTCTACCGTCATTTCCGGATATGGATTCACATGCCTTTTTAATGCAGAAATCATACTGCTGGCTTTTTTATAGCGCTCATCCCTGATCGGTTCAGCCCAGCGTGGCTTCCCTTCAATCAAGAATTTCTTTTCGTCTGGATGAATGTATAAAATAGGCTCAAACTCGTACTGAGGGTTTTTGTCATCAGTACTGCTCCCCTTTTTTAAGGCCCCGTATCCCCAGGCACGTGTTGTACTGTTTTGCGAGTTTGTTGTAATTGAAATGCCGGGCATATTATAGCGCGAATCTAGGGTGAAATTAATCCGTTTCCCCATCTTTTTGTAGATATAAATTTTGTAATTATCCACGTCTATTTCAATCCCATAATCCTCAATGATTTCATCCATTAGCTCTGTCGAGTTTTTATCACCGAAATTTTCTTGATCTGCTGATTCAAATTCACTCTCCGGCGTCTTAAAAATATATTTGAAGTCTGTATTCTTCAGAGCAAAATCAAGCGCATCTCTCAATCTTAATTTCTTTGATACAGTTTCATGAATCCTGTTGTTAATAAGCAGCACAGTGAATATGTGGCTTGCTGTAACGGTTTTACTTATGACATTTTTCTCTTGATGAAGTTGGACACCCGTAATGTAATATTTTTGGTGATTGAATTTTTTCTCGTCCAAATAAAGAATATTGTCATCCACCAATAAATCAAATTCTGTACCGTTTTCCTGCGTTTTTGTGATCGTAAAGGTAAAACTCTTTTTGCCAGTCGTATCGTCCATCAGATCGACGGAAACGCCCGTTATTTCCACAACGCTCTTTCCGTCTTTCGTTGAGACATGCAGCTGTGGAAAATCAATATCCGTAGGCAAATTTTGATTAAGCGGAACGTCTTTCCCATCATATTCTTTGCTTGGTACCTCCGGCGTCGGTATCGGTGTTTCGGGTTCTTCAGGTTCATCCGGCACCTCATCCACAGAATCATATTGTGTGAGTTTGTAAGTGAAAATGAGACTGTTCAATTTGGTGGCGTAATTTGGATCAGAAGCATATTCAGCTTCTACAAGAGCAGCTGTCGCCTTCTTATAATCTTTTTCCCCCACCACGGCTTTATAATGGTCTGGGTCCCAGCTCGTTCCGTTTATGTACAGCTTGGCTAAATCCTGAATCGATTCATACCGAGACGGATACTTTCGGAAGCGAGCTTGCACTTTGGTTGCATTTCCGCTCTTATCATATTCAGTCGTCCACATGAGAACATATTGACCGTTATAAGTACCCTTGATGCCGAATAGGTTTTTCGCTTTTTGGGCCAGCTCACTTGTACCCCATCCGCTCTCTAAACAGGCTTGAGCAATAATGAGAGACGCGAGAATATCATATTTTTTATAGACTCTTTGGGCGTCCGGTGCAATTTCTTTTATAAAATCTGTATTTGCCATATTGCATGCTCCTTACGCGTAGTAGAAACGGGTATCGAATATGATCTCAAAATCACTGGTATTCTGGATTTCAAACTCATTCATTCCTATATCGAGTCCCGGGAGCCTGCCGGATGTTTTGATAGGCGTTTTATTGATCACCGTGTATTGCTTAATAAAAGAAACGCGCTGTGATTTTTTTAATTCCTGTTCAATTTTCAGTTTCTCACCATTTGTATGGTTGATGATCGTCACATTTTTTCCGGCTGCCCATAAGGTCACATTGTAGTCATGCTCAAGAGGATTGATATAGGCATCACCGGTGTTATAAACCTGAAACCTCTTTCGATTTTTGAACCTGTATTCCAGATCGTCACGCATGTGAATATTCATTCCCGGACTCCAATGTTCTCCATCAAAATTCTGCTTTGTCAAAGAAGTGAATTTGGATTCTGCCAGTCCAGTGATGTTGTTAAATTCAACTGTGAACGTTACAAAGTTTTTCTCCTTTTCTTTTGGAATACTAAATTTCCCATCACAAGTTACACGAAAACGGAGATTCGGCAATAAATCGGTCGAGATATAATAGGGAAACGGCTTGACTAAAAGCGCGTAAAGTTCCCGCCTAAATTGATAAAAGTTTTCAGCGATGACTGAATTCAAATAAAATTCAACGGTTATTTTTCGTTCTGTATATGTGACATCCCGAGGATGCTGCGGAAGGATAACTCCGTTTATTCTGGGTATGCTAACCGCTTCACGATCAATCCCAGGTGCTTCAGGTGTGAAGCTTAAAGGTTCAAAAAAAGGAAGCAGGCTTTTTAAACTCTGCTCCCCAAGTCCATTATCGTAATCTAGGAATAATTTCACTATCTCACCCCGTTTATGAATGAAGTTCGATTAAACCGATCACCGGCTGATTGGTCAATTTTCCTGCCATCAAGATATGTGTTGCTGTCTTTTAGTAAAAGCTGCTGCAAGAGCTGCACATTTTTATTTAGAAAATCAATCTGCTTTGCCATCATACTGATTTGTTTTTCTTGATTCTTTACAACACGGCTGATGTCTACAGAAAGATCATTAGGGGGTGGCAGCTCCTTTTCAGGCTTTGCCGAAACTTTTTGAAGCAGGAGAAGTGCTTTTGAAATCATCCCATCCTGCAAATCCGGAAGTACGCCAAGCTTGCTACCGATACGAGCCCATAGTCCAATATTACGCTCCCTGTATGAAGGGTCTTCCGTGATCGTTGTTTCATCATACCCTCGTTCATTTAAAATGGCCCATTTTGAACCGCCTTGACCAGGTGAGATACCGCCTTTTGCATAACCAACATAGCCGCCACCCCGGGCCATTGATTTTAAACCTGGATGATTGCTAATGTCGCCATATCTGCGCTTGATATAGTTAATTGCAGCCAACGTATTATCTATTGGATTCAAAATGTTATTATGTCCAGGAAACTTGTTGGCGTTAAAAGTACCCGGGATCGTCTGCATTAACCCCTGTGAGGGATGGCCTGCTTTCGCATTGGAATCCCATAAGTTGATAGCATTTGGATTTCCGCCGCTTTCCTTCATGGCGATGGTCACAAGCCCTGGAATCCATGAAAGAGGCACCCCCGCAATACCAACAGCCTCTGTAACCCATTGGTTTACGGCTTTCGTTCCGCCAGTCCCTTTAAATGTGGACGGCTCTGGCATGACTCCTTTCAAAAATTGAGCTGCACCATTTTTTAAAGTCTTGAGTATGCCGGTACCAAACGAATCAATGCCTTTTCCCGATTTATACGGGATCAGCCCACTAAACAGTTTTTTAATTAATTTTCCTGGGCCGTTGATTATCAAATCCATAGCGCTTGAACTAACATCCCCGACTTTATCAACGACACCTTTTCCGAACGAAATAGCTCCGTTGACCATTTTCTTAGAGCCTTCAGCGGCTTTTTTAAAAAAGTCTCCGACACCGCCGGCATATCCAGGAAGACCTGAAGCCGCTAACTCTTTTGATTGATCATGGGGGAGCACAGATGTACCACGCGGCAGATCCCAAACTTGCGGGCCGCCCATCCCGACAACATACGTTCCGATGCCTGGTGTATGGGCCAGTTCCCATCCTTCTTCACCAACAAGCGCTTTTCCTCCAGGGTGAAAGTCTGTACCTTTCGCATATGCAGCTCCTGGCGCCATTTGCATTTTTTCAGACCGGCCATTGTAACCTTTAGGCTTCCACTCTGGAATGGTTGGGATATGCATAAATTCAAGAACCGTGTTAATTCCACCGGTAATCTTATTAACAACACCAGCTAAATCGAGAACAAAAATATCCCATTTTCCAAGGACTTCGCCTGTCTCAAAATCAACTTGATCAAGATGTCCATAAGCTTGAAGCTTTGCCTCCTTGACTACACCTTGATGCGTCTTTTCTGCTTGTTTGATTGTTTTTTTGGCTTGGCTTTTTGCTTTTCCAACAGTGTCATCGTGCTCTTCCTTTGAAATTGTGCCTTTTACATAATACTGATCATCAGCAGCAGCAATAACGGAATCGCGTTGCTTTTCGGCTGCTTTTATTGTTTTTTCTTTTGCTTTATTACTATTTTTCACAACAGCAGCAGCCTGTTTAGCAGATAAGTTAGAGGATTCTTCCTTCAGCTTCCTTGAAATTTTAATTTGCTCGTCCTTGCTTCGAGTAAGAGCCGTCTCCATTTGAGCCAACATTTTCCCCTGTATCTCTGCTATTTCTCTGTTTTCCTTCGCTGTTGTTTTTCGATTTTCTTCAGCCGCGGTTCTGTAAATTTCATTTACCCGATCCACATAACCTTGTATTTCCTTCTGTTTCTTATCATTTCCACTTTTGATTTTATTGAGGATTTTAGCTGCTTCTTTATCTGAGGTTTTATCATTTGAAGCATAAAAATCCTGTAACACTTTGGTGGCTGAATCGGCACTTGTTTGAAATCCCTTTTTCAACGAGTCTCCCATTTCAGTGAACTGTTTTGTCACATCATTAGCAATATCCTTGGTGATCTTTGTATTTGTCGCTCGAAGGGTATTGAGCTTTGCCGTAACTTTGATATTCATATCTTCATAAGCATTCACAGCTTTTGCCGTTGACTTCGATACGCCCTCACCAAAGTCAATAGTCGATGGAAGAACCCTTTTCTTCAGATTGTCATAATACTTTGTACCGGCTTCCGTTAAAAGTGTCACTCCTGTCACGGCAAGACCAACAGGACCACCTAACAAGCTCAATCCGCCACGTAAAAGGCCGACGACTCCTGCTCCTTTTTTGAGAATGTTGAATAGACCAAAACCGCTTTTTGCTAATTTCATAAAGCCGCCAGCGCCTTTAATTGCATTGGCTCCAACCTTTAAAATATTCCCACCGAATTTTAAGAGCTCAGGAGCAAATGAAAGAATTAGCCCGGCAATTGAACCAACTGGCCCACCAAACAATCCAAGACCAACGCCGGCAACACGTGAAGCACCGCCTAGACCTCGCATGGCTTTAGCACTTCTGCTGGATGATTGTTCAAGCCTCCCGACTCTGGTTGTTACCAGATTGGCTGACTGATGAAAACGCCCCATTCGTGTGGATGCTGCTGCCGCTGCCGCAGATGTTGTTGTCATTCCTGCAGCCGCTGTCCTGGAAGCTGCGCCCGCTGCAATGGCTTCCGTAGAATAAACGCCAAGACTGACCGATGCTTGATTTACATTCCGCGTTAAATAGCCGCCCGCGGTCCGAAGCATATTCCAGCCTGCTGCTACTTTTGGCAAAGAGCCCAGCAACAGTAAGAACGCGCCGCCTAAGAGGGAAAATACAGTGATTGCACCGCCAGTAATCGCAATGGTACTCGCCACAGAAGGGGGCAATGAATCAAACCAGGTTACAAGCTTTGTTAGTCCGTCAGCTGTAGCCCGGATAACAGGCAAGAACTGATTTCCAAAAGTGATAACAGCATTGTTTGTAGCAGATTTTAGATACTCAATAGAGCCAGCCAGGTTGTCCATTTGCTTTTTGGCTACTCTTTCAGCTGTGCCGCCGCTTCCCTCAACTTCTTTTGTGAATTCTTGAAGCTTATCTTTCCCGGCGTGCATTAAGGTAATAAACCCAGAAAGCGCATGTTGCCCCGCCAGCTGTTTGGCAATACGAATTTGCTCAGTTTCGGTATAATCTTTTGTTTTTTCATTGATTTGTCCGATAATATCAGCAAGCGGACGCATTCTACCGGTTGAATCTGTAACTTTTAGACCCAACTCTTCAATCGCTGATGCAGCTGGTTTTGGTGGTGCAGAGAGTCGCGTCAAGGTAGACCTTAAAGCCGTTCCTGCCATATCGGCTTTAATCCCGCTGTTTGCCATGATACCGGTTGCCGCCGCCAATTCCTCCATACTGACTCCCGCTGTTTTTGCGGCCGGCGCTGCATATTTCATTGTTTGCCCGATTTCTTGCAGGGTGGCGTTTGAATTCGTAAAAGTATATGTCATTGCATCCGCAACACGGTTTGTATCTTCAGCCTTGATATGAAATTCAGTCAAAATGTCAGAAACGATATCGGCCGTAACTCCAAGGTCTGTTTGACCAGCTGCGGCAGTCGCGAGAAGGCCAGGCATAGCCCCGATAATTTGATTTGTTTTATATCCGGCCATCGCAAGGTACTGCATACCTTCTGCCACTTGCCCATCTGTATATTGAGTTGTTGCACCCAAATGACGGGCTGTTTTTGTAAGCTCACCCATTTGATCATTTGTTGCATTTGCCAAAGCACTTACGCGGCTCATCGCTTTCTCAAAATCAGCTGCGGCTTTAACAGACATGCCGATTCCCAAAGTTCCTGCTGCACCGATAGCAGAAAGAGCCTTTCCGGCGGTTGTAGCTGATTGATACACCGCGTTTAGCTCTTTAGATACTTCTCCTGAATTGCGTTTAAACACAGAAAAAACACCCGCTGCCCGCCGGGTGCTGTTTGTGGTATTTTCAAATAGTTTTGTTACTCGTTGCAGTTCATTTCCAAGGTTTTGATGAACGGCAATGGCATCATTTAGCCGTCGTCCTTGTATCTGCGTTTCTCGGTTGTCCAGCCCTTTTTCTCTGACTAACTTATTGTATTTTGTCCGATGCTCATCAACTAAACGGCCTTGTATGCGGTATTTGTTATTAAGTCCTTCTACTTGCGATTGAAGAAACTTAGACTGATTGCCCGCAGCTTTATAAACAGCGCCGGATGCTTTCATTTCCGAATTCGCTAAACGCATTTGCCGCTTTAAACCTTCAATTCCACGATTAAAGCCGGTATCATCAAGGCCTACTTTAACAATCATATTTCCGATAGGTTGCGCCATATGTATCCACCCCGCTTCCCTGGCATAAACTCAACGAAAAAAGACCGGTGATAAAACCAGTCTTAGAAAAACACTTGATCAATTGGAACAACTTTTGGTTTATTTTCATGAGCCAAAACTTCTAAGTAATGGTAAATATCCATCTCGTCAATTTCAGTCATGGTCCATCCCTGTTTTAAAAGGGCCGCATATATATCATTGAGCTGTTCTATTCCTTTTTCTGCCGAAAGGCCTCCGCTTCCGCTACCGATAAAAAATCTTCTTCCTCCTTAACTTCCTCATAACCCATAATCTCGCCCATGATTCGCCTTACTTCGTTTGAAACTTCAAAGGACTGTAGGCCTTCTTGAAATTCCTCTAAAGTAAATTGATTATGGAATACACGCACAATGAATTTCATACGATCTTCAAGGCTTTTAAGCACTGCCTTAATACTGTTGGTATTTTTAGCAGCTGCCTCATCTAGCTCCAGAGCTTCGTACAAAGTTTTTGTATTTGTGCGAGGTGCAATAAACGTTTTATATTTTTCTTCTTTTTCAAACCACAATTTAACCGATATTTGTTTTTGAGCCATGTTGACTCCTCCTTTATTTTTCTAGATTTAAATAGGAAGCACGGAGCTTCCCTTTATACCGTCTTTCCAATGTCTACGCTGGATTTATTATCAGAGCCTGAGTCCGGATTTTTATAAGCATCGCCAAACACTTTTTCATAAAACTTGTCCAGACTAAAATTTGGTGCATCCTCATCAGCCAATACTTTATAGATGTCATCCTGTTCTCGCTCCATAAATTCAGCAGAAAGTTTGACTGTTTGGAAGTCTGTCTTTTCTTCTTTTGTTTTCCATTCATCATCCGGAAGAGAAAAACGCCCTTTCACTAAGCCTACATGGCGATTCTTGCCGTTCGCTTTTGGCCCATAGAAAGACATAGCAACCCATGGCGCGATAACATTCTTTTTGAACATATAGATCCCGTCTGTTTCTTCTATCCCAAACAATTCCTCCAAAATTTCCATTGGCAGATCCCGCATTTCAAGCTCCAATTTTGTGGAACCAGTCGTGACAGCCATATCCACCAGTTTGTTGTCTGCATACTGCTTTTCTGTTGATGTTTCCGTATTGACCTTCGCGTTAATTGCGTAAGGGTAATCAATAATTTTTGTAGCTACATAAAAGCCATTTTCCTTTTTTAAAGGCGCAAATTTAACGCCTTCCAATCCGGTAACTGAACTGTATTCAGGCATTCTTAAACCTCCAATTATATTAAAATATTGGCCTCAAACCGGTAACCTTTCCGGATCAGCCCTTCATCTTTTAAAAAGCCATTGATTAAAACCGATGTTTGAAAACCCAATCGATTCATGACCCCGACTACGGCAGCCAAAATTTGATCGCAGGAAGAATCGTTATACACATCGATTTGATAAACAGCGCTATCCTTGATCGGCTTTCCGTCAGCCCACTTGGTAGTTCTGTAGTCCAATTCCTGTACGACGATATAAGGCGGTTTGCTTTTGATCCCAATTGGTACCGCAAGTTCAAAAATGTTTGCAGGATCAGCCAATAATAAAAGCGCCGGATCAGTTTCCAGCGCTTCAAATACTCTGTTTTTTAGTTGTAATGCTCTCTCTGCCACATTCATAGCTTGTACCCTTTCCTGATAACGGCTACCATCGCTTCAAGCATTCGATCATTTGCATTTTTCATACTCTGCTGAATAAACGGGTTAGCCGGTTGATATATCGTCCCGAATTCCGGTAAGTGGACGCGATATTTTGTATCTTTTGTAGGGCCGACTACTGCATATATCTCACCATCAGGGTCCTTTCTCGTACGATTACCGACTATGATATCTTCATCAATGTGAGGATGGCTCCCCCCAATATTGGAACGGGGAGCATTCTTGTTAATTTCCTTCGCAAGAATCGCGCCGCCGGCTTTCACAGTGGCTTTATTTATTTTTTCGTCCTTTCTTGCAAGTGCAGATAAGTATGAATCTAATTCTTTAAAGCCCTGCATTTCCATTTCAATTTTCATTATTCCACCGCCTTTGCCCTAATTGTGGTGAAATTTTTTCGGGAATAGTTTGGAAGAATTGATTCGATCTCATATGATTGGTTCTGAAACAGAATCCGCATATGTTTATCGATATCCTCTCGGTGTCGGATCGTAAATTTTACTGTATGTTCTTTTTGTACAGCCGCCGCTGCATAGTATTCCCGGCCTTTTAATCCTTCAGCTTTTGCCCAGCATTCAACGATAGTTTCATATTCACCTTCCACAGGGAGACGGCCGCCTTCTTTTTTCTTTTGAAACTTGATTCGATATCGCATGTCATTCAGCATCGGCATCAGTCTCCGGAACTGTGTATTTTAATTGATTGATCAACGTTGTTAAAACTCCATCAAGGTTTGAAGTTGTGCCAGCTATTTCACGGTTTTCATACCAGTGAGTTACAAAAGCCTTTACACACAGGTCCGCGCGAGCTGAATTATTAGGGAATTTCAGGCCAGTTGCGGTCGTAATGTATTCTTTTGCAGAAGCGATAAACCCAAGAATTAAATCATCCTCCAGATCACCATCGACCCGGAGGAATTTTTTTGCTTCTTCAAGCTCTTTTTGCTCAATTTCAGTCATAGGGCATCACCTATCTTTCGTTAGCTAGATGTTCCGCCTTTTAATTCATCAATTTGCTTTTGTAGGTCTTCAAAAATGGCCTTTACTTCGCTGTTTAAGTTGTCCATCATGATGCTACCAGTTCCTACGTTGTTGCTTCTTACTACCTTTTCACCAAGCATTTCATGGGTAATGCTTTTTTCTTCAATGACAGCAGGATCGCCTTTGTCACCTTTTGGACCCTGGGGTCCTGGTTCTCCTTGTGGCCCAGTATCTCCCTTGTCCCCTTTTGGCCCTTTCGGACCCTGCGGACCAGGTTCCCCTTGCATTCCTTTGATGTATAAAGGATTATCTTCACTGTTGCCTTTCAAATAAACCGGCGTTACCGGTTTTCCCGTGCCATCGTCCTCTGCGGAAGTATAAACACCATTGCTTTGGTTTAAAAATTGATCTGCCATTGTTCCTCATCCTTTGCTTTTATTATTTTCCAACGTCAACTGATTTTTCTTCTGTGTCGCCAGTGCTTGGAGCTTCATTGTCAGGAACTGCATCTTTAATTGATGAAAACTCCGCGTAAACCACCGCATCTGTATCCCAAAGAACTACATCCTCACGCTCAATAATTCGCACATCTGTTGAATTGCGATAAAATGCTTTTCCACCGACATTAGTTGTTAAAATAGAATACTGCTGGCGGTCAAACAGTTTAACGGCTTCTTTAAGGTCTCCAATGATTAACGGATGTTTTGGTGTTTTTGTGCCGCTGCTCGGCAAATATTTATCAGAAATCACAGAAACCGGTTTTCCAAACAGCAACTTTTTCGTAGGGTCTGTAGGATTCGGCTGAAGTAGATAGCGGCCGAACGCGTCTTTCAGTTTATCCAACATATTAAAGCCGGATTGGTTTGTGACAACTTTAGTTGTCGCATTAATAGCTGGATCGAGTTTGACATTAAGAATGTCTTTAATGTCGTCCTGTTTTGAAACCGTAGTTTTTGTAAGGGTCCCCAATTGATTAAGGATCAACGTATTACGGGTTACGGCTGATTTTTTCGCCAACCAAGTCGCTAGATACTGTAAGAGCGCTTCCTGTGTATCTGCAAGCAAATCGTTTGAAAGAACCAAAATCCCGGCATAGTCTTTGATGTTATATTTAATGTTTTCAAATTTAGGGTTCTCTAACTCTTCAATATTTTCTAATTCCTCAAGATTTGCCAACGGGGTGATATCTGATAATTTTTCAAGAACCCGTGAACCTTTGTTTGTTGATACCGGAATGACATCGACGAGATTTGCCAGTGTGTCAAATTGGCGTCGTTTTTCATTAATTTTCGTGGAGATATCCTGCGGTACAATAAGCCCGCCGTCCTCATCCACACCTTCTTTCATCGCGGCAAGAGGCTGCGGTACTTTGCCTGTTCTAAGGGCGTGAGCAAAAAGTTGAACATGATTCTTCACTTCTGTTTTAGTGATATCATCCGTAGGCTGTTGCGGTGTTTTTGTCTCTGGATCATGCTGCGGCTCTTCTTGTGCATATGAAACCTGCATGTTTCGTAAATCCTCATATGTTTGAATTTGATCTTTAATTTGTTGAGCCTCTGCAAGTAGTTTTTTGGCTTCATCAAGTTTGCCATCATCGGTCAATGCTTCAATGTCTGTACGTTTTTCCGCCAAGGCTTGGCGCAACTCCCGTTCTTTTTTAGACATTCCGCCACCGGCGAAAAATTGAATATCGAGTTTCAAAGGTCTTTTCTGCTTCAATAGGCTTTTTTGTTTCAATAACTTTTTCAAATGCTTGTCCTCCTTAAAAATGGCATAAAAAAAGAACCCTTAAAGATTTAAGAGTTCAAGTTTCATATTGATCTTTTGTTTTAATAATTCATCCGGTTTAGTTTCTTCAGCCGGACTTCCAGCAGCGGATTGAGCAACAATTTTGCCTGGAACATGTTTAAAATGTGCCAGTACCTGATGATCAATGCAGGCTGCTACATCCTTTGATTCTGAAACCATATCGATCAAGCCATAATTTAAAGCTTCATCGGCGGTGAGCCAGGTTTCCTCATCCAGAAGCTGGCGTAAAGTCCCGTCGTCCAGTTTGTCTCCTGCTTTCGCAAGATATGTGGAAACGATACTTTCAGTAATTTTGTCCAGATCATCGGCAGCCTTCCGGAATTCCGCGGCATTCCCGACCATCCCCATGTATGGGTTGTGAATCATCATCATGGCGTTACTTGGCATGGTAATTTTATCGCCGGCCATTGCAATGACAGAAGCAATACTTCCAGCCAGTGCATCCACATAGACATTGATTTTTGCCTTGTGACGCTGAAGCATCGAATGAATAGCCTGCCCCTCAAAAACATCCCCACCAGGCGAATTGATGTACAAATCAATAAAGCTCACATCACCTAAACTTTTCAATTCAGACTGAAAGGCTTTAGATGAACTTTCACTGAACCAGCCTTCGCCAGTTATCGAACCGTAAAGCGTGATTTCAGCGGACGAATCATCCAGAACCTTCATGTTCCAATACTTGTTTTTCTTCTTCTGTTCCGTTGCCATCACCCCCTTTCAGGCGATTTGAAGACCGTTTGACCTTGCTAAGTTGATACTCTTTCATAATTGAAAGGGGAACAAGGTTTAAGTTTCCATAATGCTCATCGCCGATCTCCCCGATACCTGTCATGTCCTCTTTTTGAAGAATAGTATTGACGCTAAAGGCGCCTACGCTTTGCATCGTTTTATAAAATTCAGCACGTGATTTACTATCCCCGCGAAGCTCTGATTCCAGGTTAAATTTAAAGTAATAACCAGCTCCCCGCTGCTTCTCTGTCAAAACCTTATCGTTTAACTCTTGTTCAATATTTGTGACGATTGGCTGTAAAGTGGTTTTGACATAATCTAAGGATTGTTGCTCAATATTTGAAAATGTTGCCCGGTCCAGCTCACCTATTTTATGCGGAGGCACCTTGTAAATCGATGCAATCTGCTGACGATTCCACTTCATTGACTCTATAAATTGAGCATCCTTCATAGGCATTGTTACTTGTGAATAATCGAGGCCGGCGTCTAAAACTGCAATAGACTGCCCCGCATTCACCCGCTCCCAGTCTTCCCTAAGAATTTGTTTGCTTTTTCGGTCTAAAAGGGTCGGCGCTTTTACAACGCCAAATGGCGCGCCCCCATTCTTGTAAAATTTCGCGTTAAATTTTGTGGCAGCTCTATTTGATCCGATATTGTCCCGAATAACTGAAATCGGGGTTTGACCTACAATTCCGTCAAGAGATAGGTTTTTAAAATGCAGTACCTCTTCGTAAAAAAATTCACGGTACTTGCCGTCAAGTGTGGTTGAATACCATACCCGGCCGTTATTTGGATCAATATTCGTATTTGTCGCTTCAGGGTCTAATGGTCTGATACCAGCCACATTCCCGTCTTTATCAAAAAGCAAAAGATTATAGCTGTTTCCCCAAGTACACAGTCTCGTAACCAACAGCCGTTTCCACACAAAGCTTGTCATGAAGTCATTGACTTTGTTCAGAATAATGTCGCTTACTTCATTTTGAATCTGTTGTATGTTTCCGTTTTGATTCTGAAAAAGTTTAATCGGCAGTTTCGCAATATCATCAGCTAAAACAATCACGCAAGCATATACATCCGGATGCAAAACGGCCGTTTTTGTTGATACTCTTTCACCAGATGAACTCTCTGTCCCGGCAAAAATATTTCTAAACCAATTAGCCGGATGGAGAAGGGAACCGCTATCCTCTTCAGCAATTTCATTTTTTATTCCGCTCTTTAAACGGCTTAATAGCATCTATTTCCCTCCCTCATCCTTATTTTTTTGACGAACAAATCCTGCCAAGCTGGCAAGAGAAAATAAAAAAACACCGGTTGCAATTAAACCCGCGTTTACGTTCATCCGATATATGGCTATTGAAATGAATACCATGCCTGCGATGAGCAAGATATCCTCTAAAATCAACTGCAAGAATCTTAAAAACTTCAGCATTCCCACCCCCTACAGGCTGAACGATCCGGATTGTATATAAGCGTTTAAGTCAACGGCCGTATCAATTTGAGATGCCCGCACGTGTGCATTGATAAGCGCAGCCGCCGGGTCAATCCGTTGTGTTGACTTTGACTTGTCCAGCATTATGTTTTCTTGGGCATCTACTTTTGTAACGGCATTCCCCATGGCCCATGTCAGCAGATCATTTTTATTGTGAATGATCTTTTTCGCTTTTACTTTTTCACGGAAGTCTTTCGTTGGTTCAGATAATGTGGCAACACCCTGCCGAATTTCAATCATGACATATCCGTCCGCCTCCATCTGTTGGGCAAATTGAGTAGCATTATACGGATCGTAACCAATTTCTTTGATTCGCCACCCTTTCTCTTTCTCCATTTTTTTAATGTAGGTTCTGATATAGTCATAATCGACAACAGCGCCATCGGTGACGGTTAACCAATTCTTTTTCCTCCACAAATCATAAGGTACATTATCTGTCTTCATGCGCTCATAAAATGTATCTTCTGGCATAAAACCGTGACTCTCTACAGCAAAGCTCCCGTTATCCAACGGAAAAATAAAGGATACAGCTGTCAGGTCAATTCGTTTTGATAAGTCAATCCCAACATAACACTCGCGGCCGGTTAGATTAGGGAATTGATCAGATCCGCAATCTTTCCAAGCCTGCATATCCATATAGCCGTTTTCGCGCATATTGACCCAGATATTCATATTTTTAGTGAGGAAATTACGCATTTTTTCAGGAACCGCGAGAGCTACTTCAAGCTCGCCGCGCAAATACTCTAACCCGTGTTCATTAGCAGCCACAATAGGGTTTGCTTTTATCCAGTTACGCTCATCCTTGATGTCATCGCCCTTATCCAGTTCATTGATCATCACAAAATACTGTTCATTGGTTTCTACTTTGTTTGGGTCTAAAATCCGAGAGACGTAATCATATTCCACCCGGTAAGCTGGATTGTTTAACTCAAAGCCTGCAGTCGTGATAATAATCATCAATGGCTGGTTTCTTGCTCCCATCCCAGAAGCAAGGACGTCATAAACTTCAGATGTTTTATGCGCATGGTACTCATCAATGATGCCGCATTGGGGCGAAAAGCCGTCCCCTGTTTTACCGGCATCCTTAGATAAAGCTTTGATAATTGAATTTGTTTTTGGGTGCTCAATGGTACTGTATGCAATCCTGTATTTTTGCTCCGGTTTGTTTAAAAGTTCGCACCCTTCTATCTGGGCTTTTATCTCCTTCCAACATATTTGAGCCTGTTCAGTTTTTGTGGCTCCAATGTATACCTCTGACATGTTTTCACCGCTTGCCATAGCCTCATATGAAGCGACACAGGCCAAACTCTGAGTTTTTGCATTTTTACGGCCAACCTGCCAATACACTTTTCTGAAACGGCGGAATCCCGTATCTTTGTGAACCCATCCGTAAACATTTCCAAAAATAAAAATCTGTATAGGTTCAGGAACGATATTTTGTCCTTGTAACGGCCCCTTGGTATGTTTAAATTGAGTCATCCAAAATAGAAAACGCCGAGCCCTCTCGTCATCGAATACGTAGGGAAATTCTCTTGTCCCTTCTCTTTTGATGTCTTTTAAGAATCGTTCACAAGCCCAAATATGCTTTTGACACGCAACAATCTCGCCCGATACCACATCGCGCGAGTAGTCAATCATAAACTGTTTAATTGTATTCATACATTATTGAACTCCTTTTCCGCTGCTGTTTTTTCGCGTTCTTCTTGGGTCTTGGTGATCGCGAGCTTGGCACGTGCAGACGGTGTGAGTCCGAAATCATTAGCAGCCGATTTCATTTGATCATAGAAGTTTTTCTGCCGTTTCAGGAGGGGATGTTCTTCTCCAATCAACTTGACCGGCTCCCCGTTTTCACCTTGACCCTCTGTATGAATCATGATGCCGTCTTGTTCAATAATTTTGGTAATAGAGATGTACTGAGAATAGGCGTTACAATAGGCGGCTAACATGCTGATATCCGCCTCCGTCATAATTTCCACCTCAGATAATAAAGCAGCAATCCGCTTAAATTCTTTTTTAGCCACCTTATCCAGCCAGGTAGGCGGTTTGATATTTTCAGAGCGCATTTTCAACTTTTTTTCATGTTTGGCCCTGGCTGCAAGCTCTTTCGTATTCTTTTTATTTGGATTGCCCTGTATTAATTGAAGGGCTGCGGATTTTGCAGGTCTCGGCATGTTTTCTCACCTCATTTCTTTAAAAAAATTGCAATTTTGTGCTTGTTTTTTCTCAGTCTCATGCTATGATGAAAGCAACAACAAAACCAGTCATATCAAGCCCTCTCGGCGAATTTGCCGGGAGGGTTCTTTTTGTTTTCGGGAACTTTGAAAAGCGGTGTTTGTTTGCAGAAGAGGGGGCGCCGTTCCCGCGGCGGTTGCTTTCCAAGGATTTTCATAGGGGGGTACCCCTACTTAATCGGCTTGTTCTGATCGCCGTGAACCTTGTTATGGCAGGCATTGCAGAGGCTTTCGAGATTCGAAAGGTCTAAACGCTTGGACCAGTCCTGCTTTACCTCCACAATATGATGAACCATGTCAGCAGGCGTGAAACGGTGTTCTCTCAAGCATCGCTGACAAAGACGATTGTCTCGAAGCAAAACAAGTTCTCTTGTTCGTTTCCATTCAGTTGATTTATAAAAACTTGTTATTGTTTTGTTTCTTGAATGTTTGTTGTAATGTTTCGTTTCCTCCTGCTTGACGTGCTTATGGTCAGGGCAGTAGCCTTCTCGGGTAAGAGCCTTGCATCCATGGGCCTTACACTCCCTTAATGGTTTAGGCGGCATTATAATCCTCCTTCAGTGTCAAACACTTATTGGTTCAGCTCTTCATTTGCTTGCTCGACTAAAGGCTGCATAAGTAGGCCTATACGCTCTTTTAAGTTGAAATACTCTGTCAAAAGACGCTCGGCTTTCTTTAGCCTCTTGGCTTTCGCATATTGGTTCTTTACACCTCTAATACGCTTTTGTAGGACTCTAATTTGTGGGGTGGTCACGGAGAACACTGCCCTGCGCTGGCAGGCGGGGCATTGAATATACCCAATTTCAACGCCATTCTCCCTTTTTTCCTCCCGCAATAAAGCCCCGTGAACGTCTCCGCAATGCTTACATTTTGATTCCATCTATACCATCTCCCTAATGAGGTTTGGGTCATTATTGGTGATCTGAACACTCTTTTGTATCTATATAAAAAAGGGACCTCTTAATAAAGAGGACCCCTTAGCTGGTCTAGCAATCGAGTTTGTTTTGAAACCAATTGATAATGAAATTCTTTATATAACTGAATTAACTCATTTTTAAACCTACTTTCAAGGTCGGAAATACTTTTTTCCAAATTACCTAATCTCTTTTCATGTTCAGCTGTTGGTTCATTATTATTAATTGCATTTTCTAAATCTGGATATTCAAATTTAGCATAATCAAAAACTAAATCTTCTGCTTCACGAGAATACCATTCAATATTTTGAAGTTTCTCCTTAAAATCTAAAAAAATCTTAAAGGCTTCCCCATCAACAAAAATTAGTTTATTTTTATAACCATCTAAATTCTCTCTCATAAGAGGATTATATAATGATCCTACTATTAGTCTTACTTCTCCATCTTTTTTTCCAATATAAAAAAATGCCCTCCCTTCTTCTCGAATTCTAATCTTCATTATAGGAATCTGTTTCTCATATACTTCTCTAACATTATTTATTACTTCTTCAATAGAAAGAATTTTTTCAGGAAGCTCATTTTTGTAATTTAAATCTTCGTTAGCTTTAATTGTTTTCTTGACCCCATAATATGTTATGCCTCCTCCAATGATTGCGCCGATAAAGGCAATACAGGCAGAATATAATGTTGTATCAATTTTACCAAAAAAAGATTTGATTACGCCTGCAAAAATTAAAAGATCAACTAATATGAGAGAAAACAGTATAAACAAAAAAACAAAGTCCCAATTGAGTTTTGATTTTTTTCTATCCACAATTCCTCACTCCCACCTTATTATCGGTGAAAGAAAAATATAAGAAAACCTTTCGCAAAATTTGTCGAAAGATTTTTATTTATGACTGGATATATTCTTTCTAAACCGGGCCCACACTCAGAGGCTCTCATTGGCCGCCAATCGTTTATTCTGAGATTCACTGGACCCGGTTTACAGAGAACATAAAAAGCACCCTTCATTTGGGTGCTAAAGATGAAGATGCACTGTAAACCATACAGACATTGTTAAATCCCACTAGTTACAACAAGGTTTGCCGCAATGAGTATGAGAGTGTGTAACCGGATCGTAACTAGAATAAGTGTGTGGATATTGATGGACATGCTGGAAGTGCTTATGATGCACACTTGTTATATGCTGCGGATGAATATGCGGCACAATTGTTTTTGAAAAAGTATGAGTTTGACAACAATTAGTCGGGTGTACAATTGGCGGCATCACATTTGGTTTGCAATGAAACATGACTAAGCTCCCCTTTCATTCATTTATCATATTCATTATCAAACTATGATAAACAGTGTATACATGTACCATTACAATCACCCATATTTGTCCGATCACGTACTATCCACAGCCTAAAACCAAAAAAAGTATCCTCAAAATTTTTTTAAGGATACTTAAACTGAAAGGAGAGAAATATATATTTATAATTATGATTTCGATCCATATTTGCAGCTTGTCTATTCGAATTCATTCAAAAAACAAGAAGCATCCTTCAGGATACCTCTTGAAAAAAGGGGTAATTCTCGATGTATTTTATTTTATGCAATAAATCACAAAAAATAAACTTGTCTACTCGCTTAATACCATAATACTCGATCTAAACAAAAACAGAGTGCCAACGTTGTGCCAGAATTGTGCCAAAATCATTTTTCTGTCATACCTCTGATTTGAGATATATTTCATAGCTTCGCGCTCGTGAGTCCATTCTTGGACTGTCCTTTTATCTTAATGGAATAATTCACGAAATTTGTCGAACGATTTCAGACTTCAGAGATTAAATATCTGCCATTCATCCAGGACTTTTGATTTATAATTTTAATAGAATGGAGGTGATTAAATGGCTAATCAACATATTACAAAACATCCAAATGGTTGGCAGGTTAAGGGCGAAGGCAATAAAAAAGCATCATCTGTTCACAAGACTCAAAAAGATGCAATTGCTGCTGGCCGAGAAGTTGCCCGTAATCAAGGTTCTGAATTAATTATCCATGGGGAAGATGGAAAAATAAGAGCTCGAGACAGTTACGGCAATGATCCATTTCCTCCAAAAGGATAAACAATTAGAAAGAGGTATCAGTATTGTATAACTGGTATCCTCTTTTTCGTTATCACTCCCCTTACGCTAAACGCTTTTAAAATATGCGTCTTACACACACTCCGGGAGGAAGCCAAGTATAGTAAGACGGCATGTCCAAAAAACATACTGATTACAAATCTCCCGATACCAAAGCCGCAAGACTAGCGCGATCCGGCTCAGAATGTTCCTCCCGTTTGGCCTCATTCTTCATCACCTTAATTTGAGTATCCGAATTCACCTTGATAAGGGATTGGTGCGTCTCCCGTTATTTCTTGATAAGTAAATCTTATCGATAAATCAAAAATAAATAGTCTCCTTTTTTGTCTCCCTTTTTGTACCCCAAAATGTTTACTTTTTGTCCAAATAAAAAAGCACTCAGATGATTCCGAGTGCTGTAGCTAGGCGGCAAATCGCCCTCTTTTTCAGTTCATAATAAGTGTTTTTCTTTAAACCCAAATCCATATAAATATGAATATCTTTCACCCTGGCAGCCGTCAGGTATTTCTTTTCGATAATTAAACGTTCTTCATCGTCCAAACTGTTTTGTAAAGCCCGTTCCATCTGCTTGACTTTGAGTTCATTAACGGTAAATGAATCCCGGAGGGAAGGGAAAATGTTAATGCCGGCAGACGAACATTCTTTTTTATTCTCTAATTGGACTTTGAGCGCACGATAATTTTTCAACTCTTTGATGACTATTTTGCGGACTGCCTTTTCGTCCACATCATCGAGAAAAGATAGCTGTTCTTTTGACATCCTTTCCCTCCCTTCGTTCATTTTTCTTTTTCCCATTCCTGGATCCGTCTTTCCACAATCTCCATCCAGATGAATGGAGTGGCCAGAATGACGATTCCTATAATTAGATAAATCATAGCTTCCCCCTTCACGGTTCCGACCGCATTATCTGATCTTGTGGTTATTAAAAATTTTTGTATCAAAATCTCCACTAAATAATTGAGATCGTTCATGCTTTTTGCATGTGCAATTCTTCTAATAGTTCCTGATCCTAAGCGATCTCCATATCTGTCATTGTCATTTTCAATTCCCGATACTGAGCGGGGGTGAATCCGATATCGTCAATGACTCCCACACCAATCACCTACTTTCGTGGTAAAATTATGATAAAAAATAGAATGGAGTTGTTTTGGTTTGTGTAACGAGATAACGTCAGATTATTTAGCATTACAATTAGGTTTATATCAACCTTTCATCATCAATGAAGAAAACGCTGATCAATTTGAAGCTTATATGAAGGCTCCCAAAAAGTTTCAATTTGATTCCTACTGTATTGAATGCAAAAAAGAGTCTACATTTAAATTTCATTCACAGAGAGGGTATTTTCCGGTATATCCACCTGAGCACGGCCCAATAAATTTTCTAGATAGGATAAAAGTTGACGATCCCATAGACTTATTATTTCAATGTCAAAGAGACGGAGACCATCTATTCTATTTGTCGCTACTTATTCGCGGTAATAAAGTGACTAAGATCGGGCAATATCCGTCCCTTGCTGACCTTCAATTACATAAAATTGATAAATATCGAAAAATCTTAAATGACGACTATCGGGATTTTTCAAAGGCAATACGACTGAATTCCCAAGAAATTGGTGCCGGTTCATTTGTTTACCTTCGCAGAATCTTTGAAAATCTAATTGAAGAAGCCAGGCAAACTGCGGCATCCCAAGAGTCCCAATGGGACAACAGCATTTTTGATCGTTCAAAAATGGATGAAAAAATTAAGCTGCTTAAAAATTATTTACCAGAATTCCTTGTTCAAAATAGACAGCTGTATGCAATTTTAAGTAAAGGTATACATGAGCTAACTGAAAAAGAATGCCTTGATCTATTCCCCAATGTGCAACTCGCGATTGAATTAATTCTCGATGAAAAAATTCATCAAAAAGAGAAACAGAAAAAGATATCTTCAGTACAGAAATTTGTATCAGCTACTATTGAAAGATTGAAAAGCTAGAGACTAGCCATCTTTTCAGGATGGCTTATTTTCTTGTCCCTTCCCTGCTGTGACCCATCAATGGAAATCCACAGACACTTCTCCAAGTTGGCTGCACACATCGTGTTGCCAATCGTCATCCTTTGTAGTGAGAGCAAGTAAGGACTGATACTTTAAGGCAGCCACCTTCCAGCACTTGTTCAGGTTTGCATCCAGGCAGATCCTAAATTCGCTCATTTCCTCACCTTCTGGAGCCCGTGGCGCTTACAAGATGCTTATCGATTAAACTTTCGGCCAGCTGCCGCACCTCTTGTGATTCTTCAAACCCTACAAATGCCATGGTCATTTTCCCCTTTCAATCAATTTCTTTTTGAATATTTCGTCTAATTCAGTCAATGAAAGCTCGTACAGCTGCCGACCGTCAGGCGTTTTAAAAAATCCCATTTTAAGCAGCCGCGCTTTAAGTTCGTCCTTTTTCCTTTCACAATAAAGGGCCTTCATTAATTCATTCACACAAGGCCCCCCTTTAACAGCTCCCGGGCCATATAATGAAAATGGTGATAGATATAGTTTCCGGTCGCGCTCGGGTTAATAAAAACCGTTGAGAAATTGTAACGGACTTCAAATGTTTTTAAGCTGCCAAGCAAAGATTGCGGCTTATATTGTGAGCGATATTTTCCGTTTAATATTTTTTGGTAGCCTTCCAGATCCTCCACAAGAAGAGTGAAAGGGTGTTTGGCTGCACGAATCAATTCATTTTCAAACCGGGAACGGTCTTTAATGGATTGAACCAGCTCATCAACTCCGTTTTTCCGTTCGATAGCGGCGTTCAAATACATGTCCCGGGTGATCCCGTATTCCTCGTTTTTCGGGATCATGGCGGAATAGTCACCCGTCTTCATCCCTTTGAATTTAATAGATACGTTCTTTTTGCGGAGATAGTCAAGAACATGCTGGTTCTTCTGCTCCCTCGTATCCACAATAATGATCATGCTGTCGAGAATATTTTTCATTTCAGTATCCGAATAATTGTAATGAATAATCGTCATGCTTTCTTCCCCTTAAAGTACGACATGGCACTTTCATAGATTTCTAAAGAGAGTTTGTCCGTTTCTTCATCCTCAAAATTCGAAACGGAGCTGTTCAGATCTCTCCAGCCGTTCTCCCAAAATAGAACAAGCAATCTCGCGGCTTTAGTTGCCGCATCCCACTCATGATTGAACCAGTCGTCTATTTTTGGATTCATTTCTTGATCTATGCCCATAAAATAATTGATGATTTTATCAATAGTTTGTTTGATTTTATGATCCTGCATTGAGTATTCACCTTTTAAGAACTGGATGATCCGTTTTTTATGTGACTGAACAAATTCCACAAGTTCTGGATATACATTCTCCGGATTCTCAATATAAAGGTCATCCCCGTCCAGAACTAAAGGTGATCCCAAAAAGGCAAGGTCATCACAAATTTGTTTTGGATGCAAAATAATCACCCGCCTTGCTGTTACTTTTGTTACTTTTTAAGTAACACTGATCGTCCTTACTCTCCCAAGGGATTGAGCCCTTTTTGTTACTTTTGTTACTCATTTTTATATATAAAGGTATATAGAATATATATATATTTATTTTTTATTTATTTTTTTCAGTAGATGGAACAGGGGATTTAAGTAACAAAAGTAACACCATATTTTAACAAAACCCTCAAAACCCCTGTTGTATCAACGTTTATAGCTTTTTTCTCTGGATGCTTGTGACGTTACTTTTGTTACTTTTTATACCCGATGGGCTCTGACCCTGTTTAAAAAGATTTAATTGTTTATGCAAATCTCGGTTCTCTTTTATTAAACCGATCCCATCAAAATAATTTTTGTTATAATTTCCGCGATATTTCTTAAAGCCGCGGATTTCCATTTGTCGATAAAATGCCCGGTTCTTCAGTTCAATTTCGTCATTTTCAAAGCACCAGTCCTTGTAATCCTTATAAAGCTCCTTTGCTTCTACCTTTGCGGTCGGATGCTGGATACATCTTTCTTCCATATACGGACCGAGAATGTCCATATCCTCCCGGTAGCCTTCCGTTGCCTTCCTGATCGCTTCCGGTTCTCCCAGGCCTTCCTTCTGCCACTTCAAGCAGCCCTCAATAGCCCACCGCAGGACCCCTGGCATTTCCGCAGCCAGTTTCTGCGGCAGCTTCTTGTCTACTTTTTCTTTTGGAATTGTGACAGTAAAAGGAATCAGCCGGATCCGGCGCCAAATCCCCTCATCGCTGCCTTTAACGATCGGTTTATGGTTTGTGGTAAAGAAGACTTTAAATTCCGGTGTAAACTCAAAGTATTCCTGACGTAGAAAACGCGCTGACATCTTTTCGCCACCGGTGATCTGCTTCACCAACGATTCAGACAGCTGCTGTCCCTCTTCACTCTCGACAGCCGACACAAACCGGGCGCCGTCCAACCTCGCAATGTCATTGTTTATGGCACTGTCATTTTTCTTCTTTATGAAGGTGTCGCTGTTTGTCTGCCGCCCATAGTCCCCGAACAGGTGCTGAACAGTATTGATAAAGGTTGATTTACCATTCCGACCGTTCCCAAATAGAAAGAACATAACCTGTTCTGTGGTGTCCCCGGTCAGCGAATAGCCAATTGCCTTCTGCATGAAATCAATAATTTCATAGTTTGGCTCGCCCTGGTCATCTATAAAAATACTTTCCAAGAAAGCTTTCCAGTTCGGACAGTCGGCGTCCGGTTGATAAGAGACAGGAGATATTTTTGTAAAAAGCAGATCCCGATCATGCGGCAGAAGTTCTCCTGTTTTCAGATCAATCACACCGTTATCGCAATTGAAAAGATATTTGTGGGAATCCAGTTCCTGTTTCCGCACTGAAACCATTGGCCGAACATCTAAAATGGTGTTCATCCGTATATTGCGGCGCTCGCATTTCTTCGCCCAATCATTGAGCTGTTTTTTTCGGAATTTGTCTTCTGTGGCCTTGGCCTCGCCGTACAACGCCCGTAATGTCTTAGCAGTGATGGCTTCAATTTTTCGTTTGCTGTCTTCTTCCCATCGCTTGCCGTTCCAGATCAGCCAGTCAAGCTCGTTACAGTATCGGATATTCTTTCCGTGATAGTAGACAATTCGCTCAGCGTTGCCAAGCTCCGTTAAATGAAAGACCGGCGGGGTGTCAATGATCTCTTCTGTATCCTCAACTTGAGAATTATCGGAATGAGAAATGTACACCTCATACGGCTGTTCCTGCTGCTCTTCCAGCAAATTAGAAATTGTGGTATGAGTTGAATAAACGGCCGCGGCAATGGTCATGTCTCCATATGTAGCGCCGTCAGATGAATGCTGTCGATCCCATTTCTCCCGGAACAAACCCGATTCGCGAAACATGGAATCCATTTTTGCGGGATCCTTATCCGTCCAGAATGCCAAGTGATTACACAAAGCCATATCTGTGGCCGAGTGATCATCGTTTATCAGATGACCGTTAAACAGATCCTGAATGCTCTTCCCGTTCTTGCTGTTGAACATCCTTTCCCATATCTCCTTATTGGAGAGATTGCTCATATCTTTGGATGAAACAGCGGGCGGGGTGGACGGTTTCGATTCTTCTTTTTTGTCCTTCAAATATTTTTCGAACAGCTCTTTGAGCTCGTCTGTTCGTTCTTCAACGGCCCCGATCCCGAGACTATTACCGGTAAAGGTGAAATAGCGGCCGTGGCGGTATACTTCCAGTCCAAGTTCAGGATTTTTTCTCCCTGTGCCCGGCCCGCGCAATGGGATCTTACCTTTTGTGATGATGTGGACTCCTTTGCCGCTGGGTGAATATTCGGTGTAACTGCTAATCGCCTGAACAATTTCCTCAGCAAACGGGGACAAGACACCGTCCTCCACACAATGATCTATGTCTATGCCGATGAACGGATCATCTTTTGAAAACATGAAGCCGATCCCGTCATAATCTCGATCGTTATAAAATTTCAAAACGGTCGGGAATGTCGACCAGGTTCTTTTATTACTGGATTGAGCCATGCTGCCGTCAATCTGGTACGGCACTTTTGTTTTCTTACCGTCACGTTCTTCGGAACGCCATAAAATCCACTGAGGGGCGTTTTTTAGCTCTTGCGGTATGTTCTTAAATTCGTACATGTGATAACTCCCCTTTAAAAACGAGGGAGCTATCCACTCCCTCAAATGTGTATTTTATGATCAAAACGGTACATCATCGTCACTGATGTTAACTGGAGCTGCTTCCGGTGCCATCGCCTCAGACGGCTTAAACGCTTTGACTTCCGGATATTTTTTGCCGTTGTGCTCTCGTTCTCCGACAACCAGGCGAACCGGTTTATTCAGGAATGCATTGGCCCATTCGATATGATCTTTAAATTTCATTCCGTTTGGAAAACCCGCGGCCTTTGATGCTTGATGAAATCTCCACATTGCATTGTCTGTAACCGTGAAGTTATCGTATAGGATTTTTTGACCCTGACATGGCTGCTCAACGTCAGAACGGATTTCATAGTCTACGACAAGCCTTTTATTTCCGGATGCAGCCGCTGTTTTCTCCTCAAAATTGATAACTGTTGCCTCATATTCTCCTGGTTTAATAGGTTCAAAAGCTTCACCTTTGCTGTGGTCTACTGTGAACATATCTAATTCCTCCATTCTTTATTTTCCGTTTAAAACTGCTGCAAGATTTTCAGCTATAGACGCAATTACATTAGGATCTGTAATGTCTTCATTTCTTAGGTCATAAAGCACACTATCGATACCGATGTTTAATCTATCAATCTCCGAAATTAACCAGGGGATGTCTTGACGAGCGTTAGCAATAAAAATACAATCGTTTTCTCTTGGTATATTTGGATAATCTACCTGCACCGCGGCAATTGAACCGTAGCCCGGCCCTTTCGGCCCCCAAATTAATCTTGCTTTCCCTCGGTCATAGTTGATATCACTATTTGGTGACCACGGCCCAGCCGTTGCCGCAGCAACACGTTGGCGAATTTCCTCAAGCTTCATTTTGATCACCTCCTGCAGCCTTTAATCTCTCAAGGGCGGCCGTCGCAAGCTTTTTATTCCATTGATCAAGTTTTTTATTGGCTTTGATCTGAAATTCTTCAACCATCTGTGCGGCTGCTTCGTTGCCGGAAACAATCGCTTTAATTTCCTCAATCAAACGGATACGTTCAGCTTCTTCCTCTGCCTTCACGTCAATGCCGAGCTCAAGCCATTGGTAAAGCTTGCGGCCGACTTCTGGATTGAGTTTAAAAGAAGAACCTTCAAACATGCGTGTATTGTCTTTGGATGTTTCCGCCATATGATCGATACTGATATTGAAATTCAGCATGAATTCATATTCCATTTCATCCTTCTGCACAGGCTTGGTTCCGACCTTGCGCGGTGCCATCTTTCCGTTTTCATCCGGTTCAACCACATACTCCGTTTTTGTTCTCAATGTCGCCAAGATGTGGACATCGTTTTGCGTTAAGGTCTTAATCAATTTGGTTGTTTCAGGCGCAAGCTTGCCCCAATTTTGAAATGAGTTGCCGGACATGCTCCCGTGTTTTTCTACTATCCCGCCTTCCCCTTGCCAGTTGTGGGAAAGCGAATCGATCACGACCACCTCGGCCCCGGCGTTCTTGATAGCCTCCACAGCCATTTGATAGCGTTCTGTTGTGTAAGGCGGCGTAAAATCAATATGTTTAAAACTCCCGATCCGCACATCATCAAATTGCAAGTTTGCATACAGTTTGGCGCGGCGGTGCTCAGTATCCACAACACCAATCTTTGACCAGACTTCCTCATCGCTTGCTTCTGGGTATGCTTCCCGCATCATTCCGTAAGCAACAAGCAGGGCGCCGGCAGTCTTTCCGGATCCACTCGGCCCGATAAAGCCGACAATTGCCTTTTCCTTTTCACGCTGCGCGTTTGTGACTTGAAACATCTATCACACCTCCACTTTGAAGCTGGTGGAGGCTGGTTCTATTTCTACCCCCGGCACAGCTTGTCCATTTTCATCAACGACAACCTTTTTGCCGTCAACCTCTTTGATGGACAGAGATTTTTTAAAGTCGCCCCATTTGACATCTTCTTTGATAAATTCAGTGAGTTCAGCTTCTTTGACATGCTTGAGAAGCTGGTCCTTATCGGCTGGCTTAGGCTGCTCTTTAATTGCGCGGCTTTTTGACTTACCGTAAGGTGTGGAAAGTGTTTTTGCTTTCGGATCCTGCTCGAGCTGCTTTGAGTGATAAACGCTGACCAGGTTTTCAAAGAAAGCCAGATTGTCCGCGACAGGTTTAAGTTCCTGGGTTTCCCATTCATCGATGCGCTGCCTTTCGGTTGCCGCCAAAGCCTTGATTTCTTTTTCCTGTGTCTTTAAAGCAGCAATTTTCCGGAACGCCCAATTTAGACTATTCATGTCCGTAATCTCAAACTGTGGACGGCTCTCCTGCGGCGCTTCATTTTTATTTGAAATTTCACTTAATTCAAATGCCTGTAATGGATTCATGTATATACCTCCTGTATTGATTTTGTATTAAACACCATTTAAAATGATGTTGTTAGGTATTTAGTTTAATTGTCGCCTCTGCCAAGGCGGCTTTTTTATTTGTCCTCATCGTCTTGGTCATCATCGCCCTCAGCCTGCAAATACTCCAAAGGATAGCCGTAACGGTTGATCTCTGTAACAATTGGATGTTCGATGTTCATTGATACGCCCTCCTTACAGTTGAAACATTAATCCCTCTGCTTGCGAGGTTGGACACTATTTCACTGAGCTGGACGACTTGTTCTGGATGTTCCATCCGTTGAAGGTCCTTGCAATTTGAAATGATTGTCGCCGCAATTTCTACACATCCTTCAAAATCATGTTCCTCGATCGCGGCAGGCAGTTCAGAAATAAGATCTCGCGTTGAAATGAACAGCCTTTCCGCCTTTTCACGGTCAGCTTTTAGAAATCGGTTTAGGTTCATGCCTGTACCCCCTCTCTTTTTAGAAAGAAAATACCGTTAGGATTAGGCCCGTATTTTTTTCTAAAAGCTTGATTCCCTTGCCGCTGCCTCTCCTGAGGCGACATAACAGGTGTGGTAGCCGCGGTATATGGATCCCAACCAAGTTTTTTTACACGGCTTTGTAGAGTTCTATAACTGACACCGTTCGATTCAGCTAACCTGACAAGATCTTCTGAGAATTTACGGCGTTTCGTTCTTGGTGAAAGTTCGCACATTCTTTTCATATGTTCATTTCGGTCTATTTTTGGTGTCGTAGCTGCCTTTTCTTCAGTCCAACCGCGTCTTAACCTATAGCGAAACACGGATCTTGAGACGCCATTTTCTTCAGCAAGCTTTCCCCATTTATCCCAGATCGCTGAAAATTTATCTCTATCTTGGAACTGAATCGGTTCGGTTAATGCTCGCTGTTTGCTCCAACCTTGCCTACGTATTCGCCAGATAAGAGTGTCCTTGCATATTCCGTTTGCTTCTGCTTGTGCAAATTCTTCCGGCGTAATATAGAAGTCATAAGGGTTAAACATTTTCGCTCCTCCTTTTTTGGTATAATGTCCCTGTAGGATAGGGGGGGAAACAAATGATATTTGAAACTAAAAAGCCAGGTGTAAAAATCAAATCCGTTCTAGCTGACCTTGGTTCAGAATATGAAATCAAACGTATTGACCTATGGAACAATATTTACCGCGACTTAGGAAATGGTTATGAAATTCAAATCGGCGAGATAGATAACGCAGACCGAATTTTCAATGTATCAGTTTCGATTTGGATGAATAAACCTACTGTAAAACCTATCGAATCAGTTTCACACATTAAATCAGTACAAGAATTAAAATCAGTTTTAGATGAAATGATTGTTAAGTATTCCTGATTTTATAAGTTTTCAACAATAACATTAAATCTTGGCGGTCAATCTGTTTTCTTTCGATCAAAGATTCAGCTTCCGCCAAGGTTTCTTGATCTGTTACTTCAAAACGTCTGTACAACCAATCTTTCTTTTTGTTCTGTTGTTTGCCACACATTACCCTCACCACCTTTCAAGAAATTCACGAAGTACTCACAATCAGGACATCAATTTCGCTTTCACAAATGCTTGATAAATCTTCATGAAACGCTCCGCCTTACTTAATGAAAGCCATTCTTTTGTTTTGATCTTCATTTTTCTCACCTCCCCACTTTTTTTACTGAATGATCATTTACCGTTATCCCGCCCACTGTTAACGTTCTGAATCTGATGTCTTTACCATATTTTCGGGAAACAATGCTTTCAAAAATGGGCTTTAACTTACGAACCTTGTCCTCTGTGATCTCGATTTTCCCAACCGTCATTTTTCAAGAAACCTCCTTCATGTCTAGGATCTTGACAATTTTCTCCCTGACCTTTTTGCCTTCTCTTTTACCGTGTAAAATGTCGGAGAGATAGGGACCTGAAATGTTTAGCATTTCAGCTAATTCTTTCTGCTGCATACCGTTAATTATTAACCAGGTCTTAACCCTTTTTCCGAAATCCAATTCCACAGAAAACACCTCCTATATATTTTTTGCTAATTATTTAGCTTTTTGTTGACTGAAAAATAGGATATATGCTAATATCTAAGCATAGCGAATAAACCCTACAATTACAGCCTTTTACGTTGGGGAACGTGGTCTTAGGCTTTAGTTTGTAGTGTCCTGAAAGCTAAATAAGTAGCTTATGAACACAGTTTAATAAACTATATGCTAATTGTCAACACAAAAATAGCATAAAGTTTAATTTTTGTCATAGGCTCATTTAAGGATGGTTGATATGACAATAGTTGAAAGGATAAAAAAGTTGGCAAAAGAGCATAAAATATCTTTGGCTGAACTTGAAAGGAAGACCAAATTATCAAATGGAACAATTAGAAGATGGGATGAAAAAACTCCAGGTATAGACAAAGTTCAAAAAGTAGCTGATTATTTTAACGTCTCAGTTGATTACCTTCTCGGCAGAACAGAAAAGGAAAACTTTGAGCCGGAACTTACAGAAAAAGATGAAAGAGATATACAGAAAGAGCTACAAAAAATTATAGAAGGGTTAGAAGGCAAGAACGGTTATGCCGCATTTGACGGCCAAACTCTTGACGATATGGATGAAGAAGACAAAGAGTTGCTAATTGCAAGCCTAGAAAATTCCTTACGTCTTGCCAAAAGAATTTCAAAACAAAAATTTACTCCTAAAAAATATCGTAAGTAGGTGCCTTTTTGTGGAGTCAATTACTGCAAAAATCAAATCAATAACAGAAAAATTTCAAACAAACAATCCATTTAAAATTGCAAAAGAATTAGGAATTGAAGTCGTTTTTGAAGACTTAGGAAAAGCTCTGGGGTATTACAGTAGGCATTTCAGAGTGAAGATCATCCATATTAATCAGAATGCCAATGAACATAGTAAGGAGTTTATTTGCGCTCATGAATTAGGTCATGCGATCTTTCACCCAGACGCAAACACTCCTTTTCTAAAAAGCCAGACTCTATTTTCGACAGATCGAATCGAGTTGGAAGCAAATTTTTTCGCAATTAATTTGTTGTTCTCCTCTACCAATGGGTGTGTAACTACGAAAGAAGCAATTGAACAATATGGAATCCATGAGAAATTAGTTTTATCTAACCTAAATCTAAAAATTTTTAACTAAAAAACGAACCATCGTTCCATTTTAATCCCATTAGCAAAACAAAGGAGTAAAATAATTATGCGGGTTGCAATTTACATAAGAGTGAGTACAGATGAACAAGCTAAACACGGCTATTCACTAGACGCCCAAAAAGAAAAACTTGAGGCTTTTTGCAAGTCTCAAGGATGGGGAAACTATAAAATCTATATTGACGATGGGTATTCGGCAAAAGATCTGAATAGACCAAAGTTTAATCTAATGAAAGACGATATTGAGAGCGGCAAGATAGACATTTTACTTGTCTACCGTTTAGATCGCTTAACAAGATCCGTTATCGACCTATACGAGATATTAAAAATGCTCGATGAAAACGACTGTAAATTCAAAAGTGCCACCGAAGTCTATGATACGACCAACGCCATGGGCCGCCTGTTCATAACTCTCATTGCGGCTATAGCTCAGTGGGAGAGGGAAAACCTTGCCGAGCGTGTGAGGATGGGGATTGAGAAAAAAATCAAAAGCGGAAAATGGAAAGGTGGGATGGCCGCCTATGGCTATGTTTATGAAGATGATGAGCTCATTATAAATCCAGAAGAAGCTAAAATAGTAAAGCTTATATTTAGGATGGCAAGGACTTTAGGCTTTTATACCCTTGCAAAAAAGCTGACAGAAGCAGGCCACCCACCCAAGAACGGTGGGGAATGGCATGTTGATTCTGTAAGAGGGATCGTCAATAACCCTGTATATATGGGCTTCCTAACTAATAGCGATGACCCTAAGGATTATAAAAAACCCCCCAGAGAAAAAGTCTTATATGAAGGCAATCACGAAAGAATCATTGAACCTGATGAATTTTGGGAGCTGCAAGATATTTTAGAGAAAAGACGCACAAGTGGTGGCAAACGAGAGACAAGCAACTATTATTTTTCATCCATCCTTAAATGCGGCCGCTGTGGATGTTCAATGTCAGGGCATAAGACAGCGGCAGGAAAAACATACAGATGTTCAGGTAAGAAATCGGGAAGGTCTTGTACAAGCCACATCATTCTTGAGAAATATCTTGTTCAAAAAGTTTTCGAGTCCTTCGATGACTTAATTTCTGAGCTTAACCCGCGCGCGAGTGTGGCGGCAAGTCCGCCTGACGAAAAAATCAAGGAGATGGAGAGAGAACTAGCTCTGATCGAAAAGAAACTCGAAAAACAGAAAAAGATGTTTGAACGAGACATTATTGATATTGATGAACTAGTGGAGGTATCAGAAACCCTCAGGAAAAAAGAAAAAGAGCTCACCGCGCAATTAAGAACATACCGAAAAGGCACAGTGCATTCCGAAGAAATTACCTATATTGCAGAGAACATCACGTCTTTATGGGAATTAGCTAATGACTATGAGCGAAAACAGATGATGACCACTCTTTTCAACCAAATGGTGATTGATACAAAAGACGAATACAGAAGAGGCACAGGAAAGCCTAGAGAAATTCTAATCCTGTCAGTGAAATAATGATGTGTCTTTTGTTGGTTTAGGTACGTTGGTTCCTTGGGCGCTCATCCCTGTGGCAGCCATTTGCAAAGTTGATCCGTTTGAGCTGGCAAGAAAAAATTTCATTCCCGTCGCCTGCGGCTTGGCGGTAACTACGCTGGCTGCGATTTTTCTTTTATAAAAGCTTGAAAGCATGGTTGAACAGCGGCTCAAACTGTCATAAAATTATAAAAACTCGTCGTTCCTTAAAAGGAGGAATTGTTTTGAGATTAGCCGCATTAAAGCAAACGATCCATCAGGAGCTTGATACACACTATGATGAGATGGTCAAATTGAGGCGCCATTTCCACCAGCACCCAGAGCTCTCATTTCAGGAAAAGAACACAGCCGCGTTTATCGCTTCTTATTATGAAGCGCTGGGCGTTCCGATCCGCACGAATGTCGGCGGAGGCGGTGTCCTCGCTGTTATTGAAGGAAATGAGCCAGGGCCAGTCGTTGCCTTAAGAGCCGATTTTGACGCGCTGCCCATCCAGGATCAAAAAGATGTCCCTTATAAGTCAACGGTTCCCGGTGTCATGCATGCCTGCGGCCATGACGGCCATACCGCAACCCTGCTCGTTCTTGCAAAAGTGTTGAGCCGGCATACGGACGATTTAAAAGGAAAGATTGTCATGATCCATCAGCATGCTGAAGAATATTCACCCGGAGGCGCCAAGCCGATGATTGAAGACGGATGTCTCGATGGAGTCGACGTCATTTTCGGCACCCATCTGTGGGCCACTTCACCGCTCGGAACCGTTCAATACCGAACAGGTCCAATCATGGCAGCCGCTGACCGCTTTACGATCACGATTCACGGGAAAGGCGGCCATGGTGCACAGCCTCATGAAACAAAGGATGCCGTCTTGATCGGTTCTCAAATTGTGACCGCCCTTCAGCATATCGTCAGCCGCAGACTCGATCCGACACAGCCGGCCGTCATCTCGACTGGATCTTTTCTTGCGGAAAACTCTTTTAATGTGATTGCCGATAAAGCCGTTTTAATCGGAACCGCACGCTCCTTTAGCGAGGATATCCGCGCAGCTATTGAAAAAGAGATTGAAGAGGTGGTAAAAGGAATTTGCGGCATGCATGGAGCCTCTTATGACTATGCGTATGAAAGAGGCTATCCGGCCGTCTGCAATCACCGAGAGGAAACGGCTTTTCTCGCCGGCATTGCCGGGGAAACCGAAGGCGTTGAAAAGATAGAGGAAAGCGAAATGCAAATGGGAGGAGAAGATTTTGCCTACTATCTCCAGCATGTGAAAGGAACTTTCTTCTTTACAGGAGCCAGCCCTCTTCATCCCAATGAAGTCTTTCCGCACCACCATCCGAAATTCGATATCAATGAAAAAGCGATGCTGATCGCGGCCAAAGTGTTGGCAAGCGCCGCTGTTTCTTATCAAGAGCAGAAAGCGCCGCTCGCAAGCGGAAAACGGGACAAATGACTTTTATACAAAAACAGCCGGCTTATCCGGCTGTCAGCGTGTCGACAAACCCTCGCATTCGTTGTCAGGCCTGCGCGTCGGTACTCACGAATTGCAACATTCGCTCCGCTCCAATGCTCGGCCTTCCTAGACTGCAAGGGTTTTCAATCAGGCTGAAAGAATGATGACAGCCGGATTATCCGGCTGTCTCTTTCATGAATCTTAAGTGAAAGACATGTCTCGCCGTTTCGCCGAGGTGGCCGAGCAGCTGATAATTGGCCGTTCCCCCGACAATCGCACCGAAGCCCGGGACAAGCTGAAATAATTTGACGAGATCGAGATAATCCCGATATTCCTGCTGAAATGTCTGCCAATCGATGTCGCGCTTTTCTCTTTCCCAATTGTCAATGATGCGGAAAATCTCTTTCCGGTGCGCATCACCCGAAAAAGCAAGCTGAAAAATATACAGGAGGAAGATCCGCTCTTCCTTCACTTTGACGTCATAGCCGTAAATCGCTGCCAACTCAAACAGGCATTTCATTTTGATGCCGAGCAGGAGCGGAAAATCCGCCAACCCGAGAAAAATCCCGCCGGCACCCGTACCGGCTCCTTCGACTGCGGCCGCTTTCTGATAGCGGGCCACCGCTTTTTGCGCCAATTCGGCTTTTTCCTTTAAGGAAAGGGAGCCAGTTTCCCTTTGGGAAGTCGTCAAATTTGAGCCGACGAGCGTCGCTTCGACCATTTTTTTGATGCTTTCCGTTACGGCCTTGTGCACTTTTTTGGGAATGGCAGCATTGATCTTTGTCTGAACGCCTTTTGACATCCGTTCTGCCATCGACTGCTTCCGCAGAAACTTCATTTTCCAGCGGTGAGCCTCATCTAACAACAGCTGGTTTTCATTCATGCGCCTTTCACCTCTTCTTTATTCATACTGAAAAAAGGAGAAAAGGTTTCATTTTATCTGCGGGCATTTTTCCTTAACCTGCTGGTAAAATAAGGCTTCATGACGACAAATATTAAGAGCGCCGAACTGCCCAGACCTAAAAGCATACCTGTCCATTGGAGCCTGACGCAGGCGGCGGCTGCGACTAAGATCGCCTGAATGCTCAAGACAATCTGAAGCAGCTGGAAAAAGCTCTTTCTTTTTTCTTCTTGTCTGACAGGGTAGAGCTCCTGCAAAGACAAATGCGAAAAATGATCAAACAGCGGTGTCAGCTGAATGCCGGTGATGAAAACGGTGAAGACGACAAGCAGTGCAGACACCCACTCAACCGTTGAAAAGTAAGCAATGATGAGGGCGAAAATCACGGTCAGCCTGATCACGATTCCGAAATAGTCGTTTGATCTGATGAATGCCCTGCCGTACATGTACGCAAATGTCCGCCGCTGATCATACGGGATGAAGCCGAGCATCCAGTCGAGATATGCCCTTCTTTTCGCTTGTTTCTTTAGGTGAGGGACATCGGTAAACAGATTGGCAAGCCGGTAAAACCGTTGTTTTCTTTTGATTTCATCCTCTATATGGAGCTCCCATTTCAATGACTTTTTCTTATCAATCATTGTGAAATAGACGAGCAAAGCTGCCATGATCACATAAAGCGCGGCGGCAAAGCCGTAGGAGGCCTCTAAAGCAAAGTAAATCACGATCGCATTGAGAAAAAAGCGGACAACCCTGTCCATAATCCGCATATTTTTCTCGCTGAAGTATGTCAAACGCCATTGCATCGCCATGTTCCAGACCTTTAAAACAATAAGCTGAACCAGCAACATCAGATAAGCCGACAGCGTCTTTCCGCTCGCCTCGAAGTACAGCGGCGCTAAAACGAGCATCGCCGCGACAAGCGGAAACAGCTGTGTGATAAAACTGAATCGGAAGGCCTGTTTTAAGTACGGCTCCATTTTCGCTTCAAGCGGCAGCAAAAAAACAAGATCCGCTTCTTTAATCAATGTTCTGACATGCGATCCCGCCAAAATGAGCGAAAACAGGACGGCCATCAGCCAATAGGCCGGAAACCCTTCCGGCATCTCCTTCAGCCATTTGCTGTACCAGCTCGCACCGCCCGCCAGCACAAAAATCATGACGATGACGAGATGATCATTCAGCATATATTTCAAGTACGATCTCGTCTCTTTTATATACTCCTCGATCCTTGTCTTCCAAATCGCGCGAATGCTATTCATAGCTCTCTTCCTTCGTCAGTTCAACATACAGATCGTCAAGGCTCGCCTCTTTCATGGAAAACTGCTCTCTCAGCTCTTCAAGCGTACCCTTAGCCCGCACTTCGCCGTTATGTAAAATAATAAAAGAATCACAATACCGTTCTGCGGTGGCTAAAATATGCGTCGACATCAAAACGGCCGAACCGTTTTTCTTTGCTTCATTCATCCGTTCAAGGAGAGCGTTGATCGCCAGCGGATCAAGGCCGAGAAAAGGCTCATCGATAATATAAAGGTCAGGCTCCACCAAAAAGGCGCACATAATCATGACCTTCTGCTTCATCCCTTTGGAAAAATGGGCCGGAAACCATTTGAGACGCTTCTCCATCCTGAACTCCTTCAGCAGCGGCGGAAGCCTTTTTTCAAATGTTTCTTTCGATAATCCATAGGCCATCGCGGTCAGTTCCAAATGTTCCTTCAGCGTGAGCTCTTCATATAAAATCGGTGTTTCCGGGATAAACGTAAATTGGGAACGGTAGCTTTCCGGATCTTCCATGAATGTCTTGCCGTTCAGCTCAACAGAGCCTTTGTGCGGCTCCATCAGTCCGATAATATGGCGGATCGTCGTGCTTTTCCCCGCCCCGTTCAAGCCGATCAATCCGACGATCTGCTCCCGTTCAATCGAAAATGAAATATTGCGGAGCACCGGATTTCTTGTATATCCTCCAGTCAGATCCTTAACAGTCAGTAGTGACATACGTTCGTTCCTTTCCACTCATTTTTCTTAATAGTACCAAAAACAAGGAGGCTTTTAAAACGTTTTCCCTCCGGCTTTTTTCAGTCTGAAAGAAAAACGAATAATCGAAAACGGTTCAGGACAATCTAAGTGATGAAGAAGGGGCAGCTGATCACTCTGGCAAATGAGGTGTTTGTCAAAGACGAGTCTTGAGTAAGAAACGTGTCAGCTTAGAAATTTCTTTCATCCACTGAATTGAGAAAGCATCCGCTTCTTATGGCAAAGCCGTTTGAAAAGGGTGTGACGATCAAATGAGGTGTTTGTCGCAGGAAATGTATAGGCGTTTCAAGTCTTCATTTTGACGAAAAATGGGGTGCTTGCAAAAGGCAGGAAAAGTTTCTCATCAACAAGCGAACCTTCTTCATGGCAGGGTGAACGCGGGAGCCGTTCATCCTGTTTTCGTGTTTCACCGGAAATTATGGTAATATGATGCTTATACATAACCTTTCCATAATGGAAAAAGGAGGAAAAATATGAGCGACTGTATTTTTTGCAAAATCATTAACGGTGAAATCCCATGTGCAAAGGTGTATGAAAACGAACACGTCTTGGCTTTTCTTGACATCAGCCAAGTGACGAAAGGACACACCCTGGTCATTCCCAAAGTCCATAAAACGAACATTTACGAAATGACGCCTGAAATTTCAAGAGAGTTTTTTGAAGCGGTTCCGAAAATCGCCCAAGCCATTAAAGATGAGTACGAGCCGATCGGCTTAAACCTGCTCAACAACAACGGCGAAAAAGCGGGTCAGTCCGTCTTTCATTATCATATGCACATCATCCCGCGCTACGGAAAAGGTGACGGCTTCGGCGCCGTCTGGAAAACACACGCGGACGACTATTCACCGGAAGATTTGCAAACGATTGCCTCTTCCATTAACAGCCGTTTGACCAAACAGGCATAACACTTCCTCAGGCATCGAGAACATCGATGCCTTTTTCTATATAAAGCCTTCCCGCATCCCCGCGTTTTTGTCATAAAATATTCACATGTTTCGCTCCTTCTTGGTGCGGCTGGAATCAGATTGCTCTATATTTCACACAATTCAAATTTTTTATGTATAACGCGATCCTTTTATGATAGGATTGTTTTATATTTTTATACATGAACAGGGAGCGATTGTGATGATACGTACAACGAACTTTAATGCAGGACCTGCGGCACTGCCTTTAGAGGTGTTGCAAAAGGCGAAAGACGAGTTTCTTGATTTCAACGGTGCAGGGATGTCCGTTATGGAGCTGTCCCACCGAAGCAAGGAGTATGATGCCGTTCATCAAAAAGCGAAAGCTCTTTTAAAAGAACTGATGGAGATCCCTGAGGATTATGACATTTTGTTTCTGCAAGGCGGAGCAAGCCTCCAGTTTTCAATGATTCCGATGAATTTTCTGTCCGCACAAAAAACGGCGCACTTCGTCATGACCGGGTCATGGTCTGAAAAGGCGCTCGCAGAAGCGAAGGTTTTCGGAAACACATCGATCATCGCTTCAAGCGAAGAGGACACATACAGCTATATTCCGGAAGTTGCGGAAATTCCGGAGGACGGGGCATATCTTCATCTGACATCCAACAACACGATATTCGGAACGCAGTGGCAGGAATATCCCGACTCTCCGATTCCGGTTGTAGCCGACATGTCGAGCGATATTTTAAGCCGTAAAATCGATGTTTCACAGTTTGACATCATCTATGCCGGCGCCCAAAAAAACCTCGGACCGTCCGGAGTCACCGTCGTCATTATGAAAAAAGAGCTGCTCGCAAAGGAAAATGAAGGAATCGCCAAAATCTTAAAATACTCCACACACGCAAAAGCGAATTCGCTCTATAATACACCGCCGACTTTTGCGATCTATATGCTGTCTCTTGTCCTTGAATGGATCAAAGACAAAGGCGGACTGGCTGAAATCGAAAAACGCAACCGCAAAAAAGCCGAGATTTTATACAGCGCGATTGATGAAAGCGGCGGATTTTACCGCGGCCATGCGAGACCGGACAGCCGTTCAGCCATGAATGTCACCTTTACGCTGAAAAATGATGAGCTGACAAAATCATTCATCGAAAAGGCCAAGGAAGAAAAAATGTCGGGACTCGGCGGACACCGCTCTGTCGGAGGCTGCCGAGCATCGATCTACAACGCTGTTTCCGTTGAAGACTGCGAGAAACTGGCAGCATTTATGAAGAGATTCCAGGAAGAGCATTAAGCCTTGATCCTTTTTCTGACATCTTCTGAAAAAGGCTTCCCCATTCCTTCTAAAGTTTGATATACTACTAGAAAGCTTTCGCAATAAATGGCGAGCATATTATTGGAAAGCAATAAAGAGCCTGAGACGAGGAGAGAATAGACATGAAAACAAAAGAATTAGTTGCCATGGCGCTTTTTGCCGCCATCGGAGCAGCGCTGCACGCTGTGATTCCGCCCTTTTTTTACGGTATGAAGCCAGATATGATGCTGATTATGATGTTTATGGGAATCCTTCTGTTCCCTAAAGTGCAAAACGTACTTGTCATCGGAATCGTGACGGGCATCATTTCCGCTTTAACGACCGCATTTCCGGGAGGACAGCTGCCGAACATCATTGACAAACCAATTACAGCTTTGATCTTCTTTGCCGTATTTCTTGCTGTGAAGAAGCTGAAAAATAGAACGGTCACAGCTTCCGTGTTAACCGCAGCGGGAACGATCCTTTCCGGAACCATCTTCCTGGCGGCGGCCCTCCTGATTGTCGGCCTGCCTGGAAACCAGGGATTTGCCGCACTGTTTACGCTCGTGGTTTTGCCTGCTGCACTCATCAACACAATCGCCATGTTCGTGATCTACCCGATCGTGCAGGCGATCATGAAACGTTCAAGACTGATCGAACAGGCAAAATAAAACCGAAATGCCTCTTTAAAAAAGGTGATCTTCCTTTTTTAGAGAGGTTTTTTCATTTCTATGGTCAAAAAAAGAGGAATCCGCCCGATATTTTATATAAGAAGCCGAATGAAAAAAAGGAGCAGGAGTGCTAATCCAGCGCTTCCCGTACAAAAAAGCGCTTTTTGTTTTAGTACGCGTTTCGGCGGATAAGATGCGGAAAAACCGAGAAGCCTTAAATAGTAAAAGGAGCCTGCAGCAAAAACAGCGGATAATATTGTTAAAACAATGATGATGACAGACAACCCTCTCCCTCCTTTTTTAAAAAGTATGCTAAAATAAAGCAAGCTATGCAGATGTTTCTTCTGAATCTAAAACAAGTTTTCAATGACAAAAAGGCCGGCGTTTTTGCTTTATAGCCTGACCTTTCAAAAATATAACCGGGGTGATGTACATGTCAAAAGGCCGATCTTTAGCAGCTGGACTGATTGTGGGCGGAATCATCGGCGGTGTCGCCGCTTTATTGTCCGCACCGACTTCAGGAAAGGATTTGAGAAGACAGCTCAAATCAAATTGCGGAAAGTTTGAAGACACTGTCAATAGACTGAAAACCGACGGACGTGCTTTAAAAGAACAGGTTGTCAAAACCGCCAGAGAAGGCGCTGAAATCATCAAAGATGTCAGCAGCGAACTGCAGACGTCCATCCAGGAGTGGCGCAAGGAAATCCAGCCTCATCAGGAGAACCTGAAAAAAGAAATCGCTGATATTGAAGAGAAGATCAAACAACTGGAGAAAACCTTACAAAACTAATATATTCAGCGAAAAAAAAGAACCTTTAAAAAGGGGTGTGAATGGTCATTTTCACGCTCTTTTTTTAATCAAAATGTTGAATTAACACCGAAAAAAGGATTTTTTAAAAATTTCGTAAATTTACATCTTTATTAATCTTTATTTTATTGGCATAATAGAAATTATAAGATAAAGAGAAGCAGGTGAAGTGAATGAATCGAGCGGAAGAGCCCTATTCAGTGAAAGAAGCCCTTTTATTCAGCCAGCGAATGGCACAGCTCAGCAAGGCGCTTTGGAAATCGATCGAAAAGGATTGGCAGCAGTGGATTAAGCCTTATGATCTGAACATTAACGAACACCATATTTTGTGGATTGCCTACCAGCTGAACGGAGCTTCCATTTCAGAAATTGCGAAGTTTGGTGTCATGCATGTATCCACGGCGTTTAATTTTTCCAAAAAGCTTGAGGAAAGAGGATATCTTGAATTTTCCAAAAAATTAAACGATAAACGCAATACGTACATTCAGCTGACCCCGAAAGGCGAAGAGGTATTTCTTAAAATCCTTGAGTCCTATGACCCATCCCGGAACGCTGTTTTAAAAGGCGCCCAGCCCCTGCATCAGCTGTACGGAAAATTCCCTGAAATCGTGGAAATGATGTCCATCATCCGCCATATTTACGGCGATGATTTCATGGAAATTTTCGAAAAATCGTTTACCAACATTGAAAATGAATTTGTCAGCGAAGAGGGCAAAATGAAGAAAAAAGAACCAGCAAAAGAAGCCGGGGAATCGATAGAAATGGACAAACCGCTTGAGCCAATTAAAAATTAAGCCAGATCATATCGCTTGATGATGCTGATGAACTCGCTCATCAGCGGTTTGTAAAGACCTTGTCTGTGAAGGGCGAAAATCGTTTCGTGCACTTCAAGTTTTTCATTTAACTGCCCGGCAAAAAGCGTAAGGAGATGATCGAACATCACATATCCTTGCGCTTTTTGCGCTTCCAGTTCCTTTGTAAGTTCCTCGCACAGCTTTTCCGTCTCCTTTGCTTCTTCCTCGGATAAGCCCTGTTCAATCAGCATTTTATAATATGGATATTCGCTTAAATCTAGTGTGCTCAAAAGCAGCCTCGTATAAAATTCCAGCCGCTCAAGACGCTGTTCCAATGATTTCATATTCGTCACTTCTCTCACCCTTTCTCTTATTTTAGCCGATATTAGCTTCTGATGAAAGTTCAGCGGAAAATTTTCCGTTCCTTTAAAAGCCCCTAAATTCTTTCTAAAATAACGAACTTTTTTTCGAAAAGGGATTGATTTTTCTCATCCAAGGGAGTAAATTATTCTGAGGATTTCATATATGAGTTTTGAAACGGAAGGATGTTATTCATGAGTTGCTGGAAAACCATCAATCTGATCAAAGATTATGGAGGCATGCGCATCGTGCTCAGTGCCGTCAGTTTAATGATTTTATTTTTTATTCCTGAATATTTGGCTATGCAGCTTATTCATCCGCAAACCGTTCAGAGAGGCGATCATGCGCTTTTGTTTGCCGGGCTTTTAATTGCTGCGATTATCGCCCATAAGATCCTTCACATTGTACCGATGTTGACGAAGAAAAAAATAGAAAAAAAGATTTTTTGGCTGAAAATGAGAACATGGAGAGAAATTCCGAAAAATACGATGCTGACTTCTCTTCTCTGCCCATTCCTCGTGATTACACCGATTTTGTTTTACGCGGGAGCAGTGATGCCGAGCTTCGCCCATTATTTCTGCATCATTTCCAGCATCCATTTCGGCTACTGCCTGCCGGACTTTTTGTTTGCCTGGAAACTGGTCAAAGCGCCGAAGAATTGCTTTGTTGATCAGGAAGCAGACGATTTTGATATTTTAATACAAAAATAAGCGGAATAAGCGCTGGAAAATCCTTTTTTTCAGTCTATTTTCTATCTTTTTTAATAAATATTTGGTAATGTAATATGGAGCAGAAACAGAGAGGGGGATCTCCTATTATTCTTTTTTATTTCATCTTGTTTGCGGTCTTCACTGTGTTTAACATAAACAAGCTTACAAACTCTTTATGCCTTGTCAGAGAGATTCCTGAAGAACGGCAGGATAAGGTATTTAGAATGATTAACGTGCTGATTTTAATTTTATTGATCTCATCATTCATTGAGATTTCCTTTACAGTGTAAAGAAAAAGGATAGCTGCCCTTCAGAATGTAAGGGAGCTATCCTTTTTCATTAGCATATCCAAGAAGCACCAATAATAATTAATAAAATGAACAGTACCACCAACAGTGCAAAACCGCCGGCGAAACCTCCTGCGTAACCATCGCCCATATTGACACCTCCTCTGCCCCAGTCGTTACATTAGTGTATGCACGAATGTCATGAAACGATTAGGCTCTCGGAAAAAGAAAAGAACCGCCGGAATTGGCGGTTCTTTTCCTATTTTCCAGGTTTAGCACAGATAAGCTGCACCAACGATGATTAACAAAATGAATAACACGACCAATAAAGCAAAACCGCTTGAGTATCCTCCGCTCATGTTATTGACCTCCTTTTCTTGATCACTATATGTGTATGACCGCCGAGAAAATTTGACTAGACGGATGCCCCTCTGTTGAAATTCTTTTTACAGCATGTCAGAATATGATATGATACAATTTAAAGGAAGTTTAAACTGTTAAGATTAGGAGTGTTTGCATTTATGAAGAAAATTGCAATTGCGGCGATAACAGCAACAAGCGTGCTGGCTCTCAGCGCATGTAGCGGAGGAGATTCTCAGGTTGTTGCTGAAACAAAAGCTGGAAACATAACAAAAGAAGACCTTTACCAAACCCTTAAAGAAAACGCCGGAGCGGACGCGCTCAACATGCTTGTTCAGAAAAAGGTACTCGATGACAAATACGATGTCACCGATAAAGAAATCGACAAAAAGCTGAACGAGTACAAAAAATCAATGGGAGACCAGCTTGATTCACTCATTAAGCAAAAAGGCGAAGACTATGTCAAAGATCAGATTAAATATGAGCTTCTCATGAAAAAAGCCGCAAAGGATAACATAAAAGTAACCGATGATGACGTAAAAGAGTATTATGACAGCCTAAAAGGCAAAATCCGCGCAAGCCACATTCTTGTCAAAGACAAGAAAACCGCAGAAGAAGTTGAGAAAAAGCTGAAAAAAGGCGAAAAGTTTGAAGACCTTGCAAAAGAGTATTCAACTGACGGCACAGCTGAAAAAGGCGGCGATCTCGGCTGGTTTGCCAAAGAAGGCGAAATGGATAAAACATTCAGCAAAGCCGCTTTCGCATTGAAAACAGGCGAAGTCAGCGAACCGGTCAAAACGGATTACGGCTACCATATCATTAAGAAAACCGAAGAGCGCGGCAAATATGATGATATGAAAAAAGAACTGAAAAAAGAAGTTGAAGAACAAAAGCTAAACGATCAAACTGAGCTTCAATCTGTCATAGACAAGCTTGTGAAAGACGCTGATTTAAAAGTCAAAGACAAAGAGCTGAAAAAACAGATCGATCAGTCACAGACAAACACCAACAGCAACAGCTGATGTCGCAAAAAAAGCTGTCCATCCCTAAGGGGTGAGGACAGCTTTTTATTATGCGATGGAATGTTCATTTTTCTCTGAACCCTCGTTTTTGTCATCGGCAGAACGCTTCATTCGCCTTTCTTTTTCCTTCTCCATGCGCTCGATATAAATGCGGCCTTCTTTTTCTATAAACGACTGATCGATCTTTTCCTCTTCCTTTGCGGTCGCCATCAGCTTATAAGCGCTGAATATAATGCCGACGATGCAAAGGTAGACCCACCACGGAAACAGCAGCATGGCTCATCCCCCTTTTTCAATAAACTGTATATCAGACATTATGCAAAAAGGAGACAAGTTATGACGTTTATTTATGAAAACTAGGCTTGTAAAAAGAGCGGTTATCCAAAGCAAAGACGCGTTCCGTATATTCACCAGGCTTGACCCGTTCGAGCGCCCTTTCCATCATATTGATTTTCGCGTCAAGATTGTCAATATAATGAAGGACCTCCGCCTCTTTGACCATCGGCGGCTTCGGGCTTCCCCATTCAGGTTTGCCGTGGTGGCTTAAAATCAAATGCTGAAGAATCAGCACTTCCTCGGTATCAATTTGCAGCTCTTCTGCGGCTTTTGAGATCTCCGTCACCATAATTGAAATATGGCCGAGCAGATTCCCTTCAACCGTATAGGTGGTTGACACCGGGCCGGAGAGCTCTTTGACCTTCCCGAGATCATGCAAAATGACACCGGCATACAGCAGATCCCGGTCGAGCGTCGGGTACAGGTCCGCGATCGATTTCGCCAGCTTCAGCATCGAGACAACATGGTATGCCAGTCCAGATACAAACTCATGATGATTTTTCGTCGCAGCCGGAAAGTCCATAAATTCATTTCCGTATTTTTTGACGAGGTGTCTCGTGATTCGTTGAATATTCGAGTTTTTCATTTCAAAAATATATTGGGTGACCGTATCCATCATTTCATTTTTGGGGATCGGGGCGGTCTCTAGAAAATCGTCGATCCGGACGTTTTCATGTTCGGCCGCAGGTCTGATGTTTCTCAGTTTCAGCTGGTTCCGCCCGCGGTAATGATGAATGTCTCCGACCACTTTGACGATCGTCTGCGGTCCATAAGTCGTTTCATCATGTTGCTTGGCGTCCCAAAGCTTTGCTTCAATATCTCCCGACTGATCCTGGAGCATCAGTGTTAAAAACGGTTTTCCGTTGCTTGCGATCCCTTTTGTCGACGATTTGATAAGCAGATACATATCGACCTGTTCGCCGACTTCATGCAGCATAATACCTTTTGCCATTTTAAAGCTCCCTCCGTTTTCTTACATAAATTCATTATAACACAGACCATTTATTGACAGATTGACATTAACCTTATTTTTCCATCTGGTGCAGACTTGGAGAAAGCATTGTCACCTCTCCCTCGCGGAAAGCTTCTCTCACATGCTCATGACATGTAAAGTATAATATTTGCTGCTCTTCGCCTGACAGGCGTTTTAATATGTCCAGCACCTGTTTAAACCTTTTTCGGTCAAAATGGACGAAGCTGTCATCAAGCAGGAAAGGCAGATTGATGCGTTTTTGCTGGGACAGGGCGAGCGCAAAGCGGATCGCCAAATAAAGCTGTTCACATGTGGCCTGGGAAAGCTCGTGTGCGTAAAACACAGCTCTGTCCTTCCTCATGACCATCATGGCGTCATCTGTTTCGGAAAAATAAATGTTTTCATATCGTCCGTCTGTTAACGGCTTTAATAAAGATTCTGCTGTATGCAAAAGCTTCGGAAGACGAACCTTCTTATGGTCTTCTATCCTGTTTTTCACCGCCTGCCTGACAAGCTTGACAGAGGCCCAGTTTTTGGCGAGTTCGGTGACCCGCGCTTTTTGCATTTCCACCAGGTGTGTGAGCTCGGAAACCGTTCCGGATTCTTCAAGCCTGCGCTGCTCTGCCAAAAGCATAGCAGCCTTTTCCCTTTCTTCTTTCAGCTGAATTTCCGTCCTGTTCCTTTGTTCGTTGGCTCCTTCAAGCTTTTCTTTAAGATCGGCAAGAGAATGAGCGGACGCCAGCATGACGGCCCTTTCGTCTTTTTTGCTGATCTCAGCTTTGATCCGGCTGAGCTCTAGTTTCACTGCTTTTTTGAACTCATCGCGCTTCGCCAGTTCAATAAACCTATCCCGGCCGTTTGCTCCAGCCTTTTGAAACAATGCGGTGATTTGTGATTTGAAGTACTCCGCTTCCTCCGACAATTCTTTGATTTGCTCATCCGTATGTTGAATAGACAGCTCTGCCTCCTGTTTTTTCAGGAGCTTTTCTTTTTGTGAATCAAGCTCGTGTTTCAGCTTGAACATCAGCTCCTGCACGCTGCCTTCAGATTGAAGGAGCGATGTGGCGAGCCGTCTTAAGCGCTCTTCAAACGATGCTTTTTTTGCCTTCAAGCTCCGAAGTTCGTCTTCCATTTCCCTCTTTTCGGATATCCTCGTGGAAAGTTCCTTCATCAAAGCGTAAGCATCGGATAAAAAGGACGGATCAATTCCCAGGTTCAGCTCTTTTAAATAGCGATCGATTTGCTCCTGATAGGGAAAAAAATCTTTTTCCCATTCTTCGAATTTTTGAATCGCCCGTTCGTATTCCGCCTCTTTTTGCTTCAATTCAGACTGTTTGGCCATGAGCAGCTGTCTGTTTTGGTCGTCCCTCCACAGCGCTTCTCTTAAGCGTTTCAGTTCCGGGCCATTTTCCGCTGCACCGCGTTCGGCATCTTCAAGCTGCTTTTCCATGAAAGCCATAACAGAGGACGGCTCCGGCTTTTTCAATGCGAAAAGAATCAACACGAGCGATAAGGGAATGATCAAAGCGGCCGGAAGCCAAGCTTTGAAAAACACCGCGGCGGCGCCTGCTGCAATTGCCGCTGTCAGCGCCGCGGCAGCAGCGGTTTTCCTTTTTTTCATCCGCTCGTTTTGTTCACGCTTCAGAAATGACAGCTGGCGCAGCAGCTCTTCACGTTTCAAGGCCCCTCCGCCGGCTGCTGTCAAACGGCTCAGCGCTTCCTCCTTTTGTTTGCGGATATCATCCGGCATCACTTCGCCTTCAACATCAGAACAGGCCTGTTCCGCCTCCTCAAGATTGATCCGCGCCTGTTCAAAGCGTTCATCAAGGGTTCGTTTCTCTTCGCGCAATCTGAGAAAAGTCTGAACCGTCTCCTCAAGCTTCCACTCGTACTCGTATGTGGTGTCCGCCTTGAGAATGTCCGCTTCATGATCGATCTTCAGCCGCTTCATCCCGGCCTGAACCCTTTCATTCGTCTGCTTCAGCTTGTCCGTCAGCGTCATGATTGTCTCGGTATATGATTGGTAAAACGGATGCTCTGATAAGAGCTCTTCGATTTTCGCTTCATGCCGCAAATAGCCTTCATGCGGCGCAAGAGCCGCCGCCTGCTGCTTCAAATCGCGTTTTTTTTCTTGCAGCGCCTTCAGCTGAGCGGCCTTTGGATGAAGGTGGGATTCGTACTTTTCAAGCTCAAAAAGCCCTCCCTCCGGGAAGCCGCTTTCTGCGGCCCCGTCCGCCTCAAGCTCTGCGGCCAGCCGCCGCTCCTCTTCCTTCAGCGGATGAATCTCGATCGCCTGTTCAATTTGCGCGATCGAGTGCATCAGGTCTTTCAGCAGCCGTTCGTTCTCCTTAATGGACGCTTCCGCGGCTTTTTTTCCGTTTACGATTTGCTGATAGTCGCCTTCGCGCGCTTTCGCCTTTTTCAGATCTTCAGAAAGCTTTTTTAAATGTTCAAGCTCCTGATTGAGCTCCGGCTTCCGGCCATTCGGCTTAAACAGCTCTTCCTGCCTTTTTCTCAAAGCTTCATCCATTTTGGATACGGCGTCTGATCCGAACAGACTTGAGAAAAGCAAAAACTTGTCCATTTGATCACGGCTGAATTGATGAATCTCTTGAAGCCCGAACACATCAAATGAGTAGACCGCTTTATACAGCCGCCTGTCGATGCCTGACAGCAGCTGTTTCAAAAACGCCTCCGGCCGGGTGCTTCCATCTTCTAAATATACGGTGACCCGTTCAGGCTTTCCCGCAATCCGTTCAATGCGGATATGACCCAGTTCGGGATGCCGGGCTTCCAGCATTCCCCCGTAGATTCCGCCTGTTTTCGGCACGTATCGCTTCGTTTTCGGAAAGCCGAACAGCATGCTCTCAATAAAGGACATCAGCGTCGTTTTTCCGGCTTCATTCAGCCCGTAGATTAAGTGAAGGCCGGAAGGCGAAAGGCGAAATATCTGATTGGCAAACTTCCCGTATCCGTATATATGTATTGCGTGAATATTCACCCCGTATCCTCCCTTACTTCCTGATCATCTTCAGCCCATGAAGCAGAGCATTTTGCGCCTGAATGCGAATGCCGTGAACATCTTCCTTCTCAAAGCGCTCTCCATACCTTCTGAAAACGGGGTGTCTCTCCAAATCGGCGAGAATCAGGCCGATATCCTCAAAATCATTAATTTCACGTGTGAGCTCCCGGAAGAACGAATCGCTTTCCAAGTCCTCCATCCCTCTGTCAGTCCGGTCTTCGACAGCGGCGAGCCAGATGAAATGTTCTTCTTCCAGCTCCTGGTCATGAAAAATGTCAAGCAGCTCATCTGTGATTCCCGCCGACCCTTCCCTCAAATAAGGGGGAGCTTCTCCGGTCAGCACGGCTTTGATGCAGGCGGGTTTTCCTTGATTTCTGAATGATTGAAAGACGCCTTCGATCAGATCGATTAAGTCTGTTAAATGTTTTGTTTCCGATATATCGAGATCAACCGTTTCCCAGAGCACATCCGAAACCGCTTTAAAGGCAAAGGAAAGTTCGCCTTCATGAGCCTTGACGAGATAGCAGCCTTTCTCACCGGTTTCCTTCATATGGCGGGATTGTGTGTTTCCCGGATAAATCACCGCCGGATGTCCGGATGAAATGACCTGTCGTTTATGAATATGGCCGAGCGCCCAATAATCCATCTGGCCGTTTTTTAGATCTTGCAGAGAAAAGGGACAGTATGGATCATGGCCGCTTTCCCCTGCAAGCGTGCCGTGGATCATGCCGATATGGAAGGGGGCGTCCGTCGTTTTTTTCATTTCGGAAGCTTTGTTCGCAAATACCGAGCGCTCCGGATAACTGTATCCATATATGCTCGCCGCAAGCCGGCCGTCTTTGTAAAACGGCTTTTCTTCAATGTCCTCCGCAGAAAAAATGTGGACATTGTCAGGCCATTCAACAGGTGTCCATTCCCCGCCCAAATGATCATGGTTTCCGAAAATGACATAAGCCTTAATATCGTTTTCCCGGAGTTTTAAAAATTGATTGCGCAAAAACATTTGGGCTTTTAAGCTGCGGTTCGCTTCATCGAAAAGATCGCCGGCCAGCAGCATGAAATCAGCCCGCTCATCTACGGCAAGCTGAAACACATTCGCCGCGCTCTGAAATGTGCTGTTTTTGATCCTGCGGTATACCTCTTCAGGAAGCCGGCTGAGGCCGTGGAACGGACTGTCCAGATGCAGATCGGCAGCGTGAATGAAGGTGATGTTTGTCAATCTTCTGCTCCTTTTTTATAAAACAATTTCTGCCCTCATTCTATCACGGCTTTCAGGCGAATGCACGTTCTATTGATCAACCGGAAAAAGCAGCTTTTCTTTCAAGCTGCTTTTCTCCTATTCTCACTATTCGTCTTTGGACAGGCGAAGCGCCTGTTTGATATTTTTCAGCCCGCCTCCGTGGCCGTACATGAGAACGCCGCCTTTATAAACCCGCGCACCGATGACCGCGAGAATGATGATGGTTGCGGCGGTGATGCCGATGCCAAGCGCCGCCTCCCAAAACGGAATATCAAGCATTCCCACCCTGAGAAACATAATCATCGGGGCGAAAAACGGAATGAAGGAAGTGACCGTAATAAATGGTGAGTCAGGCGCGTTTAAACCAAACATCGCAATCATAAATCCGGCGACAACCAAAAAGATCATCGGGGAAATCGTCTGCTGAACGTCTTCTATCCGGCTGACGATGCTGCCGAGAAATGCGGCAAGCGTTGCATAAAGGAAATAGCCGAGCGCCAGAAAAATCACGCCGTAAACGAGCGTTGCCACAGGAACACCGGATAGGTCGAAAAAGCCTTTAATCTGTTCTGCCGCTCCGCCTGCATTCTCTGCGTTTGCCTGCAGGGACATATAGCCTGCCAGAATCAGGACGGCCAGCTGTGTAACCCCCAAGAGGGCGATCCCGAACAATTTGGCAAACATTTGCTGAACGGGCGGTACACTGGAAATTAAAATCTCCATGACGCGGGACGATTTTTCGGTTGCCACTTCAGTCGCGATCATTGATGCATACATCACGACAGATATATAGATGACAAACAGGACGATATAGACAAGGCCTGACGCCTTCTCCAGCTCTTCCTCCGTTTTGGCCCCTTCTTTCAGAGCGACACTTTTGATTTTAACCGGTGCAAAAAGCTGATTCAGCTTTTCCGGCGGCACATTCAGCTCAGCCGTGCCGACGGCGATTTTCGTTTGTGAAAGCGCCTGTTCAATCGTGGAAACAGATGACTTCTCAGCGATATCAAGCGCCTTATATGTTCCGGAGACTTCGCCTTTTTGATCCTTGGCTAAAATGAGGATCCCGTCAAGCTTATCATCTCTTACGTCTTGTTCCAGCTCTTTTTCAGTCTTCTTCGCTTTTTCAAGCTTCAGCTCATGATCCTTGTCAATCGCCTTCACCTGCTGGGAAAATGGCTCATACAGCTGATTCGCTTCATCAATGACGGCGATTTTATCCGCTTCACCGCCGTCACTGTCAAACATGGAAATAATTGAGCCCAGGTTTGTGACGACCATCACCAGTGCAAGTGTGATCACAGTCGAGATGATAAAAGACTTCGTTTTCAGCTTGCTTATATATGTATGAAAAAGGACAATCCAAAACCTACTCATAACGGGCACCTACCTTTTCAATGAAAATATCATGCAAAGAAGGCTCTTCCAGTTCAAACTTTCGGATAAACCCGCGCCCTTGAAGCATGGAAAACAGCTCCCGGGAAATGTCCTCATTCTCGATTTGCAGCCTGACGCCGTCAGAAATCTCTCTCCACTTTGTAATCCCGCTCGCTTCTTTGAGAAAACTCAAGTCGTCATCTGAGTGGATCGTGACGTTCTTTTTGCCAAAAGAACGCTTGATTTCTTTTAATCTTCCTTGAACGACCGGCGTGCCGCGCTGCAAAATGCAGACGTGTTCACAGAGCTCTTCAACATGCTCCATCCTGTGGCTCGAAAAGACGATGGACGTTCCGCTGTTTTTCAGGGAAACAACCGCGTCCTTTAACAGCTCGACATTGACAGGATCGAGTCCGCTGAACGGCTCATCGAGAATCAAAAGGTCGGGTTTGTGCAGAACAGCTGTGATGAACTGAATCTTTTGCTGGTTTCCCTTTGAGAGCTCTTCAACCTTTTTATCCGCATATTCTGTAATGTGGAATTTTTCCAGCCATTTATCCATTTCTTTAAGCGCGTCCTGTTTTGACATGCCTTTCAGACGGCCGAGGTATACGAGCTGATCTCTTACTTTCAGCTTCGGATACAGTCCGCGTTCCTCCGGCAAATAGCCGATGCTGCCGGTGACATTGTAATTGATCGGCTTCCCCTTCCAGGTCACCGCGCCTTCTGTCGCATTCAAAAGGCCCAGTATCATTCGAAACGTCGTCGTTTTTCCCGCTCCATTTGCACCAAGCAGTCCGAACATTTCTTTCTCGGGGATCTCGAGCGTCAGATCGTTCACCGCTGTAAAAGAACCGAACTTTTTCGTTACATGATCGATTTTCAGCATCAAAAACTCCTCCTTCCAATTTACAATCATACGTTAGTCATACAAATTTAAAAAGGATTTTTTTGATTTTTATATAAATTTAAACAAACAGATCTTTATTTGTGAAAGGAGAATATAAATGGAAACATATTATGTAACCGTTTTCGATCCTTCGGGGGAAACCTTGCTGAATGAACGGTTTGAAGCGATGAATGAGGAAGAAGCAAAAGAAAAAGGAAAAAAGCTGTTGAAGGAAAAACAATTCTCGGACCATACCCACCGTGTAGTTCATTCGTCCGGTAAAATGATCGTGTTCCAAAGATAAAAGAAATCGCGAGGCGGCGCTTTGAAGCAGACACCGGTGTTCCGCCGCCCGTCCTTTGACTGCTTGTTTACCCGAGAATCAACGCGGCCAACAAGCCGAGGTTAAGCAATCCGAGCAAAAACGACACAAATGCAATGCCTTTATGTCTCTGCCAAAAATAGAGACCGTTTGCGATCAGCACAGAGATGATGAAAACGTCGAAAATGCGAAACGGCATGTCTTCCAACTGAAAGACCGGATTGAAGACAGCAGTTCCAGCCGCGCCCAGCACCAAAAACAAAGAAACTGACCAAAACGATTTCCACTCTTTTGCCGCCGGGCTTCCTAAATCCTCCATAAACTAAAGTGCGCCTCCTATGCCGTTGTATTCCCGTCCGAAGTCGTGATCATTTTGTCCGCATACAGCGAAGGGGCTTTTCCGCTTTCCGACAAAAAGCTCGCAGACGTCAACACACAAGCCAACGACAACGCGACAACCAGCAGCTTAACTTTCATACAACGCATCTCCCCTTTGAATTTTTCGTCTTGCCTGAGCGCCCTTTTCATAATAAAAAATGGAATCTTTCAGCCGCTCAACTTTATTATAATATTGAGCCGCGTCTAATGCCAGTTCTTCGACAACAGAATACATATGTTTCGACTCCAAATAATCAAATCCGCGTTCCACAGCGATTTGGTCCCCTCCGTCTAAATACAGTCCCCGCAGAATATTCAGCTTTGCCGCATGTTCTTCATCGCCGAGAGATGCCGCACTTTTGATGCCTTTTTCGTAACATTCGGCAGCTACAGCAAAATTGGCCTGTTTCAGATGGACGTACATCAAATTGTAGAGAACCTTTGGAATATATGATGAACTTTCCTGTTTGAAAATGGAAAGAGCGCTCTCCATGTGGTCGGAAGCTTCGCGGTATAATCCTTGATAAAAGTAGCAATTCCCCAAATTGAAATGTGCGGATGCCGTCAAATGGCTGTTTTCGATTTTTTTCGCATCTTCTAAAGCATTGGACAGACTTGTCAGCGCATCACCATATTTCATCGATTCAACCCAATTGCCGGCAATGATAAAATCGCAAAAAATCTTTTTTTCTTTCAGTGTTTCGTATTTGTTAAAAATCTCGGAAGCCAGCTCCGCATAGTTGATCGAAAGGTACCGCTGGTTGATATAATAATAAATTTCCGCAAGCTTATAATAAAACTCTGCCTTTTCAACCTCGTCTGCCAATACGCTCACTTTTTGTTCAGCCATTTTATAACAGTCGATCGCTTTGACGAACTGCTTTTGCTTAAATTCGTACATTCCTTTAAAAAACCAATAGTAATAGTTTAATAACCCCGTCATTTGGTCTTCTTTTTCTTCCAAATCCCGAAGGTTTTTTTCAATATTTTCTGTTTTTTCTGGTTTCAAATAGCTGAGCATCAGCTTATGCCTGAATTCTAGCAGCGAATAATAAAGCAGGACATCCTGATTTTCTTCCATGTCTTGAAAGTCGTTTAAAATTTCGGCTTTTAATGATTCACTGGCGGCGACCTGATTTTTCCGAATGGCGTTGTACCAGTCATTCAGCTTTGCAGCAACGAATTCAGATGGAATCTTTTGTCTCAATTTTCTCCGCCCCCTCGGCTCCAACAACCTGTGTCTTATGAATCATTTTATAAAAGTTTAAATTTTTTTACAAATCGTTTCAAACCTCATTCCCATGACCGCCATCCCATTCGTGCCTTTAGTCATTGGCGATTAAACCGGGGTTGCCGCTTTTCCAGAAACGCCCTGATTCCTTCTTGATGATCGCTTGTCCTTCTCATTTTGATCTGGGACACTTTTTCAAGATCAAGCGTTGTGCGAAGACGGCCGGCATTCAAAGTCTGATAAATTTTTTTCGTCTCAATCATGGCCGAAAGCGGCGATTCGAGCAGTTTTTCGAGATGCGCCCCAACATGGCGGTCGAGATCCCCGTCAAATACCGCATCAACCAGCTGAAGCCTCCTCGCTTCATCAGCCGTCAGCTTTTTGCCGCTCCAAATCAGTTCTTTGGCGGCGCGTTCACCAATTCGCCGTTCCAGAAAAAAATGCCCGCCGCCATCAGGGACAAGACCGATGCCGATAAAGTTCATCGCCAGCTTTGCTCCTTTGTCGGCAAGCACATGGTCACAGCTGAGTGCAAGGCTCAACCCCAGCCCCGTCGCCGCACCGTGGACGGCCGCGACCGTAATCTTCGGCATGCTGTAGATCATCATTGCAATATCGGAAAGCGTATCAATCACAAGTTCTGACAGTTTTTCATCGGTGGACAGCATCATGTTGATGTCGCCTCCCGCTGAAAATCCCTTTCCGCTGCCTTTCAGAAGCAAAAGCATCGCTTCACTTTCCGAAGCAAGGGTCAATGCCTCTTTCAGCTCTTCAAGCATTTGGACATGTAAGGCATTATACGCCTCTGGTCGATTCAGGACAATCTCAAACATCTCGCCCCTGTCTTTCCATTTGATATACTCCAACTTTCAGCACCTCCGAGAATGCGTTTTCAAAAGACGTTAGCTTTACTATTCCACTTTTAATCTCCAAAACCTTTTTTTAAGTCTGAAGTTTCATTTCACAAAAAAACTGCCGGTTAGGCCGGCAGTTCAGATTTAAGCCCTATGAAACCCGCTTTTGGCGTCCTGTTCATAAAGCTCAGACAGGTAGCGAAGTTTTTCCTCTGTGTAGTGTTCAAACCTGTCGTTATATGTTTTGGGATCCTTCGGATTGGCGAAATGCGTGATTTTTCCTGTTTTCGGATCGACAAATTTACTTGCCGCTCCGCAGCCGATGCCGATGATCGTCTGCTTTTCTTCCATGATCATAATGTTGTAGATGCTTTCCTGTCCCGGCAAAGAGTAACCGATATTTTCAAGATTGCCGAGGATGTTTTTTTGCCTGTACAAATAGTAGGGATGATAGCCGTGCTGTTTTGTCCAGGACACTGCATCATCCATCATCTTGACGATTTCCCCGCGGTCGGCCACTTTGTATTTGTGCTTGTTTCTCGTCATTTCAGATGCCCGTTTAAATGACAATGTATGGACTGTCAGTGACTCCGGCATTAATGCTTCCGTTTCGCGAAGGGAGTTTTGGAATTCTTTGACGCCTTCGCCCGGAAGGCCGATGATTAAATCCATATTGATGTTCGACATGCCGTGCTTTCGTGACAAATGATATTTTTCAATCGTCTCTTCAACCGTATGATGGCGTCCGATCGCCTTCAGTGTCTCATTTTCGTACGATTGCGGGTTGATGCTGATGCGGTCGATGTTCCATTTGTTTAAAACGGCGAGCTTTTCCTCTGTGATGGTGTCAGGGCGGCCCGCTTCAACCGTAATTTCACGGATATTTTCCACATCGGGAAAGGAGCGGTACATTTCTTCATACAAAAGATCCATTTCTTCCGCGGAAATGCTTGTCGGTGTGCCCCCGCCGAAATAAACGGTCGTAATTTTCACATGATGGGTTTTGAGCCATTCGCCGATTTTCTGCATTTCATAGTGCAGACCCCACAAAAATGAACCGACCCGTCCGGCCTGCCCCCTGATGGCGTAAGCTGGAAACGTACAGTAGGCGCATTTTGTCGGACAGAACGGGATGCCGATATAAATCGAGACTTCCCTGTCCAATTCGTATAAATCAGGAACAGCTTTCAGCTGCCGGTCGATGATGTTTTGCATCAGTTCGATCTTTTCTTCATGAATTAAGTAATCTCTTTTTAATTCGGCATGAGCCTGCTCTTTTGACAAGCCGCTCTGCAGTTTTTTGTGAAGCAGCTTTGTCGGACGGACGCCTGTCAAGATGCCCCACTTCTGCACGATCCCCGTATGCTTTTGCAGCATCGTTAAATAAATATAGGAAACGGTGTTTTTCACCTGTTTGAACGCTTCTTTCTCCGACAAACCGGGCGCAAGTGATTTCGTGCAGTCGGCTTTGATGTCCGTATCTTTGATTGCTCCAGATGCGCTGACTGATGCCTCGTCCCGCTCATAGCGGAGGACAATCGCAAGGTCGGCTGTTTCTTCTTCAGCGAAAACAACCTCGGACTCTTCAAAAAATAGGTTGGCTATGTGCTCAAGGGGCCGCTGGAATCTTTCATCTTGAAGCCCTTCTATATAAATGCGCAATCTCATCACCTTTTTCGTTTCAAAACTTTCTTTAGTGTACAAAAATAACCGGGCAAAATCAATCCGGGCCGGCAAAAAGGCCTCCCCTCCCCGCATTTAACATTCCGGATTATGCCCGTAACAAACGAATCCCCGTTTCCAAAACGAAAACGGGGATGTTGTCGGATTATACTTTTCTAATATGGAATTTTTTAAGAAAGCCTTTGCTCTGCTGCATTCTGAAATATTCTTTAATCATATAGGCGACGCCCTGCTCATCATTGGATCGCGTCACCCAATCGGCTTTTTGCTTGACTTCCTGGACGGCATTGCCCATTGCCACACCGAGTCCCGCAAGCTCAATCATCGGCAGATCATCGATGTCATGGCCGATCGCGACGACATCGTCCATATTGAAGCCAAGATCTGCGGCAAGCATGGTCAAGCCCGATTCTTTTGAAACGCCTTTGTGGACGATCAGCATTTTTTCTCCAGCCTCGATGATATCGACCGAAGGAAAAGCGCCTTTGATCGTTTCTTTGATATCCTCTTGCTGCTCTTTTGTACAATAAACTTCAATAACCGGCGCACTGACCGGTTCATCCATCAGCATATCGCTTAAGGAATCAACGAACTGCACGGGATAAAAGATCGGATCAGACGGATGGATCATCGTTTTGCCAAGCAGATTGGAGTTTGTTTTTTTGCGGTTGCCGATTGAATATTTTTCATGGAGGATTCGTATATTGCAATCATAGCTCTCCAATATTTGAACAAGGTTGAACGTTTTTTCTTCGGAAATCCTTTTTTCCAACAATGGTTCATCGATATTGTCGGCAATAATGGCCCCGCTGTGGGTAATCAGTTTTGCATTGAGTTTAAGCGATTTGGCGATTTTTTGCGCCGAGCGAAAATGCCTGTTTGTGACAAGCGTAACATATACATCTTTTTTCTTTGCATATTCTATCGCTTCCTTCGTTGCGGGATGAAGCCGTCCGTTTGTCCGAAGCAGCGTTCCGTCTATATTGAGCGCAAGCATTTGTTTTGACACTTGGAGGTCCCCCTTCTTTGATGACTGAATCTATTACAGAGAATATGTCCTGATCCGCCTCTTTAGAACAGAGCTCTTTTGTTCAAATAAAAAAAGCCTGTGAAAAACAGGCTTTTGCTTCGCATCTTTTTGGATACGATCATGATTTCTCCCTAAAATATCCGAAAACAGCGAATTCAATGCCCCTTTTCATTCAATTCGCTGTATATAATGAACCCCTTTTATTTGACCGGAAGTTGTCGTGCTTTCCTTCAACAAAATCTGTTCATTTTCTCTGTACCCCTTAACATTTTGCCGCAAGTCAGTTTATCATGATCGTATCCCGGCAAACTATGAAAGCACTTACATTTAGTATTATCGCAACAATTTCACAAATTGACAAGTCTTTTTTTAAATGATTATGAAAGTTATTTATTCACCTAGTTAAAAACCCCCTCTTTTCCATGTAAAGAGGGGGTTTTTTATTAGCTTTCCGGATTTCCGTAAAGTTCTTCCAGCGGCTTCATGATGATTTTGTTCAGTTCGGCAATCAGCACGCTCATCCGCTGCTCTGCTTCCATCAGCTGAGAAATTTTTTCATGCTGCTGGACAAGCGCTACGGATTTTTGCGCCTGTTCGACTTCCTCCTGGGAGATGTCTTCACCGTTCATCTGTTTCTGCTGAAGCTTCAGCTGAATATCACGAAAGTTATCAAACATCTTTTTGGCAGATTGATCGGCATTCACCTCATCATAAAGGCTTTTCAACCGGGAGTATTCATCGCTTTCACGCAATGCCTTCTCCAAATCATAAGCCGAATCGTGCAAGTTGACCGTCATGTTCATACGCTCCTTTCCTGCCGTTATTTCCTCTCATGGAAATGGCACCACTCCACTATAACAAACTATGGAGTATTTTTCACAGTTATACAGACGATTTCTCAGATGAAGATCACGAAGAGGGCTTGAACCGCTCCGATGATTCCGCCAAGCAATCCGCCTAAATACGTGATCATCTTAAACTCCCGTTTCGAGATGGACAAGACCATTTCCTCGAGACGCTCGACCGGAAAATTGTCGACCTGCTCCTTTACGATGTCTTCAAGCTGGAGCCTTTTCAATATATCTTCCAGGCGGCGCCCTGCTTCTTCAAGAAGGCGGTCGGTCACTTCCGGCAGACGTTTTTCAACCTCCTGTTCGATCATGGAGACGTATGAGCCTGTCGTTCTTTCAAAAAAAGGCGCGAGCGAAAATCGCTTCATCAGCTTTTGTTTCATCTTCATGATCAAGGTTTGAAGGTTCCATTTGTCATCCGCTTCTTTAAAAGTATACTCCTTCAGCTTGTCCCATTCATTTTCAAGCAAATCCATCAGCAGCCGTGCGGTTTCACCGTTTTTCAAAAACTTGATGATCTCCGGCTGAACGCGGTCAACCAGGCTGCTGTTGCCTAAAAACATCTGCACCATGCTCCCGAGCATGCCGCGCTCTTTCAAAAAATCGTCAATCATATGTCCAAGGCGGCTTTTCCCTTCATCACTTTCAAAATAGCTGACAGCCCGCTGCAAAATATAGTCGGACACCATCGGGATTTTTTCTTTCAGCTTTTCCTGTGCTTCTATAGGAATCAGCTCTTTCAGCGGTTCATGTTCATACGCCGCCAAAAGGGCAGACAGCTTTTCATCCGTCCATTTGTTCACATATTGGTCGGCCTTCTGGGCGGGATCGGCAATTCCGATTTTTTCGAGCGCTTCTCCAAGCGTAAGCGTCGATTGGCCTGCGTGCGACAAGAGCCGCCTCCCCAATTGGAGCGCCTCTTTTTTGACCGTGTCCGATGTCAGCCTTTTTTGGATTCCCTCCGTTGTCAGCAGGTGACCTGTGACCATCTGTCCCATCTGCCTCGCCAGTTCATCACGTCTTTTCGGAATCAAACCGGGTGTAAAAGGGATCCGCTTCCCGAATATGTAATGCGCCTTATATGGGCGAAAAAGCATTTTGATCGCAAAGTGATTCGTCACAGCGCCAATCAGTGCGCCAATTGCAATCATGATGATAAAAATTCCTAAAACATACATTTATTTTTCAACTGCCTTCCATTCACCTGATGTCATTGCTGCCTAGACTGCACACGGCCTTCCGCAGCTGGGACCCGTTATGCCTATCATTATCTAAGGATACACTGTTTCATAATAGGAACCTGAAGCACCTTACACTCGCCTCTATTTAAAAAACGAATAAGCTGCGTCTTCTTTAGGATTGCCTTTTTCCTTTACTTACAGAAATTTATTTTCATGCTAGAGAAAAAAGTTATACATATTACTGATATTTTTTTGCAACTAAAAACTCAATAAAAGGTAAAGTTATCATTGATAGCGCTAATAACAGCAATAGAAAGATATTCATTGTCTCGTTTATAAATTGGTCAGCAGCTACTGCTCCAAAAATAAAAAATGTCAGAAGAAAATAACTCACTTTCGAACTTTTCTCTGTAATCCTTTGTCCGAGCTCTTCCTCCTGCAATATTCCATCTTGCTCTTTCTTTGTTCCCCAAGTGATAGCAGAAAAAAATATCATCAACAAAGCACCCATACTCATAACTTCGTTAAATCCAACAGCTTTTCCAACAACAATCTTATAAATTGTAAAGCCTATCACAATCAGAGCAGCTATACCCGATATTGCTGAACTCATTTTTCGAGTGCTCATCCTTCTACCTCCCTTTCATTTAAAAACAAGATATCAACCCTAACTTCTAAATTTTTTGCAATATCAAATGCTAATTGTAAACTGGGGTCATATTTATTGTTTTCAATGGCATTAATCGTCTGTCTGCTCACATTGCATAAGTCTGCCAATTTTCCTTGCGAGATGTTTTTTTTCTCTCGATACTCCTTGATTTGATTTTTCATCAGATTTCCACCTTCACAATAAGATAGGTGTTAAAAAGTTTTTACATACAGAGTATAAAAAAAGATGGTTAAGGTGTCAAATCTTTTTTACATCCAAACCATCATATCAAAATATGTCTTCTTTCGCTAACCTATCCTTTAATTGAAGTCCATTTCTTCACAATCTCCATCATGATATTATCCAGCGTTTATTTGAACGTCTTATTCCATTAAATCAACCGATTGCGGAACAAAAATAACATGGGACAGGCGTTTGAACAATAAAATTGGTCAAGTGGCTTTTATTTAGGGCGAAAAATATTTTTAATAAATTTCCAATTTATAAATGCCTATTTCCGCAGTTTCAGGCGTATCATTTAACAGAAGTTCATGTATATGATGATTGTCCCCACGGCTTAAAGAGTTAGCCGCGTCCTTTTCTTTGGCCGGCTAAGCGTTTTTTAACAAGGAGGAATATGCATGCTGACGCTTGGATTTATGTCGCTGTCCAACGATCATGAAAAAGATTATGCCGAGGAATTGGCGAAAATGGCTTCGGAATACGGCATTCGCTTGATCCGGTTTACACCTTTGGATATCTCTCCGGGCTCCCTATTTGTTAAAGCGCTCACATATCACCCCAAATCGGGACAGTGGAACGAAGTCGAACGGGAAATTCCCGAAGTGATCTATGACCGCTGCTTTTACGGCCGCGATCAGCAATCGAAGAAAGCAAAACCGATCGTTGAATGGCTCAAAAAATACCCGAAAACGGTCTTCCTCGGACTTGGACTCCCTGATAAATGGATGGTTTACAAGGCTTTAAAGGCCGACTCCATTCTCCAGTCCTATTTGCCTGCCACGAGGCTTGCGGCCAGCGCGCAGGATATACTGCGCCTCCTTGCCAAAGAAAAATCGTGCATCTTAAAACCCGCTTCCGCATCAGGAGGACGCGGCATCATCCACCTCGAAATGACGGGGAAAACGGTGAAAGCCTCTTACCAAACAGGGAAGCATAAACAGCTCAAATCGTTTTCAAAGCAGGCTTCCTTTGAAACATGGTGCAAAAAAGTCCTGCAGCACCGCTATCTATTGCAATCGTTCCTCGACATTCAAGACAAAGACGGCTACCCGTGCGACATCAGACTGCTTTTGCAAAAAAACCGCTCGGGGGAATGGGAAACGGCCGGGAAAACGGTGCGCAGAAGCTACCAGCACGGACTGCTGGCGAATCTGACCGGGGATGCTGAATCGGTAAGCTTTGACAGCTGGCTCGTATCCGTTCCCAAGAAGCGCCAAGCCGTCCTTCTTGATGATTTGGAGACGATTGCTCAAGCCGTGCCAAAAGCGCTCGAATCCGGGCATGGGCCGTTATTTGAGCTCGGCCTTGATATTTGCTTGACGAAAGATGGAAAGGTTTGGCTTCTTGATGTCAATTCTAAGCCGGGAAAAAAAGCTTTTTTAAAACATTCCCCTGAAAGCAGACTGCTTTTGCATCAAGGTCCCCTGGAATACTGCTCCTTTTTGGCGGAAACGTTCGATAAGAAAGGGGCTGGGAAAAGATGACCGGTCAAACGTTTACGGTCGGGATCCATCCAAACAGTGAAAACACGATGCTGATTCCCGCTCCTTTCAAACAGGAAGGTCTGCTTTATGCGGCTTTTGGAACGTGTGTAGAAAGGTGTCATATCTCCTTTGACAGTCATTTGCAGCGAACGGTTTTGCTCTCTGAGAATCTGTACAAAAGTCTGCGGATTCCGCACCGCGGGAAAGCGACCTTGTTTTTCCGCGATAATACCGTCCATATCGGGCCGTTAATCGGGATATTCACCGCCGGCTTCACAAAGTCGGAGCATGAGCCTCTGAGAGACCGTTCTTTGTTTTTTTCGAAGCTTTTAACAATGGAGCTTCCGGCCGGCGGCTATTGCTATCTGTTTGGCACCCATCAAATCCAGTGGGAAGAAGGAACGGTCCGCGGCCTCATCTTCAGGGAAAACGGCTGGGAGGAAGCCGTCGTTCCCCTGCCGAACGTCGTTTACGACAGGCTGCCGAATCGAAAGGCGGAAGACTCGGCCGCCCTGCAGGAAGCGAAGGTGCGTCTGGTGAACGAATACCGGATTCCATGGTTTAATCCCGGCTTTTTTAATAAATGGGATGTATATGAAGCCTTACGGCATGACGAAAGAACGAAAGAATTCCTTCCTTATTGCGAATTAGAGCCCGGTGCAGAAACAATCAGCGACATGCTGAAGCAATATGGCGTCATCTATGTAAAGCCGACCGACGGCAGCTTGGGAAACGGCATTTTTCAGCTTTCTAGAGGTGAGGATCAACACTTTTTGGCAAAGGACGCTAAAAGCGAGAAAACGTATCCGGGAGCGGACGCTTTTTTAAACGATTTAAAAAAACGTCTGAAAGCCCCGTATATCGCCCAGCAAGGTATTGAACGGGTCAAGGTCGGCGATCGGCCCGCGGATTTTCGGGTGCATACGAACAAAAACGGAAAAGGAAAATGGACCGTAACAGCAATCGCCTGCAAAATCGCGGAAAAAGACGGCATCACAACTCATCTTTCAAAGGGAGGCGCCGTCAAAACGCTTGGAGAAATCTATGATGACCCCAAGGAGAGGCTGCTTATTCTGCAAAAGCTGACCAAAACAGCTCTAGTCATCAGCAGTGTCCTTGACGAAAAAATACACGGCTTTATCGGTGAAATCGGTCTTGATCTCGGGATGGACGTGTCAGGAAAGGTTTGGATATTCGAGGCCAACTCCCGTCCGGGCAGAGGAATTTTCGCCCATCCCCGTCTATCATCTGTCAGCCATTTGACGAAAAAAAGAAATTTCGAATACGCGTCTTACTTAACCGAACAATCGCTCCTCCATCCGGAGAGCATGTGGACCTAGATGAAAACCGTGAAGTTGATGCTTCACGGTTTTTTGTGGAGAAACCATTTGAAAAGAGCCTATGATCTTTGCTGTGAATAAGATACAATGATAACAAATCAACGTTGGATAGCCGGCTTGTGGTTCGACCGCGGAACATTTAGAAATCGATTAAGGAGCGTGGCACTTTATGATTTCTCACTTTCAATGGAAGCCGTTGTTTAAACAAGAAAAACTGCCTGGCTGGAAAATTTCGTTTTACCATAATGGAACACATTATGAAGGCATTTACCATCGCTCTGGGGAAATTGAATGGGGCAGCGTTTATCCGCCTCATGATGATGAGCCTTCCCTTAAAAGCGAAATTCATGAATTAATGCTCTTTCATATTTACGAATAAATGAAAAGGACGTTTTCAGGATGCTGGAAAAATTAAAAATGTTGTACGGCGAAAGAATGGTTGCCTCCGGCTCGGCTCCAAAGCATGAAACGCTCTGGTATCAAACGGACGAAGGCGAAACGTTCGGCGTTTTAAAAGAAGCGGTGACAGACCGGGAAAAACGGCTGCTCTCGGCGCTGTTTCAGCCTTTTAGAGAACCGGAGGCGCCCGAGCTTACACTGCGCGAAAAAGAATGGCATCAATATATTTTTGCCAATGCCCCTCTACACAATCTGGAAAACATTCAGCATGTCCAAGGACATTTTTTCAAAATGAAACATTCGCCTGAAGAAAGACAGGCGATAAAAGAGGCCGTCAGCGGTTTTTTTGAAAAACCGCTTATTGTGTGGTATGACCTTCATGAAGCGGTCATCCTTCATGAAGATCCTTCTGTGTTTCTCTCAAAAAAAGAATTGGAAGAGCTGTCTGACGCCTTGACGAGCGATTTTTTGTCAACCCCTGTATTTTTCAGCGGCCAGCTTCATCAAGTGAACGCTTCGCTCCAAGAAAAAATCCGCTTTGAAAAACAAATGTTCCACCATATGCTGGCGAACAATAATCGCGGAAATGTCGCTTCATTTTGCCAGTGCCTCCCGTCATTTTTGCTGGCGGCACCGGAAAAAATCAATGCCTCGCTATTTTCGGACGCCATGCGAGATGCCCTGGCTGATCCGGAAATCTCCTTGACGATCCGGACGTATTTGAGATGCAGCCTGAACGCATCTCTGACAGCCAAAGAACTATTTATCCACCGGAACAGTCTGCAATACAGGATTGACAAATTTATTGAACGGACGGCAATTGATATCAGACAGTTTGAAGAAGCAGCAGCCGTTTATTTGATCCTGCATGTTCTCAAGCTTTTCTAGCAATCTGCACGAACTCAAATTGTGCACCCTGTCCATTTACACCGCCCATTCATTTCTATAAGATAAAAATAAATTAAGCGCTTACATAAAAAGGGGGATGAAAAATGGCTGAGCTTGTACTTGACCGGATTTACAAAGTGTATGACAACAAAGTGACGGCTGTGGATAATTTTAACCTTCATATTGAGGACAAGGAGTTCATCGTCTTTGTCGGACCTTCAGGCTGCGGAAAATCGACAACACTTAGAATGATCGCGGGACTTGAGGAAATCACAGACGGCGAATTCATCATTGACGGAAAACGGATGAACGATGTTGCCCCGAAGGATCGCGACATCGCCATGGTGTTCCAAAACTATGCCCTCTATCCTCATATGAATGTCTATGACAACATGGCTTTCGGGCTGAAGCTGCGTAAGTTTCCAAAAGACGAAATTAAACGCAGGGTGCACGAAGCGGCGAAAATTCTCGGGCTTGAAGAGTATTTGGACAGAAAGCCAAAAGCGCTTTCCGGCGGACAGCGCCAGCGCGTCGCCTTAGGCAGGGCTATCGTCCGCGATGCGAAAGTATTCCTGATGGATGAACCTTTATCAAACCTTGACGCCAAGCTGCGCGTTCAAATGCGCGCTGAAATCACAAAGCTCCATCAGCGCCTGCAAACGACGACGATCTATGTCACGCACGACCAGACGGAAGCGATGACGATGGCGACGAGGCTCGTCGTCATGAAGGACGGCATCATTCAGCAGGTCGGCGCGCCGAAGGAAGTCTATGAAAACCCGGAAAACGTCTTTGTCGGCGGCTTTATCGGCTCTCCGGCGATGAACTTCTTCACGGGCACCCTGAATGAAAACAGGTTTACATTCGGTGATGCATCCGTCCTTGTTCCAGAGGGAAAAATGAAGGTTTTGCGCAGCAAAGGCTATAGCGGAAAAGAAATCATCATGGGCATCAGACCTGAAGATATTCATGACGAGCCTGTCTTTATCGAAGCTTCAAAGGAAGCAAAAATCGATGCGCATATCGAAGTGGCTGAGCTGATGGGGGCTGAAACAATGCTGTATTCACAGGCGGGCGGACAGCCGTTCATCGCAAGGGTCGATTCGCGGACGGACGTCCAGGCCGGGAACACGGTCGCTCTCGCCTTTGATATGAATAAAGCCCATTTTTTTGACAAGGAAACAGAGCTCCGCATCCATTCCGAAGGATAATCCAATGCAAATGACCGAAGCAGCTTATGCTTCGGTCGTTTCGATTGCAACTGTTTCATCATATGTGCAGTCTTGGCAAGTGAATATATGAATGCAGTTCCGGGGCTTCTGCGAAAATGAATCATATTCCATATACGGGCTGTACGGTCCGTAAAAATCGGTCGTTCTTCCGGCATCCGCCATCTCGCCGCCGCACTTCGGGCAATTCCTTTCCACGACAAGCATGCCATTGCACACAGGACACATCTGAACATCCTCCTGACTTTTTCCTTAGCATGCCCAAATTGCAGCATTTTGCACTTTCAACATTTACCAGTCCGTCTCATGCATGCAAATCCGATCGTTCCTCCATAATACGTAGTAACAATCCACATTGGGCTTAGCCAGAGAGGCAGCGGTGAACACCGTCAGCTGGTGCAAATCCAGCCGGCCCAACCATACTAATATGAAAAGGAGTTTGGATACAATGGCTAACCAAAATTCTTCAAATCAACTTGTTGTACCTGGAGCAGCTCAGGCGATTGATCAAATGAAACTCGAAATCGCTTCTGAGTTCGGTGTGAACCTTGGCGCTGACACAACTTCCCGTGCAAACGGTTCTGTCGGCGGAGAAATTACAAAACGACTCGTTTCCCAAGCTCAAGCTTCTATGGGCGGTCAACAATAAACAATTTCATATATTGGCTTAACAGAAGAAGGTGCTATGCACCTTCTTTTTACATTGGCCAAAAACCCGCACCCCGCTTCTCCTTTTTTCATATGCTGAAAACAAAGGAGGAGTCGGCATGCAGTATGTGGCAAGCATCAATTGGGAACTGTTTCAATTTGTCGGGATCTCTCTCTTGCATGAATATGTCGTCAATGTCCGCCCAATTCATGCGGCCTTCCGCTTTCAGGGGGCTTTTTCTTCCAGACGATCTGGCGTATGATAGATCAGATGGGAGGAATGAATGATGAAGATTGCGCTTTTTGGAGGCACAGGCCGTGTCGGACAGGCCTTTGTGAATATTTTGGAAAAAGACGGCAGACACTCGGTTTACGCCCTCGTCCGCACGGAAAATGCAGGCCTTTTGAAAAACCGCTGCCGGACGCTGACGGGGAACGCAAGAAATCAGGCTGATGCGCGCGCTTTGATCGCAGGAGCGGACATTGTGGTCAGCTGTTTAAATACGGATGGAGACGATACATTAACCGTCTCCATCGAAAACATCATCAATGCCATGAACGAACAGAACAAAAAACGGCTGATTACCATCGGAACCGCCGGAATTTTAAATGCAAGACAGGATCCCAAGCTTTACCGCTTTGAAACGAATGAATCAAAAAGACGTTCAACACGGGCGGCTAGAGAACATGCCAAAGTGTATGAACGGCTCGCCCGCACGAACCTTGATTGGACAATCATTTGTCCGACCTATCTTCCCGACGGTCCGGCCGTTCAAACATACCGGACGGAACGGGATTTTTTGCCCCTTGGCGGAAAAGAGATTTCAACAGGAGACACCGCCCACTTCCTTTTACAGGTCTCCGAGTCTGATCAATATATTAAAACAAGAGTCGGAATCGCTTATTGATTGTCAACAAGGTGTAAGCCGGAGATCGTCCGGCTTACACGCTAAGCTTCCCGCGCCCTTTTTGCAGCTCATACATTTGATAATATTGTCCTTTTTGTTTCATCAGCTCTTCATGATTGCCCCGCTCTATAATCCGCCCTTTTTCAAGGACAAGGATTTGATCGGCGTTTTTGATGGTTGACAGCCTGTGGGCGATGATAAAGGTTGTGCGCCCTTTTTTAACCACGTCAAGCGCCTTTTGAATAACGGCTTCTGTTTCGGTATCGATATTTGCCGTCGCCTCGTCTAAAATGAGGATGGCCGGGTTATAGGCAAGCGCACGCGCAAACGAAATCAGCTGTCTTTCCCCGGAGGAAAGCGTGCTCCCTTTTTCAATGACCGGCTCATCAATGCCTTTGGACAGATGGGCAAAGAGCTTATCCGCCCCTACGTATTTCAATGCCTCTTCAACCTGTTCTCTCGTGATCTCTTCACTATCAAGGCTGACATTTGAAGCAATCGTCCCCGAAAACAAGTAAGGATCTTGAAGCACGATCCCCATGTTCTGTCTGATTTCCTGCCGCGACATTTGATAAATGCTTGTTCCATCAATTTTCACATCGCCTTTTTGAATGTCGTAAAAGCGGAACAAAACATTCATAATCGAGCTTTTGCCTGAGCCCGTATGACCGACTAATGCGACGGTCTCCCCTTGGTTGGCTGCAAATGAAATGTTTTTTAACACAGCGGCCCCGCCGTCATAGCCAAATGAGACATCCTCAAACACGACATGCCCTTTCATTCTGTCAGCGCTTGTTTCTTCCACATCAACTCCCGCCTCATCCAAAAGGCGGAATACCCTTTCAGATGACACGCGCGCCAGTTCAAGCTTGGCGAATTGGTTGACGATGGCGGTAATCGGCTGAAACAAACGATTCAGGTAGTCAACGAATGCATAGAGGGCTCCGATTGAAATCATGCCTTCCGCATTCAGTGCAGCGCCTCCAAAGTACCAGATCAATCCGGCGAATGTCACGTTTCTGAGAATGTTGACCAGATTGTGCGACATGAGAGAATTGAGATTCAGCATTTTATTTTGATAGCGGAAGTGGTTTTCATTGAGCTGTTCAAATTCCCGTTTCGTCTCCTTTTCGCGGCGAAAGGCCTGAATGATGGTCATCCCTTGAATGGACTCATTCATTTTAGCGTTGATCTCACTGTTGATCGATCGGAGTTTATGATTGTATCCTGATGCAAATTTGCGGTAGATGACCGACCAGACGGCAATCAACGGCACGATCACCAGACAGGCGGCTGCAAGCCTGATATCAAGCAAAAACAGCGCGGCAAAAATTCCGGCAATATAAATAAAATTGGTCACAAATGTCGAGAGGACGGTGACGTACAAGTCGCGGATCGCTTCTGTATCATTTGTTACTCTGGCCACGATTTTTCCGGCCGGCAAATTGTCAAAATAGCGGACCGGGAGACGTTGGATGTTGGCAAAAACATCCCGCCTCATCTTTTGAATAATCCGGTTTGCACCCATCTGCAGCAGGTAGAATTGTCCGTAATGGAAAAAAACCGAGAAGATGAGAAGGCCAAAATATAAGAAGACCAGAGAGATGAGCCCTTCAACTTCGGGTTCATAAAACGAATACACTTCAGACATTGACAACCGGTCAGCCTGATACGTTTTCGACTGTTTCCCGTCGGAAATTCGCAGCTCCCCGCCGGACGCCGTGCGTTTCCCGTCAAAAGGAACCGCTTCATCAACAAAATAATAATCTAGGCCGACTTGAAAAACATGGACTTCCCTCGTTTTTTCTGCGGAAGGGCCCAGCCTGTCTTCCCTGACATATTCGCGGCCGTTATAGGAAACCGTATACTTGCTTTTATCCGGGACTTCATACCACATCTTTTCAATCCCCAAAATATGATCGTCGATCATCTTTTTGGCGATCATCGGTCCGGTCAGTTCGGCGGTCACCGCCACAGTCAGCATGACAAGCGCCCAAATAAGGATTTTTTTATAATGAAGCGCATATTGCCAAAGCCTTTTTCCCGTCTTCATCCAACAGTCCTCCCTTCTTCCACTGAAGGAAGCTGCTGTGCTTCATATTGTTCAAAATACCAGCCTTTCGCGGCGATCAGCTCATGGTGCGTCCCTTTCTCAATCATGCGCCCGCCTTCAAGGACAAGAATGAAATCGGCATGCTCAACAGCCGACATACGATGCGACGTAATCAAGGTTGTTTTTCCTTTCCTGGTGTGCCGAATGTTGTCAATGATCGCCGCTTCCGTCTTCGCGTCAACAGCGGAAAGCGAATCATCCAATATCAAAATATGAGGCTGTGCGATTAAAGCCCGGGCAATCGAAATCCGCTGTTTCTGCCCTCCTGATAAAGCGACGCCTTTTTCCCCGACCATCGTCTGAAGTCCGTCTTTCAAAAGCTCAATGTCCTTTTCCAAATAAGCCGCATGAATGACACCTTTAAGGTCCTGCTCTGTCGCATGCTCAGCGCCGAACAGAATATTTTCTTTGACCGTTTTTGAAAACAGCACATGATCCTGCGGTACATAGCCGATCCAGCTGCGCAGCTCGTCAAGCGGAAGCTGTTCAATCGGCACATCCGATATGCTGATTTTTCCCTTACCCGGCGGATACTGCCGCAACAGCTGTTTGACTAATGTCGTCTTCCCGCTTCCGGTTCTCCCAACGATCCCGACCGTCTGCCCCTCTTGGACAGCGAAGGAAATGCCGGTAAGGTTTTCTGAGGCAGAGCTCGGGTACGTAAAACTGACATTATCAAACACAATATCCCCCGGCTCCGTTTTTACAGGGGTTGAGGCTTCCGTTACATCAGGCTGATACGCGAGTGTATCCGTGACCCTGTCAAGCGATGCATTCCCCCTCTGCATGACATTGATCAGCTCCCCGATCGCAAACATCGGCCAGATCAGCATCCCCAGGTAAACGTTGAATGAAACGAGTTCTCCCAATGTGAGCTGGCTGCGGAACACAAGAAATGCACCATAGCCGAGGCCGATCAGATAGCTGATGCCGACCAAGAGCTTTACCGTCGGCTCAAACAGCGAGTCAATCAGCGCCACTTTCATGTTTTTTTGATAGACATCCGCCGTCATCCGGTTAAACCGGGCGACATCGTTTTTTTCTTGCACATAGGCACGGATCACCCTGACCCCTGAGACCGACTCAAGCACGCGGTCATTCAAATCGCCAAAGGCATCCTGCGCTTCGGTAAAACGCTGGTGGATTTTTTTCCCGTAAATACTGATCGCTGCGGCCATCAAAGGCAGCGGAATGATCGAAGCAAGCGTCAGCTTCCAGCTGATGAAAATCCCCATCGTGAACAGAATCGTCAGCATATACATGGTTGAGTCTACAAGCGTCAGGATTCCGAAACCGGCCGTCATCGAGACCGCTTTTAAATCATTTGTCGCCCTCGCCATCAAATCTCCGGTGCGGTTTTTCTCGTAAAAAGCCGGCGTCATCTTCAAAAGGTGCCCCATCAGTTTAGATCTGAGGATTTTCTCGATCAAATTCGCCCCGCCAAACAGCTGATACATCCAATAGTAAGACAATGTATATACGACAATGGCAAGCGCCATGAATAAACCGATATAACCGAGCATCCCGGCCGCTGAAAATGTCCCCGCCTGCATATCGTCAATGGCGTTTCCCAGCAGCTTCGGCGGAAACATCTCCAAAATATTTACGATGATGAGCAAGGCGATCGCGACCGTGTAGCGCCGCCATGAGGCTTTGAAAAACCAGCCAAGCTTCCATAAAACAGAAAACATGTGATATCCTCTCCTTTTTTAGCCGCCTTCAAGCTTTTCCTTACAGTCGTTGATTTTGTTTTTGCTGACAGTGAGCATCAAAACTCCTCCTTATGTTCGTTTTTTCGAAAAATCAGCTGGTCCAGCTTCATTTTCGTCTATAGAAAAGCATGGGCCCCAACTTGTTAAAGCCATGCTTTTTCACCTAAAAAAAGGCATACTGTAAATGCAGCATGCCCTTTCACATCAAAAAGGCGCATGTACGCTCATACTACGCGACATGCGCCTTCCTTCATTTTCAGATAAAAATGCGGATTTTCTATAACCATCTGGAAGGTATGGAGCCGTCACGCGCAAATTGATTTGTCTCTTGAGCTGGTCGATTGATTCTCTTCATGACGATACCCTCCAATCTTATTAATATTTTCCATCTTATAGTACGGCCCTTTATTTGTCAATTTATTTTTTGAAAATTGACAATCTTTTTCTTCATCTTGTTAGATCATGTGAAAAACGGGTAAAACGTCTATAAACCCATTTCGAAAGGAGGAGCAAAATGTTGAAAGCCGATCGCATCATCGTCGCCTTTGACGAAAAAGAAGAAAGCAAGAAAGCGCTGCAAAAAGCGATTGTCCTGACAAAAAAGCTAGGCGCCGAACTGACCATCGCCCATGTTCACGAACCGAAGCAGGCAAGAACGGCGAGCGAAGAGCAGCGGCCCGCCGCAGGCGCCCCTTATCTTTACAGCGGCATTCCGGCCGCAGCTCCCGTCCCGCACGAGTCCGACCCGGCCGGGGAGCCGCTGATCTATGAAGATAGCGCAGAAGAAGCGATTGCCGCAGCCAAAATCATCTTAAATAACAACCAATTCGACGCTGACATTGAAGTGTTAGAAGGGGACCCTGCAAACGCGGTCCTTCACCATGCTGAACATATCGGTGCCGATCTCGTCATAACAGGAACCCGCGATCAAAACCGCCTGAAAAAACTGCTGTTCGGGAGTGTCAGCGATAAGATTTCCTCAAAGTCGGAGATACCGGTGCTGATCGTCAAGTAATACCGCTAAGGAAGCCGGCTTTTACAGCCGGTTTCTTTTTGATGGTGCCGCCTTTTCCCCCTCCCTCACACCCCGCCTCATATCCATTTACAGGAAAAATAGGCGTTGCATTCAGTAACACTCACCTAACAGGCCTCATAATTTGATCTTGAGTGACCCGGGTAGACTTTCAATCTACGCATATGATTTTGTTCTTTTGGATTACATTGAGGAGGATTGTATAAAATGCAACATTTTTATGATGAACTGCAATCATTGGAGATGGATCCATTCCAAGCGGAGACGCCTTGGAATCATGACCGTCACCATGTCAACGACAAGCATTGCGCGAGCTGCTGGAGTTGCGCCAGTTGCGGAAGCTGTTGGAGCTGTGCGAGCTGCGGAAGCTGCTGGAGTTGTGCAAGCTGCTGGAGCTGTGCAAGCTGCGGAAGTTGCTGGAGTTGCGCGAGCTGTGCGAGCTGCGGAAGTTGCTGGAGTTGCGCGAGCTGTGCGGGCCACTGCTGCTGGAGCTGCGGAAGCTGCTGGCATGGAGGTATGTAGCACCACCCGAAGAAAGCCGCCCCTGCCTGTTCTGCCGCAGGGGTCTTTATCATAACAGACAAACATGATTACATAACATGATATGTATGATTTTTACATCTTCTAAGGAGGAGGCAGCATGACACAATTGACCGCTTCCGCTCGTCTGAAAGTGAAGAAAGATACACGTTACCTTCCCGATCCGCATGGAGCTGTGTATTTTAAACATAATTCCGGTTCGTTTCGTATCAAAGGCGCTTCAATTGATCAATGGATTGAAAAACTGCTGCCGATGTTCAATGGCGATTATACGCTCGGCGAATTAACAAACGGGCTGTCGGCCCCGTACAAAAATAGGGTGTATGAGATCGCTGATATGCTGTATCAACACGGATTTGTCCGGAATGTGGAAAAGGACCGGCCCCATCAGTTGGAAAGCGGGTTGCTGCAAACGTACGCTCCGCAGATCGAATTTATTGAAAGCTTTAAGGATTCGGGAGCTTATCGCTTTCAGCTATGCCGCGAGACAAAAGTCTTGGTGCTTGGTGCGCTCTCCTGTGTTGTGCCATTGATTCAATCGCTTGCAGAGGCTGGTTTCGTCAATATTTACCTTGATGCAACTGATCAAAGTGAAGAACTGAAAACCGCCATCGAAAAATCGAAGCAAAAAGACGATGCAAAGATTGAAATGATCCCCAACGGAAATTGGCGGGAAGCCGTGCCATCCATGGATTGGATTTTGTATGTCGGAGAAGGTGAAGACTCAAAAAATCTCCGCGAATTGGAAACGGTTTGCAAACAAGAGCAAAAAGGATTTTTTCCGGCAGTCTGCCTCAAGCAGGTTGGTCTTCTCGGACCTGTTATACCGCCTGATTCAAGTGTTTTTTGGGAGGCGGCATGGCGGCGTGTACACCGTAGTGCCCTTCATGAAAATCGGGAATCGAAAGCCTTTTGTTCAGCGGGAACAGACATCCTGACAAACGTTCTCTCCTTTGAATTGTTCAAAATGGTCACCGGACTTACGCCGCCGGAAAAGCGGCATGAAATGTATCTTCTTGACTTTAAAACGCTTGAAGGGGCTTGGTATCCGTTTCTTGACCACCCGCTCATCAACTTCGACGGAGCTGAGGCTGAATTGCTGGAGGATATTGAAGAAAAGGCGGAAACGAAGCACCGGGACGGCCGGTTATTTCAGTTATTCAGCGACCTGACATCGACAACAGCGGGGATTTTTCACCTGTGGGAAGAAAAACATGTAAAGCAGCTGCCCTTGTCACAATGCATTGTTCAAGCCGCTGATCCCTTGTCATCCGGACCGGCCGAACTTTTGCCTGAAACGGTGTGCGCCGGTTTAACACATGAAGAAGCACGACGAGATGCAGGCCTGACCGGGATTGAAATGTATATGTCAAGACTTGCGGGCCCTTACCTCAAAGAGATAGGACAATACGGAATCGGCGCCGGGGAAACGCTTGCCGAAGGCGTATCAAGAGGAATGCAGATATGTTTGGATGATCAGTTCACACAGAGACAAATTAGCGGAACAGAAACGATCAAGCTAAGCCAGTTGGGTGCTGTAAAAGATACGCATGCCGCCTACTATCTCGAAATACTGTCCATGATGCACGGCACCCCCGCGCTCGGCATAGGGGAGGACGTTTTTGGCTTTCCCGTTGTATGGGCGGGCGTTGATGACCTCTGGTACGGAAGTCCGGGGCTCAATCTGACATTGGCGTTCAGGGAGGCGCTCAAGCGGGCACTGATGGATATCAATCCGCTGCAGGAAACGGCCGTTGTTTTACAAGAAAACGAAATGAAGCTGGAGATTCCTGCTTTTGAGGATCCCCCGCAAGCCCTAAAGCCGGCATGTCAAAACATCAAGCGCAGCGGTTTACAGCTCTTCGTCTACGATCTGCCGGCAGAACCTTTTTTGCAAGAAAATCTCGCCGGCATTTATGCTGTACGCATCAAAAAGGAGGAGGCTTGATGAAAGAGAGAATGCTGCTTGTTGGTGAAGGCGTAATTGCAGAAGCTGTATCCAACCGTTTGGCCGCTCATTACACATTCACCCGCCAGCCTGATTTTAATGCTGGAGTACCCGAAGGAACGGCATTCGCCATTGTTGTTCACGATGCTTCGCGTCCTTTACTCTATCGGGAGGCCGAGAACAGATTGAGGCCCGCCGGCATCCCCTGGCTCCGCGCTTTCGCAACATTTGGCGAAGGCGTGATTGGACCACTCATTGATCCGAACGAATCAGGGTGTTCGCAATGCGCTGATAAGAGGAGGTTTATCGCTGCCCCGGACAGCAGGGAAATGCTTGAGCTCGAGCAAAACAACCGAGACGCCGTCCGCGATCCTTGGGTATCAAAGACTGGAGCGCGCCATATAGCCCTTTTCATCTGCAATGAAATCGACAGGATCATGGGAGGCGATACCAGCCAATTGAAACAAACGCTGTTATTGATCAATTTAAACACATTAGAGAGTTCTCTTCACTCTTTTATACCTGACCCGCTGTGCACGATCTGCAGCGTGATGGCTGATGACTCACAGGAGGCGGCGAAAATCGCGCTTCAGCCAAATCCAAAAACGAGCCCGGAAAGCTTTCGCGTCAAAGAGGCTGACGAATTAAAGCAAACGCTCGGAAAAGGCCTTCTCGACCAGCGGACAGGGATTTTCAACGGCAAAATGTACGACGCGATCTTGCCCTTTGCCGATATGATCGTTAACATGCCTCTATGGACGGGACATGAAGGTGTCGGCGGCCGCAGTCACTCATATGAAAACAGCGAGTTAACCGCTCTATTGGAAGGTTTGGAGCGTTATTCAGGAATTGCACCGCTCGGCAAAAGAACAATCGTTCACGACTGCTATTTCAATGTAAAGGACCGTGCACTTGATCCAGTGAAAACGGGCTTGCATGACGAAAATCAGTATCGGCAGCCCGGCTTTCCTTTCCGGCCGTTTCATCCAAAACGGCCGCTCCATTGGGTTTGGGGCTATTCCTTTTTACAAGAACGGCCGATATTGGTTCCGGAATCGCTCGCCTATTACAGTCTCGGCCGGGAAGACGCCTTCGTCTATGAAACGTCCAACGGCTGTGCAATCGGCGGAAGTTTGGAAGAAGCGATTTTCCATGGCATATTGGAAGTGGCTGAAAGGGATTCGTTTTTAATGACCTGGTATGGGCGGCTCCCCTTAAGGCAGCTAGATATTCAGTCGTGCGAAGATCTGGAATTGAAGCTGATGGTCAATCGGGTTCGCAGAGTCGCCGGATATGAACTGTATGTCTTTAATTCGACAATGGAACACGGCATCCCAAGCATTTGGGCCGTCGCCAAAAACAGCAAGCGGCAGGGGCTCAACCTTATTTGTTCTGCCGGGGCGCATCCCGATCCTGTCAAAGCGGTCAAAAGCGCCCTTCATGAGCTGGCGGGCATGATGCTGAAGCACGACCGTCACCTTGAAGAAAGCCGGGATAAATACGAAGCGATGCTGCACAATCCTTTTTTGGTCCGGGAAATGCAGGATCACAGCATGCTGTACGGCTTGCCGGAAGCCGAAGAACGCCTCCGGTTTTTATTGGAGCAAACGCGCCCGCCGCAAACATTTAGCGAAGCCTTCAAAGAAAGAAAGAAAACCCTTGATTTAACGGAAGATCTTCGTCATCTGCTCGAAACATTCCGCCGCCTGAACCTTGAAGTGATCGTCATTGATCAGACGTCGCCTGTGACCAAACGAAGCGGACTGTCCTGCGTGAAAGTCCTGATTCCAGGCATGCTGCCGATGACATTCGGGCATTCCCTCACCCGGTTGTCTGGGCTTGAGAGGGTGCTTACGGTTCCGATGGAACTCGGCTATACAACAGAGCCGCTTCAATCCGAACAGCTGAACCCGCACCCGCATCCGTTTCCTTAAATTTCATAACATGTCTATTTTTTTGCCTGTTCTGCTTTATAATAAAGCGGAACTTTTTTAGGCGGTGAATGCATGAAACAGGAATACAAGCGGCCGCTTCTGTTCGCATCGGCTCTTTTAATGGCTTTTTGCTTTCTTTACTACGGCGGCAAGCTGATCGGCTTTTATATGACGGAATATCCCAAATGGACCGGGAAGAGCGCTGACGGGAATTGGGAGGCGGTCATAAAAAAAAGCGACAACGGGTACAGCGGAGATTTATATTGGACAGGCGGCGAACCGGATGATACGTATTTGGAAACATTCGTTGTGAAATTTGATGATGAAACGGCCCTCAGCTCCGAAATTGAAACGGCGATGAGCGACTATTCCGGCGGTGTTTTGCCCGGCGGAGGAAGAAAAGAGGAATCCGTATCTTTTCTGGAAAATATGGAGGAATCCGAATTCGACGGCCGCACAGTCACCGTGCAATTGAATTGGAGACAGGGAAAGCACGTTTCCCGTACAGAATTTATCCTTGAAAAGAAAACATTTTAAAACGGCGAAGTGTCACACTCCGCCGATTATAATTTTGCTTTTCATAACAGCTTCCTCCCGCGGTCCCAAAGCCTGAAAGCCTGTGACCTCATGCGGCAGATCAAGATTCGGGGCGTTGGTCATCCATGTATAGGGCTCCAGACAAAGCAGGTCTGAATCGTCAGATGTCCCGTTATACACGACCCAGTGTTTGAAATGACTGTCGCACTGATATGACAGGCGGATGTCGGCAAGGCGGTCGCAAATGTCCGCGGTGCTGTTTCCTTCCTGATCCACTTCAGCCGCGAAAATATCATCCAGCCTTTCTCCAGCCGCGGTTCTCCCTGTCTTAAATTCCTCTGTCACATGATATTCACCCGTCGGCAGCAACCGGTCTGTCAGCACCCATTGTTTCTCAGTCGGCAGGGAAAACAGACATTGCGCTTTATCTCCTTTTTCATTGAACGGATAGCGGAATGAAGTGTGATATCCAAGGCCGAGCGGCATCGGTTCTTTGCCGTGGTTGACAACAGAAGCATCCATCTGCAATTGTTTGCCTTCCAGCCTGTAGGTGATGACGATCGAAAACGAATGGGGAAAGATGCTTTGAATGTCGGGATGCTCGTCCGCATGCAGCACCGTCTGCGCCATGCTTTTCTGATCATCGGCCTCCGCTTTTGTCAGCGTCCATTTTTTATCATGAAGAAATCCGTGCAGATGATTTTGCAGCGGTTTTTCATTGATGGGCAGCTGATAGGTCTTTCCGTCATATGTAAATCTTCCTTGGTCGATCCGGTTTGGCGGAAAAAGGATCGGGATTCCGAATAAAAAAGGGTTGGCATCATACTCTTCCTTTGTTTCAGGCGTTTTCAGCAAGCTCAATCCGCCGGGCTTCCACTTCAGGGAAATCAAATTGCTCCCCCATCCCGGCACAAGTACAGCCTCCAAATATTCATTTTCCATCAAGATTGCTTCTTCATTTAAAAATCGGCTTTTTTTGGCAGTGCAGGACATCTCGCATTTCCCCCTATTTTTCATCTATTCAATACAGGCATACGCTAAAAACCTTTCTATAAGCCTATTATATCTAAAGAAGTCAGCGCTTTCAAAAATACGCCCGCACACACGAAAAGTTTTTGAAATATTTTAATTTAAGTATATCTTCTATTTTTCTGTTATAATACGTTTACGCACAAAAGCATAAAAGGATTAAAGACTGATATTTTTTCTAATGAGGTGTATGATTTGTCAAACGAAAAACGCTTATCGTTTTCCATATCGGCTTTATTATTTGTTGTCATCTTAGCGGTCATTTTTACATGCCTGTTTGTTTTTCACGCCGAACCGCATGTGCCATTATTGATTTGCGTCGGCTTTTTGGCGGTCGTGGGCGTGTTTAAGGGCTATTCCTGGAAGGAGCTCGAAAGCGGCATCGTCTCCGGAATCCAAAATGGCGTACAGCCGATTATCGTCCTTTCTTTAATCGGCATGTTAATCGGAGTTTGGGAATATAGCGGAGCGATTCCGACCGTAACGGTTTACGCGTTAAACCTGGTCGAACCGCATTATCTGCTCCTGACGGCTTTATTCAGCTGCCTGATCATCAGTTCACTGGTCGGTTCAAGCTTTACGACGGTCAGCACGATCGGCGTCGCCTTGATCGGCGTCGCCCAGGCGGCGGGTGTGCCATTGACATGGGTGGCAGGGGCCGTGATTTCGGGCGCCTGTTTCGGCGATAAAATGTCCCCTTTGTCTGATACGACAAACTTTGCCGCTGGAATTGGCGGACTTCCGATTTTCAAGCATATTAGACATATGATGGGCACGACGATTCCGGCACTTTTGGTGACCATTCTGCTCTTCTTTTTCATGGGGCGCACGCTTACCATCGGCGCGGCCTCTACGGATAATATTCAAGCCATTGTCAGCGGGATTGAAAACACGGTCGATATCAGCCTGTGGACGCTGTTATCACCTCTTTTGGTGATTGTGCTTGCCGTCAGACGTATGCCGGTCATTCCGTCCCTTGCGGCGGGAATCGTGTCGGCGGGCATTCTTGCCGCGCTTATTCAGCCTGATGCAGGCATTTCCTCCTTTTTATCAGCGATGCAAAAAGGACCTGTTTTTTCAGCGGAAACTGAAGCTGTTGCCAATATTTTAAACCGCGGCGGCCTCCAATCGATGATGGGCTCCGTTTCCCTGATAATCATCGCCTTTGCGCTCGGCGGTTTGATGGAAAAAACGGGATTGATTACAAGCCTTCTTGAAGGCGTGATCCGCGGCATCCGTACAAAAGGCCGCCTCGTTTTCTCAACCGTTTCATCAAGCATCGGCATGAACTTGTTGACTGGTGAGCAGTATTTATCGATTTTGATTCCCGGCCAGTCGTTTAAAAAACTGTATGATCAGCTTGGGATTGACCGGAAGCATTTATCAAGGTCACTTGAAGACGGGGGAACATTGATCAATCCAATGATTCCGTGGGGCGTCAGCGGCGCGTTTATGTCAAGCGCGCTCGGCGTTCCTGTCATTGAATATTTGCCGTTTGTGTTCTTCCTGTATTTATCACCGTTCTTTTCCGTGCTGTTCGGATTTCGCAAGTCATAAAAAAGCGCCGTTTCCAGAGATGGAGACGGCGCTTTTTTTATTACACAGGTTTTGCTGTTTCTGCCAAAATACTGTTTTGCATTGCTTTTTGCACTTCTTTTGTAAGCGGTCCGGGCGTTCCCGTGCCGATCTCCTGTCCGTCGATTACAGTGACCGGGATCACTTCAGATGTTGTTGAAGAAATAAACACCTCATCGGCGGTCAGCAATTCTTCTTTTGTGATGGCCTTTTCCTCGTGCTTCCAGCCGTTTTTCGCAAACAGCTCCAACAGCTTCATCCGCGTAATCCCGTTTAGAATCAGGTTTGTCGCAGGATGGGTGTAGATAACGTTTTGTTTGACGGCATATACGTTTGAAGACGTTCCTTCTGTCACGAACCCGTCGCGGACCAATATCGCCTCAAATGAGGACACTTCGCTTGCCTTTTGTTTGATCATCACGTTGTACAGCAGATTCAAACTTTTAATATCGCACCTCAGCCAGCGCAGATCATCTGCCGTAATCGCGGAAACGCCGTTTTGCTGTTCTTGTTCAGGCTTTTTGATCGGGAATGTATAGGCGGTCACCTGCGGGGTAAGGCCTGCTTCATATTGGTGCTTCCTCGGCGCCTTCCCTCTTGTCACCTGAAGGTAGAGCCCTCCGTCTTGAGCCTGGTTGACTTCAATAAGCTCTTTGAGCTTTCCTTTCAGCTCCGTTTCTGAAAACGGCAGTACGATACCGATTTCAGAGGCGCTTTTGTAAAAACGGGCAATGTGTTCGTCAAGCGTATAAAAGCTTCCATTGTAGATGCGGATCACTTCATAAACACCGTCTCCAAACTGATAGCCTCTGTCTTCGATATCAACAGCACATTCGCTCCGTTCAACGAGCCGGCCGTTAAAAAGAACCTTCATTTCTCCATCCCCTTGCTATTTTGTTGGTTTCTCGATTTTCTCCATTCCATTCTAACACGTCGCCCCCGTTCAAAATAGTGCAAGATTTCCAAAAATTTTCCGAGTCTCATAGTCTGCAAATTTCAGCATGTTCTCTAAAAATTTGCTATATTTTTCGTCCAATCCGGTATCCAACTTCTTTCCAATCCTGTATACTTAAACATTGTGATCCATTATTTTATGAGACTCGCAATCTATATACATAATGGAGCCGAAAAATGATACGGAGAGAGTTACATGCGCCAAGTTTCCAAAAGAACTTCCCCATCTGTCACCTACCTGTTGATGAAAACAGCATGTTTTGTCATTTTGTGTCTGATCCTTCTTTACGTTTGGGATTTATCACAGTCAACTGAAGCTCCCGGCAAAAAGGAGCTGACAATGTCCGAAAACAGCCAGATGCGGCATGAAGGAGACAGCATTCCGCTGAAAAAAGCGACACAAGGTCAGCTTATGGATCACCTGAGCACGAAACAGGAGGCAGCAAAACGCAAAGAAGAAAAAGAAAAGAAAAAAGCGGCGGAAGAAAAAAAGAATCAGAAAACGGTTTATTTGACTTTTGATGACGGGCCTTCTGCGGTCAGCCAAAGACTGCTTCAAGTCTTATCGGAACATGATGTCAAAGCGACATTTTTCATGCTTGAACCAAACATGAAGGTTCATAGACAAGCCGTAATCCAAATGAAGCAGCAGGGCCATTCACTCGGGCTTCATGGAGTGACACATGACCAGAAAAAGTTTTATAAAGACGCCAATTCTCCCAATCTGGAAATGAAACAGGCGCAAAAAACGCTGAAATCCATTACCGGGGTTGAAACCCATTTGATCAGAACGCCTTACGGCAGCAAGCCGTCCCTGACCGAAGCTCAAAAGAAGGTTCTGAAGAAAAACGGGTTTACTTATTGGGACTGGAATATCGACAGCCTGGATTGGAAATACAGAAGCCAAAAGTTCGTTCCGGAAGTCATGAACCAGCTCAGCATCATCGAAAAACGGCAGTCAAAACAGCCGATTGTGATTTTGCTGCATGATATCCCTTCAACCGTTCAGTCATTGCCGCTGTTGATCAACAATTTAAAAGAGATGGGCTATTCATTTGACACGCTTGATGAATCAATGACACCTGTCCATGAATAGCATGACGATCCCCTTTAGCAGGGGATTTTTTTATTTGTCATCAAATCTGACACATTGTTTGCCGAAAAAACGCTTTCGGCTATAGTAAGGGGCGAGGTGTTGTGAAATGCAAATCGAAGAAGTAACATCGATGTCACCGTATATGGACCAATTGGCAAACCTTCTCGTTCAAGTGGTGAATGACGGCGCATCAATCGGCTTTCTGCCGCCGCTTGATCATGAGCAGGCTTTAAGCTACTGGAAAACCGTCCTCTCACCGGACGTCATTTTGTTGATTGCCAAACAAAACGGCGAAATTGCCGGGAGTGTCCAGGTTGCCCTTTGCACTAAACAAAACGGACGCCACAGAGCCGAAATCTGCAAGCTCATGACAGCGCCCTCCTTCAGACGGCAAGGCGTCGCCCGTGCACTCATGCAAAAAGCGATCGAAAGGGTGAAGCAAGACGGCCGATCCCTGCTTGTTCTTGATACGAGAGAAGGCGACCCTTCAAACCTGCTTTACGCATCACTCGGATTTCACGAGGCCGGACGAATTCCCGGATACGCAGAATCGGCAGACGGAAAACTGGATGCCACCGTTTTTTATTTTAGATGTTTAACGAAAGGGGAAACATGATGATGACATGGAAAGTGAAAACAGCCAGTGAACAAGACGCTCCCGTCATTCACAAACTGATCGAATATCGCTGTCTTGCCGTTTCCCTCCAGCGCGTTGACGGAAACGGCGGAATCCTTAAAGACAGCTGTGCAAAACGGTCCAGAACAAGCCGTTTTAGTTCCGCTCGGTTCAGCCAAATGTAGATTCTCTCGTCTTTTCACGGCTCTCTGTCACACCAAAAGCGAGGGAACATTCATTCTGGCGTATTTCGAACGTCATGCCGCAACCTAAGGCAAAGCAAAAAGCTGCTGCTTGGTGCGGACCTCACTGCCTAAAAACATCAGTTTTGCGGTGATCAAAGAAGAGGATGTGGTCAACCCGAATGGCTTTTTCGTGAAAACCGCTTTGATGGAAAAAGCATTGCGCTAAAAAGGCGTTCCCCCTATGGAACGCCTTTTTATCCGTTTATTTCTTTGACAAATTCTGCGACTTTACGATGGATGACAAGGTCAAACAAATAATCATCATCCGTTTCATCCAGATTGATCATGATTTTCTTCAGACCCGGTATGCCGTGGGCCTCCTCAGGAACAAACCTGACGGGCGCCACTTCAAGCGAGGTGCCGATCACCAGAAGCAGATCGGATTGATCAAGGCTTGCAAACAAAGTATCGAAATGCTGAACAGCATCGCCGAACAATACGACATCCGTCTTTAAAATCAAACCGCATTCCCTGCCGTTTTCATTCACACGGCTGCATCTCGGAACCTCATCCTGCAAAATGTATTCAAGTCCGTAGCGCGTTCCGCATTTAGGACATGCCGCCGTTTGGATGGAACCGTGCAGTTCGTATACATGGCGGCTGCCCGCCTTGACATGGAGCCCGTCAATATTTTGCGTGAACACTTTGACTTCTTTTCCCTGCCGCTCAAGATCGGCTAAATACAGGTGCCCGGCATTCGGCTGATACGATCCGGTCATTTTCATTTGAAACAGCTCTTTAAATTTCGGCCAAAAAAGCTTTGGATAACGCTCATAATAATCGAGGCTCATCGCTTCCATTCTGGACATATCTTCCGTCCAGATTCCCCCGGCTGAACGGAAATCCGGGATTCCGGACTCAGTGCTCATTCCGGCCCCGGTTAACACGGTGATACGTCTGGCGCTTTCGATCAATTTCAAAAATGTCTCGGCTTCTCTCCGCATGTGCCGCTCCCCCTTCATGAACCGCTGATCACGCTTGATCTTGCTGATCCTTCATCTTCTTTAATTCAAACAGACTGTGGCCGGGTGATACAAAATCCACCTGTTCTTCTTCCATGATCTCAAGGATCCGGTAGTTCACATCCTGTCTGACGTCCAAGTTTTCGGCCCAAACCGTCGTCTTTGTATAGTAGTTGAAGAAAATGCTCATATGCGTATCCTTCAGCACCTCAAGATTGACCATGATCACTTCCGGATGGACTCCTTCATGATTCCTCAGCATGTCTTTAAACCGTTCCACACATCTTTCGACTTTTTCCCGCGGGTTTGACGGATCAATATCAAGCGAGAATGTGACCTGGCGCTTTCTCATCTTCGTCCAGTTGCTGATCGCTTCATTGGCCAGAACCGAATTGGGAACGGTGACGAGCGACTCTCCCGCGGTGCGGATTTTCGTGCTTCTAAACGATATATCCTCGACCGTTCCGGTGACGATGGTCGTTTCAATCCAATCCCCAATTGTGAAAGGCTTCTCCATAATGATGACGATTCCTCCGAAAAAGTTCCCGATCGTATCTTTCGCCGCAAGTGCAAAAGCAAATCCGCCGAGCCCGAGTCCGGCGACAAACCCGTTCACATCATAATTGAACTCCCCGGCGATCACGCTGATACCGAGCGCCACGATAATAAAGCGGAGAATTTTCGACAGGAACGGAGCGAGTATGTCGTCCATATCCAGTTCGAGCCGCTTCGAGATTTTGTTGAACAAAACAGATGATGCTGCCGTTAAATTGTAGAGGCCGCTGACAACAATCACAACAACGGACACTCTGTACAGCCTATGAATAATCGCCATATGCTCTTCGAAAAACGGCGAGTAAATAATGGCTAAATAAATACCGAGAATCGCAAAAAACCATCTCGCAGGCTTCTCAAACGCGAGCGCCACCTGATTGAAAAAATCGGTTTTCGGTTTATGCGTTAATTTCAATATCAAGTTGAACAAGTATTTCGTGAATATTTTTCTAAGCAAGAAAAATAAAAGCAAAATCCCGATGCTGATCCCGATTTCAGCAGCGAAATCCATCGTCATATACTTTGTAAACATTGCTGTCTCTCCTTATTCACATTCATCAAGCATTCATTATACTAAAAGCTTCGAAAAATTTCTCTTTTTATTGTACAGGGGAGAATCATGCCAAGTGTAACCCATTTGTATTTTTAAAACAATCCCTGCAGACAGCCTTCCTCCAAACCCCGCATAAAAAAACTCCGGGAAAAATCACCCGGAGTTTGACTGTTCGATTTTGATGTTTCCAAGAGACAAATGATTCGGGTCAACACGGCTATTTTTTCTTCTGAGACTGTGTTTGATCAAGGAGAGTCGCTTTAAACATTTCAGCATCGGTTTCGATCTTAATCCGTTCTTCCACTTTTATTCTCCCTTTACCCATCAGCTAAGCCTCCTTTTTTTCATTATAAATTATCTGAAAATGAAACGAATGAAACTTTCGCACTAATTTTGCCGAGGCTTGTCGTTTTAAGCAAAGCGGGCTCACTGCCAGCGCCATTTTAATTTTACTTGCATCACCTGTTCGGGTATCCTTGATATGGAAAGAACTTTATGAAGAGGAGCTGACATGTTTGCATATCATCGCCCATCGCGGAGCCTCAGGTTATGCACCGGAAAATACGTTTGCCGCTTTTGAAAAAGCATGCGAGCTGGGGGCTGACTTCATAGAGCTTGATGTACAGTTGACAAAAGACGGCAGGCTTGCTGTCATTCATGATGACAGGGTCGACAGAACGACAAACGGCGCGGGCTTCGTTCGGCAGTTTACGATGAGCGAGCTCGAAAAGCTTGACGCGGGAAGCTGGTTCAGCCCCGCTTTTAAAGGCGAAAACATTCCCATCCTTGACGAGGTTCTCGAAAAGTATCACCAAAAAACGGGGCTTCTGATCGAAATCAAGTCTTCTAAAACACAACCGGGAATTGAAAATGTCATCGGCAAGCTGATCAGCAGTTTCGGATTTTCCATGAAGACGATCGTGCAATCATTTGATGCCGGTGCCATTAAAACGATGCACAAGCTGTATCCTGCCATCCCGGCCGCTGTTTTGATCAGACCGAGATTCGGCATGGTGCCGCGCGGTCAGCTTCGGCACATCGCATCTTTTGCCGATTATGTCAGCGTAAAACATACGAGGCTCAGCCCGTTTTTGATCAACGCGATTCACAGCCATGATTTAAAGGCTTTAGCCTGGACGGTGAACGGACAAAAAACCGGCCGCCGGTTAGAGAGCTGGAAGATTGACGGAATCATCACCGATTATCCCGATTATTTTAAGAAAGAAGGAAAAGCATGAAATATCTCGCTGTTTTTATCGGAGGGGCACTCGGTTCACTTCTTCGTTATATAGTAAACTTGAATGCAGGAGCCGGTTTTTTTCCTTGGGCGACTTTTATCGAAAATTGCTCGGGAAGCTTGCTTCTCGGCCTGCTGACAGGCTTTTTTTCGTTTCGGGCGAAAAAACCGCTCGTCCAGCTTTGCTTAGGAACCGGCTTTTGCGGAGGATATACGACAATGTCGGCGTTTTCCAAAGAAACCGTCTTGATCCTGCATTCCTCCGCCCCTGAGATCGGAATCATGTACTTGGCGGCGTCTCTCGCCGGCGGGGTATGCTTCGCATTGCTCGGCATTATGTTAGGAAAACGAATCGGCGGCACAGCGGAAAACAAAAAGGAGCGTTTTGGATCATGATCGCAGCTGGTTTTATGATTGCAGGCGGAATCGGATCTCTATTAAGGTTTTGGCTCGGCAATATCATCATGTCGAGGGTGCCGAAGCCGCGCATCCCCGTCAGCATTATGCTGATCAATATTCTCGGCTCTTTTGCCCTCGGCATTTTTGTCAGTCTTGGCATTGACAATCACGCGGTCTCGATCATCGTCGGCACGGGATTTTTCGGGGGATTCACAACATTTTCCACGTTCAGTGTTGAAGCGGTAGAGCTGATTCTCGCCAAACGGTTTTCGGCATCGGCAGCATACATATTGCTCACACTTGGCTTATGTATCGGGGGATTCTGGGCGGGGAGCGTCATATAATGAAGCAGCTGTTTAGGATCGGCATAGAGTTTCCGATTTGCGCCCGCCTAAAGGCAGGGGAAAATCCACGAATGTCAAGTAAGATCGCTGCCTGACGAAAAAAATCCATTTTGGCTTTCCGTCAAAATGGATTTTTTTCGCTTTAGCCTTATTCGATCATCGTCATACTTTCCCCGCTTGCTGCTTCCACATATGCCTCCCGGGACCAATCAGCCGTCATGTTCGATTTCCTCTTTTGTCAACGGCTTAAAAATGTTTTTTGAGCCTGAATAAAAACCGACTGATGACAATCCAAGCCAGGTTCCGATCATCATGTCTTCCTTCCAGTTCCCCGATGTCAAAAACAAAGAAATCCAGATTCCGAACATAATCGCAAAAACGGGGAGAAATCGTTTCTGAACGCCCAAAATCTTTACCGTATGAACCAAACCTGTGACAAGCGGAACGAGTGCGATATCAGAAATATCCATGCTCTTTCTCCTCCTTAGTTTGTTGAAACAAAGGCCGGTTTTCCTATACACCTGCCCCTGTTTTCATCATCATATAAGAAAGCAGCCCTCATGCCGCGTCAACATTCCGTCAATAAACTGAAGAATTCCCGAATCCGCCCCGTCCTAAATATTCGTAATCGCCACCAAGCTGACGAGCAGCTTGTCCAACAGCGCTTTTTTCATTAAAAACAGCGTTTTTTCACTGCAGCCGATTTCCATTGCACATTTGCCCATGCTCCAATTATGGAAATAGCGGTATTCGATAAATGTGCGCTCAACCTCATCCAATTCGGCCAAAGCCGTTTCCATGGCGTCCAGCAAATATTGATAGAGTCTTTTTTCCGAGGCGATTTGATCGTTCACATCCGCTTCTTTGATCAATCCGCTTTCCGCTTCCTTATCCATCCTCCTTTCCAAATTGAATACGGCGGCTTTGTAATTTTTCCAATTGCGCAAATGAAATTCGATTCGCTTCATATACGTTTTCTTTTCATTCTCGGAAAGGCTTTCATACCAAAGCACAACCATCCCCCCTATACACAGAACATTTGTTCTCATTATAAACGAACGAATGCCCTTGTTCAAATGCCTTTTCTCTCAGGGTCTTTTTTCTTACAAACATAAAAATCACCTTGAGCTACTTTTCGCTCAAGGTGATTTCGTTTACGACAATCGGGTTTGACGGTGCCAGCTCCACGTGTTCTGTCGTCTGCTCCTGTTTGATTTCCACATGCTTGATCAGCCGGCCTTCCATCTCAAGCACCGTGATCGTATAGGAGCCGACATGAACCGCCTCTCCTTCCGCTATATCTATATTTTCCTTCAACACGAGTCCGCCGACCGTTTCGACTTCCTCCTCCTGGATCTCATCGGCAAACAGCTCATTGACCTGATCGATTCTGACCTTTCCGTCCATGATGTACTCATGCTCGGAAACCTTTTGAATGAGCGGTGTTTCGTCTTCATCAAATTCGTCTCTGATGTCACCGACGATTTCTTCGAGAATATCCTCAGTCGTCACAAGGCCTGACGTTCCCCCGTATTCATCCGTTAAAATCGCCATGTGAATCCGTTCCCGCTGCATTTTAATCAGCAGCTTTTGCACAGGGACGGTGTCAATCACTTCAATGACGGGACGGACGTAGGCTTCAAGGGACAGCCGCTTTTTCTCCGCGTCCGACATGAACAGCATATCGGTAAACAGCTGTTTCGTGTTGATCATGCCGATCACATGGTCCTTATCGCCTTTATAGACGGGCCAACGCGTGTATTTTTCTTTCAGCATCACAGACAGCGCCTCATCGATCGGCATATCCACAGAGACGGAAGCGATTTCTGTGCGCGGCACCATGATTTCTTTGGCGATCCGATTGTCAAACTCAAAAATTTTATTGACGTATTTATATTCAGACGGATTAATTTCTCCACTTTTGTAGCTTTCTGATAACAGGATTCTCAGCTCTTCTTCGGTATGGGATTCATCCTTTTCCGAAGCGGGCTTCAAACCGAATAATCCGGTCAGCACTCTGGCCGACGCATTCAGCACCCATATGAATGGGAACATGACAACATTGAAAAAATGCAGCGGTCCTGCCAGCCACAATGTGATTTGTTCGGCTTTTTGGATCGCGATCGTTTTCGGAGCGAGTTCGCCAACCACGACGTTCAGGAATGTAATCAGGCAAAAAGCGATGGCAACCGACAGTGCATGTGAAACAGAATCTGAAACATGCAGGCTTTCAAAGAGCGGATGCAAAACCTTTCTGACCGTAGGCTCACCCATCCAGCCCAAACCTAAAGCAGTGATCGTAATTCCAAGCTGGCAGGCTGACAAGTACTCATCCAAATCAGACACCACTTGCTTTGCCCGAACTGCCCTTTTATTTCCTTCCGCTATCAGCTGATCAATCTTTGAGCTCCTCACTCTGACAATCGCAAATTCTGATGCTACAAAAAAAGCGGTCAAAGCAATCAGAACGCCGATGATAATCAGACTAACTATATCGTCCATTTAACCTTATCCCTAAAAGGATAAGGAGTCACCTCCTGATGAAATCAAATTCACGTAATAAGGCTGATGTGTGTTCTGTATGAATGACTATGCAGAGGGCCCCATCAAACCACCTCCAAGCCAATATATACTATTATCTTACTTTATTAAAAAAGAGTCAGTCAAATGTCTAAACTTTAAATCTAACAATATTTTCACAAATTTTTAGAAAAATAAAGCGGTCTGCATCATGTTCTCGCCCTTTTTTATTCAATTAACTTGTATAAACGGCTTCTAATATATTAAAATGTTTTATAACTATAACGTGATGGTTGAGGAGGGATGCAGATGGGGCAGAGAAATATCGTATTGGCGAATTAGCAGCTGCAGCAGGCGTAACAAAACGGACCGTTGATTATTACACGAATCTCGGGCTTTTAACGCCTGACAGATCATGTTCAAACTACCGTTATTATGATGAAGTTGCTCTCAAACGGCTGAAATTTATTACAGACTGCAAGCAGCAGAGATTGGCCCTGTCCGACATCAAAATGCGGCTGGAAAACCAGTTTCCCTCTTCAACAGTGAATGATGACGAAATTGGAAGCCTGACGGCGGAAATTGATCATGTCAATGACAATATCTCCGTGATTATAAACAGAATGAAACGGCTAAATCCCGATGAGCGGGAGATTCTCAAAAGCCGGCTTTCTCCTGAAAAAATGACGGTCATCCAGTCATTTTTGCTGCTGCTTTAGTTAATCTTTACTAAACAGGAGGTGTTACCTTCATTCTCACGCTAGAGTGAAGGTCCTAATTGGAAATAGTTAATTTGATTTTTGTTGCTGTTTTAATTGCTTTGACAGCATTTTTCGTAGCGTCTGAGTTTGCGATTATCAGAATCAGAAGCTCGCGGGTTGACCAGCTGATTGCTGAAGGAAACAAAACAGCGGTATCGGTCAAGAAAGTGATCACGCATTTAGACGAGTACTTATCGGCCTGCCAGCTCGGCATTACTTTGACGGCACTCGGCCTTGGATGGCTCGGGGAGCCGACGGTCGCCCGTCTGCTTGAACCGCTTTTTACCGAATGGAACATTCCAAGTTCTGTTTCACATATCGTGTCCGTTGTGATCGCCTTCAGCTTCATTACGTTCCTGCACGTTGTCGTCGGGGAGCTTGCACCAAAAACGCTGGCGATTCAAAAGGCGGAAGCGATCTCCTTTGCATTCGCAAAACCCCTGATCTGGTTTTACCGCATCATGTTTCCATTCATTTGGGCGCTGAACGGATCAGCAAGGCTGTTGACGAAATCGTTTGGCCTTGAAGCGGTTTCGGAAAACGAAATGGCGCACTCGGAAGAAGAGCTGCGGATCATTCTGTCAGAAAGCTACAAAAGCGGCGAAATCAATCAGTCCGAGTTCAAATATGTAAACAAAATTTTTGAATTCGATGACCGTCTTGCCAAGGAAATCATGATTCCGAGAACAGAAGTCGTCAGCTTTCCGCATGATATGAAAATCAAGGATATGATCGACATTACGAAAGCCGAAGGATACACGCGCTATCCCGTCGAGGACGGCGATAAGGACAACATCATCGGCGTCGTCAATGTCAAAGAAATACTGACGGCCTGCATCAGCGGAGAATGCTCCAAAGAAGACACGATTGAGCAATTTATCAACCCGATCATTCATGTGATCGAAACCGTTCCGATTCACGATCTGCTCCTCAAAATGCAGAGGGAACGCGTCCACATGTCCATTCTGTCCGATGAGTACGGCGGAACGGCCGGACTGGTTACGGTTGAGGATATCATCGAAGAAATCGTCGGTGAAATCCGCGATGAATTTGATATAGACGAAATCAATGAAATCCGCAAAATCGATGAAGATCACTACATCCTCGACGGAAAAGTGCTGGTCAACCAGGTCAACGATCTGCTCGGCATCCAGCTGGACAATGAAGAAGTTGACACGATCGGCGGGTGGTTCCTGACGCAGAAATACGACGTCCAAAAGGGCGACATGATCGCAGAACAGGGATACGAGTTTACCATTAATGAAATCGACGGCCACCACGTCTCATATGTAGAGGTCCAAAAAGCGGCTGAACCGCTGCTTGAAGAAGCGGAATAACAATATAAAGATGGATGTTCATTCTGAACATCCATCTTTTTTTGGTCATTTAGGATTCGGCCCGTATTGATTTTCTCCCTTTTCTCCGTCTAGACAAAGCAGTATCAATAAAGTCAACATGCCAATGAGAGGAATAAAGACGATGAAGATCCATCCTCCGTTTTTTCCGGTATCATGCAGCCTGCGAATAGTAACGGCCAGAGCCGGCAGAAAAACGGCGATCAAATAAAGTCCGCCCAGAAAAGAATCGGTGCCAGTTAACGGAAGATTCATCAATCCTTTAATCACACCGTAGATGACAAGAACCAAGTAAGAGAAAATGGCAAATGTCCAAAACTCCTTCCGTCTCGCCCTCCCTTGAAACCCTATATAATTCTTCAACGCTTTGAAATACCATTTCATATCAGTTCCTCCAATACGATAGAAAACATATACATTGTGTAAATAGTGTTTATCAGCCGCTGATCAAAAATGTAACCACTTGATTACATCACGAATTCCCTTTAAAATGTAACCATCCGATTACATTTCAAGGAGAGACATATGACAAAACAATTAACGAGAGAACGCATTATTCAGGCGGCTCTGAATCTCTTTAAAGAAAAAGGTTTTACAGCCGCTTCAACCAGAGAAATCGCCGAAAAAGCAGGTGTCAATCATTTAACCCTTTTTAGACATTTCGGCAATAAAAAAAATTTATTCCGGGAAAGCGTGATTCAACATGTCACTACGGACGATTTTATCCGCGGTCTTGAAGAACATCTGACCGGAAATCTGCTCGCGGATTTAACATTGATCGCAGAAACCTATTTCGAAGAAAATTTGGAAAAAGACAGCGTCTTTTGGGTTTACTTCAGGGAATCAACACAAGATAGCGGGATTTCTGAATTGATCATGGAAATTCCTCGGCGTTTAAATCGCTTTTTAGCGTCTTATTTGGCAAAGCATCACAACCGCCAAAACATTTCAAAAGAAAGGTTCTGCATTCTCAGCAGCATGTTTTTCGGGCTGCTCAATCAATACATCATGTTCCATCATCTGCCCGCATTCAAGGAAGCATTCTACGATCAACCAGAAGACTATATTGAGGAGTGCGTCGAATTGTTTCATGCAAGACTTGAAAAGGAAGTGCTGTCTTGATGAGCCCCCAGCCTGTATTACACGCCCCTTCCGAATCTCGTTGGGATGAAAAAATCGAGATCAAAGTCACCGGGCTCACACCGATGGAGATGATTGATATCATGGTTCAAGCGGAGGATGAATCCGGCGTCAACTGGAGATCGCACGCCGTTTTTCAAGCCGATCCACTCGGGGAAGTTGATCCTGGTGCGGCTACTCCACTAAAAGGCACATATCAAGTGCAAGATCAAATGGGACTTTTCTGGTCGATGCAGCCTGTCGGGTCTTCCTGCTCATTCGAGAAAAAAACGGTTCATCCTGCTGTTTTCCGCATCGAGGTAAAACGGAAGGGATGCGTCATCTTGCGCAAAGAAGTGAAACGGGTGCTTCTTTCTGAAACGATCGACAGACAGGAAGTGAAGGAAAACGGATGGTACGGAACCTTTTTCCGTCCTCATAACGCTGTCCGGCCGCCCGTTATCATCGTTTTAGGCGGCTCTGACGGAGGGCTTGATGAAACATTGGCAGGCATGTTGTCAAATTACGGATATGCGACGCTTGCGATTCCTTATTTTCAATACAAAGAGCTTCCCGGACAACTGATGGAAATCCCGCTTGAATACTTCCAAAAAGCCATCGCATGGCTTCTTCGCCATGATGGCATCAATCATGACCGAATCGGAATATTTGGACGGTCAAAAGGGGGAGAATTGGCGCTTTTGATCGCATCTCACTTCCACGAGAGCCGTTTTGTGATTTCTCATGTAGGGGGAGGGATCGTCTTTCAAGGCGTCGGCTTGAAAAAACTCCGGCGTACATCTTCCTGGAGCTTTGGAAGAACGCCGCTCACCTTTGCATCTCTTCCGTGTTTCAGCATTCTTTCCCTGTGGACATTCATCAAACAAACAATAACAGGGCGGCCGCAGTCTTTTCTCTCCCTTTATCAAAAGGCATTGCGTCACGTAAATGATGATCATCCCTCTATCATCAAAGCCGAACATATCAATGGGCCCGTCCTTCTCACGTCGAGTACAGATGATTCCGTATGGCCATCGGCACTCATGAGCAAAAAAGTCGCCGAACGGCTGAACAAGAAAGGCTTCCCCCATTCTGTTCTGCACTTAAGTTTTGAAAATGCCGGACACAATATCAGGCCCCCTTATTTTCCAACCGCTGCGCGCCAGAGCCGAAAGGTTGTATACGGGGGAAACACTGAGGCGGATGCCAAGGCCTCTCGGACATTTTGGCGGGAATTGCTTTTGTTTTTGGAAGAAACGGCTTTACGTTAAGTTACTCCCCAAGAAAGAACACTCCCGCAATTTAAGGGAGTGTTCTTTCTTGGCAATATGTTCTTATGACATCTGCTTTAGCTGCTGTTCAAGCCCTTTAATACTTTCATTTAAAGCCTCTGTCATTTTCGCCAGCTTTTCTTTTGACGAATATTGAGCAAAGTCTTCCTGATTGAGCGGCTCGCCGATGATCAGCTTCATTTTGCCTTTCTTGAACAGCTCTTTTCCGTTGGACGGCCCGCTGTAAGCCGCCGGCACAAGCGGCGCTTTTCCCATTTGGGCGATCGTGACCGCCCCTCTTTTTAAAGGAACGTCTTCCGATGTTCTCGTCCCGCTCGGAAAAATGCCGACGATCTTTCCTTCTTTCAGCAATTTAATCGGGGTTTTGATGCTGCTCGGCCCCGGATTTTCCCTGTCGACCGGAAAAGCGTTGATGCTTGAAAGGAAAGAACCGGATAATTTATTTTCAAAAAGCTCTTTTTTCGCCATGTAGTGAATTTCATGAGGCAAAATGCCGACTCCTAATGCGACGACATCCACCCATCCGGAATGTGTGCAGGCCAGCACGAAACCCGTATCTTTAGGAAGGTTTTCCTTATTGTATACTTTAATTCCGCCGCGCAAAGAAAGAATCACTTTTGCAGCATTACCGATAAACTGATACATATGGCACTTCCTTTATTGTAGTAGTCGATTTTAGGTTTTCCTTTTCTATTATAACAACTTTTTTTATTACCTGGTACTAAAAATTGATTTTTCATTAAAAACTGGGGATTGAGGCTTCATATACGGGCTCGTTTTAGCTGATATTTCGCGTTTTAAGTGCACTGACTTCGCTGACATACTCCTGAAAGACACGAGTTTTCCTCGCCCCAAAAACGAGAAAGGCCCTTCTCATAATTTGAGAAAGGCTGGTGTTTCACTTTAACCGAATACTGCGTCTTCAGCAATTTTTATCGGCAAGGTTTCGTTAGCTTCAATTGAGCTTGATGTCATATTGTAAAGACCTAAAACAAGAAGACCGCCTAAAACTGCAGTTGCAATAATAGATTTCATACGCTTCATGATAATACCTACGCGTCAATTTAAGAATTTGATCCTTCGCATGACATGCCTGTTCAAAGTATTTCGCTGATGATAAATATTTCCTTCTTTTTTGTAATGAAGTGCAATTATGGTTGTTAATTCTGCAACATCTGACCACAACTTTTTTTCTCTCAGCTGTCCCAAAGCTTCGTCTATTTTTGCAGGATCGTGCCGATCATACAATGAGTATATCATTTGAAGCTTTGCCTTATATTCAAATTCATCTTCTGCATCGGCCCAGGAAAAGCTTTGTTGATACCAACGACGAGCTTCATTCAATAAATTTTGTTTATAATTCACTCGGCTCAACATATATGTACTGCGTATTCCAAAAATCGAATTTTCGCGTTCTTGAATGTTTGCCGCTTGTTCAAAGTATGTTTTTGACTCGTCCAACAAATCTCTTCTTTCGTAACACACCCCTAAATTAAAACATGCAAAGCTTTCAATAAGGCTGTTTTTATTGTCGCGTGCCTTATTTAAAGCATGTTTATAAAGCTTTGCGGCTTCTTCAAAACGATATAAATCAACTTGATTAGCGGCAAGTACCATTTCGCTGTTAATCACTCGATTGCTGTACTCTTCATAAGCCTTAAATGAATCTAACGCTTTTTCAATGTGATTTAGCGAAAAGAAGTGTTGCTTCATTTTGTAATAGGCGATTGCCACTTGATAATGAAATTCTGCTATCTCGATTTCATCCGGAATTTGTTGAAGCTTAGATTCCGCTATCCTGTAAAAATGAATGGCATCGGTGAAATTCTTCATATAAAATTCATACATACAGCTGAAGAAATAAAAATAATATTGCAGCATGTCGTCCGTCTTCTTTTCTTCAGCTTGATGTTCCATTCTTTTCAAGAGACTGCCTGACAAGCTATATTGATCAACCAGCATTTTATATCTTGAATCTATTAAATTAAAGACAGTAGGACATCTTGGTCTTCTTCCATGTTTTTAAGAGCATGTTCAATCTGATCTCTCATTAATTTTGCTTTATGAACCTGCTGAAGCTTAATGATCCCATACCATTGATTTAACATGTTTCCCACTTTTTGAGACGGCATTTTTACACTCAAGGCCCCTCATCCCTTTCCCCAAATTGAAATTTTTCAGTCTAATGAAAATTTTTTACATTTTTTTGATTTATGGTAATTATTTTGCGGAAGGAGGCATTTTTTGACAACTGGATTTGTGCTATTCCGTCTATTCAATTTACCGCAGTCTATAGATCGATTTTCAAGAACCCGTCTGTGTCCGGTTCTTCAGTAAATAAAAAGCACTCCGTCAGCTAACCCTTGACCAATAACAAAGCTTTATGGTATCTCTAATTTTCTGTCGTTATCTAACACGAGTTTGTCCGGGCGATTGGGGGAACTTTCAAAAATTCCCTCTCATCCATCATTAGTTTTTTTGAACATGTTCAGTTATTATATAGGATAGATGATTTTTAAGGGTAAGAAATTGGAGGAAAAAACAGCCGTGGACATGTTGAGTGCAACTTCAAACCTTTCTTATGCGTTTATAACATAGAGGGGAGAAAAGGCAGTGACTATCGATGAAATTTACCAAATGTATATGAATGATGTTTACAGGTTTCTGCTCTCCATGACGAAAGACAAACATCTTGCAGAGGATTTGCTTCAGGAAACCTTTATGAGAGCCTACATACACATCCACTCTTACGACCACAGCAAGGTGAAGCCCTGGCTTTTTCAAGTGGCTCGGAATGCGTTTATCGATTATGTCAGAAAGCATAAAAAGGAAGTAACGATTTCTGACGATATGATCGGAAGCTTGTTTCAAAACGCGGTCCAAAGCCCTGCCCACCAGGTCGAGATTAAGGAAGTGTTGACGCTATATATGAACCAGCTCCCCGATAACTACCGGGAAGCGCTTACGCTGTATTATTTAAAAGAGCTGAACTACAAGGAAGCATCAAGCTTGATGAATATCTCAGAGGCTAATTTTAAAAGTGTTTTATTTCGTGCCAGACAGCGTCTGAAAGCACTTTACAACAGAGGTGTTAACGATGAATGAAGATTTCAAAAAACGTTGGGAACAGTATAAAAACGGCGAGCTTTCCGAAGCGGAAATGATCAAGGTTGAAGAAGAGCTTGAACAGCTCGAAGAGTATCAGAACATGCTGGATCAGGAAATGAAAGACGAAAATTGGGACCTCACCCTCAGTCCTGAAAAGCAAAAAGCGATTTTAAGATATGGGAAAAATAAATCATATATGCGGATTTCAGCTCTTGCTGTCCTTTCCACGCTCATCATTCTGCCGCTGTGCACGCTTGGAAGCTATTTATACTACGGCATGGGCGGACATGAAAGCAAAGGAAATGCGTTGGTGCAGACCGCTTCAATGACGGTGGCCGTCACAAAGCCGAACATTCAGGTGGATACGGATGCACTCGTCAACAAAGTGCAGCTTTTTGGCATCAAGACCCAGTTTCCATTAAAGAAACAGATCGGCAATGTGACAAAAGTGGTTGGAAACGAGGAAGTAGAGATGTTCTTTGACCAGCTGAAGGCCCCGCGGGTTCACCAATATAACCAGGAGCTCACACAGGAAGAAAGGCATTTTGTCTATCCGGGAGGCATCAAAGAAAAATCGACTTCCAAAGCCAAAGCGATCTTGAAACAATTGCCTGACGGAACGGTGACAGAAGCTTACGTTTCATTTGAAAGATCCTATCCGACAAGGGAACTGTACGACAAGTTAAAAAGATATGATGTACGCGTCCTTTGGAATGCGATTGAAACAGAAACCGATTTAAAAGAGCATCCATACGCTGAGCCGATCGGCTATCCAGGGAAGGATTCCGACCGCATTTACGTCTATCAAAATTCCGATCAAAGCGATGCGGAGCAGTTCAAAGCGGCCCTGTCATATATGATCAAACACAATAAGTGGGCTGAAACGATATCAGGCAGAAAAGACTTAAAGCTTGCAAAACGGCTTGACTACGTTGAGAAAAACGGTGTGAATGTGTATGGCGCGGTGGTGACCGGTCCTTCAAAAGAAATTGAAAAGCTGATTGATAAAGGTCCTGTAAAAGCAGCTAAAGTAGGTGAGGTGGCATTATGGAACTGGTAAGAATTTTTAAAGAGCATAATGTATTTGGATGGGTATCTGTCGCGACAGCGATTCTTTCCCTGCTCATTTTAAATTTGGCGATCATCAGCGATTCATTCGCTTATTCCTTTAAAATGCTTCCTTTTGCAATGGCCGCCATTCCGCTCGGCATCATCGAGCTATTCATCAAAAAAGGCCGGACCGGATTAGGGCTCCTTGGTGTTGTGCTCAACATTTTCATCCTCATCTGCGTCTGGACGATTGTGTCAATTGATACGAATCTGCAGCTTGGTTTTTGATGATGGAGCTTTGAAAACTAAAGACGCGGAAGTCGAGAGCGGACACCAGCGCCATAAGCCGATGTCCGCCCCGCTTTCCGGAAAGATACCCATTTGAATAAAAAACCGCCTCCGCATTTTGGTTTTACCATCACAGCAGGAGGCGGTTTTTTATGCCTTTACATCCGCTCCCCTGCTAAAGCGGCTTTCGGTATAAATAACTCGCCTTATTGTATTTCATTTTTTCTTCGTAAAAACGGTGGGCGTCGCGTCGCTGTGTCCCTGATGACAGTGCGACAGACCGACAGCCCTGCTGCTTGGCCCATTCCTCGACAGCCGAGAGCAGCTGTTTTCCATAGCCTTTTGACCGGTGTTTTTCACACGTCACCAGATCCTCCACCCAAACATGGGCTCCTTGATTTAATGTTACTCGCTTTGAGAAGCCCGCCAAAGAAACGGGAACGTCATTGCTGTACAGTGCCAAAAGCTTGTAATTTTCGGTTTTCTGCAATGTTCCAACGAGCTCTAAAAACGCCGATTCATCGAGATGCGGTCGCAGCTGTTTCATCACCGGATATACTTCCTTTCGTTCTGTTTCAGATTGAATTTCTTTGAAATAAAGCAACAATATCATTCCTTTCTATTGGTTATGGATTTACTTTAACCTGACATCTGGCATGATTAAAATAGTCAGTTTTGCTAAAATAGTGAATGCCAGTTATCTTGAAAGGTATGATCATATGGATATAACACCTTTTTTAAACCGTGAACATGACGAGCCGCTTTATCAGCAGCTGTATACGTTTTTCAAAAATGAAATCCATAGCGGACATATCCAGCCGGGGACAAAACTTCCCTCCAAACGGGCGCTCTCCAGACATTTAAACGTCAGCCAAACAACCGTTGAGCATGCATATGATCAACTTACCGCCGAAGGCTACCTGATCACAAAGCCACGGAAGGGCTGGTATGCGGCTGAAGCAGATGGTGATTTTCAAGCGTTTTCGCCCCCTCCTCCTTTTGAAACAGCGGAGGAAGAAGCACCGCTCTCCGAGGAAGTCATCGATTTTCACCACGGCCATGTCGATCTCTCGTCATTTCCGATCTCCGCATGGAAAAAAACGCTCGCCAAAACGATTGATATTTCAAGTGCCGAACTTTTTCAGAGCGGGCCGCCGGCCGGAGATCTGTCGTTAAGAAAGATGATTGCCGTATACCTCAGAGAATCGCGCGGCGTCGTTTGTTCACCGGAGCAAATCATCGTCGGCGCCGGGACACCGATTTTACTGCAGTTTTTATGCCGGCTGTTCCCAAGAGGCGCGGCCGTCGGATTTGAAAACCCGGGATTCCATCGCTCCAAATCGGTCTTGCAGACAGGCGGGCTCAGGGTCATCCCGACAGCCGTTGATGACAGCGGAATTTGCGTCAATGAACTTGCTCAACACCAGCCCGCACTGGCTTATGTTACACCCTCCCATCAATTTCCGCTCGGCATGATCATGCCGGTCGGCCGCAGAATGAAGCTGCTTGATTGGGCGACATCACGGGGCGCTTATATAATTGAAGATGATTATGACGGCGAGTTCCGCTATGCGGGGCAGCCGATTCCCTCCCTCCACGGACTTGACCAAAACGACCGTGTTATCTATATGGGGACTTTTTCAAAGTCGCTGATTCCCTCCTTAAGAGTCAGCTACATGGTTCTGCCCCTTCCTTTGGCCGAAAAAGGACATGAGCTTGCTTCATTGTATAAACATACCGTTTCCCGCCATTTGCAGCAGGCTATCGCGAAATTTATGGAAAACGGCGAATATCAAAGACATATCAACCGTATGAGGACGCTTTACAGAAAAAAACGGAAAACATTGCTTGAAGCCGTTAAACGGGAGCTGGGAGGATATGCCGCCATCAAGGGAGAAAATGCGGGTCTTCACATCATTCTTGAAATACAAGGCGAACAAAGCGAAGAACGGCTGATTTTAAAAGCGCTTGAAGAAGGCGTCAAAGTCTATCCCGCATCTGTCTCATATGCGGCGCCGCCGCAGAATACGGCTGTACTTCTCGGATTTGGAGGGCTTTCTGAAGAGGAGATTGCATTGGGCATCAAAAGGCTGCAAAAAGCGTGGTTTGGTCAATAAATAAATCCCTGCACAACCGGGCACGAAAAGTCGGATGGCCTGATTCGCTTCCTGTTAATGTATAAAGGAGGTTATCTTATGGATTTGCTGAAGAACATGAATGAAGCCATGTCGTACATCGAAAAACATCTGGCGGACGATATTGACATTAAAAAAGCGGCAAAGCTCGCTTTATGCTCTGAATATCATTTTAAACGGATGTTTTCCTTTCTCGCCGGTGTCTCCCTGTCAGAATACATTCGCCGCAGACGCCTGACGCTAGCGGCGTTTGAGCTGAAAGACGGCGGAGCTAAAGTGATTGATGTTGCGGTTATGTACGGATACAGGTCCCCTGACGCTTTCACAAGGGCGTTTCAAAAACTGCACGGGATCACGCCGACGGAAGCAAGATACGGTTCTCACATGCTGAAAGCATATCCGCCGCTGACCTTCCAATTAACCATCAAAGGAGGAAGTGAAATGAACTACCGGATTGAAGAAAAGCCGGCCTTCCGCATCGTCGGCATCAAGAAAAGGGTGCCCGTCATATTTGACGGAATCCATCCGGACATCGCCGCCATGTGGAAAACGTTAAACAGCGATATGATCAAGCAGCTGAAAGAACTGTCCAATGTGGAGCCTGGCGGAATCATTCAAGCGTCCGCCAATTTTTCTGAGGGGCGGATGGAGGAGCAAGGTGAGCTCGATCATTATATCGGCGCCGCTACAACGAAAGAGTCCCCGCAGCATTTTACACATCTTGAAGTGCCAGCTTCAACATGGGCCGTATTCGAAGCGATAGGACCGTTTCCCGATACACTGCAAAGTGTGTGGGGGCGGATTTATGCAGAATGGTTTCCATCCGCAAACTATGAACAAATCGAAGGGCCGGAAATCCTTTGGAACGAGCACCAGGATATCGCCTCGCCGACGTTCAAAAGCGAAATATGGATACCGGTTCAAAAAAGGAACTGAGCGGTAGACAGACGGAATCCCCACATATAAAAGCCGAGTCTTCAAAGCCTGCTTTTCACATCGTGAACGAAAAAAGATATGGGAGAAGGGAATAAAATAAGGCCCTTTTTCCATATCTTTTTGACGTTTACCAGGTTGTGACATCCGACGATTCAACATGCGCTTTTAAAAAATCAATATACCCGTCAACCGCTTCAACCGTCGTGTAAGGAGACACACTGTAAAATTTCTGCACGTAGAGCGGTACAGGCGACCGGCTGTCAGCAGGATAGACATATTTTTGTTTTTTGGTGCTGCCAAAATACGTCTGATTGCGGAACCTCCCCAATCTTTCCGCAATTTTTTCATTATACTTATTGATGTTTTCCACTTCCGCCTCTGTAATGTTTCCGGTGAGTTCATCTTGATAGCGGACATCACGGGGGTAAAACCGGAATGTCGTCACCGGCGAAGCGTCATTGGTGACAGCTGCATTTGAAAAAGCTTCTGTCAGCTTTTTGCGAAACGCGAGATTGACCCTGATGTAATTCGCTAAAATCTCTTGGTAGCCTTGGATGCCGAAAGCAAGCAATGACGCATAAATCGGAATGCTGCTCCCCATTCGTGAGCATTCCAGCGTATAGCTTGTATGATAGCTGCCAAATCCTCTGTTTCCGACATACGGCGTCTCATCCGGGTCAAGATCGACCGCTTTTAAAGCCTTCCTGTTTTTGATTAAAAAAAGACTTGTCGTATATGGGGTTTGCCCGAGTTTATGAAAATCAAAGACAAGGCTGTCCGCAAGATGCAGGTGCTGAAAATGCGATCTGTAGCGGACAAGTGTTTCAAGCACTTCCTCCTCAAACCGGAGCGGATTTTCCGCAACATCATACCCGTTAAAAAAGCTGTACATTCCGCCCATCGCCGTGTCGGCATGGATGTAGATATGGGGCAGGCCGTATTTGCCTTCAAGCTCTTCCGTCACCTGCCTGATCCCCGCTAAATCATCGATTCCGAATGTATCTGTCGCACCAAGCGTTGCCATCACATAAACCGGTAGTCCGCCGTCAGCAATGACAGCCTCCATTTTCTCACGCAGATCGACCAGACTCATCGCATGATCGCGACCAGTTTTGACCTTGATCAAATGGTCCGTTCCTATCCCTGAGGCTTCCATCGATTTATAGAGGCTGAAATGCGACAGTTCGGAACAAAATGCGTACAGATGGTGCGGCGTCCCTTTTTGATTCGCTTCCGGACACGCATTTGCGATCGCGATCCTGAGCGATTGAAAGACGGCGCCCTGTCCTCCCCAGGTCGTAAAACCCGCGCTTGTTTGCCTGTCAAGCCCGACGATGTCCGAGAGCATGCTGGTGATTTTCACCTCTGCTTTGGCAGCTGCCGTGCCATCGACATCCCATAGATTATTTCCATTTAAAAGAACCATGAGCAGATTGCCCGCAATGCTGGCATTGTTCGGCAGCGGGGTCGCATTCGCTACATAATGCCGATTGAGAAAACGATGGCCATCCGCCAATGTCAGCAGTTCTTCAACACTCTTTTTTGCTCCAAGCCCTTTCACAGGCAAAACGGCCTCATCGATCACTTTCTCGTAATAATCTGACGCAACGGCTGATGCAGTGCCGAGCGCCAGCCGGCCCGGATCTTTCAGCTTATCGATTCCGCTCAGGACGGTTTCAAGCAGTCCGAGCAGCTCAAACCGCGCCTCATGATTGCCATCCTCGCTTGGAAACATCTTTTGAAGGTGTTGCATCATAATCTCCCATCTCCTGATCAATTTAAAATGAAAATACGCCGATTAAGTTTAAGAAAACAAGAACGATCGCGAGCGGAACAAGAAAGCGGAGCAGGTAAAACCACACGAGAAAGAACCCTCTCCCCGCCTTTGATCCGCTTTTCATCTCTTCAAATAAATCGCGCTTTGACAATTTCAGCGGCACAAAAATGGAAATAAACAGCGCTCCCAGCGGCATCAGCACATTGCTGACAATGTAATCCGCCGCATCAAAAAACGTCTTGTCAAAGATGAACGGCTGATGAAGGACACCGAATGACAGACATGAAGGGATGCCCGCGGCAAAAATCAGAAGCCCGATTGTCCAGGTCCATGTCGCCCTTTTGGCCTGCTCACCTTTCGTCACAGCGGCGACGATGATTTCGATCATCGAAAAAGCCGATGTCAGCGCGGCAAATAAAAAGGCGACCAAAAAAGCGATAAAGAACAGCATGCCGAACGGAAGCTGGCCAAAAACTGCGGGCAGCACCGCAAACAATAAGGTCGGACCCTCATCAGGCTTAAGGCCGAATGAGAAGACGGCCGGAAAAATCGCCAGACCGGCCAAAAGTGTGACGGCAAGATTCATGATGACGATCGACAGCGCCGATTTTGGCAGGTTTTGCGTTTTTGACAAATAAGAGCTGTAGGTCACCATCACGGACACGCCGAGTGTCAATGTGAAAAAAGCTTGTCCAAGCGCAAAAAGGACCGCCTTTGGCGTCAGGCTGCCAAAGTCCGGGACAAGCAGGAAACGAACGCCGTCCATCGCATGATCTAATGTTAAAGCCCGTAAAACAAGGGCGATAAATAAAATAAATAAGAGCGGCATCATGATTGTACTGACCCGTTCGATTCCTTTTTGTACACCTTTGGCAACGACAATGATCGTCATGATGATAAACAGAAGCTGCGCTGCCAGCGTTTGCCATGGATCTTGTATGATCGAGCCAAAAAGGGCCCCATATTCAGCTTGTGAAAGACCCGACAATGAACCGGACACAGCTTTCATGATATACAGCAGGATCCAGCCGCCGATCACACTGTAAAAGGACAGCACGAGAAAACAAGCGGCGATTCCAATCCAGCCTGTGACCACCCAAGGCGTCCCCGGTGCTATTTTTTGATAGGTGCCGATGGCATCGGATTGGCTTTTTCTTCCTAAAATAAATTCCCCAAGAAGCAAGGGATACCCTAAAAGGATTGTAAAAAGGACAAACACAAGGAAAAATGCGCCCCCTCCGCTCGTTCCCGCCACATAAGGAAACTTCCAGATCGCTCCGAGACCGATGGCAGATCCCGCGGCGGCGAGGACAAATCCTATTTTCGATGCCCATCTTGCTGTGATTGTGCGATCGCTCATTCATACACTTCCTTTCTATTACTTTTTCTATTATCTCTTACCGAGAGGCTTTTTTTAAAGTGATCTTATAAATTCTTATTTTTCGGAATTAATAAACAAAAAAACACGCACTTCAAGTTCAGAAGGCGTGTGTTCTCATTATTGGGTGACCGTGTCTCCGATATATTTGGCCGACGGCCGGAAAATCGTATTGTTTTCGGCCTGCTCCAAAACGTGGGCACACCAGCCGACCATTCTGGCAGCCGAAAATGTCGGCGTAAACAGCGATGCGTCAAAATTAATCGCTTTCATGACGGCTGCTGCGTAAAACTCAACATTGGTGTACAGCTTCCGACCCGGTTTATATTCTTCCAACAGGCGGATCGCCGTATTCTCAACATGAAGCGCCAGATCAATATCCCTGTCGCCCCCGGCAATTTCTTCCGCTTTGATCCGCAAAGCCTTCGCTCTCGGATCATGCGTTTTATAGACCCGATGCCCAAATCCCATCAATCTCTCGCCTTTTTCCAGCTTCGCTCTCAGATAGCTTTCAGCACGATCCTTTTCACCGATATCCTCAAGCATTTCAGTCACCGCCGACGGTGCTCCGCCGTGAAGAGGTCCTTTCATGGTCCCCAGTGCGGATGTAATGCTTGACACAAGATCGGATTCGGTAGATACCGTCACCCTTGCCGAAAAGGTTGAAGCGTTCATGCCGTGTTCCATCGCGAGAATCATGTATGTTTCGAGCGCTTTTTTCTGCGCTTCGGTCGGACGCTTTCCTTTCAGCATATAAAAATAATTTTCCACAAAGCCAAGTTCAGCATGCGGCTGCACAGGTTCCTCTCCATCGATCAGGCGCTTTCTGAAAGCGATGATGGACGGTGCGGCAGCAATCAGCCGAACGGCTTCCTCCATCGTTGGGCGGAACGTATACGTTTTATCCCCGAATGAAGAGATAACGGTGCGGAGAACCGCCATATCGTCGAATTCTCTTGGAAGACAGGCGATCAGCTTTTCAGCCGCTTCCGGCAGCATGCGGAATGAAGCAAGCGTTTCGGTGAATGAGCGAAGTTCTTCCTCTTTTGGAAATGTTCCATTCAGTATTAAATACGCAATTTCTTCAAATGTCGAAGCAAGCGCCAGTTCATCTGCACGATATCCTCTGTAGATCAGTTTTCCCTTTTCACCGTCAATATGGCTGATCGCTGTTTCAACACAAGTAACCCCTTTTAATCCATGATATACCATATGTATTCCTCCTTTTTCCTTTGTTACTTTCATTATAGTTGATATAATATTTAAAAAATATTGAATTATATTGATGTCTTCGATTAAAAATATTAATCAGGAGGAGCGCAAATGGATTTTAAATGGCTACATACCTTCGTAACCGCAGCAAAATATGAAAATTTCCGAAAGACGGCAGAAACCTTATTTATTTCCCAGCCGACTGTAACCGTGCAGATCAAGCTGCTTGAAGAAGAGCTCGGCTGCGAGCTGTTCACCCGGAAAGGGAGAAGCATTCATTTGACAAAAGAAGGGAGGGCCTACCTGCCTTTTGCCCTGCGTCTTCTGGAAGACTATGAGTCTAGCATGCAAGAGCTCCACAGAATCAGGCAAGGCTATTCGCAAACATTGAATCTCGCAGTCTCGCCGCTTATCGCCGATACGATACTGCCTTTCGTGTTAAAAAAATACACATCGCTTCACCCCAATTCGGAAATCAAAGTGAAGATCGCCGAATCAGCTGAAATCGCCCCGTTGATTTCAGCTGGGAACGCAGATATCGGATTAAGCTGCTTAAAAGTTCAATCATCAAATCTGACCTGTTATTCGATGTACAGCGACCCCGTCATTCTGGTGGCCCCCCATGACGGCCGCGACTCGGAAACCGCGCCTTCGCTCGAGGTCAAAGAGCTGCTCGAAGAATATTTATTGCTGACCCATAACCACCCGGAGTACTGGGATGACTTGGTCAGACAGCTGAGAATTAAATTTCCGTTTGTGAGAACGATGCTCGTCTCCCAGACGCATATTACGAAAAGGTTTATTTCAGAAGGGCTCGGCATTTCGTTCTTGCCGCTTTCAACCGTGCGCCGCGAGCTGATGGAAGGAAGATTAATAGAGGTTCCGTGCGGATTTATGCAGCTTCCCGTCGTCGGAGGTTATGCGATCAGTTTAAAAGATAATGAAAAAGTCGAGCACTTTTTGACCTTTTTATCCCAGTTCCGATTTTAAAAACGGAAAAAATTGCTCAACCTGGCTGTCCAGCTTGTGGATTTGAGTAAGATTGAAAGCTCAAAACACGATTGCAGGAAAAAGAGCCGTCTGATTTTGGGTCACAAGGTTTATCATACTGCTGCTGAATGAGGGAATAAGGGAGAAACGCCGTATTTCGCCTTCCAGGCTGTCCTTGATGACCAAGCTTCCGGCTGCCGTACTTCACATCGTTTGGCGTGAGCTTTGACCTCTGCCCAAATTGCCGGCCTCGAAGTAAACTCAGAGGCGGCTGGAAGAGGAAGTACCGATAAAAAGTAAACCAATATCTGTTTATTTTTTATTCCACTGTGATACTATATAGGTATGACAGTGACTACTTTTAGATAGCAAGTGCTCCTAATATGATGAAGTGCATTTCTTCTTAAGAAATGCATAAAATAAAAAAAGCCCTGACTGCTGGTAACAGTCGGGCAATGTACACAAAGCTGGCCCAACAAGTGGCCCGGCTCCGAAGGTGTAAATACATGGACCTCACTCTCAAACATTGAGAGTGTTTTTATGATGGAAAAGAAAAACCCCGGGTTATTGGACGACCTTTATTCCCCCTCTCATCAGGATTGAAATAGAAAAAGGCTGTCGATTTTTTCGACAGCCTGTCCCGTTTCTAAGCATGAACGGGTTTGGTTACATATGACTAGAAGCGTTTTGCACCAAGATAGCGCGGCTTCCAATAGCTGCTTGTCATATCGCTTGTTGTCACACCGTCTGAACCGGCATGAATGAACTTGTTGTTGCCAATATACACGCCCATATGTGACGGTCCGGGCTGGTATGTGGTAAAGAAAACAAAGTCGCCGACAGCTGGGCTTGATACGCTGGTCATGGAATTCCAGTAGCCGACTGTATTCGTTCTTGCGACATTCGTTTGTTTATTTAAGAGATACCAGACAAAGCCGCTGCAGTCAAAACCTGAAGGCGATGTGCCGCCCCATTTGTAAGGTGTGCCGATCAGGGCTTGTGCATCTGAGACAAGCTTTGATGTATTCAGCTTTGAAGAAGACGTTTGAGATTTGCTTGTCTGGCTGGATTTGACCGCTGTATTTGAAGATGCCGCTTTTGCATTCCCCTTTACCTTCAACACTTGCCCGATACGGATTAAATCTGTTTTTAAACCGTTCAGATTTTTCAGCTCATTCACCGTCATATTGTAGGACCGCGAAATTTTCCAGAGGGTGTCTCCTCTTTCGACTTTGTATGTCGAAGAAGATGTGTTTGTGCTTGAAGATGTTTTACTGCTTCCATTGATGGAAAGCGTTTGTCCTATGTAAATGATATCGGAATTCAGCTTGTTTTCTTTTTTAATCTTGCTGACTGTCGTTCCGTACTTTTTGGAAAATCCCCATAATGTGTCGCCTTTTTTCACCTTAACCGTTTGTGCCGACGCCGCTCCCGCAAACAAAGTTGTCCCCAAAACAATCGCTGATGCAGCCGTTAATACTTGTTTCTTCATGTTGTCCTCCCAAAGTAGATTTTTTTATGTTTTTCAATACAAGTGATCTCTTATTGTTAGAAAGTAAAACGGCTTCTACCGCCTTCCTTTGTTTCTATTATAAGGAGACGATTCCATCAGAAATAGTCTTGACTTCCCACATCAAATTTCTTACTTATTCGTTTTCAAAAAAAGTTTTTAAGGGTATAAAACATTTCATTTACATTGCAAAGGTAACCTAAATACTACATTATTACGTTTCCAATAGGTAAATATCGGCATTTATAGAAAGACCACCCCGTCAAAACATTTACTATTCTACAATACTTATACAGCATTTTAATAAATAAGCAGAACTGGACAAACATGCTTTCTTTCCCGACTATAGTGAATGACTCTAATAGGCGGATCAATCCTTTAGACAACCGTTTGAATACAAACCGGACACACCGGTGCAGCGGTCGGCCCTTTTCAAGAGCGATTTAGCGGTTATTGGCGGTGCAGCAAAAAAAGAGGGGAATCCCCTCTTTTTCAGGCTACAAATATCTGCGATGAACAGCCTTTCCGTCATATGAAAACATGACGGGTTTATCCTCAAGCACGGTTTCGACATGCACGCTTCTTCCCCACAGCTGATGGAGGTAGGGCAGCACTTTTTCAAGATACTTTAAATCGAGTTCAATTCCTTCATACCAATGTTTGATATAGAGTTCGTTATTTTTTAAATAATCTCCGTCCTCGACGGTCAGGTATGGAAAGCCTCCGTTTACCCTCATGCTGACAAGCTGATCGCGAACGGCTTCCCATTCCTTGTCAACAATTTTATAATCCCTTCCCTGCTTTTGAAACAGATAGAGGTCTTCTCTCATCACAAGATCCTTTGTCAAGTAGTTGCGGATAAAGGAAATGTCTGATTCGATTTCCCTCACTTCAAAGATTTTCTCTTTTCCGGAGTTTGGATCAACCCCCATTTTCTTCATGTCTTCGGTCGGGTTGTTGTAGCGTTCTTCGATGTCTTCAAAAATTTTCAAACCGAGATAATAAGGATTGATGCCGGTTTTAGATGGCTGGACGACACCCGCATTCAGCTTGGCAAATTCGATCGCTTCACTTGAGGTCAGATCCAGCTCGCGGATGATCCGCTGATGCCAATAGGATGCCCACCCTTCATTCATGATCTTGGTTTCAAGCTGCGGCCAGAAGTACAGCATTTCCTCTCTCATCATTGTGAGGATATCCCGCTGCCAATGTTCCAGTTCTCTGGAGTGCTCTTCTATAAAAAGCAGGATGTCCTTTTCCGATTTGGGCGGAAACTTTTTCTTCGCTTTTTTCTTCTTCTGTTTCGGCTCCTTCCGATCCAGCTCCCATAGATCATCATAAGGACTTGCCGGCGTTTCCGCTTCCTCCTCCTCATCATCGATGCTCCAGGATAGCTTTGGCCTGACCAACGAAGGATCAATGTGTTCTTCAATCGCCAATACCGCATCAAGAAACGCTTCCACTTCCTTTGAACCATGGATCGTCTCATAATGCTTAATCCGCTCCGCCGTCGCCGCCATGCTTTCGACCATATCGCGTTTTGTATTTTGAAAGCGGCAGTTGTTTTTAAAGAAGTCGCAGTGTGCCAAGACATGCGCGACAATCAGTTTGTTCTGGATCAATGAATTGCTGTCAAGCAAAAACGCATAGCAAGGATCTGAGTTGATGACAAGCTCGTATATCTTGCTCAGACCAAAATCGTAGTGCAGCTTCATTTTATGAAACTGCTTGCCGAAGCTCCAATGGCTGTATCTTGTCGGCATCCCGTATGCGCCGAATGTATAAATAATCTCAGCCGGACATATTTCATATCTCATCGGGTAAAAATCAAGGCCGAATCCTTTCGCGATTTCCGTAATTTCCTCAATCGCCCGCTCCAGTTCTTTTTGCTCCCGTACGCTCAATACTCAAATCCCCCCCGGTTGGACTTATCTTATTGTATGAGCCGGTTTGCGAAAAGATGAAATACGCGAAATATGTTTTAAGGCAGCTGCCAATTTGACAGCTGCCTTTTGTTTAATTCGCAATCTCCATCTCGAGAGAAGATGCAAAGCTTTCATAACGGATGTTTTCCATGGGAACACCGAGATTCCGCAATCCATCGATGACGTTTTTCATGAAGGAAAGCGGTCCGCACACATAAAATTCACCGTCTTTATCATGCACGATCGTTCTCAAAAGCTCCTCATCCATCCGGCCTTTGATGACATGTTCGCCGGATGTTTCAACAGCGCGGCTGTAAACAAACAGCAGGCGGTTTTCCGGATTCACGCTGATTAGTTTTTCAGTTTCTTCTTTAAATGCATGCTGTTCTTGGGACTTGGCTGCATGTACGAACGTGATGTTCCGGTCAGCTTTTGCGGCCAGTGTTTTCGCCATGCTCATCACCGGAGTGATGCCGGATCCGGCGCTGATAAAGTAAACCGGCTTATCCGTCTGTCCGGACAGTGTGAAGTCTCCCGCCGGGACGCTCACTTCCAAGCTGCCGCCAATCTCCATCTGTTCATGCAGGTAGCTTGATACCCTTCCTTTCGGCTTGCCTTCTTCGGCTTCCAATTTGACTGAAATCCGGTAGTAATCCTTATTCCAGACGTCTGACAAGCTGTACTGTCTTGTTAAAAAGTATGCCTCTCCCGGAATTTTAATCCGCACAGACACGTATTGGCCCGGGCTGAAAGGCGGCAGGTCTGTTCCGTCAGCCGGTTTTAAATAAAAGGAAGTGATCGTCTCAGATTCCTGCCGCTTATCTAAGACGACAAACGGTTTAAAGCCTTCCCAGCTTTCAGGAAGTTTTTTGTCTTCATCATACATTTGCTTTTCGATTTCAATAAACACGCGGGCGATCTCTTCATACGCCTCTGCCCATGCCTGAAGAATCTCCTCTGTCGCAGCGTCGCCGAGCACGATTTCAATCGCTTCCAACAGGTGCTGGCCGACGATCGGATAGTGCTCAGGCTTCACATCCAGACTTTTATGCTTATGTCCGATCTGTTTGACAACCGGCAGGAGCGCTTCGAGGCGGTCGATATTCTCCGCCGCCTGCAAAACCGTGTAAGCCAGCGCTTTAGGCTGGCCGCCGGTCTGCTGACGTGACATGTTAAAAATGTTCTTCAGCTCAGGATGTGCGTTGAACATTCTTTTGTAAAAACAAGATGTAATCTCCGTTCCTTTTTCCTTTAAAACAGGGGCAGTCGATTTCACGATTTGCATTGTTTTTTCAGATAGCATACTGTTTGCTCCTCTCCAGTTTCTTTAAAGATATATTTAAAATACATCTTTAAAGGCGCAAAACGGTCTTTTTTAAAGTATTTCTTAGGTTAAAGATGTATTTTATCTACATCTTTATCGTAGTCCTTTCGGTTCATTAAAGCAATATTATGAACGAATGTTTTATATTTTTGTAACAATTTCCGCTTCACCCTCATAAGCGGAGGCAAATGTGATAAGATAATGTAAACTTGTTTGATTGAGGGTAATGCGATGAAATTAACAAATTATACGGACTACTCATTAAGAGTTCTGATTTTTCTAGCATCCAAAAACTCAAACGAGCTTGTCAATATAAAGGACATCGCCGACACCTACTCCATTTCAAAAAACCACCTCATGAAGGTGATTTACGAGCTTGGCAAGCTTGGCTACGTGGAAACGATTCGGGGCCGCAATGGCGGAATCCGTCTCGGAAAAGCGCCTGAACAGATTAATATCGGTGAAGTCATCCGAAAAACTGAAGATGATTTTGATCTTGTGGAATGCTTTAATAAAGAAAAAAACAACTGCATTCTTTCCCCTACATGCGGGTTAAAACATGTATTAAACAAAGCGCTTTCCGCATATTTGGAAGTGCTTGATCAATATACTCTTCAGGACATCATCTTTAATCAGGACCACATACGTAAATTGTTGAGTTAACGAAGGAATCGTCTCCTTCGTTTTTTTTACAGGGGAAATATCTGTACGCTGATAATCGCATTTGTCACCGGATGAAAATAGACTTCCGCATGCGCTGAAAAGGCTTTGCCTTCCTGAATGACGGTCACCCTGAATACATCTTTTGCCTGTTCATCATTGACCTCGGTCCGCCCTACATATTCATAATCCTCTAATTTGGCGCCCTTGTATTTTTCCTCAAGCGCGCTCCAGGCGATTCTTTCCCACCTGTCAGCCGAATCGTGTTCAAGCCCTGATATATGGTTCTCCATGAATGTGAAAAGCACGAGCACACTGAAAAAGACCGCGAATTTCTTCATTGTTGGATCGCTCCGTTTGCATTGTACATATGATTATCATGACCAGAAAAACGGCTGACATGCAAAATTTTTCGTTTTCCTTATACCATCCTCATATTTCTAGGCTCTGCACGTCAGGGAGACCAAGTTTTGCCCGAAGAAAAAATGCCTCCGTCACATAAAATAATCAAGACTCCTTAAGAAAGAAGGGAGAATCGCGAAGTGAACTATGCCGATTATGATAAAGCTTTGTATTACACGCACCGATCTCAATGGGATAACCTGCTCATCTTAATGGTGCGCACCGAGGATGATTTGCTATCCAAACGAATTGAACATTTCTTGCACGCCTATAATTTTGAAAGGGACGACACCATAGTCGAAAAAAGGCTTTATGACCTGCTTCAATATATTGATCATGCTTCATTTACCGGGCATGAAAACGAAAACGGCGTGCTTGTCTTCACATAAAAAAAGCCTGGCGCTTTATCAAGCGTCAGGCTTTTTGAAATTTGGCAAACAACAGAAGTTCTTCCATCACATGTTTGATGCTCACTTGCGCTTCTTCTGCGACCGTACTGTTTGCCTCATCAATATGGATCGGGTCGAGTATCAGCTGCTTTGTGATCACATTCGCATACAGGCCGCGAGCTACGATGCGCATGTTGGTCAGAGCGTTCATCCCGCCTTTTCCGCCGCCGGCACATGCAAACAATGCCACCGGTTTTCCGGCAAACTGCTCATTGCTTAAAAAGTCGAGCGCATTTTTTAAAGCGCCGCTCATACCGCTGTGATATTCCGGGGATAATAACACGACAGCATCCGCTTCTTTTACGGCTTTTTTCAGGTTTTGCACATTTTCCAAGGCAAACTGTTCTTCCTCTCCGTTAAAAACCGGCAGAATGAATTCGCTTAAATCGATCAGGTCGGTGTGGTATGTGTTGGCGATATATGATGCGGCGATCCTCGTTCTTCCTTTTTTTCTTGCGGTTCCGCTGATAACGGTGATTTTCATTTGATCATCTCCTGGTATTTGGATATATATCATGTTTCACGGCAAACAATGCAGCCTGTGTCCGATCTGACAGTTCAAGCTTTGACAGCAGATTGGATACGTGGGTTTTGACCGTTTTTTCACTGATAAATAATGAAGCTGCAATTTCCTTATTGCTTTTGCCTTGAGCAATTTCAAATAAAACATCTTTTTCTCTATTTGTCAATTGGTGGATTCTTTCTTTCTCATGAGCCTGTGACATATGGTGAAAGATGTGGGACATAATCTTCGGGTCAAGCGTATGCCTGCCTTCGTGCACAGCCCTGATCGTTTCGACAAGCTCATCCGGCTCGGCATCTTTGAGCTGATAGGCTTCAGCGCCGGCCTGGATCGCCGGAATCACATGCGCTTCATCGGCATAGCTTGTCAAGACGATCACTTTTACTCGAGGATGGGCTTTTTTGATCTGTTTTGTCGCTTCAATTCCGTCCATTTCGGGCATCGATAGATCCATCAGGACGATGTCGGCCGCGTGCCGCTTCAACGCTTCCAACACTTCCACACCAGTCGATGCTTCCCCTGCGACTTCGAGATCTCTTTGCGTTTTGAAAAAAAACAGCAGGCCTTTTCTGACAATATGATGATCATCGGCAATGATGATTTTTATTTTCTCCACTTTGCCTCCCCCTTCTCCCTTAAAGGCAGTAACACCCGGATTTTCGTCCCTTTGTTGATGTCCGTTTCAAGCTGGAAGAGACCGCCGGCTTTTTCCGTCCGCTCTTTCATCCCTTTTAAGCCGAACGTTGGAAGATTTGAATCGGGATCGTATAGAAATCCTTTACCATCATCCTCAATTTCAAGTACGGCAGATGACGGGGACACACTGATGTTTACATGGACGAGTTTCGCTTCGGCATGTTTTTTACAGTTGCTGAGTGCTTCCTGGCTCAGGCGCCAAAACAGCTCTTCCTCTTCCGGCGATAAGCGGAGCACACCGCTCTGTGTCATGTTGACATCAAGGCCGAGGACTTCGGCATACTTTTCAACAGCCGCCGACAGTCCTTCCTCAAGTCCCTGGGGCCTGAGCTGCCAAATCAACGCCCTCATCTCAAGCAGTGCTTCATGTGACAGATGCTGGATAAACTCAAGCATTTCACAGACGTCAGGGTTATCTGTCAGCTCGCCCGCGGCTTTGGCGGTCAAGCTTAAAGAAAAAATCATTTGATTGACGGAGTCATGCAAATCTTGCGCGAGCCTGTTCCGCTCGGTCAACAGTAGATTCCTGCGTTCATGTTCGGCGAGCTTGATCCGCTTAATCGCTGTGCCGATTTGGAGAGCGACGGCCTCTAAAAGAGCCAGCTCTTCCCGATCAAAATGGCTCTTGCCGGGAGCGGCCACATTCAAAAGACCGAAGCGTTTATTCTGGTCTCTAAGGGGCACTGTTGCATGGTGTGTAATGCCTTCCGGGTCGCCCCTCTTCATTTTAATCGCCGCTTCAATGCGCTGACAGTGAATGATATTTGTCGCCCTGTCCATGTTTTCATCCCTGTACTGCTGAATGCAGTAGCATCCTCCTTCACACAGTAAACGACTGTTGTCATAAGCCAGAGCCTCGGGTAAAAAAGCGGAAGCTGCCAGCTCAAACCCGCCTTTTTCATCAATTAAAAATAGCCATGCCGTCCTGAGTCCTGTTAGATCAAGCAGCTTTTTTAAGACGGCATCAAGGGTTTCCTGTAGATAGTGCCCTTCATTTAAAGTTTCCGCGATTTCTTTCAGTGTTTTTAACTTTTCAAACCGGGTGTTTTCTCCCAACAGCTTCATCCGCCCTTCTTTTAAATTCGTTCGAACTGACGGCTTATTTTATTATACAAATGTTTTTTAAAAAGCGGCTCCCCCATAGGTTCTGAAATGGCTCACCATTTGTGCTGAATCGTTCTAAGACTTTTGGCTTAGGACGCGAAGTGTCATCTTTGAGGTGTTGTGATGGTCGATTTTCTTATATTCCCAAATCGGCTGGACTTGCTATGTATTCCGCAAATCCCCTGTGCCAAACAAAAAGAAGAATTCATCGTCCGGCTTCAATCCCAAAATAATTCGTCCAACGTTTTGTCCAGCGCTTTTGCAATGGCGATGCAAAGCTGCAATGTCGGATTGTATTTGTTTTTTTCAATCAGCCCGATCGTCTGCCTTGTCACATGAACCCGTTCGGCCAATTGCGCCTGAGTCCACGATTTTTCGATTCGGGCCAATTTCACTCTGTTAACCATCTCCTCACCCGCCATGTCGATTTAATCATCCAAAAGATCTTGATTTTTTTTGAAAGATTTGTGTAAAGAAATAAAATTGGTGATGAAGTAGAGAAAGGTAAAAAGCACAAACATGACAATCAGGTCCAGCCATTCCTCCGGGCCGTCCGGAATGCCAGTGAAAATAAGCGTTAAAATAGAAAAAATGATACCTGAAGTAATGCTGACGGCCAGCATTTCTTTTCTTTTTTTTCGGTAAGCCGTTTTGCTGGCAATCTCCGGATACTCAAGGCCTGATAAAAGATAGCGGAGCAAGATCCAGCCCGCGTATACTGCAAAAGCGATCCCGCTGACCAAATATTCGGATGATGGCCTCTGCAAAATTAAACCTCTGATCAGAAAATCGAGAAACAATAGGGCTGCGATCATCATACCGGCTTCGCTGAAAAATTGGTTCATGCTCTTGTTAACATATTCGTCTCCTGATTTAAAGAACTTCATGACAGCTTGATCCCCCTCGTTATATGCAACATATACATTACTTAATGCAAATTATACATTACATCAATCAGGAGAACTTTTCAATGCAAACGAAAAAATCCGCCTGCCCGGCGGATTTTTGGCTTACGATTTCGAGGTTGCCTCTACAATCTCGTCTATTTTTTTCATCACTTCATCTGATAAGGTGTTCAGACGGGCTTCACTGTCTTCGTCCGTATCGCCTTTGACCGCGAAATAAAACTTCACTTTCGGCTCCGTGCCGGATGGCCTTAGGCAGAACCACGATCCGTCTTCAAGGAAATATTTCAGCACATTCGATTTTGGAAGGTCGATCATTTCTTCCTTGTTTTCCTTCAAAAGCGTCCGTTTGCCGGCGAGATAGTCTTCGGCTGATACCACGTCTTTTCCGGCGATTACATGTGGCGGCTGCTCTCTAAAAGTGCTGAGAATGGCAGCGATCTGTTCAGCTCCTTCTTTCCCTTTGAGGGTAAGGGATTTCAAGCCTTCACGGTAATAACCGTATGTTTTATACAGCTCCTGCAGCCCGTCGTACAGGGATTTTCCCTGCTTCTTGTAGAAGGCGCAGACTTCAACGGCAAGGAGCGCAGCTTGTACGGCGTCCTTATCCCTTGCAAAGTCGCCGATTAAATAGCCGTAGCTTTCTTCATAGCCGAACTGGAAAGTGTATTCGCCTGAAACATGGTACTGCTTAATTTTTTCGCCGATGAATTTAAAGCCTGTCAGCACATCGATTGTATCGAGCCCGAATGAAGCGGCGATATCGCGCCCCATTTCACTTGTCACAATCGTTTTTAAAACGACTCCGTTTTCCGGGAGGATTCCTTTTTCCTGTTTTTGCGAAAGCAGGTAATGAAGGAGTAGCGCTCCTGTCTGGTTGCCCGTCAATACAACGTAGCGGCCGTCGTGATCTTTCACGGCGACGCCGAGGCGGTCCGCATCGGGATCGGTCCCGATCAGGATATCGGCTCCTTTTTCTTCTCCGAGTTTGATCGCATACTCAAAAGCGGCGTGTTCTTCAGGATTCGGTGAAGAAACGGTTGAAAAATCGGGATCAGGAAGCTCCTGTTCAGGGACAACGGTTACCTGTTCATAGCCGAGTGCTTTCAGTCCCCGTCTGACAGATTTGTTAGCCGTGCCGTGAAGCGGTGTGAAAATCACCTTTACATCTGTTTCTTTGGACAAATCCGGATTGACGGAGATCGTTGTCAGCTTCTCAAGGTATGCTTGATCAATATCTTCGCCGATGATGTTAATCAGCCCTTTTTCTGTTAAGGCATCCTGATCGCCTTCTGTGATCTCCAGTTCGTTTTCTATCGCATTGACATGGCCGATGAGCTTATCAGCAGCTTCTGGCGTCAGCTGTGCTCCGTCATCGCCGTATACTTTGTAGCCGTTGTATTCCGGCGGATTATGGCTTGCCGTAATGACGATTCCGGCGTATGCGTTCAGTTCTCTTACAGCAAATGAAAGCTCAGGTGTCGGGCGAAGTTCGTCAAACAAGTATGTTTGCACACCGTTTGCGCCAAGTGTTTTGGCCGCTTCCATCGCAAATTCAGGCGACTTGTGGCGGGAATCATAAGCGATGACAACGCCCCGCTTTTTGGCTTCTTCACCGCTTGCGGCAATATAAGAAGCAAGCCCCGCCGATGCTTTGCGGACCGTATAGACGTTCATCCGGTTTGGACCTGGTCCGATTTCTCCGCGCATACCTGCCGTTCCGAATTCAAGCTTTTTATAAAAGCAATCCTCCAGTTCTTTTTCATTTCCTTCTGCTGCAAGAAGCAAAGATTTTAATTCAGGATCCAGGTTATCCGTGTTCTTCCAGCGTTCATAGCTTTTTCTCCAGCTCATGACAGACCTCCATTGTTTCGCTTATGTAATCGCGGCTTTTCTTTTTATATTATCGGATAAACGCCTGCTTTGTCCAAAGTTAGACGGCTCATCTCAAAAAATGAGGCTGCCCTTTGCGGGGGCAGCTCCATTTTAGTCATATAGACTCTATTATGAGCAAAATCGACACAGGTCTTTAGAATCAATTCGCTTATTTGCTTGCAAGCGGGACAACGGCGTCATGGAGAAGCTGTTCCAATGTTTTGACCTGTTCGGCCTTTGTTTCAGCGTCCCAGTTCAGCTTATCACTCATATACTCCGTAAGTCCCTCTTTATAAGTGCGGACCCAATCAATGTCAAAGAATAATGCACCCGTTCTGCGGACAAAGAAGTCTGCTAGTGAAGCGGCCATTTCTTCATCGATGGCGTAGTCCATCTCCGCCAGCACGTGAACCGGAATACGTCGTTTAGCTGCTTCTTCTTTGAGCGTTTTCACCCGTTCAAACAGGCGGTCTGTATTTGATCCGTATCTTGCAGCAAGCTGAGCGGCTGTTTGTTCTGTCAAACCTGCTGCAGCGCCTTCGGCGGCTTTTTTCTCGATAAAAGCCTGCAGGTTTTTGGAACCGCCGATGTGGCCGCCTGAAATCGGCATCGTTTTCGTTTTGCAAGGTCCGAAGTCTTTGTCTCCTTCCTCTTTTAAGCGCATTCTGACAAGATCGACGATATGTTCAGCCATTTTTCTGTAGCCGGTCAGTTTTCCCCCGGCAATCGTGATCAAACCGGAGTCCGATGTCCAGATTTCGTCTTTTCGGGAAATCTCGGACGGATCTTTTCCTTCTTCATGAATCAGCGGTCTGAGCCCGGCCCAGCTGGATTCCACATCATCGGCTTTGATGCCTAGACTAGGGAACATATAATTGATCGCGTTGATGACATAATCCCTGTCTTCAGTCGTCATTCGGGGATGTTCAAGATCTTTGGTGTAGACGGTATCGGTTGTTCCGACATATGCCTTGCCGTCCCTCGGTATGGCAAAGACCATGCGGCCGTCGGGTGTGTCGAAATAAACCGCTTGTTTTAATGGGAATACCGATTGGTCGAAGACAAGGTGTACACCCTTTGTATGCTGAAGGTGTTTGCCTTCTTTTGAACGGTCTTTTTCTCTCAGGCGGTCGACCCAAGGGCCTGTCGCATTGACGACTTTTTTCGCATAGACGCGGTACGTTTTCTTTGTCAGGACATCTTCAATGACCACGCCTCTGACCTTGCCGTTCTCATAGAGAAATTCGCTTACTTTCGCATAGTTTACGGCATCGGCTCCAAAATTGACCGCTTCTTTTAATACTTCCATTGTCAGTCTGGCGTCATCTGTGCGGTATTCGACATAATAGCCGCCGCCTTTCAGGCCGTCCTTTTTCACAAGCGGCTCTTTGTCGAGCGTTTCGTTCGCGTTCAGCATGCTTCTCCGCTCGGATTTTTTGACGCCCGCCAAAAAGTCATACACCCTGAGGCCGATCGATGTCGAGAACTTGCCAAATGTGCCTCCTTTATGCATCGGCAGAAGCATCCATTCGGGTGTTGTCACATGCGGTCCGTTTTCATAAACAATCGCCCGCTCTTTGCCGACTTCGGCGACCATTTTGACTTCAAACTGCTTTAAATAGCGGAGCCCTCCATGGACGAGCTTCGTTGAACGGCTTGATGTCCCTGCGGCAAAGTCCTGCATTTCGCAAAGAGCTGTTTTCATCCCCCGTGAAGCGGCATCCAAGGCCGTTCCGGCTCCCGTGATTCCCCCTCCGATAATAAACACATCATACGTCTGTTTTGTCATAGCCTGCAGAATATCGTCGCGTTTGCGGCTTGAAAATAATGATTCCATTATAAAAGTCCTCCCTTGTTGTCACGGCAAATAACAGAAAAAGAGACCACAAACATCCAAAGCAAATATTGTGCTTTGGTGCCTGTGGTCTCTCCTCTTCTCCAACCGTTTCTATTAACTTAAGTTCATTGTAGCATAATGATTGATTATTTAAAAGCCATAGCTGCTTGAACGGCCTTTTTCCATCCGCTGTATAGGCTCTCGCGTTCTTTTTCATCCATTTTCGGCTCAAAGCGTTTATCCAGATGCCATTGGTCTTTGATTTCTGAACGGTCGTTCCAGAAGCCGACTGCAAGGCCTGCTAAATAGGCTGAACCAAGCGCGGTCGTTTCATTGATTTCCGGACGTTCAACCGGAACATCGAGAAGATCCCCCTGAAACGACATCAAGAAGTTGTTCTTCACGGCTCCGCCGTCCACACGCAGCGTTTTCACTTCAATTCCGGAATCCTCTGTCATCGCATCAAGCACATCTTTCGTTTGATATGCAAGCGACTCAAGCGTTGCTCTGATAAAATGCTCTTTCGACGTTCCGCGGGTCAGGCCGAATACCGCGCCGCGGACATCGCTGTCCCAATATGGCGTACCTAAGCCGACAAATGCTGGAACCACATAGACACCATCTGCGGATTCCACCCTCACAGCGTAATTTTCACTTTCCTTCGCATCTTTAAACATTCTCAGCCCATCGCGCAGCCACTGGATGGCCGAACCGGCGACAAACACGCTTCCTTCCAGAGCATACTCGACCTTTCCGTCAATTCCCCAAGCGATCGTCGTCAACAGGCCGTGCTCTGATTTAATCGCTTTTTCCCCGGTGTTCATCAGCATGAAGCAGCCTGTGCCATACGTGTTTTTAACCATTCCTTCTTCAAAGCAGGCTTGGCCGAACAATGCCGCCTGCTGGTCGCCGGCCGCTCCGGCAATCGGAATACTCTGTCCGAAGAAATGGTAGTCGACCGTTTCAGCGTACACGTGAGAAGATGGCTTGACTTCCGGAAGCATGGATTTCGGAACGTCGAGAATGTCGAGCAGCTCCTCATCCCACTTCAAGTCATAAATGTTGAACATCAATGTTCTTGAAGCGTTGGAATAATCCGTCACATGGGCTTTTCCGCCAGACATTTTCCAGATCAGCCATGTGTCGATCGTTCCGAAGAGGAGGTCGCCGTTTTTGGCTTTTTCCCTCGCCCCCTCGACATTGTCCAAAATCCACTTTACTTTTGTTCCTGAAAAGTAAGGATCGATTAAGAGTCCTGTTTTTTCTCTGACCGTCTTTTCATAGCCTTTAGCTTTTAATTCATGGCATATATCCGCCGTTTGCCGCGACTGCCAGACAATCGCATTGTAAACCGGCTTGCCGGTATGCTTATCCCAGACGACTGTCGTTTCCCTCTGGTTCGTGATACCGATTCCCGCTATTTGTCCTGCTTCAATTCCTGATTCGGAAAGAGCCGACGCGATCACCGCCAGAACCGAGCCCCAGATTTCATTTGCATTGTGCTCAACCCAGCCCGGGTTTGGGAAATACTGAGTGAATTCTTTTTGCGCAACATGCACGATTTCCCCGTCTTTGTTGAAGATAATCGCTCTTGTGCTTGTCGTCCCTTGATCAAGAGATAAAATATACTTTTCCATTTTAAATCCCCCTTATTGTGTCTGTTCAAGCAGATGCTTTCTTAAAATGTGACTGATTTATCGACAGCCTGTTTTTTCATATGAATATAGAAACCTAACAATATCACAGCGAGTACAACGCTTACAATCCAAAAGGTGTTTGTCAGATGTCCTTTAAAAACAGCATTGTAAAATACGCCTGCAAAAGAGCCGCCGAGAACCGGTCCGAGAACTGGAATCCAGGCATATCCCCAATTGGAGCCGCCTTTTCCTGCAATCGGCAGAACAAAGTGGGCAATTCTCGGGCCTAAATCGCGGGCCGGGTTGATCGCATATCCGGTCGTTCCGCCAAGCGAGAGACCGATGGCCACGATCAGAAATCCGACGACAAGCGGATTTAGACCATCTGTGAATTTATTTGCACCAATTGCTAAAATACCGAGTACGAGAATAAATGTCCCGAGTGTTTCACTGAACAGATTGGCAAATGTATTGGGAATGGCCGGACCTGTTGAAAACACCCCGAGCTTCGCTCCCTGATCTTCGGTTTCTTTCCAATGCGGCAAATAATGAAGATAAATGAGGACAGCTCCTAAAAACGCGCCGATCATCTGGCCTAAAATATAGGAAGGTACCTGTTCCCAAGGGAAATCACCGACAAACGCCAACCCCAATGTTACAGCGGGGTTTAAATGCGCACCGCTGATATTCCCGACGGCATACACGGCCATGGCTACGCCAAGCCCCCAGCCAAATGTGATCACAATCCATCCCGATTGATGTGAAAGCGATTTCTTCAAATTCACTCCTGCACATACTCCTGCTCCAAACACGATGAGCAGCATCGTTCCTACAACTTCCCCCCAAAATGCTGTCATGATGATCCCTCCTAAACAATCTATTGATAAGTCCGTGTATTCCAGATGAACGTTATCGTCCACCTTATCCACTGTGCCTAAAAGACCATAAAAAAACACAGCAAACTTTCTTTACATAGTGATAGTAAAGAATTGCTGTGGTCTCCGCGTCTCCGTCACAATGTATTAACTTAGTAAGATCGTATCGTATTTTGTAAGCGGTGTCAATAAAATTTCACACTTTCATTTTTTCAGCCCCAATATTTTTTCCACAGTTCCGTATTAGAGGTGGTGACAGCGGCGGCTCCGGCTGCCAATGCCTGTCTGACATCGTTTTCGGAACGGATGAATCCGCCTGCGAATATCGGAATTCCGGTTTTTTCCTTTACTTCTTTAATTAATGCCGGCGAGATTCCCGGAAGCACTTCTATATAGTCAGGCCTGTGTTTTTTGACAAGCTCAATGCTTTTGCTCATGGCGCTTGTATCGATTAAAAACATGCGCTGGATCGCATATACTTTCTTTTGCTTCGCCTTGGCGATAACGCTTGACCGGGTGGACAGAATGCCCGCCGGCTTCATTTCCTGGCAGATGAATTCAGCTCCGTATTCATCATGCTTGATTCCCTGGATTAAGTCGACATGGACAAGCATCTTTTTTCCGCGGGACCTCGCCGCGCTAATGACGCCGCCAAGCTGTCCCAGATGAATATCAAGAAGGACGCCGTATGAAAAAGGACTGTCCAAAAAAGTATCAAATTGTTTCATGTTCCGGATGGCCGGTAAAATTTGCTGATCGTGAAAACTCATGTTTCATCTCCTTCACTTTTTTACTGTTTTACACTAAAGGAATTTCCTGCGCATTGCAATCCCCTTTAGAAAGTTTGGCCTCTTCGGGCTGTATACCATTCCCAGACAGATCTTTTACATTCCTTCTGACTAAACAGATATAATTGGTTTCAAATAATCAAAGGAGGAGTCTTGATGAAAGCGATCATTCATGACGGAACGACCGGACTTGCAGGTCTTACATACGAAGACGTACCGGCAAAATCGCCGGGGAGCGGTGAAGTAAAAATCAAGCTGAAAGCGGCAGGGCTAAACCGCCGGGATCTGTTTCTGTTTCAATCCAGAACAATCAGCGATGCCCCGTATATACCGGGTTCGGACGGAGCGGGTGTGATAGAAGAAATCGGCGGGGGCGTTCACGATCTCTCCGTCGGAACAGAGGTGATCATCAATCCGAGCATCGATTGGGAATCGACGGATTCCGTTCCAGATGTGCCGGACATTCTCGGGGGCCCTTCTGACGGAACCTTTGCGGAATACGTCATAGCTCCGGCCAAACACGTTGTGAAAAAGCCCGCTTACCTTTCATGGGAGGAAGCAGGCGTCTTGCCATTGGCCGCTCTGACAGCCTCTAGAGCCCTGTTTACGAGAGGAGGCTTGAAAAAAGGCCAGCACGTTTTAATTCCCGGCATCGGAAGCGGTGTCGCAACATATGCGCTCTTGATGGCAAAAGCTGCGGGAGCACATGTCACCGTGACCTCCCGGAGCGGGGAAAAAAGGGAAGAAGCGCTCAAGTACGGAGCAGACCAAGCCTTTGACAGCCGCAGTGATTGGAAAGAAAGCCTGAATGGAAGCCTTGTTGACCTCATACTTGACAGCATCGGTCCGGCAACATTTGATCACTATTTTGATGTGATCAAGCCGAATGGACGTATCGTCAGTTTTGGAGCCAGTTCGGGAGACAGCATCACCATTCCCCTGCGTTCGCTGTTCTTTCCGCAGATCAGCATCATCGGAACATCGATGGGCAGCCTTGAAGAATTCAAGGAAATGCTCAGTTTTATGGAACACCATTTGCTGAAACCGGTCATCGATCAGGTTTTCCCATTATCAGAAGGGGCTGCTGCCTTTAAGCGGCTCGCCGACAGCGAACAGTTCGGAAACATTGCTCTGTCAATCGATGGTTAAGACGGCTCGCCTGCGGCGGTTCCTTGCCGCCGCTTTTTTTGACCGCCTGTGTGCTGCCGGTGATGAAGTTTCCCCATCATTTCTTAAACTATTTCTCCGGAAGAGATGCCGTTCCTTCTTTTCTTCTCACCACGCAAAAAGGCCGCCCAGGTCAGTTTAGGTCAGCCCCACAAAGACAGCATCCACAGTACGATCGGCAGGGTGGCGATGCTGAGCATCGTACTGATGAAGGTTGAGCTTGAGACAATTTCCGGCTTTGTTTGAAACTGTACGGCCATCAACGTCGTATTGGCCGCTGTCGGCATAGCCGCGGCCAGGATCATGATTTTTTTGACAAGGTCATCGACAGGCAGAATCATGGTAAACCCCCATGCAATCAGCGGAGACACGAACAGTTTCAGCAGGAGCGAGTAAGAGACCTTCCGATATTCGATTTGTTTAAAGGAGATGACGGCAAGCTGCATGCCTAGAATAATCATGATTGTCGGTATCGCAGCGTCGCCTACTAATTTAATTGCCGTCATTAACTGTTCGGGAATCGAAATATGAGTCAGCTGAAAACACATGCCAAGCAAAGCACCGTATGCGACGGGCATCCGGGTGACTCTGGCCATGACCGTTTTAAATCCGCCCGCTTCAGGACTTCCTTTCGCCGCGTAATAGACGCCGATCGTGCTCATGACGAGCTGCTGAAGGACCATCAGCACAACTGCGATATCGAGCCCTGCCGCCCCATAAACAAGCAATACGACCGGAGTCCCGTAGTTTCCGTTGTTCATGAACGCCGACGACAGCACAAGCGCGCACCGCTCTTGATTGGAATACCTATGAAAATATGAAATGACATAAACAAAAAGAATCAAAATGATACAAAGACCGAGACAAAAGACAGACATATAGACGTAATCCATTGTCAATTTGTTTTCATAAAAGGTATCAAACGCCAAAAAAGGAGACATTAAATAAAGCGACATTTTAGATAAGTTTTGGATGTCAAAATCAAGCAGTTTCTGACCGGTAAACCCGATCGCAAAAATTCCGAATACAGGCAATAAAACAAGCAAAAACTCCATGATGCACCTTCTTTTTATGTATAAACCGATTCAGCATTAATTTCAATCATATAGAAAATTCCGTTTATTTTCAATGGGCATCAAAAAGACAGAGCCGGCTGACTCTGTCTTTTTTTCTATTTAATCGCCGTACAGCCGCTTTTTCTTTTCTCTTGCAAACGTATAGTGTCCTTCATATCGAGTCAAACGCCCGTCTTCCAGCCAATACGTCACATTGAAAATCCGGTCGAGAAAATACCTGTCATGGGAAACAGCAATAATGGTTCCCTGAAATTGGCTTAGCGCTTCTTCGAGCACTTCCTTTGACTCGATGTCCAGATGATTTGTCGGCTCATCGAGAATCAGGACGTTGTGATGCTGGTGAACGAGCTGTGCGAGGCGAAGCCTCATCCGCTCTCCCCCGCTTAACTCTTTCACTTTTTGAAAAACGGCGTTTCCATAGAATAAAAACTTGGCGAGCATCATGCGGGCTTCGCCTTCTGCCAGCCTGACTTTTTCCCTGAATTCGTCCAAAACCGTCAGCTCTTCATTCATTTCAGCGACATGCTGGCTCAGATGTGCAGCCGACAGCCGGCTTCCAAGCTGCACTTCACCGCTGTCAGGGGCAGCCATTCCGCTGATCAGCTTCAAGAGCGTCGTTTTTCCGCTGCCGTTCTCCCCGACAATGGCGACCCGATCCTGAAAGCGGACGTGCATGTTCACGTCCCGTAAAAGAAGCCGGTCCCCGAATCTTTTGCTGACACCGTCCAGTTTGACGACGTCTTTTCCGCTTCTGTCATTCATATTGAAGGACAGGTCGATTTTTTTTCGCTCGAGCACCGGTTTTTTCACTACCTCGATCCGTTCCAAGGCCTTTTCCATGCTTTTCGCGCGCCGATGGAGACCATCGTTTGGGGGATTGGACCGATTTGCCCAGTCTTTCAGCCGCTTAATCGTTTCCTTCATTTTTTTGATTTTTTTCTGCTGATCCTGATAGTGCCGGAATTCATTCAGGAGGCGCTCCTCCCGTTCAACCGCATAGTTTGAGTAGCCGCCTTGATATACGTGAAACCCGCCTTCATCGATGTCCAAAATCGATGTAACGGCCTCATCCAAAACATACCGGTCATGGGAAACGATGACCGCCGTTCCTTTGTACTGCTTTAAAAATGAGGTGAGCCATTCGATCGCAGTCAAATCCAAATGGTTTGTCGGTTCATCCAGTAAAAGCAAGTCAGGCGCTCTCAGCAAAAGCCGGGCCAGGCCGACCTTCGTCCGTTCGCCCCCGCTCAAGCTCCGCCATTCGGTTTCATAAAGGCGGCTGATGTTCAAACCGGCCGCCACGCGTTCCACTTGCGCGCTGATCTCATATCCGCCTTTTTGCTGAAATTCATCCTGCAATGTTCCATACCGCTCCAAAAGCCGTTCAAGTCTTTTCATATCTTTTTCATCCGCAAGCTCCCGTTCCATCCGGGAAAGCTTCTGCTGTATCTTCCATAACGGAGCAAACGCAGCATAAAGCAGCTCCCTCACTGTTTTATGGGCGTCCATGGAAGGGTGCTGCTCAAGCAGCCCTGTCGTTATTCCCTTTTTCCAGGTCACAAGGCCATCATCAGGCTGCAATCGGCCGCTCATAAGCTTTAACAAAGTTGTTTTCCCTGAGCCGTTTCGGCCGATCAGACCGATCCGTTCGCCTTGTTTAATCTCGCACGATATACCATTGAAAATCGCATGTCCTCCGCTGGTTTGCGTGACATGCTGAATACTGCACACGATCATTGATCTCTTCCTCCATATTCCGTGAAGAGACACCGCAGCATAAAAAAGACGGCAGAGCTTCCCCTGCCGCAAGTCTAATGATTTAAAATCCGATTGTGGGCAGATGTCTCTCACTGGCATTTTTTCCTATTTGAATGTCAAAAAGGGCAGACTGATCCCGTAGTCCGCATTCTTCGGAAAAAATCGCACGACAAATATACAAATAAAGTTGTGTGTCCGTCATGCGCTTGCCAGTTTGATTCATCTTTCCCACCTCCTTTTCGATAATTACAATATATGAAAAATAAACCAGTTCGTCAACTCCAAAAAAACCGGCCAAAAGCGGCCGGCTGTTATTTTTTATAATGAATCCGGTATATATCATGGCGTCTGTCTTTAAGCTGGCGGACCGTTCCGTCCTGGCGCTGCCTTCTGAGAATCTCCAAATCGACGTCGCCGATGACAACCATTTCAATGTTCGGGTTGCACTCTCCGACGATTCCGTCCCTTGCAAATTCAAAGTCTGAAGGCGCGAAAATCGCCGATTGCGCATATTGAATATCCATGTTCTCCGTTTGCGGCAGGTTTCCAACCGTTCCGGAAATAACGGTGTATACCTGGTTTTCCACCGCCCGCGCCTGAGCGCAGTATCTGACGCGCAAATAGCCTTGGCGGTCTTCCGTACAGAAAGGCGTAAAAATAATTTTGGCGCCTTTTTCCGTCGCAATTCGGCCAAGCTCAGGGAACTCAATATCATAGCAGATCTGAATCGCGATTTTTCCGCAGTCCGTGTCAAACACGCGCACTTCGTCTCCCCTGCTGATCCCCCACCATTTCCGTTCATTCGGTGTGATATGGAGCTTATACTGCTTTTCGATCGTCCCGTCTCTTCTGAAGAGATATGCGATATTGTAGATTTTCCCTTCCTCTTCGACAAAATGGGAACCGCCGATAATGTTCACATTGTATTTGACGGCGAGATCTGTGAACAAGCTGATATAGTCCTCCGTATATTCGGTAATCCGCTGCACGGCAAGGCTCGGGGAACGCTCTTCCAGAAACGACATCAGCTGTGTCGTAAAGATTTCCGGATAGACCGCAAAATCGGCTCCGGCGTCTGAAGCGACATCAGCATAGTACTCGACTTGATTGGCAAACTCTTCAAATGAATGAATCTGCTTCATTTCATATTGAATCACACAGATCCGAACTGGAAAGGCCGACTTGTAATAGCGCTTTGTTTGCGGGAGATAGTCGACATTGTTCCACTCCATCAATGTCGCATATTTGCTCGATGCTTTGTCATCCGGAAGATAGTTTGGATTGATCCGCATCATCGTAAATCCGTTCAAGAGCTGAAAGGAAAGGACCGGATCGTAAATCTGATGGTGGATGACCTGTTCGACATATTCCCTCGGCGTCATTTCCGCAGCATATTTATGATAATTCGGGATCCGTCCGCCGATAATGATGCTTTTCAAATTCAGGCGCCTTGCCAAATCTTTCCGGGCTTCATAAAGGCGGTGGCCGATTTTCATTCTTCTGTATTCGGGATGAACCATGACTTCAATACCGTACATGTTCAAGCCTTCAGGGTTGTGATTGGTGATATAGCCGTCATCTGTGATGTCCTGCCAAGTATGTCTGTCGTCATATTCGTCAAAATTGACCAAAAGGCTGGAACAGGAACCGATGACTTCACCTTCAAGCTCCGCACAAAACTGCCCTTCGGGAAAATGCTCGAGATGGCTTTCCAAATGCTCGCGCTTCCATGGGATCATCCCCGGAAAACAAAGCTCTTGAAGTCCGATGATGCTCTCGATGTCTTTTTCTTCAATATTTCGGATCACAATCTTTTTTTCAAAACGGGAAAGATCCAATTTTTCCGACACGCCTCAATTCCTCCTCTGACTGCTTCATGCTTGTTCAGACAGTTTCTCGATCAGCTGTTCCAGCTCCATTTCCGCCATCGATTCAAGGCGATGGTCGAAATGTTCAAACAACAAGGTTTTCGTGACTTGGTTCGGAACGATGACACACTTCATTCCGGCTCGTTTCGCCGCGGTCGATCCATTGACCGAATCTTCAAAAGCGATGCATTCTTCAGGCTTTACGCCGAGACATTCAGCAGTCTGCAAATAAAGCTCCGGATTCGGTTTGACCTCCTCGACATCATCGGCTGTCCGGATGCACTCGAAATCGTCATAAAGTCCGAGCTGTTTTAAATGCTGTGATACCCATTTATAATCTGAGCTTGAGGCAAGGCCGACTTTTAAGCCGAGCTCTTTGGCCGCTGACAAATAAGCTTCGACGCCTGGCCGCGCTTTTTCATTTTCCATTCTTTTGACAAAGCGTTCTTGTCTCATCTTTGTCAGTTCTTCATGGTCAAGCTTTTTCTGGATCTGCTCCTCTAAATAATGAAATGGCTTAAATCCGGCAGCCGTACCGATCACCTTGCCCCAAACCGACATGGGCAGGTCAGAGCCGTGCTCCTGAAAGATTTCTTGCAGCACTTCATAATCATGTGTTTCTGTATCTAAAATCAGACCGTCAAAATCAAAGATCACTGCTTTAATCATCGTGCTTTACCCCAACTCCTTTTGACTGTTTGCACACTCATTGTATCCTTCCTGCACGCCCTTGAAAAGCCCGAAGCCTTCACTTTAGTATGTATAAAGGAAGAAGAGCCTGCTGCTATAAGGCAAGCTCTTCCATCATTATTGTGTTTTTGTCGGAGTGGAAATGTTGGTCAGCGCCTGTCCGGCTGATTCGTTTGACAGTTCGTTTACCGCCAGGTCTCCAAGCGCGACAATGCCGACCAAATGATTGTTTTCCACAACCGGCAGGCGGCGGATCTGGCTCTGAGCCATAAGTTGTGACGCTTCCTGCAGGCTCATGTTCGGATTTCCCGTTACAATGTTTGATGTCATGACCGCTGAAACCGGCGTCTGTCCATCTTGCCCTGCCGCCGTCGTTCTGAGTGTGATATCGCGGTCTGTGATCATTCCCTTTAATACACCTTGATCAACGACAGGGATCGCTCCAACATTGTGGCGGCTCATAAGCTCTGCTGCTTCCTGAACCGACTGATTGGATGAAATCGTAGCTACTTGTCTTGACATGGCATTGCTGATTGTGCTCAAAAGTTTGCCCCCTTTCGATAGATAGTATGTGCAATCAGCCAAATGCTAAAAAGGAAGTTGACACCATACATTGTGTTTTTCGCTTTTTTCCTTTATAGTCATCTCATGAAAAAAGAGCTATCCAAAGGATGAGCTCTTACATCAGGATTTGAATGCCCTGCTTGTCAGTTTCTGTATTCAATATATTAAAGTCGGATGAGCTGAGGGGAAAATACAGACCGCAGTCATTCAGCTTTTTGCAGTTTTTATCGAATAGATCACGGTCTTTGAGCACCCATTGCCTTTTTGATTTCGTGAGCAGTGTGTGAATCAGCTGCAGGCTCGTAATGATCTGAAAAGCATCATCCAGCGTCCCTTTGTAATCATATTCTTTAAAATCAAGTGTTCCCTGCTCTTTCAGGTCTTTCATTTTTTGTTCGCTGAAATACATCGGAAACACTTGATACAGCTCATTTGCAAGCTCCTCAATGAAGATTTCCTGTTCTTCGGTAGCAGCTTTTACAATACGCACATTGATCAGTCCCTTGTTCAAGTCTCTTCAAACAGAATAGCACACAAAAACACGGGGCTGTGAAGGTAAGTGTTTCCTAATGTCTTCAGCGCTTTTTATAGAAAGGAGCAGTAAAAATGAACCAAAAAAACAGCTTGACGTTTCGCGTCGCCAAGCAAGATGACAATGAACATTTATTTACATTTTTAAAACGGGAAACAAAAGCTTCTAAGCCCGTCTTGCAATATTGGGCCGCACAGCAAAAAATAAAGGTCAATCAGAAAGATACGTCTCAAAACATCCGGCTGAAAACCGGCGACAGAATTATGATCGATCTTCATGAACAGGAAGAAAGCGGCATCATCCCCGAATACGGCGAGCTTTCCGTTTTGTTCGAGGATGACCACATGCTCATCGTCAATAAGCCTCCCGGAATCGCAACCCATCCGAACGAAGAGGGACAGACCGGCACGCTCAGCAATCTTGTCGCGTTTTATTTTCAAGCAAGCGGTGACGAACGAAAAATCCGGCACGTTCACCGCCTGGACAAGGATACAAGCGGTGCTGTCGTTTTTGCAAAACACCGCCTCGCCCACGCCCGTTTAGACGAACAGCTGCAAAGAAAAGAATTGGTAAGAACATATCTCGCCATTGCCGAGGGAAGGATTAAAAAGAGGCAAGGGACCATTTCAAGCCCGATCGGCAGAGACAGGTACCATCCGGTCAGAAGAAGAGTCTCCCCGACCGGACAGGCGGCGGTCACTCATTATACCGTCAAAGGATATCACAATGCAGCCAATCTTACATTGTGCGAGCTCCAACTTGAAACGGGCAGAACCCATCAAATCCGCGTCCACCTTTCAAGCCTCGGCCATCCTTTGGCAGGTGATACGATATACGGCGGTTCGCCGGCTCTTTTCAGCAGACAGGCGCTTCACGCCAAGGAAATCAAGGTGACCCATCCGGTCACAAATGAACGATTAACCATTGCTGCACCTCTGCCTGACGACTTAAAACAAGAAGCAAAACGATTGTTTGGAATCATATAGAAATAGCGCTTATCATTGAAGCGGCTTCGCATAAATAATATAGCGCTTGGGCGCATCCCCGATGTAAGAAAACGGGTAGCATGTCGTCAGCAGCAATTCTTCTTTTTCGTGCTGCAGGGTGATAATCGATGTATCTTCTTTGTCAACGATTTTCATGTTTGTAATCCGGTAATCAAAGCTGCCGTACGGAAGCTCAATATTCAGTCTATCGCCTATTTCGAGCTCGCCTGTTCGCCGAAAAACCGTATCCCTGTGTCCCGAAAGGACAATTTGCCCGTTTTGCTTCGGATAGTAGCTGTCCTTATAATGGCCGACTCCTTTTTCCAAATCATCCGGGCTCGTTCCTTCGACAATCGGCAGCTCGGCTTTCAGCCGGGGAATATTTAAAATGCCCACTGCCTCGCCCGTTGCGGTTTGCAAGGAATCCGGCCCCGTCTCCGCTGAAGAGCTTGCATCGGAATCCCTTGGCTTTCCCGCTGCAACCGCTTCTTTTGCTTCTGATAGAGAAATACCTGTCTGTCTGTTCATATCAAATATCTTCCATCCGCCATAGCCGACAATCATCAGGCCGGCAGCGATCAGAAAGAGCGAAAAAAACTTGATTTTCATCGTTTTGCCAATCTCCTTTTCCATCCATAAAGAATCATGCCAATCAAAATGAGCAGGAAACCGTACAGCAATGTGTTGTAAAGGCTTGTTGCCGTTTGCGGCAGTAAATGTTCCTCTCCCGTTTTTTCAAGCGCTGGTCGAAACGGCCCGCCTGTTTTTGATCCGTCACGATCCGTCTTATCAGCATGATCGCGAGCGCTTCCCCCATCCCCCGGAACCGCGGGCTGTCCGCCGCCGGCCGAATCCTCACCGCTTCCCGGCGTTTCTCCGTTATCAGGGTCCGCTCCATTTCCAGGCGTTTCTCCGGGATGTGAGGCGTCTTCGACCATTTTGATCCGCCCTTCTTCTTCATAGGCGATCGGCTCCTTAAAGCTTTTGACAAATGCAACGGTGGCTTCGATATCTTCCGGCCCTGTCACCGGATTTTTTCCCAGCTTGGAAATCGGCAGATATTTGCTTCCGGAAGCAGAGGCCATAAAATCGTTGACCGTCACTGTATAAGTCCGGTCTTTTTCAATCGGCGAGCCATCCTCAAGAAAAATGTCGACCGCTTTGTTCGTTGCAGGATCCCATGTATATGTAAAACCGCTGATGCTGTAGTCCGGACCGAATTGCGGTGAAATCTGTGCATCGATGATGTCATACAAGTCCCGGCCCTTGATTTCAAGCCGAACGAGAACATTTCCGAACGGCTGGATATTGAATAAATCGCCCCATGTAATCGGCCCTTTTTTTAAATCTTGGCGGATGCCGCCGCCATTCATCAAAGCGAAATCGGAGTTCATCGCACGTCTCATCCCGTCGGCGATTAAGTTCCCGAGCGGTGTGTCGCCGTCATTCGAGTATCCGCCGGCCATATCATGCGCCGCTACACCGACTTTTTCACTGATGATCGGCTCAACCATTCGTTCGTATTTTTCTAAAATCTGACCCACGGCGGGATCGGGGCTCAAGCTTTCCTGGCTGACATATTCGATATCGGCCTTCTTTTTGACAATATCTTTTGTCTTCCGATCGATTTCAAGATCGATGACACCGATCGCTTTTCCGTATTCATATGCTTGCACAATTAAAATATCATTGACTTCGCCGTTGACGACTTCATGGTTGTGACCGGCGAAAATGATATCCACCTCAGGATCTGCCTGTTTGGCCAGTTGCGCTGATTCTCCTGTGATGGTTGTACCGCTCTGGGCAGCTGTCATATGGGCGAGCACAGCGATTGAGCGGATACCTTTCGCTTTCAGTTCTGCAGCGGTTTGATTGACCGCCTTTACCTCATCGGTGAATTCAATCGTCTTAATGCCATCCGGCATGACCATATCGGCGGCAGATCTGGTCACAACTCCGATAAAAGCGACCGGAATCCCTTCCACTTCAGCAATCTCATACGGGGGCAAAAAATTCTCTCCGCTGCCTTTCATTTTACAGTTGGCACAGACAAGCGGAAAATCCTGGCCGTCATAGCCTTTCGTCCCTTTGCCCTCAGGATGTTCACCGCCGTTTAACATCCGCAAAAGCTCATTCGTCCCTTCATCAAATTCATGATTTCCGACAGTCCCTATATCAAAGCCGATTTCCTCCATGATCTCAACGGTCGGCTCATCCTGAAGCAGGGAAGACACCGGAGAGCTTCCGCCGATCATATCTCCCGCATGAACGAGCAGCGTGTTTTTCTTTTCCGCTTTTTTTTGTTTAAGAAGAGCAGCCGTATAATCCATTCGCCCAAAGGTTCCGTCAAGGAGGCCGTCGCCATTGATATCGAGCTGATACTGCTGGTCGATTTTGCCGTGTAGATCATTCATGCTTAACAGGCGCAGGGAAAGGTTTCCGCTTTGCTCTTTTGTCCGATAGCCGGCCGCTTCAGCTTCCTCTGAAGAAGCAAAGAAAATTCGTCTCTCCACAGGAACGTCGCGCCATTTGTCAGGTGTGACGAATGTTTTCTCTGCGGAGTCTCCGACATACCTCGTCAGCCCTTTTCCCTGCTCTCTTGCACGGAATTCAAACGGTAATTCTAAAAGGGGATCATCAAGGTTCCATATGCCGAGGTGCTCCGCTTTTGCCTGCTTGACAGCGCTTTGAAACAATTCGTAATCTTTTTCATTGCCGATTGGCCAAATAAAATAGGTCGAAGCCAGCCCTTTTTTGACCATTTCTAAATTCGTGTTTAATCCGTCGGCTGTGATGACTTGGGCAAGCAGCCGACCGTAGTCGTCTTTCGCTTCTTTGCCTACTTTAATCGTCACTTTGTCACCCGGTGACAAAAGCGACTTCAAATATTCTTTTGCCACGGTTCCGTGTCTCAGCTGATTTTCATCCAAGTCGTTTTTCGGCGTATGATATGTTTCAGGGGTGTCTATATTGACATAGCGGACCTTTGTCGACCCCAATACCGGCTCTTTTAAATGGATGGTATCACCGTCGATCACGCGGTCCACAACGCTTTCATATTCCCCTTCAGAGACGGGAGGAGGATGGCCGGCATCGTCAAGCCTTTTGATGTCTTCCGGTTTTCTCGGCAAGAGCTGCAGCGTATCATAACGGCTTAAAATGCCGATTATGTCATACCATTGCCCTTGTTCGAGTTGTTTGACCGCATTTGTTTCTTCCATCACCCGCAGTGTGAGCGGATGATAGTGTTCATCAATCATCGTCATGTTGTAGCCGCCGCCGGCAGGCGTTTCAGGTTTTGACTCTATATATCCTTTCAGTTTGACGAGGCGCCCTTCGTTTTCATCTGCTTTTGCATCATTCTGCAATTCTTCAATCGTCAGCTGAATAGGCTCGGGAAGCGCCGCTCCTTCACCTGTTACCACGAGGCCTGACGGTTCGGGAATGATCTCCGTCAAGCCTCGATAGGCTGTGATTTTCCCCGTAACCGAGACGATCATCCCTTCTTTCAGTTCGGGAAAATCGCTTTGTGATGCGGAAAAAATATTGATTCCAGCTGTTTCATCCTGGATGAAGGTTGACAGCTTTCCGCCGCCGATCGCAGCCTGATCAGCGGTGACGACCCCGCTGATTGTAACGGTTTCATTCATTCGCTTGCGGGCGTCCGCTATCGTTTTTACAACGGGCTGGGTTGGAGGCTGGTCAACATCTGCAAGCTGAATGGATTGAACGGACTTTAAACCCGGGGAGTTAAAGTATGAAGAAAGTTCACCTTCTATCGTTAGTTTTTTTCCAAGGAGATTTGGATTGGTTTTCAGCCCGAATTGGTTTCTGAAAGATGCGGGAATTTGCACGGGGAGTATATTGGCCGGCGATGTTTCTTCTTTTCGGTCGGCGATCGCCAAATTGTAATCATTCGCAAAATTCCCTGTGAAATTGTATTTTCCTTTAGAGACCGTGTGGCCGACGACATAGCCTTCAACACGTGCATGCCCTTCATTATGTTTGATGGCATCTTCAACCGATATCGGTGCCTCCGCCCCATGAGCTGTGCCGGCAAATGGGGCCAAAAAAGACGAAACCAGAAAAATCGCAATGACAACACAGGATATCAAAGGGACTTTCAGAAAATGAACCATTAATTCGCCTCCTTATTTTGCTTTTCATCAAATGTATCTAATATTTATAAAGCTGACATCAAGTTTTTGTAAAAATTTCAAAAAAGAATGAGAATCGAGGTGGCCTCAGGTTCTCATTCTTTAATCGGAAGCTTCAATTTCACTTTTGTCCCTTTGCCTTCTTCACTTTCAAAACGGATGCTTCCTCCGTGATTTTCAATGATTTTAAAGGTGACCATTAGACCGAGTCCCGTTCCTTTTTCTTTCGTCGTGTAAAATGGCTCTCCCAGCTTTTCGAGAACTTCTTTGGAAATCCCCTTGCCCTGATCTTCAAAAATGATGAATACGCTGTCTTTCTCCCGGTAGGAACGAATGGAAATGACACCTTGGACATCTTCCATTGCTTCGATCGCATTCTTTAAGATGTTTAGAAATACTTGTTTCAGTTCGTTTGTGACCGCGAGAATCTCAGGAAGATCACCGCTCAGTTCCTTCTCGATCCGCACGCTGTTCAAGACCGCCTGGGACTCTAAAATCATGCAGACATCTTCGACGATCGTATTGACCTGCACCGGATCATATGTAGCAGATTTCGTTTTCGCCAAGACGAGAAACTCGTTGATGATCGATTCAAGTCTGATAAATTCGGACATCATGACTTCCGCATAATCTTTTTGATATTTTTTGCTCTGGATCATCAGCTGGAGAAACCCTTTCAGGGATGTAAGCGGATTGCGGATTTCATGGGCTATCCCTGCTGCCAGCTGTCCCACGGCTGAAAGCATCTCCGATTTCATCAGCATTTTTTCAGACTGCTTCTGATTTGTGATATCCTCCGAAATCACCATCACTTGCTGAACGTCGCCCTCGTGGTCTTCAACAGGAACGAGCGAGACTTGCTCCCACCTGTCTTTTCCGTTATTATCACGGCAGTGCAGTTCACCTGACCATGGATTTTTTTCTAAAACCTGCTCCCAGCAGCCGGCCAGATCGGAGCAATCAAAATGTTCATGATACAGGTTAAACACATTTTTGCCGCTGATTTCTGCCTGCTCTTTTCCGATCAGCTGACAGAACCGTTTATTTGCATATTGCACAGTTCCCTCAACAGAAGCCATTAATATGTTCGCAGGACTTTGGTCGATCGCCTGTGAGCTGATATGGAGAGCCTCGTTCGTCATTTTCAGCTCCGTGATATTGGCAAATGTAATGACAACCCCCTCCACTCTGTTTACCGCCTTACGATAAGGTATGATTTTGACAGCATACCATTCGCCGGCAGATGTGTTCCATTCTTTTTGAATCGTCCTGTTTTCTTCAAGCGCCGCCTTCACACCTTCTGCATATGCTTCGTATTTGAGCCGGTTTCCCAAAACTTTCGCGGAACTCCCGATATCCCGCTTGTCCAGCTCAAACATATGAGCCGCTTTCGGAGTGAACAATTTCAATTGAAGGTGCTGATCGAGAAAAACCGCGGCCGTATCTGTATGGATCAGCAGATTGTCCATCTCTTTTTTGATGGTGTTCAGCTCGCGGATTTTATTTTCATACGCCTTGTTGACCTTCATTAATTTCCTGTTTTTATTTTGTAAGTTCTGATTTGCGGCTATCAATGCCTCATTGGACGCTTCAAGCTCTTTTATCGTTCGCTGAAGCTGCTGATCGCATTCTGATGTTTGTCCGCTGTCTCCTGCGCGTCTCTCCTCGTGTGCTTTTTCGATTAAAAGTACGTACAGCTTGTGGTATTGACGAAAGTAACTTTTTAATGTCAGATGAACAAAGGAAAGCTTTCCGCTTAAATAAATCGGAACGTTTTTGAGTGCCGTCTCCCTCTTTTCTTTTTTCACCCGCTTCAAAGCCGCATTGATCTGCTGTGCCAAACTGGCGGGAAACGCTTGGTCGATGCTTCCTTTTGGACATGTTAAATATGTTTGCGCGCGATTTGAAGATGCTACAATTTCTCCCCTGTCGTTTAGAATCGTACAAGGACATGCATACTGGTCGATTAGTGACAGGTAAATATCATCCATTCTGTAGAAATCACTCAGTTCGTTGATTTTTTTATATGCTTCCAATTGCACCTTTGGATACAAAGCTTCATCATCACTTAAGCCTGACATTTTTCCAACCGTCTCGCTTGAGCCCAGCATAAACATCCTCCTTTTCTAAGTGCAAAATAAAAAAGGGAAATCCTTTTTTTGCATTTTCATGGTGATAATAAAAACCTTGGCAGCTGAAATCATTTACGGAGGGAGAATCCTTTACAGAACACGCAGGGGCAATAAAAGAGCCTTTTTGGAATGAAGTTTCCCAGCAAAACAATCGTTAAAAAAGCCGGACGCTGTTTCCTTTTGGTCCAAGTTCCGTCCCTTTCTTTAAAGACCTTGAGCTACAGCTTTTTCCGCCATACATCCGGCAGCCGTTTTCGACTTTCAATACGACATTGTTTTTTCGGGCTGTGCCGTGATTTGCTTTAACAAGCAGCGTCTTACTCATACAAGTGATTCCAAAACCGGCCTGAAGTCGGGCAAGAACTTAAGTTTTATGCCAAGTGAATTTGATTACCGCCACATCAACCTTTGAATGACTCATGTTCCCGGATTTTTAATCGCCAGCAATGTCTTATGGAAAAGACCCTATAATATTTTCTTCTGACATATCCTATTCGACGGTTAGAATAAAATCCCTTTAAATCCAATTTGTCGAATATGCTTTTTTGAATAAAAACATTGTCAAAAACAAAAGATAACGTTTGAACTAAGTTTAAGGAGGATACCAAAGAATGGAACAACCAAACCAACAGCAGCAAATGCAAATCAATCAGGGCAATGAAGGAATGCAGCACATGAATCACGGAGGCCACGAGGTTTTTGATATGCACGAAGTGCTGTCAGGAATGATCGGTACTCTGGAGCAGTACATGATGTTCAGACAGCAAGTGAAGGATCCCGAGCTGCTCGATATTTTAGATAGACAGCATCAATTTATTACGTCGCAGTACAATCTGACAGTAGAGTGCTTCCGGACGGGGCAAAAACCGAGCCAGGAAACGGCGACTTATATGATGAAGCAGGATCGCCAGTTTGTTTACGGCTTGAAGAACACCCAGCCTAAAACGCCGAAGCAGTCTCCTCAACAAATCGATGACGCCTGCATCAGCAGCTTTATGCTCAGCTTAATGAAGACATGTTGTTCCTCTCTTGCCATGGCAGCTCCCGAGGTGACGAACCCTGTCTGCAGAAGGGTGCTTGCGGACCAAATTCCTCACTATATCGAGATGGCTTATGAAATCTTTCTTTACCAAAACAAACACGGCTATTACCAGGTGCCTCAACTTGCTTCTCAGGATATGCAAAAAATGCTTTCGGCTTACGCGCCTGCTCAAGGTCAGATGCAGATGCCTCCAAACAACGGCCAAACGCAGCAGAGACCGATTCATTAATCACAAAAACGGCATTGATATAATGATTCAATGCCGTTTTTCCGTATTTTTGTGTAAAGTCGTTTTCGAACTCGCTTAACTCCTGATCCACAGCAGCCTTAAACCCGCTTTCAAAATTGTTTCGCTCCGCTGTTTTCTCCATGATTTTGAGAATGATTCCCTCCCCTTTTCGGGCCACAAGTTCTTCAATAATATAAAAGCTCTGCAAATAAATATCCGTCTCATCATCATCGCGCGCTTGTTGCCACTGCCGATCCGACTTTAATTTTCTAAAAGGAACGACTGTCGCCAGGTTCCGGGCATAAGCCTCATCATAGGCAGCGGCCCATTCTGCGACCCCTTCGTGGAACCAGAGGGGAAATTGTTTAGGGCTTGCGTTCAGTTCCCGAAGCTTTTCGTGGAATGTAAAATGGGTATATTCGTGAATCAGCACCCGCTTATAAAGAAAGACGGCGAACCCCTTTCCATTCAAAAGCTGCTTTTTTTCCTCCGGGAGCAGCCCGATCATCCGCAAGTTTTCTGAATAAAACCCGGTAATATCCTTTAACTGTGAAAATGACTCCATTTCTTCTCTGCTAGAAAAAAAGATCAGGTCCACTTTGTCTGAACGGAGGTTGCCAAAAAGTGTTCTGCTCACGGCTTCTGCATCATCAAGCGTCTCTTTTGTAAGATGCAAAATCGATTTTTCCGCCTCTGAATGATAAATGCTGACATTTCTATGGACGGTCATCTGCAACGATGCTTTCAGTTTTTCTTTCTCTTCAGAAACAAGCGCTCCCTTCTGGAAGCCTTGATTTGAGATGATAAACATGATGAATAACAGAGCGGATAGAGCCCCCGCTGCGATGAAAACAAAGGCTGCTTTCAACTCTCCCGTCACCGTTTCTCCCTCCATCCGCAAAAAAGGTTCTCTTTATAACACTATGCCGTGATGGATGAAAAGTAACCCGGGATGAAAACAGCCGACAAAAAAAGCCGCACATTAACGTTGCGGCCTTTCGTTTTTATCTTTGCTGAGGAAAAATTCTGTTGATCGTCTCGCCAAACTCGTCAAAAATGCCTTCAATCGGTTCACCGTTGTTGATCCTGTCTCCATAATTTCTCATGCGGTCAACAAAATCCGGATTGGCTGAAACAAATACATTGTCGATGCTTTTGTCTGTTTCTTTCACTTTCTTGGAGATTTTCTCCTTCAAATCGCCGGTGACGTCGCCTTTCGGATTGCCTTTCAAGACAACTGCCACATAAGCGTTGTTGTCTGTCACAATCACATTGGCGCTGCTGACTTCTTTCAGTTTTGCTACTTTATCTGCTACATCATCGGCAGATTCCATGTTATTTCCATTATTATTGTTCCGATTGTCCCGGTTGAGATCGCGGTTGTCCGTGACATTCATCCGGTTATTTCGATCATTGACATCATTTACGTTTGTTCCATCATTCAGATTATCTCTGTTGGTCACATTTTGAAGCGCATTATCTTGATTGCGGCGGGCATTTTCGCCTTGGTTCGCCATTCCGCATCCCGCAGCAAACAACAGCGGAAGAAGAAAAGCGATGATTGCGCCCTTTTTCAGGTTGAACATTTTAATTGCCTCCTTTTTTGATTTATGTTTAGGTTTATCTTTTCCATCTGATTTATTCGTCCTAGGACGTATTTTTTATACCCATATTTTGTTATGATCAAAGAGTATCGATCTATACTAAACTGAGGAAGGTGTTTGAAAAATGCAAGGTGCCAAAGAATTATTTCATGTTTTTCGAATTGCAGACTTTGCCGTTCACCCAGAGGAGACGCAGCTTATCTTTGACACAAACATCAATGGAAAATCAAACTTGTGGGCGATGGATCTTCCCCACGCATATCCATATCAGCTTTCATTTTTGAATCAGAACTCACAAGGTATCGCCTACAGCAAAGACGCATCTGTCATTGTCGCTGGGTTTGACAATGATGGAGACGAACGAAGCGGGCTTTACAAGCTATCGGCAAAAGGCGGTGAGCCCGTGCCGCTAAACGGAAACAAAACGGACCGCCATTTTGAACCGATACCGGCAAACCACGCAGTGTACTACACGTCAACGAAAGATAACCCTACATTTTTAAATACATACAAATGCGACCTTTTGACAGGCAAGGAAGAGCTTGTTTTTGAAGGAAAAGGCGGGCCATCCATGCTTAGCGATGTCAGCCCCGGTGAAAAGGCGGTCAGCATCCTTGTCTCCTATGTCAACAGCCATTGCGTCTGTATGGTCCAGACTGAAAAGGGAGATATCACAACGATTGTTCCCGACAAAGAGAAGCCCCACATGGTCTATTCATCCTTTTTCACATCAGATGACGAGCTGTACGTTACTCTCAACTACGATTCCGAATTTTCATATCTTGCGTCATACACCATTTCGTCCGATACATTCGCCCCGGTTCTTTCAATCGACAAAACGGAGCTGACATCGATTCACCCCGATCCGAACGGGAAATATCTCTACCTCATTGGAAAAAAAGGTGTGAAAGATGTGCTGTATGAATATGAGACAGCGACGGGAGAAGCAAGAGAGATCGCGTCTCCATGCACATCCATCGCCAAAGTATGCTGTGTGAAATCGGGATCGCTCTACTTGTTGGGATCTACCCCGACCCGGCCGGCGAACATTTATGTGAAAAGCCGGAACGAAGCAAACTGGCGGCAATTGACTAAGCACATTGTTCCGGGTTTTAGTGAAGACGAGCTGTCATATCCGGAAGTCGTCACATATCCGTCGTTTGACGGCTTGCCGATCGAGGCGATGCTGTTTAAGCCGGCGGCAAGAGAAGCAAACGGCTGGACGATCATTTGGCCGCACGGCGGACCGCAGCACGCGGAACAATTCATGTTCTATGATATTTTTCAGATCGCAGCGAAAATGGGATATCAAGTATTTATGCCGAATTTCCGCGGGTCTGCAAATTATGGCTATTCATTTTACAAAATGGTGGAACAGGATTGGGGAGGCGGGCCGCGGCTCGATATGGTGAACGGCATCGACTGGCTCATCGAAAAAAACCTTGCCGACCCTGACAAACTGTATTTAATGGGCGGCAGCTATGGCGGTTATATGGCTCTTTTACTGCATGGAAGGCATCCTGAATATTTTCGCGCCGTCGTTGATATATGCGGAGTCAGCAACCTGTTTTCCTTCGCCAAATCCGTTCCTGATTTCTGGAAGCCTTTTATGGAAAAATGGGTCGGCGATCCGGAACATGATGATGAAAAGATGAAAGCCGACTCCCCGATCACTTATTTGCAAACGATGACGCGGCCGATGCTGATTGTTCAAGGAGCAAACGATCCGCGCGTCGTCAAAGAGGAGTCAGACCAGGTCGTCGACCAGCTGAAAGCCTGGGGAAGGGACATTGAATATATCGTCATGGAAAATGAAGGACACGGTTTTTCCAAAAAAGAAAACAAAATCAAGGTGCTCACCGCGATTTTCAGCTTTTTTGAAAAACACCGGCAAACTCAGACGTCCAAAGCATGAAGTATAAAACATGGGAATCCCGGGGATGGTAAACGTAAAAAGGAGGTTGATCCTTTGTTCAGACGAAGAGCAGGAATCCATCCCGCTGTATTGGTTTTGGGATCTGCTGCATTAACCGCGGCATTCTCCCCTGAAATCCGCAAAAGAGTCACAAACATGTTTTCCAATTGGATGGGCGGACAACAGCGTGGAAGTGATCAAAAGAACGCGATGTTGAATCCGGCTGACTTGATCAAACAAGCATTCAATCCGGGAGGACAATCACAGACGCAGCAGAGCGACAGCCAGTCAGGCCAAACAGAGAGTCAGAATCACCAGCAGGCTTACGGCCATATGACGTCAGCTCCGGTCAATGTCATGAGTGACGAACCGGCAGGTCAGACCATGTACAATACAGATCAGACGTATTCATGAAAAAAACCCGCACAGCGCCATAAACTGTGCGGGTTTTTGCTACATTTCAGCTTCAATAATATTTGTTCGGTCATGGTACGTATCGGTTTCAAGCTCTTTTGTCACCTTGCTTGTCACAAGACCGGAAGTCATGCTGCCGCTGACATTGAGAGCCGTCCGGCCCATGTCAATCAGCGGTTCTACTGAAATCAACAGCCCTGCAAGGGCAACCGGCATATTTAAAGCCGATAGGACGAGAAGCGCCGCAAATGTCGCCCCGCCTCCGACGCCGGCCACACCGAACGAGCTGACAGCAACGACGGCGATCAATGTGAAAAGAAATGACGGATCAAGCGGATTTTGACCGATCGTCGGCGCGATCATAACCGCAAGCATGGCCGGATAAATACCGGCGCAGCCGTTTTGACCGATCGATAAACCGAAGGAACCGGCAAAGTTGGCGATTCCTTCTGGAATGCCCAGGCTTCTTTGCGTTTTGATGTTCAATGGCAATGCACCGGCACTGGATCTAGACGTGAAGGCAAAGACAAGCACCGGAAATGCCTTTTTCACGTATGTGACCGGGTTTAATCCGCTGATTGTAATCAGCAGCAAATGAATAATGAACATCACAATCAGCGCCGCATATGACGCAATCACAAATTTGCCGAGTTTAGCGATACTGTCGAGGTCGCTTGTCGCAATCGTTTTTGTCATAATCGCTAAGACACCGTAAGGCGTCAGTCTTAAAATGAGCGTCACAACACGCATCACAATCGCATATATCGCATCAACGATTTTTTTGAAAAGTTCGGCCTGTTCAGGCTGTTTTCTCTTCACGCCAAGATATGCGATACCGAGAAAGGCCGCAAAAATGACAACAGCGATTGTTGATGTCGGTCTTGCTCCGGTAAAATCTAAAAACGGATTTCCCGGAAGGAGCTCAACAATTTGCTGGGGCAGTGTTTTGGCCTCCATGGCTTGGGATTTCTGCTCAAGCTCGGCACCTCTTGTCGCTTCAGCCGCCCCTTGGTCAACATGGACGGCCTGAAGGTCGAAGGAAAGCGCGGACGCAATACCTACAGCGGCAGCGACAGCCGTCGTCGCAATCAAAATTCCGATGATCAGCCCGCTGATTTTTCCGATATTATTGGTCAGTTTAAGCTTTGTAAACGCCCCTAAAATCGAAATGAAAACAAGCGGCATGACGATCATCTGCAAAAACTTGACATAACCGCCGCCCGCAATATTGAACCAGTCAGACGTTTGTGTAATCGTTTCTGAAGACGAACCATATATAAAATGCAAAGCGAATCCATAAACAATTCCGAGTCCAAGAGCGGAAAATACCCGCTTAGAAAACGAAACATGCTTTTTTTGCATCATATAAAGGAGCGCCATCAGAAAAAGCATGACGAGAATATTAATAATCACAAAGAATGTCATAATAGCAAAAAGCACCCCCAGAATTTTTTTACATTAAAAAACTATAGTACAACAAACCTGATTGGTCAAGTAGGAATTACTCAACCAACCGGAAATGGGCCCGTTTTTGTTGAAACGTGAATTCTCATATAAAATTCTCCATTTAAAGACCATGTCATGCCGAGTGTTTCAAATTCTCAAGCTAAATTCACTTTTTCAAAAAAATTTTTGAGAATCAGTTGTAATTTCGCTTAAACACTGGTAAAGTAAAGGTAATTATTTTTGTTCGAACTATCTTTAAGAAGAAAGTTTTGTAAGAGTTTTCGTCTTGGAAGTTTTTAGAGCAAGAATAGTGAATTTAAGCGTTATCGCTTTAGGAGGAAATTTCATGCTAGAAGGTAAAGTAAAATGGTTTAACTCTGAAAAAGGTTTCGGATTCATCGAAGTAGAAGGACAAGACGATGTATTCGTTCATTTCTCTGCTATTCAAGGCGAAGGCTTCAAAACTTTGGAAGAAGGCCAATCTGTTTCTTTCGAAATCGTTGAAGGAAACCGCGGACCACAAGCTGCTAACGTAACAAAAGCATAATAAAGAGCACGGCTCTTTATTCAAGACTGCTGACATTGTCAGCAGTCTTTTTATTTCTCACAAAAAAAGCACAACGCCTAAAAAATCGCGTTATGCTCCTTGAAGCAACACCGGTTTATGAGGCGATGTCTCTTTTCGTAAACACGCCAAAAGCCAGCACTTGAAAAATGATGTAATACACCGCCAGCACCGTCACCGAGAAGCCGAGCGTCATGCCGGAAACAAGCGGCTCCCTGTCAAAGTATTGGCTTAGGTCTGTGTTTGCAAATAAGATGTATTTCACCCAGTCGAATTTCAGCGAGAGAAGATTGGTTGCCGTACCGCCAACGGCCAAAAGGAAAATGGAAATACCTACTGCAAGCGAACTGTTTCTAAAAACCGCTGAAATCATAAAGGCCATCGTCGCCATCATCAACAGCGAGATTGATTTCATCAGGTAGCCCACGCCCAGATGCAACAACAGGTTCTTTTCTTCAACACTTCCGTCGACATACGCCAAGTGAACCTGGCTGCCGTCACCCGCTCCGAATAAAGCAAGACCTGTTATCCCTGCGCTTGCATACAAAATGACAAGCAGTGCCAAGCCAAAAAGCAGGACCGTTATATATTTCGCCAGCAAAATTTTAAAGCGGCTGATCGGCCGAATCACCAGGAGCTTCACCGTCCCCCAGCTGAACTCGTTGGCGACGATTCCAGCCGCCACCGTAATCACAAACAGACCGGTCAGGGAGATCACATCTCCGGCATCATTGATAAACGACATCGCCGAATACTTTCCGTCTTCCGGCATATCGTGCTTGATCCGATACTCATTAATCGCGATCGACCTTTCATAGTTTTTTTCAAGTGTCGGATTGTTGACCCCTTTCAGCTGTTCCTTCATATTCGCATTTTCCTGCGCCAGTTCCTTTTTCCAGTCTGTGTTTGGATCTGCCACTCCGCTCGTTTTCGCGAGAATGCCCAATCCAATGACCGATAACAGCAATATCCCGATCATGACGTATGTTCCTTTTCGGCTGAAAATCTTGATCCATTCATTCACGATAAGCTTAAACATGCTGAGCCTCCCCTTTTTCCGAGGTAATTTCCAAGAATCGGTCTTCCAATGATTTGTTGATCGCCTTCACTTCATATAAACGGATGCCGCTGTCGGTCAAGTGTTTGATGAAATCAGGGACTTCATCTTTGGACAGGCTGAGTTCGATCCCGTGTTCGACTTTTTCAATGCGGCTGTCTTTAAACCCGCCAGCTTCGCGGTAAAGGGCGTCTCTGTCATCAGCCTGGATGAAATAACGCTTTTTCTTATCAGCCGCAGGACCCTTCACAGATTGAATGTTGCGGAGCTTTCCGTTTTGAATGATGGCAATCCTGTCACACATCAGTTCCATCTCCGACAGCAGATGGCTTGATACGATGACGGCCAGACCTCTTTCTTTCGTCAGCCTTCTTAAATAGTCACGGATTTCCCTGATGCCGGCCGGATCAAGTCCGTTTGTCGGCTCATCGAGAATCAGGAGCTTTGGATCGTGCAAAAGGCTTTGTGCGAGTCCGAGCCGCTGCCTCATCCCCAAAGAATACGTTTTGACCTTATCATTAATTCGATGTTTCAAGCCGACGAGCTCAACGATTTCATCAATTTTCTTTTTCGTCACCCCTTTTGTCATCCGCGCGTATTGCTGAAGGTTTTGATAGCCCGTTAAAAACTTGTAAAGCTCGGGATTTTCGACGATCGCCCCGATATGTGCAGCCGCCTTTTCAAAATTGTCTTTTACACTGACACCGCACACCGCGATCTCGCCGGCGGAGATCTTCATATGGCCGACAATCATCCTGATCGTTGTCGTTTTACCGGCGCCGTTCGGTCCGAGAAAGCCGAAAATCTCGCCGGCGTGCACATCAAAGCTCAAACCGTCGATAATTTTCCTGCCTCTGATCGTTTTTGAGACGTTTTTTAATTGCAAAAGTGTTTCCACTGTGTTATCCCCCCGTCTTTTTCATATGCAAACCTAGTGCGCCTTTTCTAAAATGAGCTCCTTAAACCATGTTAAAAGCGACATCCCTGATTCTTCCCGAAGCTCTTCGACATCCTTTTTCTCTTCAATCCGCCCATTTAAGACAACGATCACCTCATCCAAAATCTGTTCGATTTCCTTAATCTCATGCGTAGCGATGATGACCGTTTGCTTTTCCAGGTCAAGATATGTGAGAAGGCTCTTCACAATCGACTCTCTGACTAACGGATCAAGCCCTGACAGAGGTTCGTCAAGCAGCACGACCGAAGCATCGCGCGCCAATGTCAACACGAGCTTCAGTCTGCCGCGGTTCCCTTTGGAAAGCCTGCTGATCTTTTTATCAGGGTCAAGTTTCATTTCTTTTAAAAGATCAAAGGCCTTATCAGCTTGAAAATCGGCGAACTGGCTTGCGTAAAAATGGATCATATCCTTTACTCGGAAAGGATCATAAAACATGTCAAGCTCGGTTAAATAGGCGATATGTTTCGTCATATTCCGGGCTGCCGGCTGCCCGTCGATATACACGGCACCCGAATTCGGAAACGAAAGCCCGGTGATCAGTTTCAAAAGCGTTGATTTACCGCTGCCGTTCGGTCCGGCCAAGCCGTAAATTTTCCCGGGTGTAAGCGATAGATTGGCATCTTTGAGCGCATAATCTCTGCCGTACTTTTTCGTGACATTTTTCAGCTCAATGTTCATTTGGATCCCCTTTCTGAAGATAATGGTTCAGTTCTGACAACATGTCTTGTTTAGACAAGCCGAGCTCTTCCATGCTCTCCACAAATTGACCGATGACCTCCAACCTCATCTCACGCTTTAAATCATCGATGACTTCCGTATTTTCCACAACAAAGGTTCCCTGCCCCCTTCTGCTCTCCACGACACCCATCCTCTCCATCTCATTGTAGGTTCTTTGAATCGTATTCGGATTGACCTGAGTCTGAACGGCCAGCTCGCGAACGGAAGGCAGCTTTTCTCCCGGTTTGATCTCTCCGCGGACCATTTGTTTAAACAGCTGTTCGGCGATTTGCCTGTAGATCGGCTTAGAGGCAGAAAAATCATTGGCCATTCTCTACACCTCGACTCTTCTATCAAGTAATTTGCCCGCAAAGTAGAAAAGACTAAGAGCTAAAACTGTGTAATACACCAGGAGAACACCCGGTAGATCAATTTGAGAAAATGTAACCGTCCAGCGCGAGTCTTGATAGTGCAAATTGAAATTCGCTTTTATAGGAATCGTCCAAAACCCCTGTACGAACTGGAAAAGACCGCTTTTTGCTATCATCCACTCCAACCATCCATAAGCATTGTAGATCAACACCGGAACAAGCCAGCGAACTTTCTTGATGGCCGGAAATTTTCTAAGCGATTCATAGATCGTCCACAGGAACATCACCCACGCTGACAAAAACAATGAGCTTAAAAAGACGACAATGTTGACCAAAAGCAAATCCGAAACGGAAAACAAACGGTCAGCAAGAGATTGCAGGACGCCTCTGACAATCAATCCGAAGATCACGAGAATCACCTGCGAAATCAATTGGTAAACGGCGGCTGCCGCCAGCTTTGACAGCAATAGAACCGCTCCATTGTTCGGATTGTAAAGCCATAGCTGTGTTTTCCCCTCCAAACGAAGCTGAGTGATCATCATAAGCGGACAAAACAGACTATGAAACAATAAAATGGTTGCAAATGCCCCAAACAGCGCCATCGGTTCGTCTATATAACGGGCAAACACAAAGCTTGCAATAATCGCACAAATCAGAATGAATATCCAAGTCACAGACCAGAATCGTGAGATGCGCAAATCTTTTTTTAATAAACCGCTGAAAGATTTCAAAAGCAATAGCCTCCTCTAACCATCATGTGTACTACATGAATAGTACACTAATACAAAATGAAAAACAACCAAAAAAGCAAAATTCCGCATAAAAAAAAGCAAATCCGCTGTTATCCAGCGAATTTGCCGTTAATCTTGATCCCTTTTCTGCATGGATTTCAAAGCATTGCGATAATCCATGTCATTCATATCGTTTTTCGGAGCCCTAGTTTGTTCCGCCCTTGGTTTTTGCAATTTTTGCAGGATCTCACGGTATGTTTGATCATTCATGACATCCCGATCATCTTCTTCGGAAGTGCTTGGCGGCATCTCCTGCTCCCGATCTTCCTCAACCGGGGATGCGTCCAATGCGGCGGTGCGCTCCTCTCCAATCTTCTGAGGCTCTTCTTTTCCGGAGGATACGGAGCGCACATTAAACACCACAAGACCGATAATAACGATGACTGCAGCAATAATGGTCAATATAATGGTCATGGTAAACCGCTCCTTACTGTCCTGAGGCAACGCGTTCAGTCACTTGTGCGACTCGTCTGCCCAGCGCCCGGCCCAGCTCAAGCCCTTCTTCTGCAATCAATTCATCGCTGTCGACAGGGCATGTAATACCCGCGCCGTAATAAGATCCGTACAAAGCATTTTCAGGCACATTTCCCGGCAAGCCGACAATCATCATGCCTTGATGAAGCATCGGTGTGATGAGGTTGAGCATCGTCGCTTCAAGTCCGCCGTGAGTCGTCGCTGTTGTACAGAAAACCGCGCCGATTTTGTTGATCAGCTTTCCTTCCGCCCAGAGATAACCAAGCTTATCAATCCATGCTTTTAAACCGGAACTGATCGTGCCGAAATGTCCCGGACACCCCCAGATGATGGCATCCATGTCTTCGAGCTTTCTGACATCAGCCTGGCTGACATGATCGATCAGCACTTCCGCCGCTTCATGTTCCCCGGCGCCTTCTGCAATGGCTTCAGCTAATTTTTTTGTATGATCGCCTTCACTGTCATACACAACATAGATTTTCATATGAGAACCTCCTCATCCTTAAGATTCTTTTGCTTCCTTCGGAGCCGGCAGCAGTGTCAGCTCTTCTTTATTCCGTTTCTTGCGGTCCTTGTCTTTTCTGACATCCCGCAGGAACAGGCTGAGTACAAGACCGACGACACAGAAGCCCGCTGCCCACATAAATGCATCGTTGATACCCATGACATTGGAATTGAGCTGGGCCTGTCCGGTCAAGTATTTCACAACATATTGTTGTGCCTGTTCGAGCGATATATGCATCGATTGCGCTGTGGACTGAATCGTCGATTGCAGCGTATGCATGAATGACGGATCAGCCGTATTGGTTTGATCAGCGAGCGCAGCATAGTGGAATGTCGTGCGCGTTGTATAAATTGTCGTGATCAAGCTGGTTCCGATCGAACCGCTGATTTGCCGAAGCGTATTCGACATAGCCGTTCCATGGCTGTTCAGATGCTTCGGAAGCTGGTTCATACCGGCTGTCATAATCGGCATCATCAGCATTGACATTCCGAAGGCGCGAATCGCATAAATCACGACGATATGGATATAAGGCGTATCAATGGTAAGGGTCGTAAATTCATAAGTCGTCACGACGGTAATCAATAAACCGACGATCGCAAGCGGTCTCGGACCGACTTTGTCAAACAGGATACCTGATACAGGTGACATTAAAAGCATAACGATCGCGCCTGGAAGCATTAATAATCCCGACTGCAGTGCGGTAAATCCGACAAGGTTCTGCAAATAAATCGGAATCAGGAACATCCCGGCGTATAAAGCGACCGTAATGATGGCATTGATGACGCTTGACAATGAAAACATGTCATATTTAAACACCCTGAAATCAAGCATCGGCTCTTTTGCTTTCAATTGCTGGATGATAAAGGCGATAATGCCGATCACACCGATGACAACTGTAGAAAGAACAACCGGATCATCCCAGCCGTCGGTTCCCGCTTCACTGACTCCGTACAGCAATGAGGCAAAACCGATGATTGAAAGAAGCGCACCGGCGATATCAAGCTTGATTTTTTTCGGCTCTGTCATATTTTTAAATAAGAAGAAGCCGAGAATGATGACGATAAGTCCAATCGGTACGAGAACGTCAAACATCACCCGCCAGCTGTAGTTTTCAATAACCCAGCCGGATAAAGTCGGGCCGACAGCCGGGGCAAACATCATCGCCAGCCCGAAGATGCCCATCCCTTTCCCGCGGCTTTCCGGAGGGAAAATGAAGAGAATCGTCGTCATGACCAGCGGCTGCAGAATGCCTCCGCCAGCTGCCTGAATGAGGCGGCCGATCAGCATCGTTGAAAAGTTTGGCGCCAATCCGCAAATGAGCGTCCCGACCGTAAACAAGAACATCGCGCTTAAAAATAAGCTGCGGCCGCCAAAGCGCATAATCAAGAAGGCTGACAAAGGAATCAAAACACCGTTGACCAGCATATATCCGGTTGTCAGCCATTGAATCGTTGTGGCGCTCACATTAAATTCGGTCATTAAGTGCGGCATCGCCACATTCAGCAGCGTCTGGTTTAAAATGGCCAGAAACAAACCGGCCATTAAGATAACAAGCAGTGACATGTTTCCTTGTTTGTTTTGAGAAGCCACTTATGACATCCTCCTTTCGTTCGTTTTTTTCCCCCTGGCTATTTGGAAATTTTCACAGATGCGTTCATTCCCGGCAGAACTTTATCAGACGGGTTTTTGATGGAAATTTTCACAGGCACTTTCTGCGTTACTTTTGTGTAGTTTCCGCTTGAATTGCTTTGGGAAAGCAGATCGAATGTTGAATTTGTCGCATAGCCGATTTCTTCCACATTTCCTTCAAATGTCGTGTCTGAATCACCGTCAACGACGATATCCACTTTGTCGCCTTTTTCAATATCTTTCAGGTCGTTTTCTTTAATGTTTGCTGTAATGTACAGGTGGTCCATGTCGATCGTTTTAGCAAGCGTTTGTCCGGCTTGTACGATCTGGCCTTCTTTTGCTTCATTTTTGACAATCGTTCCGTCCATAATGGACTTCACATCAACTGTTTGTTCACCTTTGATTTTTGCTGTTTTTTCATCTTTGGAAACCTCTGTTCCTTCTTTGATGTCCCAATCCGTCAGCTTACCTGATGCGGGCGCTGTAATATCAGCCATATCCCCTGTGACATGGGCTTCATCTGTTTTCACATAGCTGATGCTGTCATAATAGAAATACGCGCCTCCTGCAATGATGGCAAGCACGATGATGAGTCCGATAATATTCGTGGCAATTAAACGTCCTTTGCTCATGTTTGATTTCTCCTTCCGAATTCTTATATTTTCGGCGAAACCGGCAAGCGGCCCGCACACAGTTTGCTTTGTTCCTCTTTCCCGCCCAGCCTGAAAATGCGGACGTGTACTATACTTGGTTGTTCATAACTGAGCAAGGAAAAACGGAATTCTGAAAAGCGATTACACCTTTACAAAACAACAAAATTAATAGTTAACAAGATTAAATATTAGTTAAAGTAAACAAAAATGTCAACAGCCTTGCATCAAAAATTTTTAATTAAATATTTTCCACATCAAAAAACCTCCGGAACCGGAGGCGTTTACGTATATTGATGCCGTTCTTCATTGCTGAAAAAGCTTTTCAGCGCCTGAAATACATCGGCTTTTTGCTTGAGAACATAATATTTGAATTTTTCATTTTTAATATTTTTATAGGCTGACATTAAAGTTGAATGCCTGTTGTACTGATTGACTTCCCCGTAGCAGAATAGATTGGCCTTCTCCATAATGTCGCCGACGAGCTTAACACATCTCGGATTGTCAGATGTTAAATTATCGCCGTCGGAAAAATGGAACGGATAAATATTGTAGCGAGTCGGATGGTATTTGTCGGCGATCAGCTCGAGCGCTTTTCGGTATACGGATGAACAGATCGTCCCGCCGCTTTCCCCTTTTGAAAAAAAATCTTCTTCAGATACGACCTTCGCTTCTGTATGGTGGGCGATAAATTCGATCTCAACCGTTTCATACTTTGTCCGTAAAAAGCGTGTCATCCAAAAGAAGAAGCTTCGCGCCATATATTTTTCCCAGACGCCCATACTGCCGCTCGTATCCATCATCGCCAATACAACAGCCTTTGATTCCGGTTTGACGGAGTCGTTCCACGTCTTAAATTTCAAGTCTTCAGGAAAAATCGGATAAAACGACGGTTTTCCGGTCATTGCGTTTCGCTTAAACGCGGAGAGCATCGTTCTTTTTTTATCGATGTTGCCGATCAGACCCGTTTTGCGAATGTCATTGAACTCGATATCCTGGACGACGATGTCGTCGCGTTCTTTCTGCTCCAAATTCGGCAGCTCCATTTCGCTGAAAAGCGCTTCTTCCAGGTCCATGAGGGAAACCTCAGCTTCATAATAATCCTCGCCGGCCTGATCACCCGCTCCCTGGCCTTTTCCGGCGCCGCTTCGTCTGTCTGAGCCGTCCCTTGCGACGATGTCACCGACCTGGCTGTCTCCGTCTCCCTGTCCGGCGTGCTTGTTTTTATCATAATTATAGCGGATTTTGTATTCATCCAATGAACGAATCGGTATTTTCACGACATCTTTGCCGTTTGACATGATGATGCTTTCTTCTGTGATAAGATCAGGCAAATTGTTTTTTATCGCATCCTGCACCTTTTTCTGATGGCGCTGTTGGTCATCATACCCTTTTCGATGGAGGGACCAGTTTTCCTGAGAAATAATAAAATGGCCGTTGTCTTTATGGGACATGAATTCCCCTCCTTATTGATAAATCCCTGCTTGATGAAACCAGCCTTAAAAAATGTTTATTTTTATCTTATGCGGATGGCGGACGACTTTTGACAAACAATTGTGAAAATGGGACAGAAGAACCCGCCCTTCTTCCGGACGGGTCTTGATCTACCGGTTTAATAAGCTTCCTACATATTTTAATAGCTCGTTTGCGCTTGTTGAATTATAGCCGTGTTCATCGATGAGACGGGCGACGACTTCGTTGATTTTTTTCAGCTGCTGTTCATCAGGCGTTTTGGTTGATGTCGTGATTTTGACCACGTCTTTTAAATCGGCAAACAGCTTTTTCTGAATGGCTTCTCTGAGCCGCTCGTGCGAATTGTAGTCGAAACGCTTCCCTTTTCTCGCATAAGCCGAGATCCGGATAAGAATTTCTTCACGGAATGCTTTCTTGGCGTTTTCAGAAATGCCGATCTGCTCCTCTATCGACCTCATCAGCTTTTCGTCAGGATTCATTTCTTCGCCTGTCAGCGGATCGCGCAGTTTGATTTTATTGCAGTACGCCTCGACATTGTCGAGGTAATTGTCCATTAATGTTTTGGCTGATTCTTCGTAAGAATAGACGAAGGCTTTTTGAACTTCTTTTTTCGCCATCTCATCATATTCTTTTCTCGCGGCGGAGATAAAGTTCAAATAGCGTTCACGATCTTCGGCGGAAATCGAAGGATGCTGATCAAGCCCTTCTTTTAAAGAGCGAAGGACATCGAGCGCATTGATCGACTCCATGTTTTTGCGAATGATCGTCGAGGAGATTCTGTTGATGACATAACGCGGATCAATCCCGCTCATCCCCTCATCAGTGTATTCCTTTTTCAAATCCTCGACATCGACCGAATTGAAACCTTCAACACTTTCCCCGTCATAGAGCCTCATCTTTTTGACAAGATCAATATCGGAGCGCTTCGGCTCCTTCAGTCTGGTGAGAATCGAAAACATTGCGGCGACTTTCAGCGTGTGCGGGGCGATATGGACATCTGACACATCGCTTTCAGCAATCATCTTCTCGTAGATTCGCTCCTCTTCCGACACTTTCAAATTATATGGAATCGGCATGACGATAATCCGCGAATGGAGCGCTTCATTTTTCTTATTGGAAATAAATGAGCGGTATTCGGTTTCATTCGTATGGGCTACGATCAGTTCATCCGCCGAGATGAGGGCGAACCGTCCCGCCTTAAAATTGCCTTCCTGTGTGAGGGACAAGAGATGCCAGAGGAACTTCTCATCACACTTCAGCATCTCCTGAAACTCCATCATGCCTCTGTTGGCCTTGTTTAATTCGCCGTCAAACCGGTATGCCCGCGGATCGGATTCCGATCCGTATTCAGCAATTGTTGAAAAGTCAATGCTCCCCGTCAGATCGGCAATATCCTGTGATTTCGGATCGGATGGACTGAACGTGCCAATCCCTGTCCGTTTATCCTCGGAAAAAAAGATTCTCTCAACCTTCACTTCTTCAATTCTTCCGCCATACTCTTGTTCGAGCCGCATCATATTCAGCGGGGACAGGTTGCCTTGAATACGGATCCCGTATTCTTTATAAAAATCCTCGCGCAGATGTTGAGGGATTAGATGAAGCGGGTCTTCATGCATCGGACATCCTTTAATCGCGTAGACTGCGCCTTCATCGGTCAAGGAGTAAGCTTCAAGTCCTCTTTTCAGCATTGTGACAAGCGTTGACTTTCCGCCGCTGACAGGCCCCATCAAAAGCAAAATTCTTTTTCTGACATCAAGGCGTTTGGCGGCCGGATGAAAATATTCTTCCACAAGGCGCTCCAAAGGCTCTTCAAGCCCAAACAGCTCCTTGTCAAAAAAGCTGTATACCTTTTTTCCGTCCTTTTCTTCAATACCGCTGTCTTTTATCATATTGTAAACGCGGGAATGAGCAGATTGTGCGACAGCCGGATTTTCTTTCACGATTTCCAAATAATCAGCGAAGGTTCCTTCCCATTTCAGACGCTGTTCTTCCTCTCTATACTGTTCAATCTTTTTTAATATATCCATAAGAACCTCCTATATGATGATTAATGCAAGGTGCCAAGTGACTCACTGTTACATTCACTGTATGCGGAGATGTCCTTTTGCATGCTTTTCATCTTCAAATTGAAAGTACTTCCTCGAATTGACAAGTGCGGTGCAAACCAGTCATAATAAAGGCAGATAAGCTCGGCGCGCACAAGACAAATCCGCGGGACCGGCTAAAACGCAACACGTGCTTGATCGACAGCAAGGGAAAAAGGATGGAAAGGGGGATTTTGTTGAAGACATTGATCATGATGGGGGTCATCCTCACATTTCTCGTGTCTATTTTCACCGCCGGGTATGAAAGTAAGCCCGGAAAGAAAAATTAGTAAATGAAAAGGATGGCGAATTCACGCCATCCTTTTTCTATAACATAACACTGTTCCATTAACTTTGTTTATTATCCTTTACTTCCGATTTGGGTGAAACCTGATAATCGCTTTTGTATTCAACGGTTTCGATTTCACAGCCAGGGCCGATATGGACGCGGTTTCCCCTGACGATCCGAGCGGCCGTATTTTCAAGATAGATGTCGTCTCCTTCTATTACTCCGGCGTTCAGAAAACCGCCGTTCCGCTTAAATATCCCGCGTTTATTGACGACTTTTATATTCGTCCCGCCGATATCTCCAATGCTGCTGCTTCCAAACCTTAATCCGATGTCAATTACACCGGCGTTCAAGAGACCCTTCAATTCAACACTCCCCTGTAAAGTAAACTGCTCCGCTTCACAGTCGCCTTTCACAATCAGCGTGCCTTTGACATCACATCTGTCACAAGCCATCTGTCCGCCGACGGTAAGGACGCCCTTCACAGTTGCTTCACTGATTTCGGCGTCGCCTTCAACATCAGCCGTACCGTAGATTTTCGCCTCTTTTGCTTCCAGGGCGCCGGCGACCTCAGCCTCTCCATGGACGCCGAATTTTTCGATTTTTGCCCCTCCAGACATAGTGCTTGTGCCGTATGTGCGAAATTTGGAGCAGACAAGATCCCCGCCGATCGTTCCTTCTCCTCTGATGACGACATGCTGATAATCACCGCCCGCTGCACAGCCGGATCCGCTAATTTTCAAGCTGTTTTTTTCCATTTTTATACCTCCGCTATATTTTCTGGCTCTCTCCGACTTTTGCCGATTTTGCCTGTTTGAGGTCTTCCCTGTATTCGATCAGACCGATCTCGCAATTGTCACCGATGATCACGGTATTTCCCCGAACGATTTTCGCCGTCGTGTTGGCAAGTTCAATATGATCGCCTTCAATCAGTTCGGCAGACAATCTCGGCGGAGAAATCAGCGGTGTCAAAAATGACAGCAGTTTTGACTGGTGGGCTGTACAGATGATGCGGCGGCCGCCGATTTCTTTGACTTTGCTTTCCCCTCCGTGAACCTTGATCTCAATTTGTTCGGCATTTAACAGTCCGTCGATTGTAAAGCAGCCTTCGGCTGAAAAATGTTCGACCTCACAGTCCTTGCCGATTGACGCTTTTCCCATGACGATCAGTTCGTCTCCTTTGATATGTCCGCCTAAGCCCGCATATCCGGCGATTTCAACTTTTTCCGCACTGATGTCCTGTTCGACCTTTGCCGAGCCGTCAATGCGCACCGACGACGCCGTTATGCCGCCGTTCAGTTTGGCATGACCGCTGATTTTGACCGTATCGGCTTTTACATTTCCGTTGACGGTCCCGGTGCCGTTGCAGATCAGCCGCTTGCAGTCAATATCACCGTTAACGGTTCCTTTTCCATTTAATTCAACCGATTGAAACGTTCCTCCGCCAGAGCTTCCAAAACCGTTTATGATCAAATTTTCCATTTTCCGCTCCTCCATTACACTAATTTTGTCTTTAATTCTTCGCCCGCAGCTGCCAGATCGATGTCAGCAGCGATTTTCGCAGCCTGTTCAAACACGATGTCGCCTCCGGTGATGAAACATGCAGCAACGCCGAGCTTCCGCAGGACGATCAGTCTGCCCTGATGTTTCGAAGCTTTCGACAAAAGAACATCCAAAACCATTTTTCCTTCCTCAAGGCTGATCTCCCCTGATTGAAGCAAACCTTCCAATACATACACCGCAAGCGCTTCTTTCAGCTCAAAGACTTCAGTTCGTTTATCGGTATTTTCCGTAAAAAATGACATGACCGCATCTGTCACCAGCCCTTTTTCAAGCAATTCACTCTTGGTGACACTTAATTGATCAAGCTTTGGTGAAAACATTTCCGCCAATTCATCAAGCGAAAGGTTTTCTTTCATGCTTTGAATTTTTTCGATTCTCTTCAGAATGTCCTCTTTAGGAAAAAACGTTTCTTGTCCGGTAAACGTCGATTTTCGAATAAACCATTCTTCAGGTATTAAATTTTTCCGTTTCCACCTGTAAAGCTGTCCGTATGATATCGACGTCAAATCAAGCAGTTCTTTTTTTGAAATTAAATCCTCCTGCGCCATTGTCTTCACTCCTTCCGAAACATTGTAACATAACACTGTTACATTATAAAGTAAAAAAAGTGCCCCTTTTCAAAGGGGCATCATCTTATGTTAAATGTCTGTAATTCTGCTGGCGAAGCGCCTCATAGACGAGAATCGCCGCTGTATTTGACAAATTCAGCGATCTGACATGCTCTGTCATCGGCAGACGCAGGCAGCGCTCCATGTTTTGTTCGATTAAATCCTTTGGAAGCCCGTTCGTTTCCCTGCCGAATACGAAAAAATAATCTTCATTTTGGTCTGAATAGTCAAATGATGTGTGCGGTTTACGGCCGAACTTCGTAATATAGAAAAATTGCCCTTCGGGATGGGCTGCAAATAATTCCTCCAATGAGTCATGGTAGACGACATTGACGAATTCCCAGTAATCAAGGCCTGCGCGCTTCAGCATTTTGTCATCGGTTGAAAAGCCGAGCGGCCTGATTAAATGAAGCGTTGTATCTGTTGCTGCACAAGTTCGTGCGATATTCCCCGTATTGGCAGGGATTTCCGGTTGATATAATACGACATGCAATGCCAAAATGTTCACCTCTGTTTTTCTCTAATCCGCTGTTTATTATACCACTCTTTACGCTTTTGGCGTATCATCTGCAATGTGAAAAAACGCGTACCGAATCGATGCGGTATATGCGGGCGAATCTTCGTAAGACCAGTACCTCATCCGGCAGTCATGGGTCTGGGCGTTGACAAGCGGCATATTGCTTTTATCCTTTGCCGTGACAATCACCGAATGATCAAACCTTCCGTCACCGTTAAAATCGTAGAAAATCACATCGCCTTCCGTAAGCTCTGCGGCATTTTTCACTTGAACGGAGCGGAGGCCGGCTTTAGAGCGGCTTAAAAACGACCTGAGCGAATTGGCGACGGTCCAGCTGTAGCTCCAGGAATGATTTTGCATCCACCAGCCTGTGCCCCTGTTCGGATAGCCGCGCATCGGCGCACCCCCAGCTCTGAGGCATTGAGAAATAAAATTAGTGCAATTGTCTTCAAAATTTTTATACGCCGGATTTCGTTTGTTCCAAAATGTTTCCGCATACCGGACCGCCGCCAGCCGGTCATATCGGAACGCCCGCCCCAATAATTCGTCCGGCTCTGCACCGGAGCTCCTTTCGCCATCAGGGATAGGCTCAACAGCCGGGCGCGGGACTCCGCAGTCTTTGACCACCATTTGCTCATCCAACAGAGCGCTCCGGTTTTCAACTTGTTCTTCCATATACATATCATCCCCATCTTTGCACAAGTATGCAGTTTGGGTTTGATAGTTTACATGGGCTGCGCCGTCTTCATCAAGCCAATGGTCTTTTATAGCTGCCCGTGTATTCGCTTTAACGATTTGCACCCCGCGCTTTTCGAAAAGCTTCCGCTTGCGATCGAGAACGTCAAAATCGCCTGTCTCCCGCAAGCTCTCCTCTTCCTTGCCGTTGATGAGATAATTCAGCCTGGCCGTCAGCAATTGTTCGATTGTTTGCTTCAAGGGCTGCACCCCCACATGTTTGTTAAACATTTCTCTTCACAAACATATGTCAGGACAGCCCTTAATTAGTCGCACTCGTTTCCTTTAATAACCCGATGCCTTTTTCGATTTCCGCTTTCGCTTCTTCATCCTGTTCGCGGTTCAGCGCTTTTTCCAGCTCTTCTTTGACATCCGCTCCGCCGATTTTCCCGACCGCCCAGGCGGCTGTTCCCCTGATGACCGGGCGCGGATCATTGTGCATGAGGGAGATCAATTCAGGCAGTGCGTCCGTTTCTTTAAAGTGCGCCAGCGCGATGATCGCATTTCGCTGAATCGGCTTTTTCCCTCTCCACGATCCTGCGACATGGCCGAATTTCTCTTTAAATTCGCGATTTGAGATCGTCAAAAGCGGCTTTAAAAGCGGCTTGGCGATCTCAGGATCAGGCTCCATCTCCGGATGAAGGTGAAAATCGACGCCTTTATTTTTCGGACATACCATCTGGCATGTGTCACAGCCGTAGATCCTGTTGCCGATTTTCGTGCGGAACTCATCGGGCAGAAAACCTTTCGTCTGCGTCTGGAAAGAAATGCAGCGCTGCGAGTTGAGCTGCCCGGGATTGACGAGCGCACCAGTCGGGCATGCCTCAATGCACTTGTTGCATGAACCGCATTGGTCTTCTATTCTCTCATCCGGTTCAAACGGGATGTTCGTAATCATTTCCGCCAAATAGACATAGGAGCCGAATTCAGGTGTAATGATCATGCAGTTTTTTCCGCTCCAGCCGATACCGGAGCGCTCGGCGACGGCACGGTCGGACAGCTCTCCCGTATCAACCATTGATTTTGTTCTCACATCGCTGCGCTGCGATTTCAAAAACGCTTCCAGCTGATCGAGCTTTTCCCGCAATACATGGTGGTAGTCTTTTCCCCAGGAAGCTCTGCAAAAGATGCCTCTGCGTTCCCCTTTCGTGCTCCTTGGCGCGTTTTTCATTTTTGAAGGGTATGCAAGCGCAATCGCGATGATCGATTTCGCCTTTGGCAGCAATAGATCGGGATTGGTCCGTTTGTCGAGATCGGGCTCTTCAAAGCCTGATTCATAGCCGAGCGCACGGTTTTCGATTAAACGCTCTTTTAAAGTCGCAAATGTATCGGCGCTTGCAAAACGGATTTTGTCGATTCCGATTTGCTGTGCGAATTGAATGACATCCTGCTTCAGCTTTTTGACATCCATGGGCAGAGCCTCCTTTCTTTGTTTTGGTATTCGCTCACTGTATAATATAAGTGTAACATGATCAGTGGGAGTTGAATTTGAATTGAAGCTAAATGTGCAAATAGATTCCGGCGTTTTAAAGCGCGTTCCTTCATTTAAGGTCGGCGCTGTTTTATATAAAGGAATCCAGATCGCGGACTCTCCGCAAATGTTAAAGGGCCGCCTGCGCCTTTTTCAGGAAGCACTGTTTTTTGATTACGCTGACAGGAGCCTCGAAGATGAACCGGTCAATCAGGAATGGCGGGATACACTGGCCAACCTGAACCCGTCATTTACCGGACGGCAGACAAGCCACACACGGATGCTCACGGATATCCAGCAAAATCGCTATCTTGAACCGGCCGATTCAGCCACCGATTTGAGCCGCTTTTTCTCCTTGAAATATGCGATGCCCGTCCATATTCATGACGCCCGCAATCTAAAGGGGCCGATTCACATCGCCCTCGGCGACAGCAAAACCCTCATAACGGTTTCAGCCGGGGATGAGACTTTCGGGTCGCTTTCGCAATATATCCATCATCACCCTGTCAGCGCGGATACAAAAGACGCCTTGCAGCTCGTCTTCTTCAGACCCTCGGTTTCAAAGAATGAGGCGCACCGGCTCCTAGAAGCTTTGACAAAAATGTTTGAACAAATTCACGGCGGAGAACACGTCTCAGCGGTCTCTCCGTAAAAGCTTGCTTTCTTAGAGGGCAAGTCTTTTTTGTCATACATGAAAAAACGCAATGCTTCGTTTAATCTAAGAAACGAAACACTGCGTTATAAACAGTATGTATGGAGCGGGTGATGGGAATCGAACCCACGACATCAGCTTGGAAGGCTGAGGTTTTACCACTAAACTACACCCGCATCAGATCTTCAATAAACAGATCATCGTTTTGACTTTTATAATGTTACATGTTTATTAAATTTTCGTCAAGGGGATATTAAAAATTTGTCGAAAAAAAACGCCGAAAACAATCGGCGGTTTTTTTCCTCTTATTTTTACCAGCTTGACTTTTTCACACCTGGAAGGTGTCCCTTATAGGCCAATTCTCGAAACGCAATCCTCGACATGTTGAACTTCCTCATATATCCTCTCGGCCTGCCGGTGATCTCACAGCGGTTATGCAGCCTTGACGGGGCAGAATCGCGAGGAAGTTTGGCGAGCGCCCTGTAATCGCCTTTTGCTTTTAGCTCTTTCCTGATGGCCGCATATTGCTCAACCAGCTTTTGCCGCTTTTTTTCCTTAGCAATCTTTGATTTTTTAGCCACTTTTGCACCCACCTTTCGTAAATCGTAATTATTTCGATTTAAATTTATCATATCTCCCATTCGGATGCAAACAAAAAAGCCTGCTCAAGCAGGCAAGCTTTTTTTAAGATCCTTTCTTTTTTTGCTGATGCAGAAAAGAAACCGCGGCGGTGATGACGAAGATGCCGATAAACAGTCCAATCATAATAAAAAAGAAGTTCGGTTTCACCTGAAATGAAAAAGAAGAATCATTTTCCATGACAAACGACAAGCTGTTAAACAAAATGTCGTTACTCGTTTGATTTGAAAACAGATGATAAAACAACAGCGCAACAGACAACATCGGAAACGCCAGGAAACTTGAGAAACTGGCAAATATCAATCCCTGTTTCAAAACGTTTGCATTCATGATGATTTCCCCCCAATTCCTCTGATCAATAGCTGTTTCATGATCGACTTCCCGTCCCCCATAAATGGAAGCAGATACATCATATGCAAAGCATACGTTGAAAAGAACAGAAGCACGCCGACAGAAACTATGTTTTCCTGAAGGAAAAAGATTGTAAACAGCACCCCGGCCAAGCCTAAAAGCCCCGGGGCAAGCGGTCCCAGCGCCGTAATCCAGATCATCTTTCCATCATACGGGTTTGTCACCGGCCTAATAAACTTAACGGACATCATATCCGCGGCCAGATACCCTCCCGCCTGCTGCTTTCCGGCGAGCTTCCGGTGTGCGACGCCGTGCGCCACTTCATGAAGCGCAGTTCCCGTAATCAGCCCGAAATAAATGACGGAAAAGTAAACGGCGATGCCGATGATCGAACCATCGGGAACCGCAACAAATGCCGCACACGAGAGCAACAGAAAGATCAGCCAGAACACGATGATCTTCTTGGAGATGATTTGCAGAAACTTGATGTACAAAAACAGAAATGAAGCAGACCGGCTGGAAAACCTCTCTCTGTAGCGAATATGGTACTGGCTGAAAAATTGACAGACAAACCCTTGAAAAGACGGGCGCTCCCCGTATTTCCAATTGATTAAATAGCGGCGGTTCAGCCCCGAGAGAAGCTCGTGCAAATCTTTCAACAAGACATCCTCGCCGATCTGAAACACACCCGAAAGAGCGGCTGCTATCTCCTCTTCATCTTTTTTTCCGTCGACTTCCTTCAGCATTTGATAAGCTGTCGGGTTAATGGGAAAATCCGCACCGAGGTCATGATCGGAAATATGCTTTTGCTCAAGCGTCACATGCTCCGGAAAATAGGGGATTTTTTTCACTCTGAACAACGATTTCAACATGTCAATGATCATAATGGTACCTCCATTTGAACCCTCCGTATAAAAGCAGGATCAGCACCAGCTCCAGACACGGGATGAGAAACAGCAAGCCTTGCCCGGAGATTTTATCAATGGCATAATTCCCGATGAAAAACAGCGGAATTAAACAGAGAAGCAGCATCCCAAACGAAAAGATTCCCATATAAGGATTATGTCGATCAAGCGGAAAGATAATGCCCGCCAAGTAAAACATGGCAATCGAGTTTAAAAGGACGCCAAGCGTCTGCAAAAAGACCGGAAAGCTCTCCGGAAACGTCCATGTCAGCAAGGAAAACAAGCAAAGCTGCAGCAGGCCGAGCACGCATAACCCGAGATATTTCGACCATAAAACCGCCGCCATCTTCAAATGAAGCGACTTGTAGACCGCGAGCATCTTCATATCATTGCCAAAGGAATTAAATGCGATGATACCGGTAACACCCCCGAGAACCGCATAACTCTCCCCTGTAAAACCAAATTGAAATCTGTATTTTAAAAAGCATAAAGCCAAAAGCAAAAAAATGAAATTGAGCATATTTTCTTCATTTCTGGCTTGGGTTTTGATTTCTTTCACCATCAGACTCAACGGTTTTGATGACGGGATTTTAATAAATGAAAACAGCTTGGATGATTTTTTTTCAGTGAGGATCGGTACAAAATTCAGCGACAGAAAAGAACCCGCTACAGCGGCTGCCAAGATCATCACGATCGGAATGAACGCTGCATCTATCGCCTGACCGTTCAACAATAGAAACAAGGGCGCAGCAAAATAGGTCAGGTTATAATCAAAGGATGCATAAGCATTCTGAATGTTTGCCAGATCAAATTGAGTCATGGCGTAAAACACAGCCAATACGACGAGTACAAACAGTGAAAAGAACTTCTGAAGCGGAAAACCGAATTTGAGAATGATGATGTAAACCAAGTGATAGACAAGGTTGAGCAGTGAAAAGAAAAAGATGATCTGCACGAACAGCACCGCAAAAAATGAAAACGCAAACCAGAAGCCGACACCGCTCGCCATAAAATTCGGTATCAGCAAAACCAACATGAAAAATAAGACAAGAAATGAAACTGCTCCGGCAAACGGAATATAGTAGCCGAGGCTTCTTTCGAAAGCCGTCAGCGGAAACCAGCTGAGCTGCATCGAAAAGCTGTGCTGCTCCGGCGTCCTCACCTTAAACAAAATGAAAAACACAAAGGTGAAAATCGAGGCGTTCATATACATCGAAATCACAAACAACCCGAGAGATCGAACATCGCCATTTAAAAATGAACTCAAAAACATGCCGGTAAAGCTATACCCGATGATGGCACCCATACTGATGGCCAAAAGCAAAAACAGCGCGGCCATTCCTTTTTTCGTCCCGGTATTTAAGAGTTTGCCCATTTCCTTCTGCCACATTTTCAGCATCATTTTAGAAATTTCGAATGATTTGATCAAAATGCGCACCCCTATCACTCAGCATCGAAGCTTTTAAAAACACTTCTTCCAGTGAATCGCTGTTATATTTACGCTTTAATTGTTCGACTTTTCCTTCGTCCATTTTGACTCCTTTTGAAAGAATTGCGATTTTATCGCATAATTCTTCGGCAGAAAGCATGTCATGCGTCGAAAGGAGAATCGATCCTTGTGTGTCTGCAAAGCGCTTCATCAATTTCTTTGTATTGATGACCGCTTCAATATCAAGTCCCCGAAACGGTTCATCCATGATGACAAATTCGCTCTCCAGCATAAACGCTGCGATCAGCTGCGTCTTTTTTTTCATTCCGTGTGAATACGTTTCGATCGGTTCCTTCAATGCTGCTTCCATATCAAAAAGCTCAATTAATTGTTTCCGCTTCTCTTTTGATGTACAATTATACATTGAAGAAACAAAATCCAAATATTCCGCGGCTGAAAGGGCATCCGGCAAAAGGAGTTCATCGGGAACATACGCGAGTTTTTGCTTGAATTCCGCCGATGTGTTCGGCAGGTCATCCAGCTGAATGGTTCCTTCACTTGGCGTAATGATCCCTAAAACGGCATTAATGATCGTCGTCTTCCCTGAACCGTTCGGACCAGCGATCGCGACAATTTGATTTTTTTCAATTTTTATATGAAACCCGCTAACGGCAGTCACATTGTTTTTATATGTTTTAGACAGATGATCTATTATAAACATAATGCCTCCAGGGTAATATAAATGGTAGGGAGGACTTAACCGCCCCCCACAGACGGATAAGTCCCGGTAAAGTTATGTCTTTTGATGTGAACAGATACGTAAGTATAGCTACCTACATTCAATTTTGACCTGCAAACCGCTGACCCATTTGACGGATCCCGTGAAGCTGCCGTGGCCGTTAGCGAGACACCATACCGCCGCGCCGAGCACAACAGTTGCACCAAGAGCCAATAGGACCGCAATAAACACTAGGAACCAAGCCTGGTCTTCAATCGCCGGATTGACAGAATAATCAACCTGCGGAGCTGCGTATGTCATTTTTCCCCCTCCTTTCTATCAAGTAACCAAAGCGTAACATACCCAAATTCATACTGAAATCTATGAATTTTCCTATTTCACAAACACTACCTTCCAACTATTTATTTAAACACGACCCTCTTTTCCCAACCATTGTCCTATTCATATCCTCCGTAATCAGACTTCTTCCCGCATATGACTCTAGTATGTCTGCCACATGGTCAATTTCTCTCAATTTTCAACCTTTTTCGCTTTTCTTTCCTTTGTTCAATCAAACAGGCTGTTTTCTAGCATAGTAGGAAATAAGGAGCAGAAAATAAGGCGCATCCCCATCCGCAATCAAAACAATAAAATAACCATAAAGACCCTATTTCCCAAGCCTTAGATGGTTCTATTTTATCTATTCCATTTTTGTTAATTTTATGTATAAATTTAAATATTACGGTTGCATATCTTCCAAACCTAGATCAAAAGATGTTGATTACATTGTAAAATTGATTTAACATTATGTCTAGTCTATTTAACAATATGTCAAATATACTATATAAACGAAGAATTGCAGGTGGTAAGATGAACAACAGAGTCAGAGAGCTGAGGGCCAGATACGGATATTCACAAGAAGGGCTGGCAAAAGCTGTCGGGGTCACGAGACAAACCGTAGCGGCGATTGAAAAAGGCAATTACATACCATCGCTCCTATTGGCATTGAAAATTTGCGAGGAGTTTCAATTAAAAATGGAAGATGTCTTTTGGTTAGAGGAGGGAAAAACTGAATGAATATGAAAACGAGGACCCTTTTTCACATTGTGCTTTTCGGACTGGCATGCTGGACGTTTATCACGTTTTTTAAAGCAGCTGAACAAATTGCCAGAAGCCTGAAAACAAGCGATTCTGAACTGTATTTTGTTTTTAACCCGATTCCCATCCTTCTGTTTGCTGCGGTCCTTGCGGTCTACTCTTATTTGGAGAAAAAAGGATCCCGCAAACAAAACCTTCTATCCATCCCGGACGAATTTAAGGAACAGGATGAAAGGGAGCAGATGATCACCGCCAAAGCGTGCCGCACTTCTTATATCGTCCTGTATTTCGCAATGCCTGTCGCAGCGCTCGCGATGATTTTTTATCCGTTTATTCAAGCCGATATCCCGTACTTTCCGATCATCGTCATCTTCGTGTTGATCGTCATTCAGCACTTGTCATATATGCTGTCATTTCAAAAAAACAAATAAAAGCAGATGAAGGTCGGGCCTTCATCTGCTTTTTTGTCAGCTGTAAATTTGACCGCCGGCCTTTTTAAATTCCTTCGCCTTCTCTTCAAGTCCTTTTTCAATCGCCGCTTCTTCATCAAGGTTGTTTTCCTTGGCGTAGTCGCGAATATCCTGGGAGATCCTCATGCTGCAAAACTTCGGCCCGCACATCGAGCAAAAATGCGCCGTCTTTGCCCCTTCAGCGGGGAGCGTCTCATCGTGAAACGCAAGCGCTCTTTCCGGATCAAGTGAGAGGTTGAACTGATCGCGCCAGCGAAATTCAAAGCGCGCTTTCGACAACGCATCATCGCGAATCTGTGCGCCGGGATGCCCTTTGGCGAGATCAGCCGCATGGGCCGCGATTTTATATGTAATGACCCCTTCGCGGACGTCATCTTTATTCGGAAGCCCGAGATGTTCTTTCGGCGTGACATAGCAAAGCATCGCCGTTCCATACCAGCCGATCATCGCCGCTCCGATCGCCGATGTAATATGATCATACCCCGGGGCGATATCTGTCGTCAGCGGCCCGAGTGTATAAAATGGCGCCTCCTTGCATATCTCCATCTGCTTATCGACGTTTTCTTTAATTTTGTGCATCGGTACATGCCCCGGCCCTTCGATCATTACCTGAACGTCATGCTTCCAGGCGATTTCCGTCAGCTCGCCAAGCGTTTCCAATTCGGCAAATTGCGCTTCATCATTGGCATCCGCAATCGAACCCGGTCGAAGGCCGTCTCCAAGTGAAAACGCGATATCATACGCTTTCATAATTTCGCATATCTCTTCAAAATGTGTGTAAAGAAAGCTTTCTTCATGATGGGCGAGACACCACTGCGCCATGATCGCCCCGCCGCGGGAAACGATTCCTGTGACACGCTTTGCCGTCAGCGGCACATAGTGGAGCCGGACACCGGCATGAATCGTAAAATAATCGACGCCCTGCTCAGCTTGTTCAATCAATGTGTCGCGGTAAACATCCCACGTCAAATCTTCAGCGACGCCGTTTACTTTTTCAAGCGCCTGATAGATCGGCACTGTTCCGACGGGCACAGGGCAGTTGCGGATAATCCATTCCCTTGTCGTGTGAATATCCTTTCCTGTGGACAGATCCATCATGGTATCGGCCCCCCAGCGGATCGCCCACGTCATTTTTTCCACTTCTTCTTCAATCGAGGATGTGACGGCGGAATTGCCGATATTTGCATTGATTTTCACATGGAAATTCCGGCCGATGATCATCGGCTCGCTTTCCGGATGATTGATGTTTGCCGGGATGATCGCCCGGCCGCTCGCCACTTCGTCGCGGACAAACTCGGGAGATACATGCTCGCGAATGGCGATAAACTCCATTTCAGGAGTGATGATCCCCTTTCTCGCATAATGAAGCTGAGTGACATTTTGTCCTTTTTTGGCGCGCAGCGGTTTTCTTTTCAGCCCCGGATAGCTGTGATTCGCCTGCTTCCCGCTTTTATAGCCGTTATCCTCAGGCTTCACTTCCCGTCCCTCATATTCCTCAGTATCGCCGCGCTCTTTGATCCAGGCTGAGCGCAAAGGCTTAAGCCCTTTTAGAATATCAACTTCCGCATGTTCATCCGTATAAGGACCGCTCGTGTCATATACGCGCACAGGCTGATTTTCTTCTTCTCCAAATGATCCCGTCGTAGAACTCAAGGCGATTTCTCTCATCGGCACCTGAATGTCAGGCCGGGACCCTGCGACATAGACCTTTCGGCTTCCAGAAAAGCTTGACATCAACTTAATGTTTTTTTGCTGCACTGACTCTTGTTTCATGTGTACATTCCTTCCCCTCTTTAAAAAAGATCTTAGACGAAACTCCAGAACAGCACCAGCACAAAAAAACCAGGCACATTGATGAACCTGGTTTTACAGTCAGTAAAATCCGCAGATGAACGTCTGATCTCCCGACATCTGCAAACACCTTTTTACTTCCCCACGCTGGTACGAACCAGATCAGGTCCAAAGGGTTAAGAAACCCGGTCGTTTCTCTCTCAGCCCATACAGGGCACCCCTAGTAAAGCTATTCATTTCTTCATTATGGTAGCATATCCAGTGATTGATGGAAAGGTGAAGTTTGAACCGATTTAAGCCTATGAAAGTTTCCGCTTTTTTTAAGAGACTCCCGTTTTTTAGCTTCGAAAAGACAAAGGACCTATTGATTTCAAAATAAAATGAATCTTTCGCCCTGTGTAAAACGTATTCATTTCTTGTACGACAATAATAGGAGGAATGGTAAACATGTCTTTTTTGAAAAAGCTTGCAGCAAGCGCCGGGATCGGTTCAGCGAAAGTGAATACGATTCTGGACAAGAGCGCATATCGCCCGGGAGAACGGGTGAGCGGAACCGTTCATGTTAAAGGCGGCAATGTTGAACAGCACATCAGGTATATCGATTTATTGCTCGAGACGGAATATCTCGTCGTCAAGAAAGACGAAAAACATTGGAAAAACGCTACCATTGAATCCCACCGCGTGACAGATGCCTTTACAATCAAAACCGGTGAAGAACGGGAATTTTCTTTCTCATTCATTCTTCCGCTTGACACGCCGATTACGATAAAAGGAGCTAAAGTGTTCTTATTGACCGACCTGGACATACAAGGCGGGATTGACAAATCGGATGATGATCATCTCTTCGTTAAACCACATCCGTGGGTTCACAGTATTTTAGAAACGGTTGAAAGCCTCGGATTCCGGCTTCATGAGGCGGACTGTGAGCAAGCATCATATTTCAGAAAGCGTTTGCCTTTCGTCCAGGAATTCGAATTTGTGCCGGTCACACCGCACTATCGTCAGCTGCTGGATGAAGTGGAGCTCGTTTTTCTTGTGCAGGAGGACGGGGTGGATGTGATCATCGAAGTGGACCGCCGCGCAAGAGGAATGCGGGGCTGGCTGGAAGAAATGTATAACGGCGGTGAAGAGGTCTGTCGCCTCCATTTTGACGAATCAGAGCTCAAGGATAAAGGAGAGCTTGCAGAGGTGCTGAAGGACATCATTGAACAATGCGCCAAATAGATTGAAGGAGCCGGCTCAAACAAGCCGGCTCCTTTTGCAGTCATGACAAATTGTCGTGCAAAACGCCAATGATCCGCCTCAGATCGGCGGCGGCGAGTTGCCCCGGTGCAGAGGCCTTCTTGGCCGCCCCGAATGTCATCGCCGAGCCAAACACCTCTCCGGCCAGACGGCTGATGACACCTTTTCCAGCCATTGACATCGTGATTATGGGCCGCTTCGCGTAGTGCTCATTCATCAAATAAGTCGCTTCAAGCAATTTCAGCACATCAGCCGGTGTTTCAGGCATCACAGCAATTTTTGGCAGATCCGCGCCCAGCTCTTGCGCTTTCTTCAAGCGGGAAATCATTTCTTCAACGGACGGTGTTTTCTCAAAATCATGGTTGGAAATGATGACAGACACATCTTTCGCCTGTGCGGCTTCCACCAGCGCTTTCACGTCGCGTTCCTCATAAAACAGCTCGATATCGATCACATCGGCAAGCCCTGTGTTGACAACCGCCTGATTTAAAGAAACATAATATTCCCGGCCGACTTCCTTTTCCCCGCCTTCCCTTGCACTGCGGAAAGTAAAGATGAGCGGCATGTCGTGCAAAAGAGCGCGGATTTCCGCCAAAGCCTCCGCGACCTTCTCAACGTCTTCAACATCTTCAAAAAAGTCCGCCCGCCACTCGGCAACATCCGCATCAAGCGTCTTGATGTGTGCCGCTTCTTCTTTCAATTGCGCAAGCGTTTTTCCGACGAGAGGCACACAGATTTTCGGCGCTCCTTCTCCAAAGGTAACCCCTTTGACCTTCACCAGTTTCTTCACTTGTTTCAGCTCCTCTATGTCCGAGAAATCTCAATGACTTAACGGTACCGAATATTCATCACAAGCGCAAGAAAAATCTTAAGAATGTCAGACGCATAGGCAACCACATATGAATAGGAATATTATGAAGAAAGAAGGGGGAAATGATATGTATGGTCATCCTGTTCCTTATGATACAAATATGAGGAACATCCAAAATCGCCATGTGTTACAAACCGTTCAGCACTGTGAAGCTGTTTGTGAATTCACCGCAAATTACATTCTCACAAGGGAAGATGCAAACCGTCGAAAAGAGCAACTGAGAATGCTTAGAGATTGTGCGGATATATGCACGCTGACCGCTAAATATATGGCACGGCACAGCCGCTTTGCCAAATCGCCGGCCTCGGTGTGCGCCAAAATTTGCGAAGCCTGCGGAAATCATTGTCTACGGCATCCTGACCAGCAATCGCAAAAGTGCGGCCAAACATGCCTGCAATGCGCCCGGGAATGCCGTGAATTCGCGATGTCTTCTTGATGATACTCAATACCCAAAAAGGTTCATACAAATAAAAAAGACGGCTGAACAGCCGTCCTCTGTTTTACAGGTTTTAAGAGCCTGCTCCCCTAGATGAACGTTTTTTCATTTTAAAGAACCTCCTTTCCTGTTAGTTTACTTGATTTTATCGCTTTCTCCAAGAAGTATGTGGAATTTTTGTAATGATTTAACGAACTGTACACTTTTGCCACATCTTCTGCAAGTGCTTCAATATCCACATAAGCCTTTCTCTTTTCCAGCCTGCCAATCAGTTCCTTGACTTGCTCAGCCCCTTCAAGGGGGACAGTGTAGCAGATATTGAGAACAGAGAACTTGAGGGAGAAGTTGATATTATTTGTTTTCTGCGCAAAATCAGCGCCTAATATGACCCACTTTATGGCTTTGTCCAATTCCCCGATCTTATAAGTCGATCGGGCCGACTCATAAATACACTGCATATACATAATCGGGGCGTTTTTTTTAAGATCATTTGTTTTAAAGGACAGGTCAAAATATTCAAGCGCTTCTTCATGCTGATCCTCTTGAATTTTTAAAAAACCTAAATCATAATAAACAGCGGCTAACAAATGGTTGTCACCCATCTTCATCAGCCTGTCAGCACAGCTTTTGAGCATGTTTTCCGCTCTCATCAGCCGGCCGTCGTCTATGTAATTCAAAGCCAGCAGAACAGTGCAGTTTATGGATTGTGTCTTATATTCCCCGTATGCCTGATAAATGCTTTTCGCCATTTGGAGGTGATGAAAAGAGAGCAGGGTTGTTTTCGTAAAATAATAAAGGTTCCCAAGCTTATAATGAAACTCGGCCTTTTCGATCTCATCCTCAACCTTGTCCAGCTGTCTTTCTGCGACCCTGAAAAATGTGAGGGCTTGAGAGTAGTTATTTTTCGCACTCTCATACATTCCTTTGAACAGAAAATAATAATACCTTAACATATTATCGGTTTTAGCCTTATCCTCGGCATTGGGAGGAAGTGAAGGTTCTCCCGCCACATCTTCCATTAGCACTCTAAATCTATAGTCGAGCAAATTAAAATAAAGCAATACATCTTGATCTTCTTCCATAACGCCAAACAGACTCTCTATCCTGTCCCTAAGCTCTATCGCCTTGGAGACTTCCCTCTTTTTAATATGGACGTACCATGTATTGATCAGGTTGGCTACATCCACCGAGGCCACCGCATTCATTGACAAACCTCCCATATCTCATCCTGCCTCTACCGTTTATGATCATATTTTACAGAAAGTTGTCAATTTTTGCAAAGGGGTTGTGCGAATATTTTACCTGCTCAGCTCATGCAATTGGAGCAATTTTCACATTCTGCCTTCGCTCCTTTTCTTCTGAGCTCATGACTCCATAATCCTCCTTAGTATCCACAACTGTCTTTTCTGGAGATCGGGCGGCTTGCAGGCCTCCGTATGCTGAAAGTAAACAAACCATCCGGAAATGAACGAACTGATTTCAAAAGTTACTGGGAGTGTACATGATGTTCTCTCATTAAAAAACACCCCAACCGTTGGATCGTTGGGGTGCCATTCATCTAACTTACTTTTGGATTTACTCCATATTGATTATCGTTTTTTTCACTATCTTGACAGTAAAAGATCAGCAAAATAATAGCACCGACAAGCGGAATAAAGCCAATGAATATCCACCAGCCGCTTTTCCCGATATCATGCAGCCTGCGGACACCGACAGCGAGAGACGGCACCAAAACGGCCAATTGATACAGAATGATCAGGATGTATCCTAGCATTCCGCCGCCATATCCAGCGACATATCCCACTTGATAGCCGTCAAACCCTGCTGCTGTCGTAATTCCAGCTGTTAAAATTCCTACTATTATGATTGAGAGTATAAATAAAGTAAAACAAATAAGGGCATTGAATAAACAAAACATCCAATATTCCTTTCGCCTTGCTCTCCCTTCAAAATCTGCATAGTTCTTTAAACATTTCCAATACCATTGCATAACATTTCCTCCACTATCAACTTTATTGAATAATGCAAAACATATGCATTATATCATAAAAAATCCATTTGTTGTTTGTAATCCTATGATTTTGGATCGATATCATTGGCCGGCAAGTAGGGCCATTATTCTCGCCACTTCTGATTTCATGTAGTTTATCTATCTGATATTTGCGTCTAAATTTTTTTAACCCAGCCTCTCGAAAGTTGCTCTCTTTTGTTATGCTTTAGTCCGTTTCTTCTTTCTCTAAAATAGCAATAAAAAGCACCCCCACTAAGACAAATTGGAGGTGCTTTCACATTAAATTTCAACATCCCGTTTATTAAAGCCAACAAAACCTATTACTGTGAACACAATCGCAAAAATACTTAATAAAAACAGCGGCGTGAAAGAGAAATCCTCAACAGGTATTTGCGGAACGTAGCCAAATGGAGAAATATTGCCAACCCAGTCCGAGAATTGGAATAATCCTCCTAAATACAGTACGATAAAAGAATAAAAAACATAAAGCCAAATGAGATTCGTTAACTTAGGGTAAAACCCGATCAGCAATACTGCTAAACTAATCATGACAAGCATGGCTGGATAATAGGAGAATGCTGCTCCAAAGATCATCTCAAAAGATAATCCGCCTTCAACCACAGCCGTCCCCGCAGACCATAGCCCGAGTGCAGCAAGCGAGATCATGACAAACCCATTGACAATTGAAATGATGAAGTAACTCCCTAATAGTTTTGTCCGTGAAACAGTTCTGCCTATCAGATGCACGACCCGTTCTTTTTTCTCCTCACCGCGCAGCTTATTCACTGCCATAATCGGAGGAACAGTTGCCAGCAATGAAATGACGATCATCAACATCGGTATGAATTGTTCTAACAACGTGCCCCCTTCATGTGTCTGGAGCAGCTGCTTTATCGTTTCGTTATCGGAAAAAAATGATTCGAGATCACCTAAAACAGAGCCGTATGATGCACCTAATACATACATACCGATTGCCCATGATATGATTCCAACTCGCTGCAGTCTTAAAGCAAGGCTGATTGGACTTTGCAAAAAACGAGATGCATATTTTTTACCAGGCTTGGATGGTAAAAATCCCTGATCCAAGTCACGAATGGCATTCAAATAATTCGCAACGATATATAGAGCCAATGAAGCAGCGATCATTAAAACAGTCGGCCACCAATTATTCGTATCGTAAACTTCTGCTTTTGTTACCCATGCCAGCGGTGAAATCCATGACAGCGTCTGATTGCTAACGTCTGTAATCGCCCGAAACAGATAAGCAATCAAAAGCACAGCAATCGAGTAACCAATCGTACCACGCGAACTATCCGACAATTGCGCAAAGACAGCTGTTACTCCAGCGAAAAATAAACCAGTAGCGCCTAATGCCGTACCGTACAATAACGAACCTTCCAAATCCATACTTTCAATCCCTAGTGCATAAAGCCCACATCCAATAATCAATGCCAATCCGATACATGTCACCGTAACGACGAGTAATGATGCATTCAAATACGAAAGACGCCCGATTGGCAGTGAACGCATGATTTCCAAGCGGCCATCCTCTTCATCCGCCCGTGTGTGACGCGTGACAAGCAGGATGCTCATCAGTCCTACCACCGCAGCCGTCATGAGTAACATTTGATGTGCCGTCATGACGCCGAGCGTATAGTTATTTAAATCAGCTGGGCCTGTCATGGCCGTCATCGCAGGGTTAGCCATCGTCTGTGCCATCCCATCTCTTTCCTGCTCAGAGCCGTACAAATCCTTAAAAGCGGTTGGTACAATCAATGTAAAAAAAGTAAGGGAAATGATCCAAATTGGGATCCTGATCCGATCAAGCCGGAAAATAAAACGGGAAAGGTTAACCGTTTTAGCAACTAAATTGTTCGCCATCACCGTTCACCTCCCACTCCCGCATTCTTCGCTCCTTCATAATGACGCATGAATAAGTCCTCTAACGTCGGTGGAGCACTTTCCAGCCTAACGATTCCAAATTGACTAATATGCTTCATCACATCATCCATTTTTTCACTATCAACCTGAAATGACGTGACAAGTTCACGTTCTTCGATTTCATGAATTCCTTGCAGTTCATGTAAACCCGTAATTGGCTGTTTGGTTTCAACGAGCATTTGTGTTCGTGTTAAGTGGCGCAATTCGCTTAAAGTGCCGGACTCAATAATTTTTCCTTGTCGTATGATACTGACTCGATCACACAGCTTTTCTACCTCTGATAAGATATGACTCGACAGCAATACACTTTTTCCTTGCCTTTTTATATCCATCACACATTCCTGAAAAGCCTTTTCCATTAACGGGTCCAGTCCAGATGTCGGTTCATCCAGAATATAAAGGTCCGCCTCCGATGAAAAAGCAGCAACTAAGGCAACCTTTTGCCGATTTCCTTTAGAATATGTTCTGCATTTTTTGGATGGATCCAAATCAAATTTTTTTATCAGCTCTTCGCGTCTTGATTTGTTCGTTGTGCCATTTAATTTCACAAATAAATCAATGACCTCGCCTCCAGTTAAGTTAGGCCACAGATTGACATCACCAGGAACATAAGCGATACGCTTATGTATTTCTACTGCATCATGCCAGGCATCCTTGTCAAAAATTTCAACGTCTCCGCTTGTTGCCTTTAGTATTCCTAATAACACTCGAATCGTTGTCGATTTACCTGCACCGTTTGGACCGATAAAGCCCACTACCTCACCTTTATTCACCTCAAAGTTGACTCCGTCCAAAGCAGTGAACTTGCCAAACTTTTTCGTTAAATTGGACACTTTTAGTAAGCTCATCACTCTTCCCCCTCTTTATAGAAACAACGCTTCAGTATCTTTGAATAGCTGTTCCATTCGTTGATATGCTCCATTCCGACGTTTTTAAAAGACTTGATTTTCTTGATTTGAGCTTCTGCAAAACCAACCATTGTCCAATTCAGGATATGAAGTGCTTTTTCAGGATCGACATCTTCTCGAAATTTTGACCAATCTATATTTTCATAGATTCTATTTAAGCCATTATCCAGAATATTACCCATTAGCTGCTCAATATCAGGTTTAACTTCTGCTGCTTGTTCTTCACCTATCGATTTTAAGAAATCAAACACTAAAGGGTATGTTTGTTGTATCTTTAATTTAATCAATCCGACTTGACTGAGTCGTTTAAAAAGGTCACGTTCATTCAAATCTATTTCATCATAGATTCCATCAATTATTTTTAGGGCGTGATCAATCAAATAAAGATACAGATCTTTTTTATTATTGAAATAATTGAATAACGATCCCTTAGATATTTGTGCTTCCTTGACGATTTCATTTGTTGATGCTTTTTCATAGCCACTTTGTACAAATTGTGTCAATGCCGCGTTGACAATGCGTTCTTGTTTTTCAGGCTTTAAACTGTTAAATTTTGTGTTAATTGCACTTCACTCCTTTCACAGAAAATGACCATATCGGTCATTTTTAATGTAACATGAATGACCAATGCGGTCAAATAAAATCCGAACTCGCACTCTTCATAACATATGGGACCGCAGCCTTCCTCGCTTTCCATCAGGCCAAGAAGAGCTTCATGACAACATTGATCATTACCCCACGAATCTTTAAACGTCCTATCTCGGCAGACTTATCTTTAAAAAAGAGCCCTTCTTATAAGAGTTGGGCTTACTTCAGCATGTGCCTCCTCAAAAAATGAAAATGCTAATCCGTTACACCCAGTGTAATTTCACATCTAAAGTATTGCTTATAAAGCAGAGAAATGTTACTTTTGAACTTTTTTTATTTTAATCACCAAACAATAATAATTTTCAAGTACAATGTGATGGAATATAAATGGAAAGGATGTAATTATAATGAACAATTGGGGTTGCAAGGGTTTTAAGGTGTTTGTTGTATTGTTGACATTAGTATTGGCTTTACCTGTTTTTTCAATAGCCGCATCAGCTACAGAACTAACTGATAATGAGAAATTACATAACGAAACTGCTGTATCAACTAAAGGAATTTCTGTACCCAACCAAAAGCTGAAAAGCGAAGAATTTGAAAATGTAAATGTGAATATGGATGATGTAAAGAGGTTAGAAGCTTATCTTAAATTAAACGCAGATGGAACTCTTATCTTAGATCCATCGTATACTAAACTAGGTATTTCCCACTCTGTAACAAACGAAGTTCATGAGTGGATTAAATACTTAAACGGTTTAGTAAAACAAAATGAAGCTGTCATTAACTCCGATTTTAGTGTTAAAATTTTAGCCAAAGACGGTAGTGTACTGACGCTTGATAATGGAAACAATGATAAAATGAAAGTGGCGAAAAAAGGTTGCGGCCGATCTGGTCATAAAGTGTACTGGTGGGGGTATAATCTTTATTTTGACTGTAATGAAACAAGAACACTTTATCAATCATTTAAAGCAGGGGGTGGAGCAACTACTGGTCTTGCTGCAATATCAAGGTTTATACCCGTACCGCCTACACAATTAGCAAGTGCAATTGCCGGAGTAATTGGAGGCGGACTTGTAGGTTTTGGTCAAATGATTCAAGACGAACATGAAGGGCATGGTGTCAGAATACGTTTTACTGGACTTGGATATGCAGCTGTTCCAACTGGGGTTTTTCCACAATAAAAATGAAAGAAGGGAAACTATGACTTTCTTTGTTTTAATGGCAGGGCTATTTCTTTTGATTTACATGAAAGAACCATTCAGCAAAAAAATGTATGGTTATGTTTACTTGTTTTTTTATTTAATGGTTTTAGCCCTATATATAATTAATACTACATTTGTCAATTTGATATCTAGTAAACTCTTATTAATCGTTGCAGTAATTGTCATTTCACCATTGTTCATTAGTTTCCTAAAATCCTCAACTGAATCTCGTTAGAAAAAAGACAGAAGGAGCAGGCATAGCGCCTGCCCTTTGTTGTTACTATAATAAATATTAAAATTTTTTTCGTATTTTTGATCGTTAATTCAATCTGCATCCAAACCACGCATCATTTGAAACCGTTTGGTTGCATTCTGTCCCCCCCTTCCCCTCAGTTATCAAATGATATTGATAAGGAATAATAACCTAAACCAAATGATTCATTTTGATGGATGCACAGGATTTATTCACCATTATTCTACTATAAAGTGGTAAACTCTATACTGATTGTAACCATTAGTATTAGAGGAGAATGCCATGAAGACCTTGGATGTTCAAGCGTTGCACCATGCAATTGACCAGACGCTCGAACAATTAAAAAAGCAATCAGATGAAATTGCCAATGTCAAAAAAAGTGTGGATGGAATCACGTCCCTTGACGATGCTTTAAAAGGAAAAGGCGGCGATGCCATTCGTAACTTTTATGAAGAATGTCACACCCCTTTCTTGAAGTTCTATGAATCTTTTATTGACGAATACCAGTCAGCACTGAAAAAAATCAAAAATGCATCGGAATCCCTTGAACCGAATCACAACGGATATATTTCGCAAGCCTTTCTTGAACACGAATTGGAACAGGGCTTGAATGCAGCTGACCGAACAACTAAACACTTGGTATCCAAAGCAAATGCCACGATGGCGAAAGTCAGCCATATTGTCGATCTGCCGGATTTGAACGATAACGAGTTTCACGAACAGAACCGAAAAGCAATGAAAGACATCAATCAGACGATTGAAAAGCTGCACACCTTTGACAGGGAGCAGACAAACGCCCTCAAAACGGCAGAAAACGACCTTGAGACGATGCAAAAGTACATCTCAAGGCTCGAAAATATGTATACCGGACCAAAAATTGAAATAACCAGCTATCAAAAAGGCGCGATTTTAAAGCCGGATGAGATGGATACCCTGAGTGGAAATCAAGAAACAGCGATGGGTGTTATGTTGAAAAAAGTCGGAGATAAAGAAGACACTGAAATGAATACTCTCGCCGACCCTGACCGAACAAAAAAATTAGCGACACAAAAAGTTTCTAAGAAAGTGTATAGTGAAGAGGAGTTAGAAAAGCTAGAAAAGAAATATACTGTTTATAATGACACAGTGTACCGAGCTTATATAGATGGTAATATAATCGTCAAGTTAGAACCTGCATACACCCTTCCTGAAAATGTTGAAAAAAGCGAATGGGAAAAATATCTAGAGACTGGTTTGGAATTTGCAGGAGTTTATGATGCAGTAAGAGCCGGATTTGGGTACGACCTTGCAACAGGTGAAATCGTTTCAGTCAAAGATCGTTTTTTAGCTGGATTTTATGTCACACCTTTTGGAAAAGCATTTAAATACGGAAAACGCGGTTACAAATTATTCAAAGGTGAGGAATCAGCAAAGAAAATTGCCAAGGTTGAGAAAGGTGCGAAATCAACTGAGGAAATTTCTAAGGTTCAAAAAGGCGAGAAAACGGCTGAGAAAGCTTCAAAAGTTGAAAAAAGCACAAAGAGTACTAAGTATGTTAATAACATTAAAGGGTTAGCAGATGATATAGGAAATAAATTAGATGGTTCTGTTTCAAATGCTAAAGGAAAAGGATACAAAGTAAACATACCAAATGGCAATAAAACAATTACTGTAAGGATCATGGATAAAGGGTCTGGAGGGAGAGATAAACCTTACTTTAGAGTCAGTGTTAATGGAAAAGGTTCTATCACTCTTGACGGTAAAATTTCTAATGACAGAGCTCTTACTCATATTGATATTACAGATAACTCTCTCAAACAAATAGAAGATATGATAAAAACTTATAAAGGAAAGTGATCATAGCATGGAAACAAGATTAGTAACTTTGCTGAACGAAATGTGGGCAGCAGTTATTGAAAAGTATGAATTTGATATGTTGAAAAATTCGATTAGTTTTGAGCTCAAGACAATAGACAATGGTCTTGAAACAAAACATAAAATGATCTTTAAGGGAGTATCTGCTTGGTATTTCATTGAAGATAGCGGTGAAGATAGATTCAACACAATTGATGAAACAGAAGACCAAGATTATTTAGAGTTAACTTCAATAGACTTTTATAAAAATGGGATTGGACAAATTAAGCCTTCGTCAATAGAAGAAGATTGGGTAAATCAATATTACTCCAATGCTAATTTTGCATTAGAGATATGGGATGCCTTATTATTAGTTGAAGCAAAAAGTATTATCATCAATGGTAATAAATACGAAGTGAATAATTAACCATTTACAATTTTGGACTTTTAAAAACTACGGTCCTCTTTTTAGAGGGCCGTGTTTTGCAATTGGCTATGCGGATAACCCGGATCGATAATAAGTGCACATTTCAAAATTCAAATATGCCGCCCATTCACTCCTCCAGACACCTGCTTCACTTCCAAGTTTACTCCTTTTTCGGGCAGTCCATAACGCAAGCGACTTCTATCTTGATTCATAAAGTTGATTTTAGGGAGGGATTTTCCCTAAAGGAGGATTGATTGAATTGTTACATACAAAATTTTATGATGGATTTGAGGGTGAACCTGAAATTGTCTTATCTGATGGAGAAAACAAAGTCGTGATTTGGAATGGATACTTTGAGACTTTATTAAATTCTTTATTAGATACCAACATTAAAAAAGAAGGAATAATCAAAGAGTACTTTTATCAAGAAGGATGGTATAATGACTCACCTTGGGTAATTGAAGATGTACAATTAACAATAAACCAAATGAAAAGTTTTGATGTAAGCAAACTAGATACTTCAGACGGTTTTAAAAAAGAATTAGTTGAATTAGTTAAAGAAACTATACAATTTCTCGAAAACGCCAAAAATAAAACTGTTGTTATTGAATACGATTAAAAGGCCCTTTCGAGGGCCTCTTTTTGTTATTTCAATAATGCCTCTTCTTTAATAATGCAAAACGCTCATAAACGTTGATATATCAACATTTATGAGCGTTTCGAAAAATCTTATCGGCTCTTAAAAAGAGCAAAGGATACCGGTGGTCGGGGTCGAACCGACACTCCCGAAGGAACACGATTTTGAGTCGTGCGCGTCTGCCAATTCCGCCACACCGGCATGTGTGAGCAAATGGTGCCGAGGGCCGGACTTGAACCGGCACGGTAGTCACCTACCGCAGGATTTTAAGTCCTGTGTGTCTGCCAATTCCACCACCCCGGCACGAGGCAAATAAGGCGACACCCGGATTCGAACCGGGGATAAAGGTTTTGCAGACCTCTGCCTTACCACTTGGCTATGCCGCCATCATTTTAAGAAATTGGAGCGGAAGACGGGATTCGAACCCGCGACCCCCACCTTGGCAAGGTGGTGTTCTACCACTGAACTACTTCCGCATTTTCATGATGAACTTATTTTATCATATTCAGCTTTTTAAAGAAAGATAAAACTGGGCTAGCTGGATTCGAACCAGCGCATGACGGAGTCAAAGTCCGTTGCCTTACCGCTTGGCTATAGCCCAATATTAAGGGCGATTGATGGGAATCGAACCCACGAGTGCCAGAGCCACAATCTGGTGCGTTAACCACTTCGCCACAACCGCCATAAATTGTGAAGTAAAATTGGCAGGGGCAGTAGGAATCGAACCCACACCGGAGGTTTTGGAGACCTCTGTTCTACCGTTAAACTATGCCCCTAAAATCATGGTGGAGGGGGACGGATTCGAACCGCCGAACCCTGAGGGAGCGGATTTACAGTCCGCCGCGTTTAGCCACTTCGCTACCCCTCCACAACAGTGCCGGCCAGAGGACTTGAACCCCCAACCTACTGATTACAAGTCAGTTGCTCTACCAATTGAGCTAGACCGGCAAATGGTGGCTCGGGACGGAATCGAACCGCCGACACACGGATTTTCAGTCCGTTGCTCTACCAACTGAGCTACCGAGCCTTATTTAAATGGCGGTCCGGACGGGACTCGAACCCGCGACCTCCTGCGTGACAGGCAGGCATTCTAACCAACTGAACTACCGGACCATTTTGGCAATGAATTTTAATTTGGTTGCGGGGGCAGGATTTGAACCTGCGACCTTCGGGTTATGAGCCCGACGAGCTACCGAACTGCTCCACCCCGCGATAATATGATTTTCATAGATATGGTGGAGGATGACGGGATCGAACCGCCGACCCTCTGCTTGTAAGGCAGATGCTCTCCCAGCTGAGCTAATCCTCCGAAGCACAGGACGTGCAAATGCATGCGTTGCAACAGGACGTTGCTCCCTTAGCATGCCTTCCTTTGAAAAGTTCCGGCATTCGCTTTCTGCTTTTCAACATGCTGTCCAAAGAAATGGTGACCCGTACGGGATTCGAACCCGTGTTACCGCCGTGAAAGGGCGGTGTCTTAACCACTTGACCAACGGGCCAGATGTTTTTAAAAGTGGCGGAGAGCAAGGGATTCGAACCCTTGAGACGGCGTTGGCCGCCTACACGATTTCCAATCGTGCTCCTTCGACCACTCGGACAGCTCTCCAATAAAATGGCTCCGCAGGCAGGATTCGAACCTGCGACCGATCGGTTAACAGCCGATAGCTCTACCACTGAGCTACTGCGGAATGAGTCTGCCTGGCGACGTCCTACTCTCGCGGGGGGAAGCCCCCGACTACCA